>JBLIEI010000005.1:0-85728 GCA_047633055.1 Halieaceae bacterium | reverse complement strand
AAATCTGCAGACCGACCTTCGCTTGGAAACCAGCTCCAGCGAAGTTGGAGCCACTTCCATTTTAGGAACTCTTTGACCATTTGAAATGAATCGCCTGCCTGGGCGTTCAAGGATCGCGAGTAGAAACCATAGGTGACTAATTTTCCGTCGGGTTTTAGCGTGGAGTAAGAACGTCGAAAATTGTCGATGCTCACTGCATCAAATACAACATCAACGCCATTGTTCTGGGTGGCGGCCATTACTTTTTCGACAAAGTCTTCGGTTTTATAATCGATTGGAGTTACCCCCAACGCGGCTACAAAATCTTGTTTGGTGGTTGAGGCAGTACCAAACATGGTTAAGCCGGCGACCTTACCGATCTGGGCTAGAGCCATGCCAACCGCGCCACTGGCACCGTGAATTAATACGGCATCTCCTGCTTCAAGATCAGCAACCCGATGTATCATTTGATACGCAGTGGTGTACGACAAAACAAGGCTGACAGCCTCTACCGCACCAACATTGTCCGGTACCGGCACCAGCGAATCTGTCGGTCGAATTGCGTACTGGGTATAGGCCCCATATACGGTCAAATCTGCTACCTTTTGCCCGACGTTGAATCCCTCAACCTCCGCCCCTAACTTATCGACAACACCGACCAGGTCGTACCCGGGACTAAAGGGAAATTCGGCATCAACGCCTACATAGAGTCCTTTACGAATCATGGTGTCGGTAAACGAGGCTCCGGCCGCCAAGACTTTGATCCTGACTTCACCTGTACCGGGCTCGGGCAGCATCGCGTGCTCGACAAGTTGCATGACACTAGGGGGGCCGTACTCGTTTATCACAATTTGCTGATAAGATTCGCCGTAGACAGATCCGACGGTTAACAGAAAAATAGCTGTGACGTTAAACAACACTATTCTTTCAAGTGCGTTTTTTAAACTAGTTTTGAACATGTTTCTCACTCAGTTGACACCAAATCAGTATCTACGTCTACTCCAAATACAACGACCAGAGTCCCCAATATCTCAACCGCTGCTACAAGGTTTCCTCAACAGTGGCGGACGTGACAGCGGCGTTGTTCGCATTGTAACCGGGTGTGGCCTGGTAGCACCACTGCAGCGTTCCGGTATCGGCATCCAGGGCGACAATCGGTAACAGGGAGAGGAGGTTGTCCCTCCTCCCGGAGAGCGAATCTCACGGCTTCAGGAAACGCGACTGCCGATACCGAGATAGGCGCCGCCCCTAAAGCGGTGGTGCGGCGCATATCCAGGTGCCATGCCAGCCCCAATAGAAGGTTTCTTGGCGCAATTGCGCGCGTGATAAAAGGCATTCCTGCGCTTACTTATTATTTCTTTTCAATGTTTCACATCGTCATAGGTCAAGATGTTCGCCCGAAAGGCCTCGAAAATGGAATGATCTGCTAAGCTTCACTGAACCGGGTTACATTAACCTAACTTAGGGTCAGCATTAAGGATTGGAAACGATGATAAAAGAAATAACCTGCTCTGACGCGATTGTTGAGTCCTTGATTAAGCATGGCGTAGATACCGTATTCGGTATACCCGGGGCGCAGACATACGCACTATTTGATGCCCTAAGCCGCTATAAAAGTGACATTAAATTGGTGGTTACCCGGCATGAGCAAGGCGCCGGTTACATGGCGTTTGGGTACGCTAAGTCAACCGGAAAGATCGGCGTGTATTGTGTTGTGCCTGGCCCAGGATTACTCAACTCTACAGCCGCTTTATGCACTGCCCATAGTGCGCCGGTGCTGTGTATAGCAGGCCAGGTACCCAGCGCCTTTTTGGGAGTTGGTCACGGTATGTTGCACGAACTGGCCGATCAGCTGGGAATCTTGAGAACCCTGACAAAATGGGCTGATCGCATTGACCATGTGGCAGAAACTCCCACGTATATGGCAATCGCATTCAAACACCTCACTTCAGGGCGTATTCGCCCTGTAGCCCTGGAAGTGCCGATGGATATATTGGCCGAAAAAGCACCTGTAGATGTGGATTTTCCAGATTTACCCTCTGCCACTTATGCTGCCAAGCCCCAAGCAATTGAAGCGGCCGCGGCGCTTCTTCGCTCAGCTAAAAATCCAATGATTTTCGTAGGCAGCGGCGCGATCGAAGCCCGCGAAGAGGTGGCAGCTCTGGCTAAGTTGCTGCAGGCACCGGTGGTGTCTTTTCGCGGTGGACGAGGTATCGTTTCAGATGAGAGCCCTTATGGATTCAGCTGCGCATCAGGTTACAAACTCTACCCGGATGTGGATGTCACCATTGGCATAGGTTCACGATTGGAATTACCCGCTTTTCGCTGGCAGTCAGGCGTGGCTACCAGTAAATTAATACGTATTGATATCGATCCCACGCAGATAGTTCGGCTGCGCGCCGAAGTGCCAATTGTTGCAGATTCGAAACTGGCCACGCGTGCATTATTGACTGCACTGGAAGTCGATCCACCTACTCCAGAGTCAAAAGTTGAAATGTTCAAGCAAGTCAAAGAACAGAGCTGGCGAGAAATACAGAAAGTTCAGCCACAAATGACTTATCTAACCATCATGCGTGAGGTATTGCCGAGAGATGGTTTTATAGTTGAAGAAATTTCACAAGTTGGTTTTACCTCCTGGTTCGGATTTCCAGTTTACGAGCCTCGCCAATTAGTGTCTGGGGGCTATCAGGGTAACCTTGGGCATGGATTTCAGACCGCCCTGGGAGTGAAAGTTGCCAACCCTGATAAGGTAGTCTTTTCGATTGCTGGCGACGGTGGCGTTATGTTTGGCATTCAAGAACTCGCTACTGCTGTGCAGTTTCAGATAGGGGTCATTTTACTAATCTTCAATAACAACGCTTACGGTAATGTCAGGCGCGACCAGATCAATTTTTTTGATGGCAACGTGGTCGGGTCAGAATTACGCAATCCTGATTTTGTTAAACTTGCAGAAAGTTTCGGTGCCAAAGCTTATCGTGCCGACTCCTATGAACAATTCAAAACGCAATTACTCAGTGCGATTGATGATTCGGCACACGGCCCTGTGGTGATAGAGGTACCTTGTAAGACTGGCAGTGAAGTTCCCGCATGGGAATTTTTGATGCCATCGGGATACGGCAGTTAGACGCTTCTTAATTGTTCAAATATCGCAAAGCTTGTCTAAGGCAGTGTTTTGCGGTGGAATCTAATTCCGGTTCCCCAGCGCTCCTGAAATCCGGGCCAGGCAGGAGTCAGTTTTCCATCTGCTCCCTTTTTCTGGGTAATATCCGCACGTTTTGGCAGGTACTCACAGGCGGTAGCGGAATCCTTAATATAGCAATCCAGAAAGGCCGAGGCCATATGCCGATTTACCCGATTGATAGTCTCCAGGTGCCAGCTCGGTTCGAAGTGAAGTCCGATATCCAGGTCGCTGCCGAAGGCGGTTCTTGGTGCTGGGTGTGCCGCCACATTGTGCCGCGCATTTTCGTACACCATTAAATAACTTTGCTCTGCACCCGACTGCTCGAACAGTTTCTTCACGCCGTGTTCGAATCCTGAGACGTCGTCCTGGTCTCCTACGATGTATAGCGAGGGTATTGAAATGTTCGCCATTGACTCCGGTGAATGTAAATTAAGTTCGCCGCCCCACGGTGAGATTGCGATCATGGCTCGCCAGCGAGGATCGGCCTGCTCAAGCCCAGCATTGCAAAAGTTCAAAATGGGCACAAGCGCTTTAGCCTGTTCCGGTTTAGCCCCCAGAGGGATAAGATTTTCACTGGTGAATTGGTAGCAACCTCCCACTGTATTGATAGCGCCATAGCCACCCATCGAATAGCCAATGACAGCGGCTTGCTCAGTGTTTGTTATAGCGGCAATAGTTGAATTGCTCTCGGTAAAATGTTGCAACGTTTGCTGTTGATCTTTTGCCCGATTCAGGAGGGTGCTGATGAAGCCTGCGCCGGGAGCATTGACTATATCAATCTCTGCATTGGTCGAGTCCGTGTGGTCGATGGCGGCGACCACATAGCCGTGACTGGCAAGGTGTTCGCCCAAGTAAAACATGAGCGTGCGATAACCTGTGTAGCCGTGGGATATCACAATGAGTGGATAGCCCTCCGCTGAGTTCCGAGGTTTCACATCTCTGAAACTGTTACCTTGTAAATCGAATTCACGGTGCGAGCGCGTTACATTTTTGTAGGTTGCAAGTGGCATTGCTGGATCATCGAGACCCGCAGCGGGATACCACACCTCCAGCACCAGTCGTCGCTCGTTGCCCTCTGGCTTGGGACCGTTTGCAATGGTGATCGTTGACACACCAACGATATACTCGCCTGGACTCGACAACTCCGGTGTCACGCTGGGCTGTGTTGTATAAAGCGCTTCAGCGCCCATGGCTAGGCCACTAAGGCATAGTGCGCTTATGATGCAGATGACTCGAGAAAGGGGTGAGATCATTATGACTCCAGTTAAAAGGCGTAACGACTGCATTTTTCGTTCAATGTGGCAGTCATATTATATATAGTATAATTAATAAATCCTATCGATTCGTCCCCACGAGTCGATTATCTTACACGCGAATAAGGCACGGGAAGCGACTATGAATAAACTGGCAAGCTACCCCAGTCTGGCTGGCAAGGCCGTTTTTATATCTGGAGGTGCCACCGGCATTGGTGCGGCGTTGGTAGAAGCATTCCACAGGCAGAACGCGAAAGTTGGATTTGTCGATCTGGATTCGAAAGCGGCTGAAGGTTTGCAGCGGGACCTGTTGACGAAAACGGGTAACGAGCCGTGGTTTTGTAACGTTGATGTTAGCGATGTGCCGGCCCTGCGCGAGGCAATCGATGCGGCCACCAAGGTATTGGGTCCTATCTCGATCCTAATCAACAACGTGGCAAACGATGATCGCCATTCACCCGAATCGGTTACCGAGGAATTCTGGCAGCAATCTATGGCCGTAAACCTCGACGCTACGTTTTTTGCTTGTCAGCGGGTATTTGAAGGCATGAAGACGGAGGGGGGCGGCTCCATAATCAATTTCAGCTCAATTAATGCCCTGCTTGGGCCCTCCAATATGCCGGGATATGTAACTGCTAAAGCGGGATTGATTGGTATGACCAAAGCTCTGGCGCGTGATTACGGTGATGCGGGTGTCCGGGTTAACGCCATCCTGCCAGGTTGGGTAGTCACTGAGCGTCAGTTGGACACCTGGCTGACGCCGGAGGCTGAGAGCGCATGGATGGAGCAGGTCGCGCTCAAGACACGGTTGCTGCCTCAGGACGTTGCTAACCTCGCGTTATTTCTAGCGGCGGGGGACAGCAGTATGATTACTGGCCAATCCCTTACCATTGATGGCGGCAGGACCTGAGGCTTTGAAAAATCAACTATTCATAGCCGGTGATTGGGGCACGACCCATCTAAAGCTCTATCTCTGCAGCTCGAATTCGGCAAATCACGCCGATATATTAGCGACTGTAAATGGCCCGGGTGCAGCTGCCACGAATGGCGCATTCGAGGATGTATTTTTTGAGTTCGCGGGGCCATGGTTGAGCGACTACGGGAAGCTACCCGTCATCCTGGCCGGTATGGTGGGGTCTACGATCGGCTGGCAAGAAGCACCCTATCAGGATTGCCCTCTGGCCCTTGATCAAATCATTGCCAAGCGGCAAGTGTTGCGGGTGCGCGGTTTAGACGTATCGATTATTGCCGGGCTGCGCACAGAAAATCCGCTGGGCGTGCCTGACGTAATGCGTGGCGAGGAACTCCAGCTGCTGGGGTGGTCGATGCAGGGGCACCTGCCCTCTAAGAGTCCGCAACTGGTCGCCATGCCAGGAACTCACAATAAATGGGCGTTATTGGAAGCTGGGGTGGTTAGCAATTTTTTGAGTAGCCTGTCGGGTGAATTGTTTGCTCTTTTGCAGCAGCACAGTGTTTTGTTGGCAGGTGCTGAAACTCCTGAGTTCGATGAGGTGGAATTTATTGCCGGAGTTGAAGCAGTGCGAGGACTCGGTCATGCGCAGTTGATTCATGTGCTGTTTGGGACCCGCTCACGGCAGGTCACCGGCGACCTTGCCAGTAATTCGGCAGCCTCTTATCTGTCTGGTTTGATCATCGGATCGGATGCTGTTGGCGCTGCGGCCACTTTTAACCAAATGAATTGGCCGGGTGACACTGTGCATCTTATCGGCGAAGAACAGTTGTGTGGGGCGTATGCATTAGCGCTGCACCAGTTGGACATCACCACGCAGTGGCACAACCCCCAAGATCTTGCATTGGCAGGCTTTACCGCAATTTACCATCACTATTATTGAGGCAGTCCGATATGAACGAGAAATTGGAACAGTGGTTTACACAAATGCCCGTGGTCGCCATATTGCGTGGTGTGCGGCCGGACGAAGTAGTGGCCATGGGTGAAGCCCTGTATCTGGCGGGTATCGGTATTATCGAGGTGCCGCTGAACTCTCCCGATTCGTTAGAGAGTATTCGCAGGTTGAGCCAAGCCCTGTCGTCCCGCTGTGTTGTTGGCGCTGGTACCGTGGTGCAATTGGATCAGGTGAACGGCGTTGCCGCTGCGGGCGGTGAAATTGCTGTGACACCCAACACCAACCCAGCCATTATTCGCCGCAGTATTGAATTGGGTCTGACACCGATGCCGGGCTGGGCCACCGCCAGTGAGGCATTTTCGGCCTACGACGCAGGTGCGCGCTTTCTTAAATTATTCCCTGCCGGCAGTTATGACATTGGCCACATGAAATCAGTTCGAGCAGTGCTGCCTAAGGACTCACGCGTGCTGGCAGTGGGCGGTGTAGGCGCTGGGAATGCAGAGGATTGGTTTAAGGCCGGTGCCGATGGCCTGGGGGTTGCAACCGAGCTCTATGCGTCGGGGCGCAGTGCTGACGAAGTGTTTGAAGCGGCGACTAAACTGGTCGCTGCAGTGAAATTTGCGGCAGCCGTTTAGCCGTGAGCGAGCTAACCTTACTGACTACGCTTGAGCTTGAGAATAAGCTTGGCGAGGGCGTGATATGGGATCCCGTTGGCGGTATTTTCTGGTGGACGGACATAGAAGGTCACCGACTCTATAGGTACCAACTCGCAAATCAAGATCTCCAGTCCTGGACTACGCCCGAGCGGCTCGCGTCATTTGCTCTGGTAGAGCCAGGCTCCGCTAGCGGAAGCGCAGAGCAACGCTTGATCGCCGGTTTTGAAAGTGGGTTCGCCTACTATGAGCCTGAATCCGGACTTCTTGAGTGGTTAATCAACACAGACACCGACAATCCTCATGCGCGCCTCAACGATGGGCGAGCAGACAGGCAGCAACGGTTCTGGGCCGGAGGAATGGTTGAACCGTTAGGTTCTGCGGGCGATGCTGGTAAGCTGTATTGCCTTGACCGGGACCTGCAATGCACTGAAAAGTTAAACGGCATTGCGATCTCCAACAGCCTTTGCTGGAGCCCGAACTCGCGAATTCTGTACCACACAGATACACCCACTCAGCGTATCGATCAGTATGATTTTAACCCGATCACTGCTGCGCTATCGAACCGCCGCGAATTCGTTGCGACTGAAGCTGGATGTTATCCCGACGGTTCGACAGTGGATTCACAGGGCTACGTATGGAACGCGCAATGGGGCGGTAGCCAAATAGTGCGTTATTCTGCTGATGGCACCACCGATTTAGTTCTGCCCCTGCCTGTTAGCCAGCCCACCTGTGTCGCTTTCGGGGGCGCTAATTTGGATATTTTGTTCATTACCAGCGCCCGACAGGGCCTCAGCGATCAGGCTGTGAAGGAGCAGCCGCTTGCTGGCAGTTGCTTCATCTACCAAACCCCCTTCCGGGGTATAACTGACCCGACATTTCGACCGCGATCCAAATCAGCGGTACTATAGCGCTAGCAAGACTGCTGCAGTCCTACAACTTTGACCGCGGCAAAGCTCCGGGTGGTACACTCTGGGTATAGAATTTTACGTTGTTTTTAACGACGCGCTCATTTCGATACGGACCCTCGATGGTGCCTTCGCGAGTATGGAAATACCCGCGCTCATCGTTGCTGAATGTGCGCTCGGAGCGAAACCAGCTTTTGTTCTTTTTGTCGGTTCTTCTTCTTGCCATGGAGAATTCTACTGCCTTGCTCTGCCAAGCGGAAATCATTGAAGGTTGCAGGGTGGCGGCGTAAGTGGGACGCGGGTTACAACTTGACACAGTCGTGGTCGACCTCGGGCCATTCCGACCCTTTTGGGTAATGTCGGTAACGACATGGTGAGCTTCAATTCCAAGCTGGGGCAAAGGAAAGACGGTCCGACCACTTTTTTTTTTCAACTATTCGCTCGGCCAGTCTTGCATTCCTGTTGTGCGCGTATCAACCTAAGGCCTCGTACCTGCCAGCCAAATTTTAGTCGGGTTAACTCGACACAGAGGCATTATCACCGGTGACCCGGATCTTTATCGCTTTTATCGTGCCTTTCATTTTACAGATCTCTGTCGGACAGGCGGTGGCGGCAGCTGTCGACAACCTGGCCGAATCTCGGCAGTCCTACACCGAGGCAGTTACCGCAATTCAACGCGGCCGCTTGACCGATTACGAGCAATTGCGCAACGACCTCGATGAGTACCCGTTATCGCTGTACCTGGACTATTACAAGCTTACTGGCAATCCTCGCAAGGTGCAGCCAGCGGATGCGCGTGCTTTCATCTCCCAGAGTGCCGACTCGCCATTGCCCAATCGATTTTTATCGGTGTATTTGAACAGAGCGGGGCTGGACCGACGCTGGGCTGATTTTCTTCAGGTAAAGCCGGATGAGCCCAACGAAGTGACTCTGAAGTGTTACTACTTGCGCGCCCGGCTGGCGGAGGGTGACAAGCCAGTGGCCTGGGAGGGAGCTGAACGGCTGTGGATTCACGGGGAATCTCGTCCCAAGGCGTGTGATCCTCTGTTCGATGCCTGGCTGAAGTCCGGTGATTTGAGCGATGAAGCGGTGTGGGGGCGCTTGGTGAAAACCTTTGAAGCCCGGGAACGCTCGCTGATGACTTACGTTGCCCGCAAGGGGAGCAAAGCGTTACAGCCCTGGTCCGATAAGCTCATTGCGGTATACCGAAACCCGCAGCAAATACGTCGCCAGAGCTTTCCCGCAGATAGCGCCTATTCTGCCGATATCGTCAGTTTAGGATTGGCGTTCCTGGCCCGTTATAGTCCGGCAAAAGCACTTTCCTATTGGCAAGATTACCAGACGCAGCTGCAATTTGACCCAGCGCAGATGCAAAGGGTGGAGTATGCAATTACCTTGCGCAGCCTGTTTGCCAAAGATGAGAACAGTGCCGCCTGGATAGATGATGCCCTGGTGCGCATACAAGACGACAAGTTAACTGAGATCCGCTTGCGTTGGTTATTGGAAGAAGCTGATTGGGATGCACTTTTGTCTACTATGCCCACGTTGTCCGAAGCAGCGAGGCAGGAAACGGTGTGGCGCTACTGGGCTGCCGTTGCCGATGAACGACTGGGCCGGACCGAGCAGGCGAAAGAACAATTTGCGTCAGTGTCCCGGGAGCGAGATTACTATGGTTTTCTAGCTTCCGAAAAATTGGCAACACCCTACAGTTTTAATAATCAGCCCCTGCTTCTGTTGCCCGCCGAGGCCGATCAATTGTCCCGTATTCCCTCCGTGCGGCGAGTCGAGGAACTGCTGTTTCATCAGGAAGATCAGCTTGCGCATTCTGAGTGGTTCAACGCCCTGGATACCTTGGAAAAACCGATGCAGAAGCAGCTGGCGGCGCTGGCTGGCGATCGCGGCTGGTATCGGATGGCCATCGATGCGGCCAGCCGTGCGAAAGCCTGGGATGCATTGAATCTGCGTTTTCCGCTGCCTTATCAGGATATCTTCGATCACTACAGCAAGGTACAGCGCGTGCCCGCCACGGAGTTAATGGCTATCGCCAGGCGGGAAAGTGCGTTTTTTCCGGGCGCCAGGTCGCCCGTTGGCGCGCGAGGGCTAATGCAGATTATGCCCGCCACTGGCAAGCAGGTCGCATCCTCTTTGGGACGTAAGCACAGCACCTCGGCGCTCTATGAAGTGGAGCATAACGTGCGACTTGGCAGTGCCTATTATCGCCAGTTGCTCGATCGTTTCGGCGGCAATCGGATATTCGCTCTGGCCGCCTACAATGCGGGCCCACACCGGGTTGATCGCTGGAAGAAAAACAGCGATGCGAAGGTGCCCGTTGACGTGTGGGTCGAAACGATCCCTTTTCGCGAGACGCGCAACTATGTTCAGGCAGTCTTGTCTTACAACGTGGTTCTGCAGCATATGCAGGGCAATGACATCAGCCTGCTGTCCACCGAAGAGCGGCAAGCTCAATATTAAACTGAAACTGTGATCGCCAACGGCGACATACAGAGCAAAAGGATAAGTAATTTTCTATGCAGGATACACGCCCACTGTTACTGGCCACTGATTTTCCGCCCATAACCCGCGGAAAGCTCGAGACCGTTCAGGTGAACCTGGGATATCTGTGCAACATGAGCTGTGTGCACTGCCATGTCAATGCTGGTCCTACCCGCACTGAGATGATGGACAAGGCCACTATTGATCAGGTGCTGTCACTTTTGGCAAGCAGTCAGGCGACTACGCTGGATCTCACCGGAGGTGCGCCCGAACTGAATCCCGACTTCCGCTATATGGTGAGTGAAGCGCGTAAGCTCGGGGTTAATGTTATAGACCGCTGCAACCTCACGGTGCTATTTGAGCCCGGGCAGGAAAATTTGGCAGAGTTTCTGGCTGAGCAGGGTGTAGAGATCTCCGCATCTCTGCCCTGTTACAGCGAGGAAAATGTGGAGCAGCAGCGCGGTAAAGGTGTTTACAGTGATAGCATCCGCGCCATAAGGTGGTTAAATGAGTTGGGGTATGGGCGCCAGCCCGACTTGCGGCTTAACTTGGTCTATAACCCGATAGGTGCGGTCCTGCCGCCGCCACAGCAGGCTCTTCAGTTGGACTACAAGCGCGAACTTGGCGAGCGTTTCGGCATTGATTTTGATCATTTGTTCACCATTACCAACATGCCTATTAGCCGCTTTGGGGCGGTCTTGCTGGCTCAGGGTGAGTACTACGAATACATGAGCCTCCTGCGCGATAATTTCAGCGAAGAAAACCTGGAAACAGTGATGTGTCGCAATCTGGTCAGTATCGATTGGCAGGGCTATTTGTACGATTGCGACTTCAATCAAATGCTGGAATTGCCAATGCAAAGCCCGGGCGCCCGGCACGTTAGCGATCTGCTGGCTGGTGCCCCTATGGATAATGCCGCAATCGTCACTGGCGAACATTGTTATGGCTGCACCGCAGGTCAGGGCAGTAGCTGTGGTGGCGCGCTCTGAGTCGGTTGATCAGTTTTGTTATTCCCACGCTCAACGAGGGCGCACGCATCAAAAGGATGCTGCAAACACTGGCGCAGGATTATCCCGGGGCAGAGCAGATTGTCGTTGATGGCGGCAGCTCTGATGGCACTGTGGCAGAGGTTTTGGCGAGCGGCGCGGTGTTGTTGCGCAGCGACCCGGGGCGCGCCAGGCAAATGAATCTAGGCGCTGACGCTGCGTCGGGTGACTACATCTTCTTTGTCCATGCAGACACTTGTCCACCGACGAATCCGCAATCCCTAACCGGTGTACTAGACAATGCCCCCCAATGGGGGTTTTTCCGTATCCGTCTTAGCGGCGATGGCGTCGCTCTGCGTGTCATTGAAGGGTGTATCAATCTCCGGTCAAGGCTTACCCGGGTAGCAACCGGGGACCAGATGTTGTTTGTGCGGGCCGACCTGTTTGCCCGGCTGGGCGGCTTTGCGCCCATTCCGCTGATGGAAGACGTAGAACTGAGCAAGCGCCTGCGCCGCACAGCCTCACCGGCAATTATCGTTGACCCTGTTGAAACATCCAGTCGGCGGTGGCGGGAGCGGGGGATTATGCGCACCGTGCTGCAAATGTGGGCACTGCGATTGGCCTATTTTTGTGGCGTCCATCCAGACCGTTTATGGCGACGCTACTATGGCGAACGATAAGCGCCCTTTACTGATTATTCAGTTTGCCAAGGCGCCTGTGCCCGGCCAGGTAAAAACACGGTTGCAAGGCGATTTAGGTGCTCAGGCGGCCTGTGACGTTCATATCGCTCTCTTGCAGCATTGCTGTCGACGCTTATTGTCGGCCCAGCTGGCGCCAGTGGAATTGTGGGTGGATATCCAGCCCACCCACAAAATCTTTACGGAATGCCTGAGCTGGGGGGCTATTGGCCCGAAAATCCAGTGTGGTGCGGACCTTGGCGAACGTATGCACCATGCAATGTGCGACGGCCTTGAGCGTTTCCACCAGGTTATTCTTGTGGGCAGTGACTGCCCCGAAATCGACAAGGCATATTTGCTGCAGGCAACGCAACGCCTGCGCCGCACACCATTGGTCATTGGTCCGGCTGCCGATGGCGGGTACGTGCTGATAGCCGCGGGGAGTATCAATGCGAGATTATTCGAAGGTGTGCAATGGGGGGAGGCTCAGGTGTATGCCCAAACCATGCGTCAGGTTGCGGCTCTGGGATGGAACTGCGAGTCGCTGCCGATTTTACGGGACGTCGACAGGCCAGCAGATCTACCGCATTGGCATAAAATAAAAGAGGGGGAGGCCGGACTTGCCGATGAGACCGGAGGATAACCTGCGTTGCGGCCCGCAACCTGCAACATCTCATGTGGTGCTGCAGACCGGACTACCGCGCGCCAGCGGGAAGATCAGGCGGTAGCCCTTTCTCCACTAGCTCTTTGATCTAAAGTGCCATTCGCACGCTGATGCAGCAACCAGGCTATGGCAGTGCAATAACTGAGATTGGTCTGTAGTTCGCTGTCTGGGTTGCTCAGGAACGCTCGCTGGCTGGCGAGCCCTCTAACTCGGCTCGCAATCTCCGGTTTAAAGGCCAAATACCGGTCCCAGATATCACGGTGCTGTGCAGTAGTGATATGGAACAGGCCCATGCCTTCATTGCGTGCCGAGAATAACCCCAAATCGGGCGCGTCCACGGCTGCTTCGAGTAACAGAGACTCTGTGGCGGGAGTCCAGGCTCCAAGGTACTTAAGAGTAGGTCTAATGACGTGGTCTCTCAAGTGTTCTGCGGTTACATACATGGCCGACTACCTCGCGGGGATCATCATTCCGTCAGATACTGCTTCACGTTTATCGTTATTCATGATCTTGCACGTGGTCCGGTTATTTCACGCTCTCGGAGTTAGCGCCCTGATCGCGTGTTATCCATACCCACGAGACATGTTTTATCATACAAAAAAAATAAATCCAATAAAAATAACGGTTTACGTGACCTTTTTTACAAATATTTTGGAAGTGTGGCGTAACTAGGGGAAAATATTAATGATGAGATGCTGCAAAAGACACGGTGGGAGTTGAGCTATTCCTATAAAAATTGCGTGTATAGGCGCTAAATGATATTAAAATCTATAAAATCTAGCCACCGGCAATTTTTGTGATATACCCAAGGCGATCCAGTTCGGGCTTTAAAAGCGTTCGTTGGTCTCCTTGTATCTCAATATCACCGTTTTTTACCGATCCACCCACACCGCACTTTTGCTTGAGCCGTTTGGCCAGCACTTTTAGTGCTTTCTCCGCCAGGGGTATGCCGGTAATGATGGTGACAGCTTTGCCGCCACGGCCCTTGGTTTCTCGACGCAGTCGTACAATTCCATCACCGGACGTTGCGGGTCTCTCCTTGCCGCAAACGCAATCGGTTAGTGACCGGTGGCACTGAGGGCAAAGGCGCCCCCCATCCGTCGAATAGACCAGTCTTGCGCCGGGTTTTGTCTGTCTACTCATGTTCTTTGCCTGCCACAGGTGTCATTGTTGGTCGAGGACAGTATATTAGCGCTCTCCGACTAGTCCGTACCAATCTATGGAGCATTAAAGTGGCAAATATCGACCCCCTACCGAGGCAGCTGGAAGAAGTGCAGAGCCAGTTGGCCTTTCAGGAACACGCCCTGGAGTCTTTGAACGAGGCGCTGGCACAACAGCAACAGGAAATACTCCTGCTACGCCGACAGTTGGAACTGCTTAAGCAACGCCAGGACGAGGTTGGCGTGACGCAAGCCGGTGGCGAAGAAAAGCCGCCACATTATTGAACCAGCCGTGACCTGTCGATGGCAGGACTTGCGGGGTCGTTTCAATTACACCAAACTGCTATTCGCGCGAAGTTTGAGCGTCTTTTTAAGGAAACCCTCATGTCAGAAAGTACCGAGAAAGATACCGCCCAGCAGGCGGAATTCCGCCTCTATTGCCGCGGATGGCTGGCCAATAACACGCCTGGCGATCCCCCCGTCAGGTTACCGTTGACGGCACTGGAGATCATGAATACCGGGCAACTTACTTACTTACAGCAATGGCAAAAAGCGGCCTATGACGCCGGCCTGGTCGGGTGCGACTACCCTCTGGCTGTCGGTGGCGGCGGGCGCAATGATTGTCAGAATGTCGCCAATGAGGAAATGCTGCGTGCCAAGACGCCTTATTTTCCCAATATTATCGGTCTGGGTATGGCGGCACCGACCGTGTTCTATCACGCGCAGGATGAACTGAAGGAAAGTGTGCTGCCGCGACTTTTTTCCGGGGAAGATATTTGGTGCCAAGGTTTCAGTGAACCCGGCGCTGGCTCAGACCTGGCAAGCGTGCAGACCTTTGCCGAGAAAAAGGGCGATAAATGGGTGATCAATGGACATAAAGTCTGGACCTCGCTTGCCCACTTTGCCGAATGGATGATTCTGCTGCTGCGCACCGATAAGTCACATAAATACGACGGTCTTTCTTACTTCGTGGTGCCGATCAAATCGGCTCTTGGCAAGGGCGTAACAGTCAAACCCTTGATCAAGATTACCGGCGAGACGGGTTTCAATGAAGTTATTTTTGATGACCTGGAAGTGGATGATAGCTACCGCCTGGACGAGTTGGGTAAAGGTTGGCAAGTGGCTATGACCACATTGTTACATGAACGCGGTGCTGGAAATCTGCAAACCCCGCGCTCTGGCGGACTGAAGAGCAAAGAAACGCATACCACCAGTTGTGCCGCATTGTTTGAATTGGCTGCTAGCACCTCCAAGGGGAGTGGCACCGCAGCGCAGGACCCACTGCTGCGAGACCGGATGATGAAAGAGTTAATTCGCGAAGAGTCCTTTAAGCAGAGTCAGCGCCGCGCGCGGGTGCCGGCATTAATCGATCATCCCATGCGAATACCGCTGCAAAGCAAGTTGTTGGCCAGTGAAATTGCCCAGAGTATTTCCTCACTGGCCCTTGATATCGGCGGCGCTGCCAGTTCTCTGTATCTGGGCGATAGTAATGCGCCCAGTGGTGGTCAGTGGCCCATGGCTTATATGAATTCATACGGCTTTACTATCGCCGCAGGAACCAGCGAAGTGCAACGAAATATCCTCGGTGAGAGGGTACTCGGCATGGCGAAATCAAAATAAGGAGTATGACCATGGCACAACCCAATGATTTTGGCTTTGGTGAAGAATCAGCACTGTTAAAAGAGTCGGCACGCAAGTTTTTTACCGATAATCTGCCTGCTGATCAGTTACACCGCATAGTAGCGGGAGATCATGACCCGGAGCGCATGTCGCAAGCTAACTGGGATGCGGCCTTGTGGCAGCAACTGGTTGATTTAGGCTGGACGATGGTCGCGGTTCCCGAGTCGGCAGGAGGACTTGGCATGCCCGCCGTTGCTGTTGCTGGATTGGTCGAGGAAATGGGTAGGGCCGCGTTCCCCTCGCCGCTGTTGGCGACTCTCAGCGTGAGCTATGTGCTTGGAGCCTGTGGTAGCAGTGGTGAAGCGGCACTGGCAGAAATCATAGAGGGCAGGGCGGCAACCCTGGCGATCACCGACGCTAGCGGAAATTGGGATGCGGCGGCTACCGGGGTTCAGTCTGTGGACGGCAAGCTTAGCGGTACTGCGAGCTTCGTTCAGGATGCGCGCAAAGTGGAGAGGCTGTTGGTCAGCGCCAGTCAGGGGCAGGGAATTTCCTTGTACTGGGTTGATATCGGTGCGCCGGGTGTGAGTATTCTGCCTGATGCCATTCTCGACTTGACCCGGGATCAGGCTCATATTAATTTCGACAGTGTCGTGGCTGAAGAGGTCAGCGTTGAGGGGGTGGCCGCATTGGAGGCCGCATTTCCTGCAATCTGGACTCTGCAGGCCGCCGATATCGTGGGCGCGGCGGAATGGCAATTACAAACCACGGTGGAGTACGCGTCTACCCGCCAGCAGTTCGATCACCCGCTCGGGTTTTTCCAGGCGGTGAAGCACCCGTTAGTTGATGTAATGATCAACATCGATGAGGCCAAATCGCTGGTGTATAACGCGGCCTGTGCGATAGATACAGAACCCGGCAAGGCCGCCCGTTATGCTCATATGGCCAAGGCCTGCGCCAGTGACCTGGCGGCTTTTGCTTCCAGTCGCTCAGTGCAACTTCACGGAGGGATAGGTTTCACCTGGGAATGTCACGTCCACCTGTATTTTAAGCGGCAAAAGCATAGCCAGATGCTCTGGGGTGATGGGTCGTGGCACCGCGCGCGTCTCGCCGACATTGTGTTAGGGGCGGCAGCTTAATCGGTGAGCGAATATTGTTCCTCAACGTGGACACTCGAGGCGCATTCCGATATAACTATATAAACGGCAACAGTGGCTAGCTGACTTGTGCTGTTTTTCGGATTCTTAAAGGAAAACAACCGGTAGACTATGTATCGCTACAGTGTTGATAACGCCGTAACTTACACCTCGGAAGACCTTGTCCTTTTCAAGGAGTCTCCGTTCGCGTCCTTCATGGAACGTCTGACTCTCGAAAACTCGGGTCACGGTATTCCACCCGATATTGACAGTGCCGCCCCCGCAGATACTATTCGCAGACAAGACGAATTGGCTGAAACGCTTAGCGCCGAAGGCCGGGAAGTCTCGTTAATTGAGTGGGATGCTGAGGAGCCTATTCGTCGTAACGCAACGTTGGAGGCGATACGCCACGGCGTAGACTTTATTGTTAATGGTCAACTTGCATTGGGACCCTTGTCGGGCTCCTCAAATCTTTTAATGCGCACCAGTGGCTACTCGGACCTGGGCAACTACGTATACGTGCCCTGCGACACGCAGGGTAGGACTGGCATTCAATCGGCTTTTCGTTTGTGCTTTCTGGCGGATCTATTGCACAGCCTACAGGGACAACTGCCGCCTCAGATGTTAATCATTCGCGGTGGTTCTGATGTGCTGCCGTTAAAGACTGAAGATCATATCTTTCATTACTTGGCTGTGAAGCAACGATTTATGTCTGCGCAGCGAGAGTTTCGAAAGCATCGTATGCCAAATCCGGCAGAATCATCGGTATTTGGACGCTGGGGTGATTGTGCCAATGAAGTAATGAAACAACGGCTGTTGGCCGCCGCGGAGGAATCCGAAATCCAAGCATTGCCGCTGCCAGTAAAAGAGCAAGCGCTTATGGCTCGGGCCGTTGGTGAATTACAGAATCCGGGAAGTGTGCAACAAGCGAGCATAGAGCCTGGCAGCTATAGCAAGGGCCTGCTGGTGAACGACACGCTTGCAGCACAGGCACTTTCTTTAAGCCCCCGTCCTCAATATACGGAAGCCGCGCCGGCGCTGACGAAGCCTCTGAACGCGCCGCCAGAGCAGGGCGAGTCCGACCCTGGATTTCAACAAAACAGCGGCTTGCACAATGCCGATGCCGCGCTAATGAATCTGCAATTTATTGGTAGTCGTCCGGGCGAACCGCAGCAACGCGCGTCCTCAAAATCAGCGGCAGCAGAACTCCCTGAGCGGCGGCGAAGTCGGCAGGAGCCGCCACCGTTAAATCTGGGTGATATCGAGCCACTCCGCGACAGCCAGGGAGGGCACGGCGCTGAAAGTTCATCGTCGCCAGCGTACGCTTCTTCGTCCTCGCAAGCTCGATTAAATCCTCTGGACACGGTTGGTTTCAATGTCGCTAAGGCTTCGATAATTGATAGAGATGAATTGCCCCCGCGTTCAGCCAAGCCTGAGCTCAGACGTGAATCGTCGCTGCAATTGGATGAGTATTGTGAGGATAGCGCGCTGCCTTTCAGCAGCAATTTAATTACCAACGAACGGGCAGAGACCGACAAATGAAGGGTTTTTAGTACGACCGATTAGCGCAGGCTGCGAAAGCAGTCCCGCAGTTCAGCGATGTGAGTGTCTGGCAATTCCAGTGCAGGGAAATGCCCGCCACGATCGAACTCCCCCCAGTGAATGATATTGCGATAGCGAGCTTCGGCCCAGCGTCGACTAACGCCCATTATCTCGTGTGGGTACACAGACGCCCCTACGGGTATCTCTATGGGCTCCAGGTTGGGCGTATTGAAGCTCTCCCAATAGAGTCTGGCAGAACTTGTCGCTGCATTGTTTAGCCAGTAAATCATGACGTTATCGAGCATCTCATCTTTGCTGAGCAGATTTTCTGGATAGCGCATGCCATCCTTTTCACAATCAGTCCATGCGGCGAATTTTTCGATGATCCAGGCCATTTGCCCTACTGGAGAGTCCGCCAGGGCGTAACCTAGAGTCTGTGGGCGAGTGCTTTGCTGTTTGGAATATCCTGAGCCCCACTCCTGATAGTGATTAAATCTTGCCAAGGCATCTGTTTCGAAGGCCGTCAGTTTGTCCATACTGTCCGCAGTGGGCGCGGCCATGGGCAAGTTTATATGAATGCCTGCGCAGTGCTGGCTTTCGGTTTGGGCAATGCTGTGCGTAATGAAGCTGCCCCAGTCACCACCTTGGGCCATGTAGCGGTCATAGCCGAGTCGAGCCATAAGCTGTCCCCACATCTTCCCGATCACGCCGACGGTCGTTCCTGGCGCCGTCGGTTTGCTGGAAAAGCCAAAGCCGGGGAGGGAGGGGACGATTACGTGAAACGCGTCTTCTGCTGCTCCGCCATAATTTTGCGGCTCGGCCAGGGCATCAACTATTTTGGCTATTCCGATGATGGAATCTGGCCAGCCGTGAGAAATTATAAGCGGTAGAGCATTTTCGTTGGAACTTCTGCGGTGGATGAAATGGATGTCGATACCATTTATTTTGGTAATAAACTGCGGCCAGCTATTGAGCCGTTTTTCACAGCGGCGCCAGTCGTACTCGCTGGCCCAGTATTCGGTTAGTTCCCGAGTGTAGGCCAGTGGTATGCCCTGACTCCAGTCGTTCACAGTTTCACGGTCTGGCCAGCGAGTGTTCTCCAGACGAGTTCGAAGTGAACTGAGTTCTCGTTCTTGAACTTCGATCTTGAATGGTACGATTGAGTCAGTTGAATCAGGCATTGTAATTCTCGCTTCAGGTAGATTGAATATTTAACCGCCTAAATTCGACGTGGCGCCAGTACTGATGCAAATGTGGCGGTCTTTAAACTGATCTTTTAATATGGTCATCGTCCGTACCGAACTTCGCAGTCCAGGCATTTGGTCTACCGGTAGTATTTTGACAGATATCGACTAAAATACCGCAGGTAGATGATATTATAGCGGTCGCTAATTATATTGCCGTAAACTAGTGCCTACGGGGGGATGCAGCAACAACATGCCAGTAAACGCTAGCAAGACGTTATTTCAGTTAGGTGAGTGGTCCAGCTACGCTGTCGGCGTTTTGTTGGCTGGATTCTTTGTCGTGCAGCTGGCACAGGGAGAGGTCGACCGTCGTTCCGATATCAGCCACTTTGAACAAATGGCCGCGCTGGAAACCGCGCCTTCAGTCCCAGTGTCTTCAAACGAAGTGCCTGCAAGCAAAGTGCCCGTCATCTCCGACACGACCAAGCGCCCAGATATGTCTCTGTGGGCGCCACAGAGGATCGCAGACTATGAGGCCAGTCTTCGAATCGGCCTGCCGCCGATACTTGGCGTGCTAGAGGTTCCCTCGGTGGGGCTCAAGGTCCCTGTTTATCCTACTGACTCAGAGTTGACTATGGACCGTGGTGCCGGTGTCATAGTTGGCATGTCTTACCCTCACGAGGACGGTAACATAGGTATCGCAGGTCATCGGGATGGATATTTTAGAGCGTTAAAAGATGTTCAGGTTGGCGATCATATAGCGCTGCAAACACTACACGGGCCAAAAAGGTTCACCATAAATTCAGTACAGGTGGTGGAGATTTCTGACACTCACCTGCTACAGGATACGGATGACCAGACCGTGACGCTGGTCACATGTTATCCGTTTTATTTCGTCGGGAATGCGCCGCAGCGATTTATTGTTACGGCGTCACTCGATAGCACAAATATCATTCAACAATAAGGAGTATCTGACATGCAAAAGAAGCTCGTCGTAGCACTGGGAATGGCGTTGGCCTTGTCAGCAGGACTGGTAGCCGCGCAGGAAGAGTCAGCGACTACTTGTGCCGACCTTAACTGGTCTGCAGAAGTCTTGGCTGCCAATCCGGACATCGGACAATCTTGTCAGGCAGTTTATGAGAAGGATGGGAAGCTGTACGCGAAAGCCTCTATTGAGGTTGTGCGCGTGCGTGGAAATCGTATGACTTTCCGATCTATGCACACCGATGGCACCAAAGGCGATAGCCGCAGTATTCAACTGGATAATTCCTGGCGTGCAGATATTGGTGGTCGCTCTTATCGGGCCAGTGATCTGATGCGTGGTCAGCAGCTTAACGTTTATCTCCCCGAAGATCGTTTTGCTCTGGCACTTGAAGATGCAGATGGTCCAGATGCTGCAGAAATGATGGGTGTTGAGGACGAAGTTGTCGAAATGCCAGCTACCGCCAGCCCACTATTTCTGGTTGGACTCGCCGGCGGAGCACTGCTGGTATTGGGTGGACTTTTCGGCCGTATTCGCCGTAAATTCGCTTAATTCTTATCGACAAATTCAGGGGCTTCGGCCCCTTTTTTTGTGCTGGGGTATTGGCTTTTCAGTCTTCCGTCCAAACACGGCGTAACGGCTCACCAAAATCATCGTAGATAGTTTTCTTGCGCGTCTTGGGCAGGCGGCTGCGTTTGCGCTGAGGGGTGCGCTTGAGCATTGCTTTACGCCGCTCTTCTATTGCCGCAACAACCTCGGGAACCAAGGTTCGTTCGGCCCTGGGTTCTATAAACAAGCGTCGATTCAGGAACATCGGAGCATCAAGCGGATCTTTGCCGCTTTTGCCACGGGGAATATTTTCCACATTACCGCCCTGAGACAGAAAACGTTGCATTTCTTCTTCTAAGTCAGCACGGATGTCTTGCTTGGATATGAGCTTTTTCACGGGCTCCTATTGGCTGCCAATAGGCAGCAGCGACGAAACGATTCAGTATAACGGCCACCACAAGATTTTACAGGGTTTTGCGTTGGCTGATATTTCGGCGCAGATCAGCGCCTGGCCCCTCAGTCTGTAAAACAACCTGATCGCCTATGATTGATATTCCCAAGCTGGCGAAAATGGCATCGAACTCGGGCAGACGGGTAGAGCTATTGGTCTTGATAAACAGGGGCTCGAATAGCACTAGTCGATTTTCTCGGTCGAGTGCCTCAACCATTTCCTGTGCCGACATTTGGCGATCGGCGCAGCATTGATTGAGTGCCGCTAGTGCGGTGTCCAGGCTCGCTCTTCCTCCAGATTGTTGTCTCAGCTGGACATCGGCAGCAAGAAAATACCAGGCGCCACTCCAATATACCCGCATAAAAGCTCGGTTCTCACGCATTTCATCACCTACCTGTGACAGTGGAATGCCGTTGAATTGGTCCTGTTTCCGGCCGCGGTTAAAACCATCCAGGAGTTTCTGCCACAGTGCCTGTTCGTTGATAACCCCTGCTCTAGCCTGCAGAATACCCTGATAGTAACTGGCCAGCCCCTCACTGAACCATCTGTCACCGCCTCCTTTATAGGGGATTAATAAGTGCGCGAGTTCGTGGTATCCGGTCCAGTTGTCGATCAATTGTTGGGTGTTAGCGCCGTTCAGCACATAAAAATGCACGGTGTCAGGCTGCCCCCGGTTAACTTGTCCCCAGGGGATAGTGTCCTTGTAGGTTCCGGAGATAGGCTGAACGTCTATCCGCCATAGCTTTCTTGGCCACTGGCCGTAGACCTGTGACAGGCTCTCGGCGATAAAACTCACCCAGTCGACGATGTGTTGGCGCTGGCGCTCTGAAAATTGGCTGCTAATATCAAGTTCGAGATTGCGGCCATCTCGAAGTATCACTTGGCGATCTGCATGGGATGTGGCGGCCGTGAGGCAGACCACAAGGAGGAGCGTTAGGCGAGGCCGGCGCATTTGGGTAACGTGGCGGCTCCAACCCCACCGACCCTTTGGCGCTCGCCGAACGCCGGAGTCTCTGCCCAATGCATGCGGGTTTGACCTTGTATTATCAACCATTTTCTCCTCCGTTCGTAGGCCAACCACGCCTTAATACTAACCCGATTGCCGTGATACACCAGTATTGAGATTTTGTCTGTGGCGTGTTGTCTGGTTTAATGCGCATCTTCTACATATATGGAGTACTGTGTGGCTTGGTTGATATTATTGGTTCTTGCTTTCGTAGCATTCAGTTATCTGGTTCTTCGCGGGGAGAATCTTGACTATCTGGATTCAAACATCACGCCCGTGGCAGAGGGTGATCCGGGCGAACCCCACAGGCAGGTGGTCGCTTCGCTTAGCGAGCTGACGAGTTCTGGTATGGGATTAGGCGGAGGCAAGGGCGGACTGAAGCGGATACGCGAATATATGGATTCCATGACTGACAACAGGGACTACCCTAGTGAATTCCGTCCTGTCGATGAAGTCTCGGTTAAAGGAGAGTGGATTCTCGCTCCCGGCGCAGATCCGCGTCGCCGTCTGTTACATATTCACGGTGGAGCATGGATGATGGGGAGCCCCAAAAGTCATCGCACCATAACCAGCCGTTTGTCGGAGTTGGCAAACGCGGCGGTTTTTTCTATTGACTATCGCCTGCTACCTGAAAATAAACGGCTGGATGGTATCGTTGATTGTCAGAGAGCCTATAGCTGGATTTTAGATAACGGCCCTGACGGTCCTGAGGAACTCGATTTCCTCATGGTCTCAGGCGACTCTGCCGGCGGTAATCTGACCCTGATGACCATTGCCTGGGCACGTGATACCGGGCTTCGCGCAGCCGATGCCGCTGTCGCTTTCTCACCTGCGACCGATGTGACATTAACCGCTCCGAGTTTGCGCACAAATATCGCAACCGATCCAATGTTGGGCCCTGCGTTTGGATCTCTCGCAAAAATCCCCACTATTCTGTTGTGGTGGAGTACTTGGTTCACCTCGCGGCTGAAACCGAGTGATCCCTTGGCTTCGCCTGTGCGCGGCGACCTATCCGGGCTGCCGCCGGTGCTACTGCAGGTCAGTGAGGCTGAAATGCTATTTGATGACTCCCGGCGTTATGTTGCCAAGGCACAGGCAGCCGGTACCCATGCGGTACTCCAGTCCTGGCCGCATATGGTTCATGTATGGCAGATATTTTCGCCAGATCTACCACAAGCGGAAGAGGCTTTTATCGCTGTCGGTGAGTTTTTGGACAGTGTCGAGAGCGCTTCCGCAGTTGAGGCAAATGCCGCGTGAACGCATGCCGTTCAATACTTGTATTCCTTTGGATGGTAATTTCGATTATCCCCATGGGTCTATTATTAGTGTTTTGCTCGTTTTTCCTTGAACACAAAAAGGTCTGGTGGTGGTTTGCAGCACCCTGGTTGAGGGGAGTAATTAATGCGGCACGCCTTGTCGCGGGAGTTAGGTATCGCGTGCACGGCGAAAGCAATTTGCCGGGCAAGGAAGACATGCGGCGGGTAATTTTGTGCCCTAAACACCAGTCGACCTGGGAAACGTTTTATTTTCCCAGCATGACTCCTCACGCATTGGCCTATGTTTTTAAGCAGGAACTGCTGCGGATTCCTGTATTTGGCTGGGCGATAGGTAGGCTGGGTATGATTCATATTGATCGAAATAAACGCGCTGATGCCTGGAATAAAGTTGCCGAGCAAGGTGTAAAGATTATGGATCGCGGCACCTGGGTGATTATGTTTCCCGAGGGCACCCGCGGGGAGCGCGGGAGTAAAGGCAATTACAAAGCCGGAGCGACCCGGTTGGCGGTCGCTACCAATGCCTATGTTATTCCTATTGCGGTGACTTCAGCGCGTTGCTGGCCCAGGCGTTCCTTCGCACTCAAGCCCGGTGTCATTGATGTATCAATCGGCGAACCCATCTATGCAGAGGGTCGCAAATCTGATGAATTGATGGATGAAATCGAAGGCTGGATAGAGGCCGAAATGCGGCGTCTTGATCCTGATGCGTATGTGTTAGGTGCTACGGCGTAAATCGGCGGGCAATTGGCTATAATGTTAGCGCTTAAATTTCGTCGAAAGCACTATCGGACTCACTGTTTTAGCAACACCGGGTAGTTGCCCGATTCTGTCGAGTACGGCGTCCATAAGTTCCGTGGTTGGTGCCTCGAGCATCGCCACCAGATCATAGATACCACTCACGCTGAGCACCGTCCTGACGGCATCGTGCTTGGTCAATCCGCTAACGACCCTTGCGCTGTACTTCGGGTCTACCTCAATCATGACGTGGGCGGTGATCTGACCAGCCAGAAAGGCCTCGTTGTAGCGGATGGTGTAACCGGCAATGATCCGTCTTCGTTCCAGTCGTTGAATCCTATCCTGTGCCGTAGTGCGAGAGACCCCAACTTACGACCCAATGCACTCGAGTCAGGTGCGGACTATGTAACACAGAGCACCCATAAAATGCTGTCGGCTTTTTCCCAGGCGAGCATGATTCACGTCTCCGACCCGGATTTCGATGAGCATCGTTTTCGGGAGAACCTGAACATGCATACCTCGACCAGTCCGCAATACGCTTTGATTGCCAGCTTGGATGTCGCGCGTAAGCAAATGAGTATAGAGGGGGTTTCTCGCCGGTCACTGTGTATCGAAACTGCCGCCCGGCTGCGCTCTGCGATCGATCAAACGAATGTATTTTTAGTATTAACGCTATCGAACATGCTTCCGCAAGAGCTGCTTGAAGATAATGTATCGCTTGATCCGACGAAGCTGACGATCGATTGCTCTCGCTCTGGATTCACTGCCCGCAAAATTCAGCTTGCTCTGTTTGAGCATTATGGCATTCAGGTCGAGAAGGTGACCCACAACACCGTTTCGATTCTGGTGACTCTGGGCACCACCGATAGCAAGGTCTTGAGATTGCTTCGCGCACTACAGGAGTTGGCCATTAAAGCGCCGGGAGACGGTGCGACAACGATAACGGCACCCGCTACGCTGCCAAAACTGCGTGTTGTCACAGCCGGGCCCGCTGGCTCCTTGGGTGCTGTCGACTGACCAACTTTACAGGGGGATTTCAACACGCGCACATATGGTTTAATCTAGCCGGCGAATTAACATTGGCAGTTGAGAGAGAGCACAGATATGACTATACAAACACGTTTAGTAGAGTACACACACGATGATGTTGTCCTGGTGGGTTTTTTAGCCTGGAATGACGATTCTGATCAGCCGCGCCCGGCGGTGGCGATTGCTCACACCTGGGTGGGTCGCAGCGAGTTTGAGGAAAGCAAGGCGGTAGCGCTTGCTGAGCAAGGCTATGCGGCTTTTGCCCTGGATCTGTATGGCAAAGGCGTCAATGGCAGTACTGTTGAAGAAAATACTGCTCTGATGACGCCACTGATGGAAGATCGCGTGATGTTGCAGGCCAGAATGAATCTCGCGGTGGCAGCCTTGCAGGACCAGCCAGAGGTCGACGGGACAAAAGTTGCCGCTATCGGTTATTGCCTCGGCGGCCTTGGCGTTCTCGATCTGGCACGGTCCGGCAGTGATGTGCTGGGTGTGGTCAGTTTCCACGGTCTGTTTTTCCCGCCCGAAGGTGTCCCCAATAAAGCGATTACTGCCAAGGTGTTATGCCTTCACGGTTATGACGACCCTATGGCAGATCCCGAGTCCATGACTTCACTTGCCAGTGAATTGTCCGCCTCAGGCGCGGACTGGCAAATTCATGCCTATGGCAATACTCTGCATGCCTTTACCAATCCGGGTGCCAATAACCTCGATATGGGTACGATTTACAGTGCCGATGCAGACCGTCGCTCCGGGCAGGCCCTAAACAATTTTCTTGCGGAGTTGTTCTAAAGTCACTTAAGGAGCACTTACCCTCGCCACCAGCGCCCAATCAGGGCGTTGGCCTGTAATTTAAGGTCAACTTTTCTAGTCGTTCGGGTCATTGTCCCCATCCGGCGATAGGCACAGTATTCGTGCTCTAAAATTTAGTCAATCGGAGCCCTCCTGTGAGTAACCCAGCCTATATCTACGACGCCGTTCGAACCCCACGCAGCAAAGGTAAGCCCGGAGGCAGTCTGAATGAAGTGAAACCTATAGAGCTGGGGGCAGGATTGCTGCGTGAGTTGCAGCGCCGGCACGACTTGGACACCTCTTATGTAGATGACGTGGTCATGGGCTGTGTCACGCCTATAGGTGAGCAGGGCAGTGACGTGGGCAAGATGATTGCCATGAATGCCGATTGGGATGAGTCGGTCGCCGGGGTCCAATTGGACAGATTTTGTGCCTCTGGCCTGGAGGCGGTAAATATCGCTGCCCAGAAAATAGCGTCGGGTTGGGAAGATCTTGTCGTCGCTGGTGGTGTTGAATCGATGTCCCGAGTGCCTATGGGGTCGAACGGCGGCGCCATGGGCGGCGACCCGGAGTTCTCAGCAAAGACCGGCTTCGTGCCGCAGGGCGTTGGCGCCGATACTATTGCTACGCTTGGCGGTTGGACTCGTGAAGATGTAGACCGTTTTGCCGTGGAGTCGCAGCGTCGAGCCGCCTATGCCCGTGACAATGGCTACTTTGATAAATCCGTAGTCCCAGTTACCGATGTCAACGGTTTGGTGATTCTTGGAAAAGATGACTTCATTAAGCCAGATACTACGATGGAGAAGCTGGGCTTCCTCAATCCATCCTTCGAGATGATGGGGCAGTTTGGCTTCGACGATGTCATTCTCGACAAATACAACACGCTGGATAAAATTAATCACGTACACACACCGGGAAATTCTTCAGGAATTGTCGATGGTTCCAGCGCGGTGCTGATCGGCAGCGAAAAAGCAGGCAAGGATCTGGGTCTGACCCCGCGCGGGCGTGTTGTAGCCACCGCAGTGTTGGCCACAGATCCGATCATTATGCTCACCGGGCCAGGACCGGCCGCAAAAAAGTGTCTTAAGCGGGCAGGCATGACGAATGCGGATATTGATCTGTGGGAAATTAACGAGGCCTTCGCCTCCGTGGCGCTGCGATACATGGAGGACCTGGGTATTGATCAAGAGGTCACGAATGTAAACGGCGGCGCTATTGCGATGGGGCACCCACTGGGTGCGACAGGTGCAATGTTGGTGAGCATCGTACTGGACGAGCTGGAACGTCGTGATCTGAAGCGTGCAATGTTGTCACTTTGTGTTGGTGGTGGCATGGGAATTTCCACCATTATCGAGCGTGTTTAAACGGTGAGCCACTACGTAAGCAAAATCATATTAGACAGGACAAAGTCATGAGTGTGTTTTTCTATCAGAAAGATGAAGACGGTATTGTTACCATCACAATGGATATGACCGGCCCGGTCAACGCGATGAATGAAGAATACCGCGTGGCCATGGCTGAGACGGTGCAGCGCCTTGAGCAGGAAGATAATCTCACGGGCGTCGTATTCGCATCGGCCAAGAAGGTGTTTTTTGCCGGTGGTGATCTCAACGAGCTGTTGATGATTACCAAGGATGGGGCCGGGGAATTCATGCAGAGTATCAATCTGGCCAAGTCAGAATTTCGGCGGTTGGAAAAGCTTCCGGTGCCTGTTGTAGCCGCGATCAACGGTGCCGCCCTTGGCGGTGGCTTCGAGCTGTGCCTGGCCTGTAATCATCGTATTGCCTGGAACAATAAAGCGGTTCAAATCGGACTTCCGGAAGTGGGTCTTGGCCTGCTTCCCGGTGGCGGTGGGATTGTGCGCATGGTTAATCTTGTAGGCCTCGAGCGCGCGTTACCCTACTTGCTGGAAGGTAAAAAAATAGCACCGGTTAAAGCGCTCGATGAGGGTATGATCCACCAGCTGGTTGCCAATCTTGAAGACCTGGTGCCGGCTGCGAAAGCGTGGATTTTGGGAAATAAGGACATGCCAGAAGCTGCCGTTCAGCCCTGGGACACCAAGGGTTTCAAAATTCCAGGTGGCAATGCCAGCTCACCGAAGTTGGCCCAAACCATCATGGCCGCGCCCGTAATGCTGCGCCAAAAAACCCGTGGATTGTTGCCAGCGCCGGAGAAGATTCTTGCTGTGGCGGTTGAAGCAACCCGTTTGAATCTGGAGACGGCACTGGTCATCGAGAGCCGTGGGCTGGTGTATCTGGCGACAACCCCTGAAGCCAAAAATATGATCAGTACCTTCTTCTTCGGTATGAATAAGCTCAACGGTGGCGCCAGCCGCCCTCAGGGGCATGAAAAATACGTGACCCAAAAAGTTGGGGTGCTCGGCGCCGGCATGATGGGGCAAGGCATTGCCTATGTCTCTGCCATGGCAGGAATAGACGTTGTATTAAAGGATATTTCTCAGGAGGCTGCCGATAAGGGCAAGGCATACAGTACCGATTTATTGAACAAGCGCGTTGAACGGGGCCGTATGACGCCTGAGCAGCGAGAGGAAATACTGGCGCGTATCAGTCCTACTGCCGAGAATGCAGACCTCACTGGTTGCGATCTCATTATCGAGGCCGTATTTGAGAACATCGACTTAAAGCACAAGATTAGTCGGGAGATGGAACCCCATTTGGCGGATGATGGCATGTGGGGCTCTAATACGTCTACTTTACCGATATCGCAATTGGCAGAAGGTAGCGCTAAGCCGGAAAACTTTATCGGCATTCACTTTTTCTCACCCGTGGACAAAATGCCGCTGGTCGAAATTATTATGGGCTATAAAACGTCAGACGAGACATTGGCCAAGGCTTTTGATTATGCGCGACAGATCAACAAGACGCCCATTGTGGTTAACGACTCACTTGGTTTTTTCACCTCACGAACCTTTGGCACCTATCTCGACGAGGGCGTGCGTTTACTGCACGAGGGTGTCCACCCTGTGCTTATCGACAACATGGGTAAAGGCGTAGGCATGCCCGTGGGACCCCTGGCCGTTTACGATGAGGTCAGCCTGGAGTTGTCTCGCAAAGCCCAGGCTACCTGGGAGGAGATGGGTGTACTCGATAAATGGGGGGATGGCACCATCGCAAGAGCCGTCGTCGGCACGATGATTGACGGCCACGGTCGCGGCGGCCGGCATCACGGCGGAGGCTTTTATGACTACCCTGAGAAAGGAGGCAAAGCAATCTGGCCACCGTTGTTCGACTTGTTTCACAAGCCAGAGGTCATAGTCGTAGATCAGGATATTAAAGATAGATTGTTGTTCCGGCAGGTTATAGAGGCATTGAAATGCCTGGAAACCAATGTGTTGCGCTCTGTGGAAGACGGTAACATCGGTTCTATTATGGGCATTGGTGCGCCGGTCTGGACTGGTGGTCTATTGCAGTTTATCGAGACCTACGGTTACCCCCGTTTCGTAGATCGGTGCAATGAACTGGCCGGGACCTACGGCGATAGATTTACGCCACCAAAGATTGCAGTGGACCGTGCAGCGCAGCGGATCGCTGCTTAGTACATTTCAGACTTAGAGTTAGTAATTAATCAATCTCATAAAACAAGGAAAAGATCATGGAAATTAGTGGCAAGGTTGCAGTGGTAACAGGTGGTGCTTCGGGTCTTGGCGAGGCGACTGTTCGCCGTTATGTCGCACACGGAGCAAAGGTCGCAATTTTTGATATGAATGATGCTCGTGGCAACGACATTGCGACAGAGCTGGGCGATGCGGTTATTTATCAGAATGTGAACGTGACCGATGAAGATACCGTTATCGCTGCCATTGCAGCGACCGTCGAAGCATTTGGCGCAATCCATATTTGCAATAACTTCGCGGGGATCGGCGACGCCGCCAAAACAGTAAGTCGCGGCGAGCCACTGGCACTGGACCGCTTCAAGCGCGTTATCGACATCAATCTGATCGGCACTTTCAATGTATTGCGTCTTGCTGCTGCCCAGATGGCGAAGCAGGAGCCTGTCAACGACGACGGTTGCCGTGGAGTGATCATCAACACGGCGTCAGTTGCCGCCTTTGAGGGGCAGATTGGGCAGGCGGCCTATAGTGCATCCAAGGGTGCGATAGTGGGGATGACCATCTGTATAGCCAGAGATCTCGCCAGCCTGGGTATCCGGGTTAATACCATTGCCCCGGGTCTCATTCATACGCCCCTGTTTGACACAATCCCGGAAGAGGCCTACAAAAGCCTGGAGGCACAAGCTCTGTTTCCACGGCGTCTGGGTAAGCCAGATGAAATTGCGCAACTTTCGCAATCAATCGTGGAGAACGACTATACCAATGGTGAAACCATTCGAATGGATGCTGGCATCCGCATGCAACCGCGCTAGATTTTCCGGACCCAAAAGCCGCTCACAAGGAGGTCGATAGCCTGTTGCCAAAGTCGGTATAATACTACCCACATACTCCGGAGATTTCGCCATGGGCTTTTACGACCGACACGTCGTGCCACGTTTCATAAACTGCGCCTGCGGCAGTAAGCCAATCATGAAGCAGCGTGAAAAGGTGGTGCCAAAGGCTTCCGGTCGTGTGCTTGAGATAGGTATAGGCACCGGCCTGAATCTACCGTACTACGACCTCGACAAGGTGGAGCACCTTATTGGTCTGGACCCCTCAGAGGAATCCTGGGCGCTGGCGGCAGGTCGGGCGCAGGACTTGGGTCTGGATATTGAGTTTATCGGCCTGCCTGGTGAGCAAATTCCACTGGCGGACGACAGTGTTGACACAGTACTCGTAACTTACAGCCTGTGTACTATTCCTGATGCGATAACGGCTCTGCAGGGCATGGTCAGAGTCTTGCGGCCCGGCGGCCGCCTACTGTTTTGTGAGCACGGTCGCGCTCCGGATGCCTCGGTTCAAAAATGGCAGGACCGGATTAACCCGTGGTGGCAGAAAATCGCCGGGGGTTGCCAGCTCAATCGCCCGATTCCGGAATTACTGTCACAGGGGGGCTTTGGCATTTCAACAATGGAACAAATGTATTTGCCCAGCACACCGCGATTTGCCGGCTACAACTATTGGGGTGAAGCCCGAGCGGACATCAGTTAAGGCCGGATATTTACTTGCGCAGTTATCCTCCTGTTCTTATCCTTGCGGGCTTGCTTTTTTTTCCGTGGCCTGCAACCGCGTCCTCACTGGAATATACGATCAGCGGTGTTGACCGGTCTCTGCGTGATAATGTCGCTGGCTGGCTGGGTGCACCGCCGGAAACTCCGGAAGAGCGTTTGAACTTTATTGTTTCCGCTCGCGAAAGGGTTAACTCAAGTTTACAGGCATTGGGATATTATCGCGCAGAGATAGGTCTGGACGTTGATCGCAGTCAATCGCCATGGCTGATGCGAGTTAATGTGGCGCCGAATCAACCGGTGCTGCTGCGGCAAGTTCGGATCGAGATACTGGGTCCAGCAGGCGAGGAAGAAGCTTTTAAAACACTGGTGAGTGACACAGTGCTGCGAACCGGAGAGGTTCTGAATCACCAAACCTATGATGAATTTAAGGCCAGGCTGCAAAACTTGGCGCAGCGGCAAGGTTACTTTGATGGGAGTATCGCCGCCAGTCGTGTGCAAGTGGACGCTGACGGCGGAACAGCGGATGTGCTTCTGGAATATGACAGTGGCACACGGTATCGCTTCGGGCCGCTCGATTACGATGCGGCACAACTGGATCTCGACCAGTTGGAGATTCTTCAGCCGTTTCGTGCAGGGGATCCTTACGATGTTGCAAGCCTGCAAAAATTTCAGTCTGCTCTGCAGCAAACTGGATATTTTTCCAGTGTAGTTCTGCGCCCTCGGCTCACAGAGCGCGCAGACTTGGAGGTTCCTCTTTCTCTGGACCTGTTTCCAGCGCGACGACACAACATTGACCTCGGTATTGGTTTCAGTACGGATACCGAGGAACGAATGTCGGTTACATGGCGAACCCCAAAGATTAATCGCTTTGGACACCGTCAGGAAACTCGGTTTCAGTATTCTCCAATTAATCCCAGTGGTCGTTTTACTTACAGCATTCCTCTGACGCACCCGCTGAATGATACCCTGCAACTGTCGCTTCGAGTTGAAGAAAACGAGTTCGGTGACATCGATAGCCGGCAACAGGAAGTCGCGGCTAGGCGGGAAATCAAAGATGCGAACTGGTTTTATGGTTACTCGTTACGAGGTCTTAACGAGTCTTGGGATGTGGGTGATTTTCGGGCCGACAATGATTATGTGTTGCCTGGTTTTTCGCTGTCTCACAAGAGTCGGCGCGGTCCACTGGTAAATCCGATTTCTGGCTTTAGTCAGCTCTATACGATTGAAGGTGCCAGTAAAGATGTCGGTTCAGATGTCAATCTGCTAAGGATTGCCGCGAATTACGTGCTGGTAATGCCGCTGGCTGAACGTCAGCGCCTCGTCGTACGCAGCGAATTAGGTGCCGTGATGATCTCCGACAAAGATAGAGATCAGCTGGCACCTTCACTCAATTTTTTCGCCGGTGGTGCGCAGAATATTCGTGGTTATTCCTTCCAGTCGCTGGGCAATGAACAGGCGGTCGAACAAGACGATGGCACGGTGCGTATTTTTGTGACTGGTGGTACGCGGCTGTTGACTGCCAGTTTGGAGTATCAGTACATCGTTAACCAAAAATGGCGTGCAGCTGTGTTCGTGGATGCCGGTGACGCCTTCGACGAGGGCGAACTTGATTTTAACTACGGTGCTGGTTTCGGAGTACATTATCTTACTCCAGTGGGAGCCATAAAAGTGGAAATCGCCAATCCCGTCGGCGACGAAAATCCTGACTGGCGATTCCACTTTAATATAGGTGCAGAATTTTGAGGGCGACGCTGAAAATACTGTCGCTAGCTATTCTGGTGCTAGCACTGCTGCTTGGGTTGGCGCCATTTACCGGTCTCGGCACACAGTTCATTTTGCAGCAGCTATCTAGGATAGCACCTATTGAAGTGGAATATAGCAGTGGCAGCTTGTTCGGTGAACTGCAGATCGCCTCCATTCACCTTGAGATGGAGGCGCTAAAGTTAACGGTGAATAAGCTGGAGTCGGAGGTCAACGTTAGGTGCCTGTGGCACAGTGAAATTTGCTTCGAAAATCTACGCGCGGCCAAAGTTGGTTTGCTGATATCCGACACGAGTGTCGATGGGGCCATCAGTGATTCAGGTGACTCGGGCAGTGCCACTCCATTCGAATTTCCTGTTGCTGTTAAGTCTCTTCTGTTCGAATTGGCGTTACTGGAAGTGAATTGGCCTACGGGTAGCTGGCGTAGCGAACAGGCTAAGGCCAGTTTCGTCGTTTCCAAATCCCGTATCGATATAGTCTCGCTAAGCGTCCAGCAATCTCTGCTAAGCCTTCCTGGCGATGAAAATAAGAAGGCTGACGACACAATAATGATTTTGCCGGAACTTCGGCTCCCGTTCGATTTGCGTCTTGTGCAAGCGAACTTAATGGATACTCAGTTTGACGTGGGGGGGCAGGTTCACCGTGTCGACCGGATAGAACTGGCTGGTTCATGGCTGCTGCAGCAGCTACGTATCAAGCGCGGCGTGCTACACAGTGCAGCGCTGGGAACGGCGAATATCCAGGGTCAGGTCAGTACGAGCGAGGATTGGCCACTAACGTCCATGGTTGATGTTCAAATCGCTGAACCGTCGATCTGGCGATATCTACATAATCGCAGCTTCGAGTTGCAGTTGGGTGGCGATCTGCGGGAGCTGCTAGTCCAGGGGGTTTCCACCGACGACCTGGGTATCGAGTTCGATGGCGCTATCGCGACCCTGGATCCGTCTTTGGCGTATTCGGCGTCGCTGGCAAAACACGGGACAGGGGGGCTGTTGCCCAAAGTGCTTCCTGATTTACCCGAATGGTTGCCAGAGATAGAGTTACTATCGCCGCTGCAGGTGAGTTCATCGGGCAACCTGAGTGAGCAATCGCTGCAATTGTATTCGACGTTAACGGGCCTGGGCTATGCCGATACTCAGTTGCTGATCACTGCCCAGCGCACGGGGGAGAACATCCGTGTAGACGAGCTAACACTGTCGGATTCTCGTTCCCGAGAGCTTTTGGCGATACGCGGTGACATTAACTTGGGTCGCGAAGCGTTGACGATCAGTTTGGACTTGGAGTCTTCGGGTATGCAGTTGCCCGATACCAGCAGCGGCATAGCGGGGACTGTGGGCGGCCAAATGTCGCTAAGTGCACGAATCGAAGATAACAGTTGGACTGCGCAATTGGCGCAAGTCGACCTGCATGGTGAGGTGAACGAGCTACCCGCATCCATATCTGGCGATATCGGCATGTCCTCGGCTCGCTTCATCACCAGTGGTATGCTGGTCGCTGAGGTCAATGGAGCGCACATTGATCTTGCGATCGCTCGAGAGACCGGTGGTGCTGGGCAACTAAAGCTGGCTATTGATGAACTATCTCGCTGGCGGAGTGACCTGCATGGCAAAGTAGAGCTCTTCGCTGTTATATCCGAGGGTCAGGACATACTGCAATTTGACGGGCAACTGGAAGCTTTTGACGGTTGGGGAGTTTCGTTAGCGCGTTCAACACTGCAGGGCCAATGCGAACTCAATGACATGCTGTCGTACTCCGTGCAAGTAGCTGCCTCCGACACTAAAATATTTGAGTATGAGATCGAAGATATCGGTTTGGCGCTATGGGGTGACCGTAAGGCACAGCAGGCTGTGTTGACAACCAGCGGTGATGTAACCGGTGAGTTAAAACTTGCAGGAAAATTCCTGGCGGATGAATGGCAGGGCCGTTTGAGCCCCGCTACTGTTACCACCCCCTTCGGTTCTTGGCAGCTGGAGCGTGAACTCATGCTCAGCTCGAGTGGCACAGATACGTTGAAGATCGCCGCACACTGCTGGGCAACCAGCGATACTCGCCTGTGCTCTGAGCAAGACTTAATGATTGGGTCGACGGGTGAAGTTGAGCTGAACCTGAACGGGGGAATGGGGTTTCTCTCTAATTTATTTTTGCCCGGGATGAGTGCGAGCGGAAAAATATCTGCACAATTGGGTATGAGTTGGTCGCCGGCGAAACCATTGAAGTTTTTGCTCGATGCACACTCTGAAAATGGTCAGCTCACCCGCCGTTATAGCAAAGAGGCAAGTGCTACTCTCGCCTGGGATAGCGCCAATCTAAAGCTCGTGCAGGATGAGTTGAGTGAATCTCTGCGAATTCACGTAGGCCTCGCTCGTGGCGACGGTGGGAATATTCAGGCGGATCTAGTGCTGCCGGCAGACGCCACCGCAGAGTTGTCTGGTGATGTTAGCTTCAGGGAATTTCAATTGGCGCCCCTTGCTCCACTAATGCCCTCGCTAGCCGAGATTGGAGGAGTTATTGACGGCGCGTTTTCGGTTGAGGGCAGTCGAGAGTCACCGAAGCTGCTGGGTATAGCGAGGCTAGCGGATGGCCACATGGCTGTATTGGGTAATCCGACAACGGTAGATAACTTGGCTATTGAGATTGAACTGGCAGGAGATGATGCACAGATATCGGGTGCCGGTCTCGCCGGAGGTGGCGCATTTGAGTTTGAGGGGGCGTTGACGTTACAACCTGAATTGGCTCTTCAGATGACGTTAAAAGGTGGACCTCATAGCCTATTACTGCCGCCTGCCAGTGAAGCTGAAATCACTGAAAATCTTAATATTGGTGTCCGAAAAGGGCTGCTCGACATTAGCGGTGAGATTGTCGTGGTAGAGGGTAGGTTGGAGCCCGATCAATTGCCGGACGGCGTGGTGGGTATTTCCGGCGATGTGGTTGAGGTGAATTATTCCGGCGAAGTTGTTGACGAAAAACAAGCGTTTAACTCTCGTCTGGATATTCAAATTAATATTCTAGACAGTTTTCAATTAAATGCGAAGGAATTCAAAGCGCGCCTGGGCGGTGATCTTCGCTTGCTGCAAGATGCGGGTAAGCCCGTTCAGTTGTTCGGGAATCTGCAGGTAGCTGGTGGGGAAGTCCGCGCCTATGGGCAGCGCCTAAAAATAAAGCAGGGTACTGTCGCTTTCAGTGGCGATCCCGACAACCCCGAGCTCAACCTACGCGCAGAGAGAGATATTCCACTGAAACAGATTCGAGTAGGAGTCACCGTGCGCGGCACCGCTGAATCGCCTGAACTGCAAATATACTCTGATCCGGGTTTGCCCCAGTCCGAGACGCTTTCTTATCTGATCAGAGGCCGGGGCCTGGATGCCGGGCCTAGTGCGGATGGGACGGCTTTAGCCCTGTCGCTGGGGACTTCGGTTGTCAACCGCTCCAGTGTCATTTCTGAACTTAATAAGTTACCCGGGATCAGTAATGTCGAATTTGGCTCCACTGGCAGTGCTGATGACACCGCGGCAACGCTCGGTGGATATGTTGGAGAGCGGATTTATCTGTCTTACGGCGTGGGTATTTATGAGCCTATCAACGTGCTCACAGCGCGGTTTTTCCTACAATCGCGGTTGTGGGTAGAAGTGGTCAGTCGTCTGGAAAACTCCATCGACATTTACTACAGCTTCGATATCGAATAACTCCGGCTCCGCCGAATGTATTCGTTCAAATCAATCCAACAACGCGTCACCCGGTGCGAATAAATTCACATCTACCAAGGATCCAGGCGCTCACCACAGATGACTGCTTGGAGCGGCGCTATCTCAGCCGGGCTTGGGTAATACGTATAGCTCCACCCGCCGATTTTGTGATCGGCCTGCGGCTGTGGCGTTGTCTGCAATAGGTTGATCAAACCCCAAGCCTTGCACCAGCATGCGCTTACGCACTACTTGTTGGGTTACCATGTAATTCGAGACGCTGTCGGCGCGCCGTTCGGAAAGACTCTGATTGTACTCTCGGCTACCGGTGTTGTCGGTGTGGCCAGAAACGCGAATGGTGGTATCTGCGTACTTTGCCAATACGATACCGACAGAATTGAGAACTGGGTAAAAATCATCCCGTAAGTTGTAGGAATCTGTCTGGAAAGTAATGCTCCCGGGCATAACCAGGCGGATATTGTCGCCCTCACGGACTACACGCACGCCAGTGCCAGTCAATTGATCCCGCAGCTTGGCTTCCTGCACGTCCATGTAAGCCCCAACCCCAGCGCCTACAACGCCGCAGCCCAGGGCGGCATTACGTGCGTGCTTACCTGAGTCAATCGCGCCAGCCAGCGCGCAGGCTGCAGCGGCGCCTAGGCCATAAGTGGCAGCCTTACTGGCCTGCTGATCCCCTGTATAGGGGTTGGTGGTGCAGGCAGTAAGCGCGGCTGCAGCTGCGATAGTTAGAGCTTTCAGTACTTGCATAGGTTACTCCTGGGTTGTCCGATTAACGTTATGACTATTTTTTTGGGCAGTCATGCTGCCCAGAGTTTCATTCGTCCATTGTAAAATAGTATCAAGTTGATAGTGGCGAAAACATTGCCAATTATGTACTTTATACAGCGCTTATTATGTCTTGGAAGAAATTGGCAATGCCAGAGACTACAACGTTAGAAGTCATTGACTATGGCCCTCTTGCGGTGCCGTTAGTGGGTTGGAATGGCGATAGAGAACTAGATAGGACAACTGACCTCAATCCCGCATTGTGCGGGTGCGACAAAGATGTAAATACATTGCGCTGCGTAGGCTGATGGATCCTTTGACCCAGGGAGTGCTGGGCGCGTCTTTACCTCAGGCGGTTACTTCCAGGGACAAAATTGTCAGTGCGGGCATACTGGGCTTTTTAGCGGGTATGGCTCCGGATCTTGATGTTTTTATTCGATCCAGCGAAGATTCCCTGTTGTTTCTCGAATTCCATCGTCAGTTTACTCATGCACTTGTCTTTATTCCATTCGGCGGGTTAATTTGCGCTTTGGTGCTGCATGGCCTGATCAGCAAAAGAAGCCAACTAAGCTTTAAATTCAGTCTGCTTTTTTGCACTCTGGGTTACGCCACGCACGCTGTTCTTGATTCCTGCACGACCTACGGGACTATGCTGTTTTGGCCATTCAGTGACGTTCGTATAGCGTGGAATACAGTGTCCGTAATCGATCCGCTGATTACGGTACCAGTGCTGACCCTAATACTGTTCGCAACGATAAGAAAAAGTCCGCTGCTGGCGCGTCTCGCCCTGGTCTGGGTGCTCGTATATCTTTCTCTGGGCCTGATGAATCGCAATCGGGCGATGGCTGTAGGTGAGGAGCTAGCGCTGTCCCGTGGCCATGTTTCTATCAGGCTGGAGGCCAAGCCGAGCTTCGCCAATATTCTGATTTGGAAAGTCATCTACGAAACCAGTGATCGCTATTATGTTGATGCGGTACGCGCTGGTCTTTCGTCGACTATTTACGCTGGCGATTCGGTTGAGAAGTTAGATATTGCAAGAGATTTACCTTGGCTGGACATGGACTCACAGCAGGCCAGAGACATTGAACGCTTTCGTTGGTTCAGTAACGGTTATGTCGCGCGGGATCCTCAAAACTCCTATCGTGTTATCGATATCCGTTATTCTATGCTGCCGAACGAGGTCAAGGCGCTTTGGAGTATTGAATTGCGACCTGAGGCTTCCCCTACCGAACACGCCAGATACCAAGCCCACCGCGATGCTCGCGACGAGGCTGTGACGGTTCTATGGCAAATGATCAAAGGGGAGGGCGGTTCAACGACCGAACAATTGTTCGGCGGCGGCTAGGCCGGCGCCTGTAGCGATGTTTGCGCCCTGACGATTCAACACAGATTCTAGCGCGGTCAAGCATAGACGAACATTGCTTTCGCTGCTGGCAGTCCCCATCAGACCGATCCGCCACGTTTTTCCGGCAAGGGCACCTAGGCCAGCGCCAATTTCAAGGTTGTATTCATTCAGCAAGCTCGCCCTGGCTGCGGCGTCGTCGATACCCTCAGGAATTAGCACCGAGTTCAGCTGTGGCAGCCGGTATGCTGTTTCAACGGCCATTGCCAACCCCATAGCCTCAAGCCCCGCGACCAGCGCCAGATGATTGCGCCGGTGTCTGGCGTGGGCAGCTTCAAGGCCTTCATCTTGCAGCATCACCAGAGATTCATGCAGTGCATACATAGCGTTGACCGGGGCAGTGTGGTGATAGGCCCGCTTAGTGCTGCCGCCCCAATATCCCATAATCAGTTGCATATCCAAAAACCAGCTTTGCACTTTGGTGCTGCGGTTCTGAATCCGTTCAACCGCTCTCGGGCTAAATGTTACCGGGGATAAGCCCGGTACACACGAGAGGCATTTCTGGGTGCCAGAGTAAACGGCGTCCGCGCCCCATTCATCAACTTTAAGTGCGATACCGGCGAGGGAGGTCACTGTATCAACAATGGACAGTGCGCTGTACTCGCTGGCGATTGCGCACAGAGTTTTAACATCGCTAAAAGCGCCGGTTGAAGTTTCCGCGTGGACAAAGGATAAGGTGGAGGCGTCGGGGTTGGCTTCGAACGCAGCAATGACCTTCTGCGGGTCGACCGGTGCTCCCCAGGAATCTTGAACCATCACGGCGGTAGCACCACAGCGCTCAACGTTTTCTTTCATCCGTCCACCGAAGACGCCATTTTGGCAAACTATCACGGTATCACCAGGCGAAATAAGGTTGACGAAGCAGGCCTCCATGCCGGCAGACCCTGGTGCAGAGACGGGGAGTGTGAGTTCGTTGCTGGTTTGAAATGCGTACTGCAGAAGCTCCTTTATCTCGTCCATGAGCTGTACAAAGAGCGGATCCAAATGGCCAATCGTCGGCCGTGAGAGGGCGCCCAATACTCGGGGTGAGACGTCTGAGGGGCCTGGCCCCATGAGGGTGCGCTTTGGAGGAAAAAAACTGCTGGTCATAGCTGTGCTCCTGCAAGTAAAGAACGCGACAAAATAACAGGTTTATGAGGCCAGATTAAGTAACTTTTCGTTCTTTAGCGCAGTGCCAGCAAAACTCAAAGCTGGCAGGGCTCTCATGACCGCAAGCATCGCATGGCCAGTCGTCCTCCTGTAGTTCTTCTCGAGATCGATTGAGAGCGCTGGTGGCCCGGTCAAAATCTCTATCTCTGACGACCCACAGTTCGGGCCAGGTGTCTATGGGGGCGAGCTCACCGAGCGCGCCAGCGGCGTATTCATTTCTCAAGGTGCACTCGATTTCGGCCATTTGCAGTGTATTGCGGGCTTGGGCGACCACAATGCTGTTCGGGTGGGTGTAAACAAGTCTCACAGAGGCCAGTAGTTCCTTAGGGCGGAGTTGTGCCATCACCAATCAGAGCGAGTCCAGCCCATGTTAGAGTAGCGGCATCGCAACAGAGTAGGGCGTCTGCAGTTTATGTCAATCATTCCCGCTGATAATCATCTGGCTGCCCTGGCCGCGTTATTCGCCATCGCCGCCTGTGGCTTCCTGTTGGAAAGGACGCGCATCGGCGGACAAATCACGGGTGCTGTGATCGCTATATTACTGGCTATATTGGCGGCTAACCTTGGGATTATTCCCCACGATGCACCGGCCTACGGTTTTGTTTTCACCTATTTTGTACCGGTACTCATCCCGCTGTTTTTGTTTCAGGCTGATCTCCGCAAAATTTTCACCGAGGCAGGCCGGATGACGGGTGCATTTCTTCTAGCCAGCGCCGGCTCCGTAACGGGTGTAACCATTGCAGCCCTTGTTCTCGATCTGAGTAGCTTGGGTGCAGCAGCTCCGCTCCTGGACAGCCAGCGAGAACCTGCCATAGCCGGATTGTTTGCCTCGACTTACATCGGAGGTTCGGTCAATTATGCAGCGCTGGGCGAAATTACCGGTTTACAGGAGGATTCATCTTTTTTTTCCGCCGCTACCGCAGCAGATAACTTGTTCAGCGCGTTGTATTTAGGCTTGTTGGCGCTGATGCCGGGTTGGCGGTGGCTCAGTCGGCGCTTCGTTGACCACGACCAAGAGTTACAAGTATCGGAAGATTCCAGTGCCCCCATTACGGCTACTACGATCACCTTCGCTCTGAGTGCAGCGTTGATTATTGTTGCTGCCGGTGACGCGCTGGTAGCTACCTTTGACTTATCCGGCTGGCGCTATGTGATTATTACGGCATTAACGCTAACACTGGCAACCTCGATCCCGGGTCTGGCCGCTAAATTGGCAGGAAGTTTTGAATTGGGTGTTTCTCTGTCCTTCGTGTTTTTCGCCGCAATCGCTGCCGGTGCCAACGTGCCCGCAATGATTCAGGTCGCCCCGCTTCTAATTGTGCTGGTGCTGATACTGCTGACCGTGCACTGTTTGATTACTTTTGGCTTGGGTTCACTGCTGGGCCTCAGTTTGCCGGAACTCATCATCGCCTCCAATGCTGCTATTTTGGGTGCGACCACCGCTCCGGCTTTGGCCGCAACCAAAGGCTGGCGTAATTTGGTCACCCCAGGGATATTAGTAGGGGTGCTCGGGTATGCGCTGGGCACTTTTTTGGGAACGCTCATATTCAAATACTGGGGTGTAATTTTGTAATCGAATCTATTATGGATTGAACTTTTTAACTGAGACTTGGAGTACTCTTGGCAGTGTCAATACGGTTAATTTAGGTTGGTTTCGACTGTACTCGAGCAGCACAGCGGGCTAAGAATAATTAATAGAATGGAAGATAGAAACATGAGAAATACTCTAGTGTGCGTCTTAGCGTTAGTCATTTGCGCGTGCTCGTCAAACCAGACAGGTGAGTTCAATCAATCTGGAGTTTGGTTTATTGGCGATTATTCAAAATTCGAAAAAGTTAAGACCAACGATGGCCTTAAGTCATTTCGATATGCGAGTGACAACTTAAGGTCTGGCGCTTATCAAAAAGTGATAATCGAATCTGTTGCCTTTTATCCAGAAGAGGTGGTATCAGCGCAGATTACCTCGGCACTATTAGGGCAGACGAAAGCCTATATTGACGAGGAGTTTATTGATGCGATCGCTCAATCTTTCGAGGTCGTAGAGTCGCCTCAGCAAGGCACTTTTACGCTGACACCCCGAATTACTGCCCTAAAGACAACCACCGGTGACATCGCTTTGAGAGAAATTATCCCGATCGGTGCTGTAGTCGCACTTGGCAGGGCTGCTGCTGGGCAACGCCACCAGAATGTTGAGATCTTTATGGAAATCAAACTCACCGATAGTTTGACCGGTGAGTTTATCGGGGGCAGCGTCAAACAGGGAAAAGGACAGGAAATCTCTGGTTCTAATCAGCGGGTAAAAATTGAGGACATCAAATCAATCTTGGACACTTGGGTAAAAGATGTCAAAGAGACGTTTGAAAAAATGAGTGCACTGACGACAGATTAGACCCCGTAGTCAGATGTCCGATTAAATGCACTGCCCAAATATCTATTTTGCCGTCGGTTTCCCCTTTACCGTCTTTTTCGTGTCAGCTGGCTTAGGTGCTCTGGCCTTCGGCTTTGCCGATTTCACCGATTTTGTGGCAGGCGCTTTGGCGGGTGTTGGCGCCACCAGTTCGCGGCTGCGTCGCAACAGCTCCACATGTGCGGCCTGCATGTACCCTGCCAAATTAACGATATCCGGCATCGCGCGGCGGCAACCAATCACGCCGAAATCGAGCCAGCCGTTGTAGCCCTGCAAAGTGATGTTTAGTGCCATTCCGTGATACGGAATCGAGACCGGGAAGGTACTGATTTGTTTTGCGCCGGCAAAATACAAGGACATATTCGGGCCGGGTACATTCGAGATAACGACGTTAGCAAACGCTGGCATGGAATTCGCCAAGCGCGAGCGGGCAAGTATATTGGCCAATGCGCTAAGCATCCACGGCGCGCCGATCGATGGGAAATCGGTAGGCAGCTGGGTTTTCATCTCATTCATTAGCGCTTTTACACTTCCGCTTGACGCGTGTATCGCATGCAGCCGTTCAATCGGGTCTTTGATGGTGCTGGCGAGACTCATACGCGCCATCGATACCTGATTGGTCATCTCGGTATTGCCCTTCGGACGCGTACTGACTGGGACGGCAGCCAGCAATGTGCTGGTCGGGTGGCAATCCATGTCAGCCAGGTAACGCATCATTCCCTCTGACGAAAGCCCCATCACCACGTCGTTCAGGCTCACCTTATTGATCGCCGTAATTTCCTTGACCTCGCTAATCGGGATCGAGAAGCGGGCATAGCTTCGCTGATTGGTGATCGCCACATTGAATGGCGTTCGCGGGGCAAACCAGCGTGTCTTTTCGGCTGCCGTATTGACCTCTCCGGCAACTTTGGCGGGTCGCATGCTTCGACGTGCCGTCACGACCAGTCCGGGTAATGTTTTAATCAATTTCACGGTCTGAAGTAAATTGTGTTTCACCCCGGAGCCTGCAAGTTCGGCGATCCCAAAATACTCTCCCGAGCTCGAAAGCCGGATCTTGGGAGGTGGCACCATGCGCGGTTCTGGCGTCGTATCCATGATCGCCGCCATCAATACCTGACCGCCCATACCATCAAGGCCGGCGTGATGAAACTTGCTGTACAGCCCAACATAGCGGGTTCCCCTAGGGGCATCGGATGGCGTGGGCAGACCATCGAGCACATACATCTCCCATAAAGGACGGGATCGATCAAGCAGGCTGGAATGAATCCGCGACACCAGACGGTCCACCTGTGCCCTGGAGGCCGGCGGCGGCACGATCACATGACGAATATGGTGTTCGATGTCCAAATGGTCGTCCATCACCCACACTGGATTGGCAAGATCAAAGGGCATATTGACCAGCTTGCGCTGAAAAATCGGTGCTAGATGGAGACGGCTTTGAATGTGTTTGCACACGTCGGCAACAAAGTCTCCTTTATATTGTGGAGGCAACTCGTACATCGCCAGGGCGCCTACATGCAACGGTGTTTCTGGCGTTTCCAAATGTAAGAAACCTGCATCTAATCCGCTTAGATGATCCATGCTGCTCTCCTTGTTTTTTAGTTGTCGAAGTTTAGGTGCGCCGTTTTTTATAACCAGCCTTTAACCCTACTTCTTTCTAGCGCCAATAGACCATTCGACGGTCATCGCCGCCTGGGTGTAGCGTGCGTCCTGCGCTCCCGCGGATTGCCTAGGGTCAAGACTTTTGTCGAGCACTACGTCTTAGTTCTACCATATAAGTATAGACATTGGTTAGCGATGCTGTAATTCAACACTGGGAAAAGATACTTTGAGTTACTCGAGACCTTGTTGCACTATGTAGATTGTTCGCCGCGCAATCAAACGTGTTGATACAGGTCGATAACGTGGATCATAAAAACGATCAAACTGAAACGATATCCGTGATAGAAGACACTGCAATCAGTTCCGCTGAGCACCCCGATCTAGTTCTGGCAAGAACGCCGTATTTGCGACCGCTGCTCAAGCCCGCATTTTGGGTAATTCTGTTTAGTTTGCTGGCGGGATTGTACGTGCATAACACGATGGAGCCTCAGTGGCGCGAACATCGTACGTCCTTTCAGGTCTTCACCAATGATCAGGGACAGCTCAGTTATATATCAAGTGGTGATGAAGTGCCGGTTACCGGAGTTGTGGCCTATGCGGATTCGGTGTTGCGTCAGGAAGTCCTTGATCAGCTGCAAGACAGTCCGGCAATGCGACAGCAGTGGGCTGTCGAATACGCTGAGCAGGACGGGAAATAGCAGAGGTGCATTCGCTGGTATCTGCAAAACTCCATTTCGGCGTGTGGTCACTGCTGCCGGCACTCGTCGCGGTGACCCTCTGTCTACTGACTAAGGAGCCCCTGAGTGCATTGTTTGGCGGCATTGTGGTGGGCGGTTTTATGCTAGGCCGATTTAATATAACCAACGATAGTCTATTGCCCAATCTGGCAACCGAGAGTGCTGATGTTATATCTGTGGTTGCTGGGCGGATTGATGGGTATCTGGTCGCGCACCGGCGCTGCACAGGCTTTTGCTCAGTTTATGACCAGGCACTTCGTACGCGGACCCCGTTCGGCCAAGCTGGTCGCCTGGAGTTTGGGCGTGACATTTCTAAGTACTGAGGCCGAACGTATCAGCTCTTTTTCTCCAGCGTGCCGTTCAGTTTTTATGGCATTCTGGCGGTTTTGGGGACGCTGTTATTGAGCCTCGATTTCCTCGGGTTTTCAGGGTCTGGTCTTCGCAAAGCACGTGCTCGTGCCCATGAGACCGGTGAGTTAGACGCACCGGGGGCTTCGCCACTGAGCGCCAAGGAACTGCATATGACGCGAGTGCCAGCCGGTTATACACCGAATGTGCTGGAGTTCATTGTGCCACTGGCGGTGTTGATCGGTGTCGCTGTGGTCACCTTTATCTTTGGCTGCGTGCCACAGGTCAATTGGGCATTTGCTTCTGCTCTGATGATTTCAGTGTTCATTGCTTCATTTAAAGGCATGAGTCTGGCCAATGTGATTGAAGGTTTTGGCGATGGCCTGAAAGGTGTAGTGCTCGCTTCAGTGATATTGATGTTGGCAATAACAGTGGGTGCCGTGAGTAATGAGACCGGCGCAGGAATGTACATGGTCGAACTAATGGGGCAGAGCGTTCCATTCGGGTGTTTGCCGGTGGCCCTTCAGGTGCTGACGATGGTGACTGCATTTTCTACGGGAACTAGCTGGGGCGCTTATGCTATAGCGTTTCCGCTCGCGTTACCGCTGGCCTGGGTCGTAGCTCAAACTCCTGAAATATCCAATCCCGAGCTGTACATGTCAGTGTGCTTTGCCGCTGTGCTCAATGGCAGTGTTTACGTCGATCAGTGTTCTCCGATATCGGATACCACAATTCTGAGTGCAATGACGACCGGTTGCGACCTGATGGATCATGTGAAAAAACAAATCGTTCCCGCCAGCTTTGCTGCGGCAATTGCTGCCGTGCTGTGGACCGGCACAGTCTTGATATTTGCCTAGGCTATCAGCCCGGCAGATCTATTTTGGCAGTGGCAAAAAACACCATCAATGTCATGTCTTCTTCAATTTCAAAGAAAGAGTGCTCTGTACTTGCGCTGATATAAAGTAACGAGCCGGGGCCGACTTCCCGCTTTTCATCACCCAGTTCCATCCTGGCCTTGCCAGTGAGTACAAGATATACCTCGTCTTCATCGTGCGGGGCCTGCATATCCTTGCTGCCCGCGGCGAGTGAGTAGAGGCCGCAGTTGAGGGCAGGAACGTTAAGAAACTCCAGATACTCAACGGGTTTGCCCTTGAACTTGCCCTTAAGTTCAGTCAGATCGAATACTTGCCAGCCAGGATCAGCCATTTTCTTCCCTCAATGTGTCAGGTCAGCGATGGTAGGTTGTCGCCCGAGATGCTGTCATAGTATCGCTAAGCGATAAACAAGAGCCATGGTTTAATCACTGAGCTCGCCGCCAACATTAGCCTGAGCCGCCGCGATTCGCGCCACTGGAACGCGATAGGGGCTGCAGGAAACATAGTCCAGCCCCAGATCATGGCAAAACTGAATGGAACGGGGGTCGCCACCGTGTTCGCCGCAAATGCCGTACTTTATGCCTTTTTTGCGTGATCGAGATTCGCTGACGGCCATTTCCATTAACCGCCCCACTGCGCGTAGGTCAAGCGAGACGAAGGGGTCGCTCTCGATGAGTTTTTTGTCGAGATAGTCAGGAATGAACCTGCCGGCATCGTCGCGGGAAAAGCCGTAAACCATTTGAGTAAGATCGTTGGTGCCGAAGCTCATAAATTCCACTTCGTCGGCAAGGCGGTCAGCGCCCAGACATGCTCGGGGTGTCTCCATCATGGTGCCAATCTTGTAGGGGATTGAAATAGATTTCTCCCGCAGTACCTGCTGGATACCTCGGTCGATAATTTCATTGATCAGCCGAATTTCACGGACGTTAACGACCAGTGGAATCATGATTTCCGGAAACGGTTTTAAGCCTATTTCCACCGCTTCAACAGCAGCGCCGATAATCGCGCGCACCTGCATTTCGGTAATCTCTGGCATTACCACAGACAAACGACAACCTCTAAAACCCAGCATCGGATTGACCTCACTGAGATTGTCGGTGGCTTGCCTTATTGCATCGGCCGACTTATTCAGACGTCCGGCCAGCGCAACCACATCTTCTTCGGTGTGCGGCAAAAACTCATGAAGCGGTGGATCCAAAAGTCGTACCGTTACTGGTAGCCCATCCATCTCTTTAAACAGCGCCAGCATGTCCTGGTGCTGAAACTTAAGGAGGGCATCGAGGTAGGGCTGTCGTTCTTCCTTGTCTTCGGCCAGAATCATACCCCGCATCATGTCGATACGGTCAGCTTCGAAAAACATATGCTCGGTGCGGCAAAGACCGATACCCTCAGCGCCCAGCTCCCTCGCTTTGGCAGCGTCCTCGGGTGTTTCAGCGTTGGCGCGGACCTTCAGTCGTCGATGTTTGTCTGCCCATGACAGTAGCACCTGGAAGTCTTCACTGGTGCTGGCTTCGGTTTTAGGAATGTCACCGAGCATAACTTCGCCGGCAGTACCATCAAGTGTTATGACATCGCCACGCTTCATTACTACCCCTTTAGCGGTGGTAGCGGTGCCCGCATCGTAGTCGATAGTCAACGTGCCACACGCGGTGATCGCGCAAACACCCATTCCGCGTGCAACGACTGCAGCGTGTGAAGTCATTCCGCCAAGCTCGGTAAGAATACCCTCTGCGACTTTCATTCCGTGAATATCTTCTGGCGTTGTCTCGCGCCTGACTAGTACAACTTTGCTACCGTCTTTAGCGACTGCGACTGCCTCATCCGCTGAAAAAACAATCTTGCCAGTTGCACCTCCCGGACTGGCAGGAAGGCCTGTGGCTATAATTTCAGTTTTAGCTGCCGGGTCGACCATGGGGTGTAGAAATGCTTCAACGTGTTCCGGCGAGACTCTCATCAGCGCTTCTTTCTCGGTGATCATGCCCTCACTGACCATATCTACTGCAATTTTGATCGAGGCCCGGCCGGTGCGCTTGCCGCTGCGGGTTTGCAGCATGTAAAACTTACCTTCCTGAACAGTAAACTCAATATCCTGCATGTCGCGATAGTGCTTCTCCAGCAGGGCCTGCGTCTCGTAGAGTTCTTTGTATACGGCGGGTAAGCGTTCGTTCAATGCCTCTATAGGTTGTGGGGTTCGGATTCCCGCCACGACATCTTCCCCCGCTGCGTTAAACAGGAACTCCCCAAAAAATATCTTCTCACCGGTAGAAGGGTTGCGAGTAAACGCCACACCCGAGCCAGAATCGTCACCGAAATTACCGAATACCATGGCCTGTACGTTGACCGCTGTTCCCAGAGATTCTGCAATATTGTTCATCTCCCGGTATACATGCGCGCGCGGCGTATGCCAGGAGAGAAACACGGCTTCTACCGCCAGCCGCAGCTGCTCAAAAGGGTCTTGGGGGAAGTCGGTAATAGTTTTAAAAATATCGACAATCGCTCGCCAGTCGTCAGCTTCCATGTCCACGTCAAGAGTCTTGCCGTGTTCGACTTTGTACTGGGTAAGTGCGTGTTCGAATTTCTCGCTTTCGACCTCCAGCACCACGTCTGCAAACATCTGGATGAAGCGGCGGTAGCTGTCGTAGGCGAATCGTGGGTTGTTGGTCTTGCTGGCCAGACCTTCGGTTATTTCGTCGTTGAGGCCGAGGTTCAAGATAGTATTCATCATGCCGGGCATGGACACGGGCGCGCCGGAGCGAACCGAAAACAACAGCGGGTTTTCCGGGTCACCAAAACGCGCGCCCATGTGTTTTTCAACCAGGTCCAATGCAACCCGGTATTCCTGTTCCAGAAGATTGGGTAGTCTATTTCCACCCTGGAAAAACTCCCTGCAAGTGGGCGTGGTAATGACGAAACCGTAGGGCACGGGTAGCCCCATGTTGGTCATTTCGCAAAGATTGGCACCTTTGCCTCCCAGCAGTTCGCGATCGTCCTTACCGCCTTCGTTGAACAGGTACACACGCTTGGCCATGAATACTCCCCAGAGTTGTGCTACGGGTCAGGCGTGACTGCCTGAAACAGCGGACGAGTATACTGGCAACAGTCCTCCATAGGGAGCTAGATCGCCGATAAAAATTCTGTCACTCCAACGGATTTTAGTGATACTGCAAGAATCAGGATTGATTAACCCGAATCAGGACGGCAGATGGAGTAACACGACAAAACGATACAGCCTTCTAGCGCTGAACAAGTATGTCACTCAAACGATCGATTTCTACCAACTCAGCGGTCGCAGGCACCAACATAAACTCCTCACACCCGGCGGCCTCCGCATTGTCTAAGGCTTCGCACACGCCATCTGTGCCAGTGCGGTGGGCTGACTCTGCCATCATTTTGGCAATGTCCGGGCCCGCAATGGTCAAATATTCATAAACATAATCATATAATTTGCTCGGTGCATCGTCGGCCAGGCTGTACCAACATCCGCCCATGCGGTAGGGCGCCGAATCTCGGCCTGCATCGTGCCATGCCTGCTCAGCAAGTCCGAAGGCATGTTCAAACGCCGACTGCTCAGAGTTGCCAGACCAGGCGTAAAGGCCATCCGCCCACTGGGCACTGCGAGCGATACTTTTTGGCCCAAGTACACCTGCCAAAAGTCGCGAACCACCTGCCGTCGTCGGCTTCGGGCCGATAGGCCCCGCACCGGGAATAATCTCCTCTCCGGCCCACACGTCGCGCATGACCTTCACCTGACGATCCATACGGGAGTAGCGACCGCGAAAGCTTGCTTCAATAGCCTCGTAATCTTGTTCTCTGCCGCCGTAGCCCACAGCAACATGGCGCACGCGCCCTCGGGAAATCATATCCAGCGTTGCTATCTCCTTGGCCACTTGCACGGCACTGTGCATAGGCAGTACATACAGCGTCGGTGTTATCTCCACTCTCTCGGTCGCCATTGCTGCCGCTGATAGCAACACGCGCATGTCAAAAGTCTGGCCATGAACACGCTCGCCGCAGGAAAGACTATGAAAAGGACCCTCGTCGATTCGCTTAAACCATTGCAAATAGTCCTCCCGGGTGAGACCTGCTTTCATATAGGGAATGCATATTCCAATTTTCATGACGAGCACTCGTAGGCGGATTGGTTGGGGTTGGCTTAGGCCTGATAGTCACCTTTGATACTGATTCATCCGTTTCACGCCCGCCATAAAAAAATGGCCTGAAAGCTGATATCCAGCCCCTCCGTTCAATTAATAGAACTACCAGCCATTACCTCGTCACGTTACTAAGGTCTGATTACATACCGTCACGCCTGAACTAATTAGTCACAAAAAATGGCCTGCCCCTTTGCTTCCCTAAAAACGCTACAACGGTTAGCATTTTGACTATCGATGAATACCAACGAGTGGAGCCACCATGAACATCCAGTTTACGCTCGAGCAACTCGCCCTGAGGGATGAGCTGCGCGTCTATTTCGCCGATTTGATGACCCCGGAGCTCAGTGCTGAGTGTGAGCGAGATCTGGGGGAGGGCGGTGGTCCGCTATGGCGCGCAGCTCTGCGCCAGATAGGTAAAGATGGCTGGATTGGGCTGGGTTGGCCGAAAGCCTGGGGCGGCCGGGAGATGACTCCGTTGGAGCAATTCATTTTCGTCGAAGAAGTTATGCGCGCAGGCTATCCGTTTCCATTTTTGACCACCGAGTCGGTCGGTCCTATGTTGGCCGAACATGCCAGTGATTCTCTGCAGCAGATGATCGTGCCGAAAATACTGGCAGGGGAGTGTTTGATTGCCATCGGTTATTCAGAACTTGATGCGGGCACCGATCTGGCGAACCTGAAAACCACCGCAGTACGCGACGGTGACCATTGGCTCATCAATGGTCAAAAAATGTGGACGTCTCTGGCGCATTTTTGCGACTACACGTGGTTGGCGGTGCGCACGGATACAGAAGCTGCGAAGAAGCATAAGGGGATCACATTGTTTTTGGTACCCAACTCTGACCCGGGGTGGAGTTGTACTCCCGTGCATACCCTGGGTGGTGTGCGCACTAATGCCACCTATTACGACAACATTCGGGTCAGTGATGACATGCGTGTAGGAGAAGTCAACGGAGGCTGGAAGTTGATTACCGGCCAGCTGAATCGCGAGCGCGTCAGCCTCATTAATTTTGGCCCGGTGTCACAACTGTTCAACCAAATAACCCGCTGGGCTTGCAATACCGCACTGCCCGGTGGCGGGCGGGTGGTTGATCAGGGCTGGGTGCAACAAAATCTGGCGCGGTGTCGAGCTGACATCGAGTGCATGAAATTAATCGTATACAAGCAATCCTGGGCAATGACTGAAAACACGCTGGCCATGGCTGACGCATCAGCTGCTAAGGTCTATGGTTCGGAAGCGTTTGTCCGCATCTTCCGCTCCCTGGGGGAAGTGATGGGGCAAGCTGCGCTGTTTCGTGCGGGCAGTGAAGATGTCGCAGTAGAGGCTGGCCGGATTGAGCGCTTATATCGAACTGCTTCAATCATAACCTTTGGCGGCGGTACTAATGAAATTCAGCGAGACATTATCTCGGCGGCGGGTTTGTGGATGCCCCGGGCCAGTCGGTAGAGGGGGAATAAGCGATGGACTTCGGATTTTCAGACAACCAACGTGAGGTCAAAGAGCTGGCCCATCGCATTCTCGGCGAGCAGGTGAGTCCAGAGTCTCTGGCGGTCTACGACGAATATCAATCAGAGCGCTATGATCAGTCACTGTGGCAGCACTTGCTGACTGCTGGCCTGCCAGGTGTGGCTGTGTCTGAAAATCATGGTGGTATGGGTTTCGGTTTCACCGAACTGGCCCTGTTTATCGAAGAGCTGGGTAGAGTAATCGCACCCACACCAGCCATTCCCCATTGCGTCAGTGCGATGTTGGCTTTGCAGCAATTTGCGCCGGATAAGTTACAGCAGCGCTACTTACCCGGGGCCATAAGTGGCGAGCGGCTGCTCACCGCAGCACTGTTTGAATCACTTCTCGATAGTTCTATTGTGGCCACTTCATGCACGGGCTTGGTTACCGCCGCTGGTATGACGGTTAGCGGTTCGAAAACTGCGGTGCCTTTTGCCGCTCAGGCCGACCGGGTCTTATTGGCCTTGTCCTGTGAAGGTGATGTTGCGGTGGTGCTGGTTGATCCGAAGCGTGAAGGAGTCACTCTGGTGCCAATGCAGGCAACCACGTTTGAGCCCCAGTGCAAAATGATCCTGCAAGACGTAGTGATTGACGATGTGGATATTGTACTTGCTTCGGGTGGCGCCATTCTCATGGAATGGTTGGCCCAGCGGACGACAGCGGCAGTATGCGTCCATCAGCTAGGCGCTGCTGAAGCTGCCATGCGTATGGCCGCTAGCTACACCTCTGAACGCAAGCAGTTTGGCGTGCCGGTGGCGACGTTTCAAGCGGTGGGCCACCGTCTGGCAGACTGTTATATAGACATTGAGTGTCTGCGCCTGACAAGTTATCAGGCGGTGTCTTTGCTGGCAGCAGGTCGGGATGCACAAACTGAACTGCAAATCGCCAAAATTTGGGCCGGAGACTGCGGCCATCGCGTGAGCTATGCGTGCCAGCATGTGCATGGGGGAACGGGTATTGATCGTGATTATCCGCTGTGGCGATATTGTTTGTGGCTGCGTTCTAACGAAATGCTATTGGGAGGCAGTGCAAGCCAGCTGGCTGACCTGGGCGCCAGGTTGGCCAAAGGTGAGGCTCTATTCGACTGAATCTTCTGCCTGCACCCTTGCCGTGAGCGGCCCAAATGTGGGAGCATCTCGCGCGTTCAATTATTTTTTGTGAGAGAGGTCGATGGCAGCCGCAAAGTGGCATGATTTAGGTTTCGGCGTAACCTGCATAGACGCCGATTATTTCGCGCCCGGTATAGCCTGCTTCTATCTGCTAGAGCGTGAAGGCGAATTTGCGGTAATCGAAACCGGCACCTCACGCAGCCTGGAACTTTTACTGCAATGTTTTGCTGATAAGGGCATCCCGGATCAGCAATTACGATATGTAATTCCAACCCATGTGCATCTGGATCACGCCGGTGGTGCAGGGACTCTCATGGCCCACTATCAGTCAGCCCAAATGCTGGTGCATCCCAAGGGCGCACAACATTTGATAGACCCGGAGCGACTGGTATCAAGTTCGATCGAAGTTTATGGAGAGCAATCTTTCCGTGAGCTCTATGGGGAGATTACACCAGTGCCAGCGGATCGTGTTACCCGTATGGAGGATAAATCTGTTGTTTTACTCGGAAAGTCAGCACTAGAAATTCGCCATACGCGCGGACATGCGGATCATCATTTTTGCGTCTGGGATCTGCTGAGCCAGAGCTGGTTTAGCGGTGATATGTTCGGTATTAGCTACGCATCACTGCGTTTTGAAAAAGGCAACTTTGTGATCCCTGCGACCACGCCGACACAATTCAATCCAGACCTCTACATTGAATCTGTCAATTTGCTCGCGAGTTACCAGCCTCTGCATATCTACTTAACCCATTACGGGGCGCTACCCTATGAAAGTGTTCTTGCAGATCTGCTGTGTAAGCAAATAGAATCGTTTCGGGAGCTTGCTCCGCAACACAGGGGTGACCCCAAAGGAATGGAAAGTGCAGTAGCGCAGTGCATTCTGAGTTTCATGGAGCCACTGCAGCCGCCGGGAGGCGTCGAGGTGTTTCGGGCAGCCTTGGCGATGGACGCCAAGCTCAATGCTCAGGGCCTTGAAGTCTGGGCGCAGCGTGAGGTATCCCGGCAAGTCCGGTCCATGATTAATGAGTAATGCCGTAGGTGTTCTGACAAGAGTAAGTTACGTTGATAATTTAGATGCTTAATTTTCTGACAACAATTCAAATCACAGCTTTTATCATCCTAACCCTGATCATATCCGGTTGTGCAGGTGATAAGCCTAGGAAAGTTCAACCCATTCCATTCGATGATGTCAATATGGTCGACTTCGCAGGTAACTGGGAGCTGGACTATAGCAAAAGCGAAAACATTCAGACCCGGCTGAACGCCATGGTGCGCGAGCTGCGTCGTCGGGCCGAGCGACGCTCCCAGAACGGTGGTAATGAGCGTGCTGGTGGTTCCATCGCTGTTGGCAACAACAATACAGGCGCCTCTGTCATGGGACTTGCTCAAATGGCGGACTTGATAACGCAGGCGCAGCTACTCGAAATCGACCAGAGTGAGAACGATATCCGCGTAAAGAGGGAAGAGAACTTTGCCCTTACCTGTGAGTTTTTTGAAGGTAAGCAGCAGGTAGTAGAAAATTCGCTGGGTACCGAAACCTGTGGCTGGGTGGGACATCAACTGTTATTTCGCATTTTGCTGCCGGAAGGTTTGAGTATTCAACACGTACTGACCCGCAGTCCGGAAGGTGGCCAGATGAGTATAGCGACGACTGTGTTGTCGGATCGTGTCTCGACACCGTTCACGCTCAACCGCGTCTATCGGAAATTCGAATCAGGTGAGAGTGGCTTCACCTGTGAGGTGACTCTGACCAAAGGCCGTGTGTGTACCACGGAGGCCAAGTGAGGGGTATGCTTGTTATGTTGCTGGCTGCCTTAGTGGTTGCCTGCAGTACTGGCCCCAGAGTTGCTCCTGAGCCCGATGTAATCACCGGATCGGCAGCCTGGCCCAGCCCTGTGGGCAGGGTCAATCTCAAGATTTCGCAATACAGCAGTACAATGCCTTTGCTTGATGTCGGTGTCGCTATTTTTGACCCAGGCATTCCAGAAGACGCGTCCACACATAGCAAGCTGGCTATCTTTCCCGAAATTAGGGAAGCCGAGGCGAAGTATATGCCAGCATTACTGCGCGATGCCTTGGTCGACGCTAATGGCTGGGGCCCGGTGCGGGTTTTGCCCGAGCCTAATGACACCACCGTACTGCTGATCACCGGGCGCATCGAGTATTCCGACGGCTTAAGGTTGGCATTGCAAGTCAGGGCGGTTGATGCCACAGGCCGTGTATGGCTCGATAAAATGTATCTCGACGAATCACTGGAATCCGATTATCCAGTGCCTGTAGGAGGTGATCCCTATCAGGATATCTATTTTCAGATTGCCAATGATTTACTCGCTGCCCGCGATACATTGGCTATCGAGTCTCTGCGGCATATACCCGTAATCGCTGAATTGCGTTATGCGGAATCGCTTTCTCCCGAAGTTTTTGCCGGCTATTTGAGTCGTGATGAGCAGGGTTTGCTAACGGCCAATCGTTTACCGGCCGACGGTGATCCTATGATGAGTCGAGTTCAACGAATTCTCAATCAGGAATATTTATTCATTGATACGGTGGACGAGCAATACCTAAAGCTATCTCAGGAGATGGGGCCCACTTATGACCTTTGGCGACAGTACGGGCGTGAGCAGGCCATCTATAAAGAAGATTATCAGCGCCGCCTGTCGACTCGCGAAAGTCAGGGAAGGCGCGGTACATTTCCAGCCATGCAACAAACCTATAACGCCTTTAAGTGGACCAAAATTCAGCAGCAGGACTTGTATGAATTGGCGGTGGGTTTTGACAATGAGGTGGCTCCAACCGTCCTGGAAGCCAGTGGTAAGGTGTTTCGACTAAATGGCACTCTGGAGACACAATACTCTGAGTGGCGCGACATCCTTCGCGAAATATTCGCGTTGGAAACCGGACTTCCTGCCCGATAATAGCTTAGACGGTGTTTGTAGGCCAAAGACTTGCACTTGCAGCGAATGCTCTGTTTTCGGCCCGGGTTGCGCTATGCTGTCTCAATGAATAAAGAAGATGGCAGTAAAGAACAGGAATCTTTGTTTAATGCGTTGCGTAAACTCACCGGACAGGTAGCAGGTGGAACGCTCGAGTTGGCCCGCACTACCGCGACTATGTCAGCGATGTTCGGAGAGACCTGGATTCGCAATACCCTCATGAATACGTTCGAGCCCGAGCGCCTGGAGGCTATGGCCGATGCCGGTCATTTCCTTCGAGACGCTAGGGAGACTGCGGGCATATCGCTCAAGGATCTCTCTGATAGTCTCGGCATGGCAGATAAATCGATTCTTGAGAATGTTGAAAGTGGCGAAACTATTTTACCGCTGGAGACAATGTTGCGGGCGACAGCCCTGTTGGCACGGCACGATCCCGTTCCATTTCTGATTAAGTTCATGCGTACCTATAATCCACAGCTAGAGCGCGCTCTAGAGCAGTGGGGCGTCATGGCCCTGCCAAAGAACTTTGAACGCGAGCGCCGATTTTTGAATATCTATCGGCAGCATGATTTTTTGCGCGCTTTGAGCGATGACGCGCACGATAGATTTATCGATTATATGCAAAGCTCTACTAACCTCGTCATTGAGGTCATGGAGAAGGAGAAAGCCGCCAGCAAGAAAACCCCTGGTAAGCGGCGATTAAAGCCTGCGGCCAAGTCTCCTCCCAAGAAACGAAAAGCCCCCGCCCCCAACAAGTCCTGAGGTAAAACGTGTCTGATCAGCAGCAGCCCCAGTGGTTCGCGGCTTGCCCAAAAGGGTTAGAATCCCTTTTGGCGCAAGAAATCCAAACGCTGGGTAGCGATAATATCCGCGAGACCGTCGCCGGCGTCTATTTTTCATCGCCCCTGGCTGTGGCCTACCGAGTCTGTCTCTGGTCGCGTCTTGCCAATCGCGTGTTGATGCCAATTGCCCAGTTGGAGGTAGAGGACGCACAGAACTTATACGACGGCCTCCGCCAGATTTCGTGGGACAATGTGTTCACCGCCGACAACACCATTGCCATCGATTTTAGCGGCCAGAACGACGAAATTAGAAACACCCAATTCGGCGCCCAGAAGAGTAAGGACGCAATAGTTGACTGGTTTGTCGATAACGGTGGCAAACGGCCGTCTGTAGAGCGGAAGAATCCGGATATACGGCTGAATCTGCGTCTGCTCAAATCGAAGCTCCATGTTTCGCTGGATTTTTCCGGCGGCAGTTTGCACCGCCGTGGCTATCGTTTGAAGACTGGCGCGGCGCCGCTCAAGGAAAACCTGGCCGCCGCTTTGCTGCTGCGAGCCGACTGGCCAGGTATCGCGGCCAGGGGAGGGGCTCTTATTGACCCAATGTGTGGCTCTGGGACCCTGCTTTTGGAAGGCGCGCTGATGATTGCCGATGTAGCGCCCGGCCTTAATCGTGCGCGTTTTGGATTTGAGTGCTGGCAGGGGCACAATCCGCAGCAATGGCAGGCTATTAAGGCCGATGCCCAGGGCAGAGCAGAGCGAGGCAAGTCTCGGCAGTTGCCTGAGATTCGCGGCTATGATGCAGACCCAAAAGTCATCCGTCAGGCGCAGGATAATATCGCTAAAGCGAATCTAAGTGATATCGTTAGAGTATCGTGTAAGTCATTGTCTGAGTTGGTAAAACCAACGCATACAGAGCTGGAAGATGGGCTGCTGATCTGTAATCCCCCTTACGGTGAGCGCTTGGGCGAAAAGGCCAGTTTGAAATACCTCTATCGTCAGCTTGGCGAATTGATGGCGATACAATTTTCTGGTTGGCAGGGTGCAGTTTTTACTTCTGATCTAGAGTTGGGGAAAGCCACCGGATTACGCAGCCACAAACGCTACACTTTGTTCAATGGTGCGATGGAGTCGATCCTCCTGCTATTTGATTTAAACAACAATACCCTGCGTCGGCCTGCCGGCGAGCCGGAGCCATCTGCCAGAACAGATGGGGAGAGGGTGACTGGCCCAGCGCTAAGCACAGGCGCCACTATGTTCGCCAATCGGATTAAAAAGAATCGTAAGCGCCTGTCGAGTTGGCTGAAGCGGGAGCAAGTGAGTTGTTATCGGCTGTACGATGCGGACATGCCTGAATACTCCGTCGCTGTAGATGTTTATGGCGATCATATCCACGTTGCGGAATACCAGGCACCGAAGGGGATCGATCCCGAGGCCGCCGCCAAACGACTGGAAGAGGTCACCGACGCGTTGCCTCAGGCACTGGGCATTCCCACTGAGCGTATCGTTTATAAACAGCGCCGACAGCAGCGTGGCAAGGAACAGTATCAAAAGCAGGATGATCGTGGTGAATTGTTGCAGGTTAGTGAGGGTGGCGCCAACTTCCTTATCAATCTGAATGACTATCTGGACACCGGTTTATTTCTTGATCACAGGCCGCTCCGCATGCGCCTGGCGGCAGAGGCTGCAGGCAAAGATTTCCTCAATCTGTTCTGCTATACAGGGACCGCTACGGTGCATGTTGCGCTGGCCAATGCCCGCTCAACCACCAGCGTTGATATGTCGAATACGTATCTGGGCTGGCTGCGCAAAAATCTTGCGGCCAATGGCCTCGCTGAAAACCGTAATCACTTGATACGGGCAGACTGCCTGAAGTGGCTGGAAAGCTGTGAGGATACCTTTGATCTGATCATGTTGGATCCTCCTTCGTTCTCAAACTCCAAGTCAATGGAAGGGGACTTCGATGTGCTGCGCGATCAATACGAGTTGGTCTGTGCTGCGATGAGCTGCCTAGCGCCTGATGGTAGGTTGTATTTTTCGACCAATCGGCGGGGGTTCAAGCTAGCACCTGAAATTGGTGAGTCGTTTCATTGTGATGATATTAGCCGACAAACTCTGGATCCTGACTTCGCTCGTAATCAGAAAATTCACCAGTGCTGGTTGCTTCAACATCGCGACAAGTAGCAGTACTGAAACATAACTTGAGTTATATTTTTCTAGTGAGCCCGCACCTTGCGCCTTTGTGCTATATACCGGTTACCGTTAGGAGTCACCAACCTTACTGCCGCAACTCTATCCACATTTCCCCAAAAGACCCTATATTTATACCGTTATCTAAATAGCCATCTCTAATAGAGCTTAGAAAAACATCTAAGTCATTGAAATAAATGGATTTAGCAGGGGAGGGGTGGCGTTTGTACGGGTTAAGAAAATCCGCGGATTGCTCAACACGGCCAGTCAGCTTGTAAGCTGTCCCCAGAGTTATCCACAGGTGAGGCTTGGATGACGGGGGTGTTTGGATAGCGACACCTGACTCAGCTTTTTTTTATTCATTTGGGGTAAGTGTGGCACAAAGTTCATACTTAATTTATTCTTGTCAGCTTATGAGCAATTTGTTGATCGTTTATCACAGCCAGAGTGGCAGCTGTTCCGAGCTGGCCCGCGCAGCTTGTGATGGCGCAAACTTGGAGTCCCAGGCAACAACCCGAGTCTGTCGTGCGATTGATGCAGGTGTGCAGGATCTGTGCTGGGCCGGCGGAGTGCTGTTGGTGACGGCGGAAAACTCAGGTAGTCTCGCCGGCGGTATGAAAGACTTTTTAGATCGAATCTTTTATCCGGCGATAAAACATTCGCTGGTATTGCCCTATGCGCTGCTAGTTAGCGCGGGTAATGATGGACGGGGCGCGGTACAACAGGCCGAACGTATTCTCTCGGGAATCCCGTTTACAGTAGCGACGGAACCTCTGATATTTCGGGGAGAATTACAGCGTGACTTTCTCAGCCAAGCCAGCGATATGGGGCAGGCCTTCGCTGCCGGTTTGGAGATGGGGATCTTCTAGCTTCAACGCACGCTCGCGAGCTTAGGTGTTACTTCTCAGGATAATTGATAGACTCGACCTGAAGGTATGCTTTCGATCCATTCGGGGGTAAGGATTTTTAAGAAAATCCAGTTCCGTCAGGCTTTCGTAAAAAGTTTGTAGGATTGCCTAAATACAAATAAAGGATTAGGAATGAAAAAGTTAGGACTTTGGATCTACGACGCTTACATATACATTTTTGATTCCAGCAAGAATCCGCTCAGGCATATTCCAGATCCTCCCAGCAGGATGTTTATTATGATAATTCTGGCGTTTATGTGGAGTGGCGCCTTCGCGGTTTATCTTGGAAGTATCGCGTATTTCGGCATAAGCATAGCCGCACACATCATACTGCTCCTGATGTTTTTCTTTACTGCCGCGGTATTTTACGACGCAGAAAAAAATCAAAGCTCATGGTTGCTCAAGCTGCGCAAAGACCAACGTAAATAATTACTGAAACGCGACAGAAGTATGACTATGGACGCGAGCGATATCAGTCGAGTCATCGAAATGGCGTGGGAAGATAGAACTCCTTTTGAGGCTATTGAAAGCGCTTACGGGCTCACAGAGCCTCAGGTGATTAAGCTAATGCGCCAAGAAATGAAACCACGATCCTTCCAGATGTGGCGCAAGCGTGTTTCTGGGAGGCGCACTAAGCACCTAGCGCAGCGAGATTTTACGATAGGCAAGTTCCGTTGCCCCACTCAAAAAATGCGGTAGCAATAAACAGCGTCGAGGTGTTTTCCCTGCGGAAAAGATACTTGCCCTTTCAGGCACGTGTTCCAAAGAGCGAGCCGATTGCCCCGTAGGATACAATATCTTGTGGTCAAAAAGTCATGGCTTACAGCAAGATTTCTTATTTGAAAATATCTATCGAGAGTGTCGAAACGCCCTGTCTTCTTAAGTGCCTTTGCAGGCACACGTAAATTTGGTCCTATATCGCCTGAAGCTGATGCTTTACTGGGAAAGTTTATCGGCTAGAGTGTTTTATCTGCCCAGTTGCAAAGAGCGCAATTGACATACCGAGCCTCAGATATGTGCCAACAAATCGTAGAGCGAGCTAAAATCATATGGACACGAAATCAGGTTTGAATTTAATGAGCGAGTTTTTACAAACCGCGCAATTCGCTGTTAGTGACACCAACACTTATATTCAATTCGTTGTTATTCTGGTCATCTATGCATTGTCTTTTACCGTGGCTCGTAAAATAAGGCACAGCGGTGGCCTCACTCGGATTAAGCCCTTGGAGAACGCCCATCCGATACGCAAACTTGCTTTTAGAATTGGTGGGATATTGTTTCCACTATTGGCAATCATCCTACTCCAGATATCAACAAAAGTAGCGGAAAGTCTGACCTTGACACCTTGGCTAATCGAAGCAGCTTTAGCCGTCGCAGTCGTATTGTTTTTTAACTCTCTGATACGCGTCTTTGTTCAGCATAAATTTACTGCGTCTTTGTTCAAATGGGTTGGACTCCCCATACTGTTGTTGCATTTGTTGGATTTGTTGTCGACTGTCATTGGTGCGCTTGAAGAAATATCACTGGAGGTCGGCAACGTCAGCATATCTGCTTACGGTGTAACTAGAGTCCTCATTTTTGGAAGCTTCTTATTTTGGTTGGGCCGCGCCTCAAACAACTTTGGCAAAGCGGTGATAAGAAAACAAGCTTCTCTTGATGTGCCAGCCAAGGAAGTATTTAGCAAACTATTTGAGGTGGCTGTTTTCTGCATAGTTATGCTGCTGTTGTTAAATATTATGGGGGTCAATATGACGACACTTGCAGTATTTGGCGGAGCAGTCGGCGTAGGGCTGGGATTCGGCTTACAGTCTATCGCTTCAAATTTTATATCGGGGGTTATTATATTGCTCGACCGCTCAATGACAGTTGGCGACTTTGTAGAATTAGAAGATGGGCAAAGCGGTTTTGTTCGAGAATTTAAGATGCGTTATGCGGTATTAGAAACCTACGATGGCAAGGATGTTTTAGTGCCTAACGAAAAGTTTATTTCTTCTTCGATGATCAACTGGACTCACAAAGATCCAAAGCAAAGGTACCGCGTCAATTTTTCTGTACCTTATGCCACAGACGTCCGCAGTATGGTCGATTTTATCAAGGTGGCGGTAGCCGAACACGAGCAGGTTATAAGCGGTTTAGATGTGCCATTTGAAGAACGACCTGACTGTGAGATAGACAGTTTTGGTGAGTCAGGCATTAACATGTTCGTCGAGTTCTGGATGATTGGTATTGACGATGGTAAAAACAGGGTGGGAGGGGACCTGATGCTGATTATTTTGGAGACCTTGAAAGAAAACGGCATCGAGATACCCTTCCCTCAACGTGAGGTCAGAATTCTTGATCCTGAGCAGCAGGCGGAAAAACAGTAAACAATGTGACAGAGCCCTGTTTGTTGATGTTCATGCCGACAGATAAACCGCTGTTATGTGAACGTACACATCGCGCGGTTGGCAGCAGGACTTTAAATTTCATCGAGCTAAATGCAGTTCGATCAGGTTAGAGGGCAACGGCGTTTCCACCGTCGACGATGAGCGTTCGCCCGGTCATGTAAGCGGCCTGATCAGCTTGACGGTGTTCAGCGCTTCATCTTCTATAATATCAGTCACAATGACCCGGTAGCCATCTTTAGCAAAACGCATTGCTGTCGCTCGTCCAATCCCTATTCCTGCGCCGACACGATTGGCGACTTGCAGCTTCTAGACCTGATTTTTTGCAACAGTAACCCAGCCGATACTATATTTACGGTCAAGAAGAACACATATCAGCATTACGCGGTCTGCATTTCCCGATCCCCGTGCAAGCCCTACATGGCGCTGCAGTGTTCAACGGGGAAACTGCCGTTCCAACCGGACGAGGGGAGTCCGCCGACAGCGGCTCACTCCAATAATTGGCTCAGAGGTGATTTGCATTAAACCTTGCCAAGGATAACGACGAAGTTGAACTTCTTCTTTCGAAGCCATCTTTGTAACTCTCATAGCTTCTCAAAATACTGTCACACTAGATACCATACCAAGTATGCAACTCACAGCGGACATCAGTCTATCTAGTAAGAGCCAAATCGTGAAACTGCTGCCACTTTGACCTCATGGCGGGCTGAAAACGATGGACAAGTAATTAACGCGCACGAATCCGTACGTAATGATTACAGTGGTTACAGCGTTAGGCCTCTCGGGCTGATAATATTCATAGTCCATCTGACAGCCGTACTCGCCAGCCATGGTTCCAGTTAGAGGGTCGATGATATATTCAGCCGCCGCAACGGCTGTGTAAGAATACCTAATGAAACAGAGGGTAATGAGACTAAGGCCATGCCATTGGTTGATGCTATTTCAGGCTGTTATGTGAGTCTACGGGGTGCAAGGCCTATTTTGATCAATGCGGTTCCACGAACTCTACTACTTGAAAGGTGATGCCAGATGCCGGCGAAGTCACAGGACATACCCACTCCGGACTTTGCTATACCGCCGGTGGCTAATAGTGAGTTGTTGAATCAGACGTAAACTACAGCTGGGCCCTGGTCGAGGTAAACGCAAGAGTGAGGGCAGCACGAGCTGCAATTTCAGAGCTCTGATCAGGCACGGTAGCCACCATAACGAGATTGATCTTCATATTATGAAATTTGGAATTAGCCGCACATTTAGTCGCCACTTTCTGCTTGGAATAGTCCTCTATTTGGCAACACATTTTCACAATGTATGTGTTGACCTCAGTAGTGTTGATCAGTGAACTGGTGGCGTATGCGCTAGTACAGATAGTAATTTTTACTGGTGGCTTTCTTTTAACCCGTAACTGGGTATTTCAACATGATGGGCCAGTCCCACGCGGCCAGTTGATGAAATTCGCTTTGGTGAATATTCTTCTCAGGCTTCTGAACTGGCTGCTGTAAAGCCTTTTGTTCACTTTTATCTTGATAGGATGGATGGTGTGGTAGTATCCAAGAATTTTAGTAGCTCAGGATCGGTCGGGAGGTTAGTAACGGTATGGTTCACCTGCAGATGAATGGCTACATTGCTGATAACCTGTACCAGTATACGATTGCCCGTGTGATCGCCGAGGAGCTCGGGTACGCCCTGAAATTCTCTCATTCACGTATGCACCCGCAGCGCAACGTACCGCAGTTGGAGGCGTTCCTGGCGGCCTGCCCGAACGCGCCACTGGAGCTTGCTGGCGCGATACACGAAGGGCCTGTGGACTACAGTTCTCACGTTGATCACGGTGATTTCGACGGCTATGATCTGGATCTGGCCGGAATATTCGCCCGCAGTGACCCTCGTCGGATCGAGGTAAGAGGCAACTTTCAGCGCTACGCGCTGTTGCAGCCTTACAAGGGTCGCATTCGTGCCTGGTTTGCCATGGAGCCGTGTGATCAGGGCTATGAGGTTTCCCCCGACGATCTGGTCCTGCACGTCCGCCGCGGTGACTTCGTGGTGTTCGATTCGGCGATGTCATTGAATTTCTATATCGACCTGCTAGAGCGTTTGACTTACAGGCGGCTGTACATTGTCGGCTGTGGGCTGGACGGGGAGGTGAGGCGTCGTTTTGCGCCCTATGCTCCTGTCTACATCGAAGGGGAGCCGGTAGATGATTTTAAATTCATGTTGGCCTTCAACCGTATGATCCTGTCGAATAGCGGATTTTCTTGGTGGGCGGGTTTCCTGTCCGCAGCGAGGGAGGTGCATGTGCCCCTGATGGATAAAAATCCTAGGGCTGACGAACTCAAGGGGACCAAGCCGGATTTGAGAATTCAGGACGAACCCCGTTTTCTTTATGTCGAGAACGTGCCCTATATGGAGCGTGGCTACACCCTAAGAGATATCTTTCGATCTCGGGGTCAATTAACCAAGCGACGCATGGTCAGTGCAGTGCAGAGCCTGCTGGCGCGGCGCCTGGGGATGCGAGGCTAGGCTAGGCACAGGGACTAATGTAATGAACCATCCCGACCTATGCTGTTCGTGCGGCGAAAGCTCTCGGCGGTTGCTCGCCCGCTTAACGAACGACCGAGAAAAACCTGACATTAGGGGTCACCGGCGGAACGATTTTTCCAATGTGTTGTGTCGACGCGTTGAATTCAAGGGGGAAAGTGGATTTCACGATGGTGTCCGGGTTATCCTACTTCAGACCTATTGGGTTGCACTGCACGGACGCGCAGAAAACGACGCATAGTGGATAATAGTGAAATCAAAACGAGAGAGCGAATTATGCACACTGCTGTCATAGTAATATTACTCCTTAGTTTGACGGGTTGTACTTGGGTCGAACTGACCGAGGAAGGCGAAGCCGTCTCCTTGGCCTTCTCGGTTCCCGATGCCTGCACGCGCCTTGGCAGCACCACGTCTGCCACCAAGGCTGACCTTGCGAGCATTGACCGTAGTGACAAGAAAGTTAGTTCTGAGTTGGTAACGCTCGCTCGAAACGCAGCCGTCAGGATGGGCGGTGACACCGTTACCGCCGAGAGTGAGATTTCTGAGCGCGGTGTTCAAACATTTGGCATATTTCGGTGCGGCGAATAGGCCCCTGAATTTGGTTGTATGTTCTAGTAAACATCAGCATCTATGGCAGAATAGATCTCTCCTTTAAATCCCGCCGATTTTATCTCTTTGATCAACCCCAAAGGATCGTGTTCTTCACTATTGTTGTAGTTTTTCTCATGCGATAGAACGAGCATTTTAACGTTTGCCTCATTTGCAATTCTCGCAAGTACACTCGGTGAGAAGTGAAAACGATAACGCGCTCCCCAGTTGAAAATCGATACGCAAACGTGTCAGCCAGCGGTCCGTGTTTAGTGCGAAACGCTTCGACAATCACACTGTTGTCCTTATAGACCCCGCCACTCTTGTCAAAAAGTATCTCATGACCTGTTGCGCGGCCGCCTTCTGGATCATACCCGTCAAAAATTGCTTCATCGATGTCGATGGCCCAGGCGGCTACGATGTGCGCCACCATATTTTCAATTCCTTTCGGTCCATAAATTTCTTTTGAGGTAGCAATATCTAATTTAAACGGATTAAGAAGTAGCGATGGAATACCCACTGTGTGATCTTCATGTAGGTGAGTTATGAAAAGATATCTGAGTTTTTCGGGCGACAAACCACGGGTGAGCTCGTCGCCATTGATCATTGCGGCCTTTGCGATCGAGCGCCAGATTCCTTCGCCTGAACGCAAACAATACTTGCCGCAGTTATCGCCATAGTTGCGAGTGGGGGAATTGCTAAGTTATTCATTTCCACGTGATTCCAAGGTATATTGATTGCTGATTGGTCTCGCATTAGCGTACTCAGCATAGCGTAGTGTTGACTTTCGATGGCGCTTAGCGGTCACCGTATTCTTCAAGACACGTTATAAATGCTGCTGCAGCTCTCGATAAACTCCGGCCCCGGTGGTAAACAAACCCAAGTAGACGCTCCACAGCGATACCCTCAACGTCAAGTGCGACTAAAGAATGATCACGCATGTTCGCGGGTAACATAGTCCAACCCAGTCCCACCGACGCCATCATCCGGATCGTTTCCAGGTAGTTCGTCATTATGGACACATTTAATTCCAGCCCATGTTGATAAAATAGCGTTTTAACAATTTGCCCGGTGTAGGTGTTTAGTCCGGGTAGTACAGCAGGAGAGCTGGCAAGTGCCGCCATGTCTATCTTGGGCCGCTGCGCCAACTCGTGTTCTGGCGCCACCATGAATTTCAGCGGGTCCCGCCAAACGGTATGACGGGTGAACTGAGCACTGTCATCGGGAGACAGGGTGACCACGGCGAGCTCTATTTTCCCTTGAGTGACTAATTCATAAGCCCGCTCTGAGTCCATAAAATCAATATCGATGATTACCGCAGGGTAGTCTGCACTGAATTGACTCAATACCGGCGGTAAGCGGTGAAGACCGATATGATGGCTGGTCGCTAGTCGCAGAGTGCCGGAGACCTCTCCAGCGAGATCTCTGACCGACTGCTCGGCCAATAACAGCTGTTGTTCGATTTGTTTGGCGTGGGGGAGCAGCGCCTCGCCCGCTTCAGTTAGGCGCATCTGCCTGCCGATACGGTCAAACAGTTCGCTGTTCAGCTGTTGTTCCAGCAGGGCGACTCGTTTGCTGACCGCCGGCTGGGTCAGATGCAGTTTTTCTGCCGCCACTGAGAATGAACCGGTTTCTGCAACCAGCACAAACGCTCTTAGATTTTGGATTTCCATGAAATTGATTCCTGTTAGGAATGTAAACTATGAAAATAATAAATTTGAGTTATCTCTCAGTCAAGCCTAGAATTGCCTCACGTTTATAATCCAGCAACTGAAAGTGGAGGCATCCTGTGGCCCGAAAAACGCTTTATGACAAATTATGGAATAGCCATCTCGTCGATCAGCGTGATGATGGCACTGCAATTATTTATATTGACAGGCACCTGATACACGAAGTGACCTCACCACAGGCGTTCGAAGGTCTGCGTCTGGCGGGGCGTCAGCCCTGGCGACTGGACGCCAATCTTGCTATGCCTGATCACAATGTGCCTACCGAGGCCTCGGAGCGCGCCGGTGGTGTGGCTGGCATCCTCGATCCGATATCGCGATTACAGGTGCAAACCCTGGATGACAACTGCAAAGCCTTTAATATTGTTGAGATTCCCATCAACGATATCCGTCAGGGTATCGTTCACATTGTTAGCCCTGAGTTAGGTTCCACCCTGCCAGGCATGACCGTTGTTTGTGGTGACTCTCACACCTCTACGCACGGAGCATTTGGCGCTCTGGCACACGGCATTGGTACATCGGAAGTAGAGCATGTGCTGGCCACCCAGTGTCTGGTGCAGAGCAAAATGAAGAATTTGTTGATTCGCGTTGACGGGAAGTTGAAGGCTGGAATAACAGCTAAGGACGTTGCGCTGGCAATTATCGGCAAAATCGGTACTGCGGGTGGTTCCGGGTTTGCTATTGAGTTCGGTGGGGAGGTTGTACGTGACCTCACCATGGAAGGGCGCATGACACTTTGCAATATGTCCATTGAGGCGGGCGCCCGCATGGGTATGATCGCGGTGGATGAGACTACTTTGGAATACGTGAAAGGCCGACCCTACGCTCCTACAGGAGAGCAGTGGGACTTGGCCGCAGCGGCCTGGCAAGATTTGCACAGCGATGCGGATGCTCATTTCGACTTAATCGTTGAATTAGACGGCGCTGAGATCAAACCGCAAGTTACCTGGGGCACTTCTCCTGAGATGGTGTTGCCCATTGATGGTCATTTGCCAGACCCCGAATCCTTTGCCGATGCGACCCAGCGAGAAGCGGCGCGGCGCGCACTGGAATACATGGGCCTGAAAGCTGGCATGGCGATTACCGATATAAAACCAGATCGCGTGTTCATTGGTTCCTGCACCAATTCGCGGATTGAAGATTTACGCGCTGCCGCCGATGTGGTCCGAGGCAAGCAGATAGCCGGTTCGATAAAACAGGCGCTGGTTGTTCCTGGGTCCGGGCAAGTCAAAGCGCAGGCCGAAGCCGAAGGCCTGGACAAAGTATTCATTGACGCGGGCATGGAATGGCGGGAGCCGGGTTGCTCAATGTGTCTGGCAATGAACGCCGACAAATTAGGGGAGGGAGAGCATTGCGCATCCACCTCAAATCGAAATTTTGAAGGTCGTCAGGGTTTCGGTGGACGAACCCATCTGGTTAGTCCAGCAATGGCTGCAGCTGCGGCTGTAGCGGGGCACTTTATTGATGTGCGTGATATGCAGGGAGCCGAATAATGAAAAGCTTTACGACACTTAACGGCTTGGTTGCGCCCATGGACCGCGCCAACGTAGACACAGATTTGATTATCCCGAAGCAGTTTCTCAAATCGATAAAACGAACGGGGTTTGGTCCTAATCTGTTTGATGGGGTGCGCTATCTGGATGAAGGCGAGCCTGGACAGGACAACAGCACTCGCCCCCTCAACCCCGACTTCCCGCTGAACGCGGTGCGCTACCAGGGTGCGTCCGTATTATTGGCGAGAGTCAATTTTGGCTGCGGTTCCAGTCGGGAACACGCACCCTGGGCGTTAGAAGATTATGGGTTTCGCTGTGTCATTGCGCCGAGTTTTGCCGATATTTTTTATAACAATTGCTTCAAGAACGGCGTCTTGCCCGTTGTGTTGGCTGAGGATGTGGTGGCAGCACTGTTCGATGCCATGTATGCCGAGGAAGGCTATACGCTTGACGTCGATTTAGAGTCACAGACCGTCAAAACCCCGGCGGGCGAGACACTTTCGTTTGCAGTGGATAGCTTTCGCAAACACTGCCTGCTCAATGGCCTGGACGATATCGGCCTCACTCTGCAAAGCGAGCATGCCATTCGTGATTTCGAGGGACGCTGGCAACAGAAGTCGCCCTGGTTATTTGGCACGATAGCCTAGGAAATAAATCGACATGGCACGGAAAATACTAATTCTACCCGGGGATTATATCGGCCCCGAAATCATGGCCGAGGCGGAAAAAGTCCTTGCGGTGGTTGATCAACGTTTTAATCTTGACCTTGAACTTGAGCACGGTCTGCTCGGTGGCGCAGCCCTGGACGTGCACGGGGTGCCATTACCGGATGAAACGCTTACCCGTGCCCGCGCGGTCGATGCCATTCTGCTGGGCGCTGTAGGCGGCCCCAAATGGGATAACGTCGAGCGTCATCTGCGGCCAGAGCGTGGACTGCTGGGCATCCGCTCGGAGCTACAGCTCTTCGGTAATCTCCGGCCGGCCATTTTGTATCCACAACTGGCCGATGCCTCCAGCTTGAAGCCGGAGGTGGTCGCCGGCCTGGATATATTAATAGTCAGGGAGCTAACCGGCGGTATCTATTTCGGCGAGCCCCGGGGCATCCGTACTTTGGAGAATGGTGAGCGTGAGGGTTATAACACTTATATTTATCGTGAGTCGGAGGTCGAGAGAATTGCACATCTGGCTTTCGCACTGGCGGGCAAGCGTGACAAGCGTGTGTGCTCGGTAGATAAGTCTAATGTACTTGAAGTCACAATGCTCTGGCGGGAAGTGATGATAGAGGTGGCCAAGGGCTATCCAGATATCGAGTTGACACACCTCTACGTCGACAATGCTGCCATGCAGCTGGTCACTGCGCCCAAGCAGTTTGATGTCCTGGTTACCGGCAATATGTTTGGTGACATCCTGTCTGATACGGCAGCTATGTTAACCGGCTCTATTGGTATGTTGCCGTCAGCTTCCCTCGATCAACAAGGGCGGGGTATGTATGAGCCTTGTCATGGATCCGCGCCAGATATTGCAGGTCAGGAAAAGGCAAACCCACTGGCAACTATTCTGTCAGTAGCGATGATGATGCGCTACACGCTGGCCGCGCCGGAAGTGGCTGACGCGATAGAAGCGGCGGTTAGCACAGTGCTGGATCAGGGTTTGCGAACCCCTGATATTTGCGCACCTGGAGAAGTCAGTGTGACCACCAGTGCCATGGGCTCTGCGGTGGCAGCGGCGCTTGCGAAGTAATGTTTAACGTAAAACTGATTGGAAGAAAGTGATGAGCGATTTGTATGGTGTAGCTGTAGTTGGTGCCACCGGTGCTGTGGGCGAAGCAATAATCAGTATATTGGAGGAGCGTGACTTCCCGGTAGGCACGTTGTATGCCCTGGCAAGCAGTCGATCCGCCGGCAAGAAAGTGATGTTCAAAGGCAAGTCCGTGCGGGTAACGGATGTGGCCGAATTCGATTTTTCTAAGGCCAGGATCGGGTTGTTCTCCGCTGGCGGTAGTATTTCCGAGAAGTACGCACCAATAGCCGCGGCAGCAGGCTGTGTCGTGATAGACAACACGTCCCACTTTCGTCAGGATCCCGATATCCCGTTGGTTATTCCCGAGGTGAATGGTGAAGCGTTGGCGAATTACCCCGTGCGCAATATCATCGCCAATCCTAATTGCTCTACGATTCAGATGCTGGTGGCCCTCAAGCCGATTTATGATGCTGTCGGTATCGAACGCATCAATGTTGCAACTTATCAGGCGGTGTCGGGTACTGGTAAAAAGGCAGTCGAGGAATTGGCCGGGCAAACCGCCAGTTTGCTTAATGGCCGCGAGCTAAAAACTGAAGTATACCCGAAGCAGATTGCCTTCAATGTGATACCGCATATTGATACGTTTCAGGATAATGGCTATACCCGTGAAGAAATGAAGATGGTGTGGGAAACACAGAAGATCTTTGACAATCCATCCATTCAGGTCAATCCCACCTGTGTGCGCGTCCCTGTTTTTTATGGCCACTCTGAGGCAGTTCACATTGAGACCGTGGACAAAATCACTGCCTCTCAGGCCCGTGCGCTACTAGAGCGCGCGCGCGGTGTGGTCGTCAAGGATGCCCATGAAGATGGCGGTTATGCCACTGCCGTTACTGAATCTGCCGGCAAGGACCCCGTGTTTGTCAGTCGAATTCGAGAAGATATCTCCCATTCCAGGGGTCTGAATATGTGGATTGTGTCCGATAATCTGCGTAAAGGCGCGGCCTTAAATAGTGTGCAAATTGCCGAGAGCTTGGTCCAGACGTACCTTGATTAATGCCCGGGTATAAAACATACTTGCGTAAGTATGGGGTTTCGTAAGTGTAGAGACGTACTTGCAGCGCTACGTTGAACTAGTAGTGCAAGTGCCTGTAGGAGCTGAAGTTTTTAAATTAGGCACGGTCTCCTGATACCCCGATTGTTGGCTAGACTCAGAGGGATCGGCTTGAAAGATCAGGGAAACAATAATAAGGGCGTTTGGTATGACTCAGAAGCGTAAGTTAGCGGCAATTTTGTTGTCTTTGGGTTGTTTTCAAGCAGGTTCAGTGTGGGCACTGGGGTTGGGAGAAATGACCATGGAGTCTTTTCTCAATGAACCGCTGAAAGCCCAAGTAGATCTGCTGAACACCGGGGGCCTGCTTGAGGACGAAATCAAAGTCCGATTAGCCACATCTGATGATTTTAATCGAATGGGCGTCGAGCGTGCCTATTTCCTCACTGGCATTAAATTTGAGGTCACAGTAGGAGAGGACGGACACGGAGTCATTACGCTGTCCTCGGATGATCCTGTGTTGGAGCCCTACCTCGATTTTATCGTTGAAACTCGCTGGCCTTCCGGTCGACTGTTGCGCGAGTACACCGTTCTTGTTGATCCACCTGCTTTTGATCATAGTAGTCAGGTAATTTCTGCATCAGAGCGAGTTTTCGAAGAAGAGGGTCTGGCGGGGCCAGGGCAGCAGAAAAAAAAACAGGCGACTGAGGCTTCATCCGGGACCCAAGTAGATATAAAAGAGTCTGGTTTAGCGTCGGGCCAAATGCCCCAGCGCGACTTTAGCGCAGATACGACTGGCGCTCCGCTATCGGGCAACCGCTACATGATTAAGCGGGACGAAACATTATGGACTATCGCGATGTCGGGCAGGCCAGAGGGTGTGTCCGTGCACCAGGCCATGCTCGATATTCAACGGATGAACCCCAACGCATTTATTGACGGCAATATTAACCGTATTAAGGCTGGGTACATCATCTACCTTCCCACTGAAAACGATATCAGTTTCGACGACTTACCCGCGGCGTTGGCTGCAGTTAAGCAACAGAATGAAGACTGGCGTGCAGGCCGTGCCTCCGAACCGACGTCTGGACCGTCCCTGCGTATCTCTGCTGACGCCGGAGACGGTGATAGGGATTCCGATGGTGATGATAATGGGGTCAGTGCGTCCATGGCTTTGGAGGAACTTGATCGCGCCGAACTGGAAAACATGGATATGCAGGGGCAAGTTGATGCCTTGTCACAGCAGCTCAATACCCTTGAACGGATCGTTGACATTAAAGATGATCAAATAGCAGCCTTGCAAGCCGCTCTCGAAGATGCTCGAAACGTAGCCGAAGCCACAGCCGGCAAGGCAGAAGATTCAACAAGCGGCGTTGAGGCAGCAGGCATGGCGTTGGAGGTCGCAGTCGCTGAGTTGCCCGCAGTCACGCCAAAAATAAATTCGATTCCTGAAGAGCAAGCCAAGCCCATACCTGCGCCGATACCTGCGCCCATGCCGGCACCTGCCGTTGAAGAGAGTGGTGGCTTTTTTAGTAACATCTATTATGTTATCGGTGCCGTCGTCTTGGCGCTATTGGCGGGCCTAATGTTCTGGCGCCGGTCTAGCGCTGACAAAGAACTGGAAAGCGTGGCGAGTATTGCCGCTCGCGGGCCCAAGGCCAGAGATGCTTTTGAAGGGGTTAAGCTTAAAGAGCAGGTAGTAGAAGTCGCCCTGCCAGCATCTGTTATCGATGCCAGTGCTGAGACCGGCGATGTAGTGGATCAGGACAAAGCTAATCGCGGCTATGGACAGCGAAAGAATGATGAGTACGCTTCAGACTCAGATAGCGGTGACGCGTTAGCTGAAGCTGATATCTACATTGCCTACGGCCGTTACCCTCAGGCAGCCGATCTGTTGAAAACGGCTATTCAAAGCGAGCCAGAGAATGCCGCCTATCGGCTGAAGCTGTTGGAGTTGAGCCTTGAAATGGGCGAGCCCGGGGAGGCCGAAAACCAACTTGCGGCGATCCAGGCCGCTGGTGATGCACAAAGCATTGCAAGCGCTGATGCATTGATGTCTGGCGGTGGTAAGGCCGGCACTGATTCTGTCGACGATATGCTGGGTGATCTGGGTGTTACCGATGAGTTAGAAGCTGATTTTGGCAGTCTCGAGGTAGACGACGGAACGGGTTTATCCGATATGGATGAGCTCGACCTTAGCGACGATTTTGCCAGTGCAGATGATGAGGAAATGGTGTTTGCTGCCGAAGGTAATACCCTGTCGACCAAGCTCGATTTGGCCCGTGCCTACATGGATATGGGCGATGAAGACGGCGCTAGGCAAATTTTGGCGGAGGTTGCCGCTGACGGTGACGCTGCCCAACAGTCGGAAGCCCAGTCCTTATTAGAACGGCTTGGCTAATTTCTTAGGACACTTTCCCAACGAGTCACTGCCGGTAGGTAGTCGTCTAGCTTGCTGTATAGAATATAATGGTAGCCGCTTTAGTGGGTGGCAATCACAACCCCATCTAGCAGTGGATACCGTACAGGAAACTCTTGAAGCTGCTCTGGCTTCGGTAGCGACCAAACCCGTTAAAGTTAATTGTGCTGGCCGCACTGATGCGGGTGTACATAGCGTCGGCCAGATCATTCATTTTGATGACCCGGTGGGCAGAAGCTGCAAAAACTGGGTGTATGGGGCCAACGCTAATCTGCCGGTTGACATACGAGTGGTGTGGGCAAAGGTGGTGGCAGGTAAATTCCACGCTCGTTTCTCGGCACTGTCGCGGCGGTATCGATATATCATTGCCAATAGGGTCATTCGACCAGCTTTGATGGCAGGGCAGGTAACATGGACGCGGCTTCCGCTGGATGCGAACGTCATGCATGCGGCCGGTCAGGCGCTGCTGGGAGAGCAGGACTTCACCGCTTTTCGGGCGGCAAGTTGCCAATCGCCTACAGCGATGCGAAACGTCTCTGAGGTGACCGTTCATCGGCGCGGTGAGCTCGTTATTATCGACATCGAAGCCAATGCGTTCCTGCATCACATGGTGCGTAATATCGCTGGTTCATTGATCTTAGTTGGACAGGGTCGTCAGCCGATCCAGTGGATCGGTGAGCTATTAGCAGGTCAAGATCGTAGCGTTGCAGCGGATACAGCCGCACCGCACGGTTTGTATCTGGCTGGCGTCCGCTATCCGCAAGAATTTGAGTTGCCATGCGTAGCTAGGGGGCCGATCTTCGCGCCTGACTAAAGACAGCCCCCGCTTCTATCTGCTACTATTATGCTTTCAAAATTCTGACTAGACACACACAGTGCCCTATACGCGTATCAAAATTTGCGGTATTACCCGGCCGGAAGATGCGCAGGTAGCAGCAGCCCAAGGGGCTGATGCGATAGGCCTGGTATTTTATGTCAACAGCCCCCGTGCCGTGGATATCGGTCAGGCCAGTGAAATTGCCAGTGTAGTTCCGCCCTTTATGTCCACTGTCGCCCTCTTTGTTAATGAACCGGCAGAGACAATCGAACGTATACTATCTGCGGTGCCTATAGATGTGATTCAGTTTCACGGTGACGAAAGTGCAGATTTTTGTGAGCAATTTCAGCGACCGTATCTGAAAGCCATACGTGTTAGGCCTGATCTGGATCTTGCTGAAGTTGCCGCTCCCTATGGCGCAGCGAGTGCAATTTTACTTGATAGTTGGCAGCAGGGAGTTCCGGGTGGCACTGGCAAAAAGTTTGACTGGCAACTGGCGGACACTATTCGACACATGCCCGTTGTACTGGCGGGCGGGTTGACTGAAGAAAATGTGGGTGAGGCTATCGCCAGGTTAGCGCCGGCGGCAGTGGATGTCAGCGGCGGCGTGGAAGAGAGTCCAGGCATAAAAGATGAATCTCGTATCTCCAATTTTATTCGTGCGGTTCGCTCGGCGGACGCACTAGGCAATGGTAAAGAGCAATGACTACAGAAATGACCAAAGAATTGTTTGCGACAGTTCCCGACGCGGACGGCCGGTTCGGTGTCTACGGCGGCAAGTATGTGGCTGAAACCTTAATGGCCGCCCTCGCGGAATTGGAAACACTATATACCCGCATGTCGGCTGATCCCGAATTTCAGCGGGAGCTAGATGAGGATCTGGCGCACTATGTGGGCAGGCCTTCGCCCCTCTATGAGGCCAAGCGCTGGTCCGATCAAGTCGGTGGCGCGAGAATCTTTCTGAAACGTGAAGACTTAAATCACACGGGTGCGCACAAGGTTAACAATACAGTGGGCCAGGCACTGCTGGCCAAGCACTCTGGCAAGAAGCGAATAATCGCGGAAACCGGAGCGGGCCAGCATGGGGTGGCTACCGCGACTATAGCGGCTCGTCTGGGTCTTGAATGTGAAGTTTTCATGGGGGAGGAAGACATCCACCGTCAGTCGCTGAATGTCTATCGGATGAAGTTGCTAGGTGCGAAGGTGGTTTCTGTAACCTCGGGCACAAGAACTTTAAAAGATGCAATGAACGAAGCCATGCGAGACTGGGTTACCAATGTCGACGACACGTTTTACATAATTGGAACCGTCGCTGGGCCACACCCATATCCAATGCTGGTCAGGGACTTTCAAGCGGTGATTGGTCGCGAGGCCAGAGCCCAGTCTCTTGCTCAGGCGGGTAAGCTGCCCGATGCGTTGGTTGCCTGCGTGGGCGGCGGTTCTAATGCGATAGGCTTGTTTCATCCATTTTTGGCAGATGACAGCGTTGCGATGTATGGCGTCGAAGCCGGCGGTCTGGGTGTTGAAACGCAGCAGCACGCAGCGCCTTTGACTGCAGGTACTCCTGGTGTCCTGCACGGGAACCGCACCTATCTGATGCAAGATCCAGATGGCCAGATAATGCATACTCACTCTGTCTCTGCTGGGCTTGATTATCCCGGGGTAGGCCCTGAGCACTCCTGGCTCAAGGATATAGGCAGAGTCAACTACGTGGTGGCCAACGACGACGAAGCGCTTGCGGCTTTTCATCAGTTGACTCGAATTGAAGGTATTATCCCGGCGCTGGAATCTGCCCATGCGCTCGCCTATGCAGAAAAGCTAGCGGCGACTATGACGCCAGATCAAATGATCGTTGTGAACCTTTCCGGTCGCGGCGACAAGGATATTCTTACCGTCGCTGAGATCGACGGTCTCGAACTGTAGGGAGATTATAAATTGAGTCGTATAGCTGGATGCTTCCAGGAGCTTTCTGCGCAGGGTCGTAAAGCCCTGATACCTTACGTGGTCGCCGGTGACCCTGGCGTTGATATCACAGTACCCTTGATGCACGGCTTGGTAAAAGCCGGTGCAGATATCATCGAACTGGGTGTGCCGTTCTCAGATCCAATGTCGGAGGGGCCGGTGATTCAGTTGGGCCATGAAAGAGCCTTGGCTAATAAAGTCAGCCTGCGAAGCGTACTTGAGATGGTTCGCGAATTTCGTTCGCAGGATCAACAGACTCCAGTTTTGTTAATGGGCTACGCCAATCCCGTGATGCACATGGGTTATGCAGGTTTCGCAGACGCCGCTGGCGATGCCGGCGTTGACGCCTTGCTAACCGTCGATATCCCTCCTGAGGAAGTTGCGGCAGTTAACGCTGAGTTGCAAAGGGTGGGAATGGACAACATTTTCCTCATTGCACCGACCACTCCCAATCTTCGTATGGGCGTCATTGCTGGCCAGGCCAGCGGTTTTATCTACTATGTTGCTGTTAAAGGAGTGACCGGTGCTGGCAACCTGGATGTTGCAGACGTTACCGAAAAGCTCGCACTTATCCGTGGGCACACTGATTTGCCGCTGGCGGTGGGCTTCGGTATCAAGGACGCGGAAACAGCACGAGCAATAGCGACCGTAGCCGACGGGGTGATTGTGGGCAGTGCTCTGGTGAACATACTTGCCCAGGCGGCTGATAATGGTGACTCCCAGGAGGCCGCAATTTCGGCTGCCACTGCATTGCTTGCAGATATTCGAGAGGGAATTGATAGCATTACTTCCTAGAAGCAGGCTGCGGCGTCTATAATGAGCGCTCTTAAAGAGGGGTGTTATGAGCTGGATTGACAAAATATTACCTTCTGGGGTACGCAAGGACGAAGGTCCGCGACGAGCTAGCGTTCCTGAAGGATTGTGGCGAAAGTGCGTAAAATGCGACGCAGTGCTTTATCGCCCGGATGTTGAACGCAACGACGACGTCTGTCCCAAGTGTGACCACCATATGCGTATTGGTGCCAGGCGCCGTCTCGATATCTTTCTTGACTCTGGTCACCAAGAGATTTTCAGCGAGATCGAGCCCATAGATCGTCTCAAATTCAAAGACAAAAAGCGCTACCGCGATCGGTTAAACGCTGCCCAGAAATCCACCGGCGAAAAAGACGCCTTGATTGCCGCCAAAGGTACCTTGCAGGATATGCCCGTGGTGGTCGTAGCATTCGAATTTAACTTTCACGGTGGCTCCATGGGTTATGCGGTAGGGGAGAAGTTTACCCGGGCCGCGCAACTGGCGCTGGTTGAGAATATTCCTATGGTCTGTTTTTCGGCGAGTGGTGGCGCGCGTATGCAAGAGGCTTTGATTTCTCTCATGCAGATGGCTAAAACCAGCGCGGTAATCGAGCGCATGAAGCAGACCGGCATACCCTACATTTCGGTAATGACAGATCCAATCTACGGCGGTGTTTCAGCGTCACTCGCTTTGTTGGGTGACATCAATATAGCGGAACCCGATGCCCGGGCAGGATTTGCCGGCCCAAATATCATTGAGCAGACTATTCGTCAAAAACTGCCCAAAGGCTTCCAGCGCAGCGAGTTTCTGCTTGAACACGGTGCTATTGATATGATCGTGCACCGTAACGAGATGCGTGGAACCGTAGGCAGGCTGCTCTCTAAACTTACCGGGCAGGCGCACACGGAGGAGCCCGAACGGGTGTTCGAGCCTGGCTTGAATGTCGAGCCTCAGCCTGAGCTGCTGCAGGGAGATGAGTAGCGAAACGCTTAAGCAGTGGCTGAAACGTCTCGAGTTGCTGCACCCCTCGGAAATTGATCTCGGGCTGGCCCGGGTTGGTGCAGTCGCTGCTCGTATGCAATTGTTGCCACTGTCTAGCCCGGCTATTAGCATTGCCGGCACCAATGGCAAGGGTTCAACCGCTGCGGTGATTGAAGCCGTGGCAATGTCGGCTGGCCTGCGTACAGGCTTATGTTCTTCGCCACATCTACTGTTGTTCAACGAACGAATTCGTGTTGACGGGAAAATGGCTTCGGATGCAGATATTATTGCTGCTTTTGAGGCTATCGACGCTGCCAGAGTCGATATTTCCCTTACTTACTTTGAGTTTGCTACCTTGGCGGCGCTGTATGTATTTCGCAAGCATCAGGTGGATTTGGCAGTGTTGGAGGTAGGTTTGGGCGGTCGTCTGGATGCAGTAAATATTGTTGATTCGACAGTCGCGGTGATCACCAACATAGCGCTGGACCATCAGGAATGGTTAGGCGATGACCGAGATGCAATAGGCGGCGAAAAGGCGGGCATTGTGCGTATGGACGTTCCCGTGGTGATCGCCGATCGCGAGCCACCGCAAGGTCTATTGGCAGTCGTCGAAGAGCGGGGCGCTCTCCCTTATTTTATTGGTAGAGAATTTGATTGGACCGATCAGGGAAGCATGCGACAGATAGCCTTGCGCACCGTTTCGGGAGAAAAGTTAATCCTCAGCTGTGACCCGGGGCTGGCTGTACAGCCCGAAAACGTTTGTGCCGGCCTGCAAGCACTTGCCTTATTAGGGGTTGCTTTAGATGAACCGTGGCTCCCTAAGGTGTTAACCTCGATTCGTCCTGCGGGTCGTCTGCAGTGCATGGACTTAGGTGGGCAGCAGGTAATTTTGGATGTTGCGCACAATCCTGCCGCAGTCTCTAAGTTACATGAGTATATAAGCCTAAATCCTTGTAAAGGAAAGACATTGGCCATATTTTCTGCGATGAAAGATAAGGATATTAAAAGCATTATTGAAGGTACCGCCGGCTGTTTTGATGCCTGGTTCCTGGGTGATCAGCCTGATATCAAGCGCGCTGCTACGGCGAGGGACCTGTCCTCGGCGTTGCGGGCCTCCGGTTGCACTATGATCAGTGTCAGTAAGAACCTAAGGCAGGCTTATCGTCGTGCCAGAAGTGTTATGGAAGAGGGCGATCGGCTGGTAGTATTCGGATCTTTCCACACCGTTGCGGCAGTACTGCCCGCTCTGGAAAAGGACATTGGGAATTTAGTCAGTGGATAACATACTCAAACAGCGATTGATTGGCGCGTTAATCCTGATTGCTCTCGGTGTGGTTTTTTGGCCCATCATATTTGTGGAGCCAGATTCGGCCGAGGGTTTGGCGGGCGCACGTATGCCACCGCCACCTGCGGTCAACACTATGCCCATTGAACCGCCGGACAGAGTGGGCCTCAGGACCGGGCGTGAGCTCGCTATACAGACTCAAGAGAGAGAGCCGGCGGTCGTCGCGGCTGCCCCTTGGGTAGCCCAGTCCGGCGCCGCAGCAGTGGAGACACGCGTAGCTCAAGTGGTGCCAGAACCGATCAAGCGTGCGCGTAGCGAGGCACCGGTGAAACCTGCCATAGACTCGGAGGGCGTGCCCATCGCCTGGATATTACAGGTTGTTAGCGTCAGCGTTAAAGCCAATGCCGAGGCTGTTCGTGACGAGTTGATTAGCGCTGGGCACAAGGCTTACATCAAGCCGGTACGGCGCGGCGATAAATCTTTGTATCGTGTCTATATTGGCCCGAAGTTTGAGCGAGCCAAGCTTGAATCGGTGCAGCCACAAGTTGACAAACAGTTTAGCGTGAACTCCATGGTTGCCCGGTATGTTCCCTGAGCCAGGTGACTTTGTACCGTTTCTTCGGCTGTCGCTGCTCTGCTAAACTTCGCTCAATTATTAGAGGCCACAGCGGGCCTAATAGGTAATAAATAGTGCAGCAGTACTGGCCAGACTGGTCTCAACTGAATGGCTTGGACTGGTTCATACTGGTGGTAATCACCCTGTCAGTTTTACTAAGCCTTTGGCGAGGCTTCGCGCGCGAGGCCTTGTCTTTAGCGGGCTGGGTCGCTGCGTTTATTCTCGCTAATCTGTTTGCTGGTGTACTGTCGTCGCTGCTGTCAGATATTATTGCCAATCAAACAGGGCGCTACATTGTCGCCTGGGCAGTACTGTTTGTATTAACTCTGGTGCTGGCGGGGTTAACGGCAAAACTGGTCTCTCATGTCATGAAAGTTTCGGGCCTTGGGTTACTGGACAGGTTGCTGGGTACTATTTTCGGGTTTGCTCGAGGCCTGCTGATTATTATGGCGCTGGTATTTGTTGTCCGAGAGGTGGTGCCGCCGGCCGAGCAGCAATGGCTGCAGCAGTCGCAAATGATGCCACACATTAATGTTTTGATGGACTGGTCGCAGATGGTGTTTGACAAGCTCAAGCCGGAATCGTGGGCCGGTATTCAGGTTTAGGAGATGATAATTGTACGACAATGAGGTGACTTCCCAATGTGCGGATTAGTCGGGCTGGTAGGGCAGAAGAATATCGCACCGGAAATCTACGATGCATTAACTGTACTACAGCATCGTGGACAGGACGCTGCAGGTATTATGACCTGCAGCGGCGGCAAGTTTAGTCAGCGCAAAAGTGAAGGCTTGGTGCGCGATGTATTTCGTCAGCACCATATGCAGCGGATGGAAGGGTCTATTGGCATTGGCCACGTTCGCTATCCCACCGCAGGCAGCTCTGGCCCAGCCCTGGCGCAACCGTTTTATGTTAATTCCCCCTACGGCATTGCGATGGCGCACAATGGCAACCTAACCAATGCGGCACAATTGGCCCGAGAGCTTTTTCAGGACGACCTTAGGCACTTGAATACCGACTCGGACTCCGAAGTATTGCTCAATATATTTGCCCATGAAATGCAAACGCTGGGCAAGTTGACACCCACGGCGCCAGATATTTTCAAGGCGGTTACCGCTGTTCATAGACGCTGTCTGGGCGGCTATGCAGCGGTGGCCATGCTGGTTAACTACGGTGTGGTTGCGTTCAGAGACCCCTATGGGATTCGGCCTTTGATTGTCGGCGTCCGGGAATCAGAAAACGGTCAGGAGCACATGGTCGCATCGGAAAGTGTGGCTCTGGATGTACTCGGTTTTCGAGTGCTCAGCGATGTAGCACCTGGCGAGTGTATCTTTATCGATATGGATGGCGGCCTACATCGACAACAGTGCGCCCCCAAAAATGAGCTGCGACCGTGTATTTTTGAGCACGTCTACTTTGCCAGACCGGATTCGCTGATGGACGGAATCTCGGTTTACAAAACCCGTATGCGTCAGGGCGAGACGCTGGGCAAAAAGATTATGGCCCTGCGACCTGATCATGACATTGATGTGGTCATTCCGATTCCAGATACCAGTCGTATTGCTGGACAGGCGCTAGCATGGGAATTGGGTATCAAGTTCCGCGAAGGGTTTATGAAGAACCGCTATATAGGACGCACGTTCATTATGTCTGGACAAAATGAACGCAAAAAATCTGTACGCCAGAAACTGAACCCGGTACCGTTAGAGTTCAAGGGCAAAAATGTCATGCTGGTCGATGACTCAATTGTACGCGGAACCACCTGCCGCCAGATCATCGAGATGGCCAGAGATGCCGGTGCGGCGAAGGTCTATTTTGCTTCTGCAGCGCCACCGGTGCGTTTCCCCAATGTTTATGGCATCGATATGCCTTCGGCCACTGAACTTATAGCCCACGGAAGAACCGTTGAAGAGGTCTGTGCATTGATTGGTGCCGACTGGCTGGTTTACCAGGATCTTGATGACCTGGTCCGCTGTTCGTTCGAAGGGAACCCGGATGTGGATGGTTTTGACTGCTCCGTCTTCGATGGTAAATATGTGACGGGTGATATCGATCAGAATTATCTGGATTGGGTAGAATCGCTTCGCAGTGACGAAGCACAATCAGAACGCAGGACTGAGCTAGAAGCTGAAGGGTCAGTAGTTGGACTTCATAACGATGTATAAATCATGACCGAAAAAGACCACGATAACCCGCTCGCCGGAGCGCATCCAGATACGCTTGCAATACGCGCCGGCATTGCTCGCACGCAGGAGGGTGAGCACTCGGAACCTATATTCCTCACCTCCAGTTATATTTTTGACTCGGCGGCAGACGCGGCCCAGCGATTTTCTGGTGATCAGCCAGGTAACGTTTATTCGCGTTATACGAATCCGACAGTACGTAGCTTTGAGCAACGTATAGCTGCGTTGGAAGGCGCTGAGCAAGGCGTTGGAACCTCTTCCGGGATGGCGGCGATTCTAAGTACCTGTATGGCACTGCTGAAATCGGGAGACCACGTGGTCTGTTCCCGGGATGTCTTCGGCACGACCACAAATCTGTTCGGCAAGTATCTGGCAAAGTTCGGTGTGCAGGTTACCTTCGTGCCCCTGCTTGATGTCGGGCTGTGGCGCGACGCGATTCGTGATAACACAGCCATGATGTATATGGAGACGCCCTCAAACCCTTTATGCGAGGTTGCAGACCTTGCTGCCATGTCCGTATTGGCAAAGTCTAATGAATGCCTGTTGGTAGTCGACAATTGTTTTTGTACACCTGCACTACAGACGCCATTGGCGCTGGGCGCGGATATAGTGATCCATTCGGCAACCAAGTATCTTGACGGCCAGGGCCGCTGCGTTGGCGGGGCTGTGGTTGGTTCGAATGAGCACATGGACGAGGTCGTCGCATTTTTAAGGACTTGTGGGCCGACTATGAGTGCGTTCAACGCCTGGGTCTTTTTAAAGGGTCTTGAAACGTTGCGTCTGCGCATGGATGCACACAGCCAGTCTGCCATGGCGATGGCGCGGTGGTTGCAGGAGCAACCGGCAGTAGCGCGGGTGTTTTATGCGGGATTGGAAGATCACCCCGGGCACGAACTGGCGAAAGTGCAGCAGAGCGCTTACGGCGGAGTGCTGTCCTTCGCAGTCCATGGAGGCAGATCGGCCGCATGGCAAGTTATCGACACAACTCGAATCATGTCCCACACCGCAAATCTGGGTGACGCCAAAACGACCATTGTTCATCCGGCCACCACGACCCATAGCCGTTTGACTGATGAGGGCCGGGCGGCGGCAGGAATTAGTGACAACCTGGTGCGGGTAGCTGTCGGGCTGGAACATGTCGATGACCTGAAGGCCGACCTGCAGCGAGGATTTTCGCTGCTGGCCTGACTAAGCAGTCACTAATTTGTTGAGATCGAACATATGCAGTTACAGGGATTTATTGATCGGGCCGTAGCTGATTTGGGTCGGGTATTGCTAGGCAAGGAGCCACAGATACGACTGGCTCTGTGTTGCCTGTTCGCCCGCGGTCACTTGCTGATAGAGGATTTGCCCGGCATGGGTAAGACAACTCTGTCTCATGCGCTTGCAGATGTCTTGGGCTTGTCCTACAAGCGTGTTCAGTTTACCAGCGACTTATTGCCTGCTGATATTCTTGGCGTTTCGATCTACGACCGCAACGATGGCAGCTTCTTGTTTCACCCGGGCCCGATATTCACCCAGGTGATGCTCGCAGATGAAATCAATAGGACCACGCCGCGTACCCAAAGTGCGCTGCTGGAGGCGATGGCCGAGGGTCAGGTAACGGTGGAAGGGGAAACCCGTGCTTTGCCTGAACCATTTTTTGTTATCGCAACCCAAAACCCCGTTCATCAATCGGGAACATACCCTTTACCTGAATCACAGCTCGATCGCTTTTTGATGCGGCTGGAGTTGGGTTACCCTCATCCCCGCGCAGAGCGCGAATTGTTTCAACGACCGCCGCGCCCGGCCAATCAGCGTGACGTGCTCAGGCAGGGTATAACAGCTGAGCAATTAGCGACCATACGCGGTGCGGTTGCGGAAGTGCAGGCCTCGGATAATCTACTCGACTACTTGCAACGTCTCGTCGCCTATACACGCCAGTCGCCTGAATTCGCAGTTGGTTTGTCACCCCGGGGGGCAATGGCATTACTGGATTGCGCGCGTACCTGGGCAGTAATGAATAGCAGGGGTCATGTAGTGCCTGAAGATATTCAGATGGTGTTGCCGTCAGTGGCAGGACACCGCCTGGTCCCCAGCGGTGATTATTCGGGCGATGGGCAGGCCCTGGTGAGCCTGCTGCAGCGCAACGTGGATGTCATCAAGCCCTGATGAGCTAAAACCATGGCACGACTGAACCCGCTAGCGACGATTGAAGCGCTTCGTTCCCTTACACGGCAGCGGTTACGAGCGTTTGTTAATCGCCGTATACCTCCCGCCCGATCGGTTAAACTCGATCAAAAACGCATTTTTATCTTTCCTTCGCGCACTGGCTTCTTCTTTGGGCTATGCCTGCTGCTGATGCTGATGACGGCGATCAACTATGAGAATAACCTGAGTTTCGCCCTGACCTTTTTACTGTCGATGTTATTTGTGATTGCGGTGCTGCATACCTATGCCAACCTGTCTGGGCTCACCATTCATGCAGTTCGTGCGAGGCCTGCGTATCCCGGACAGCAATCAGATTTCGAAGTATTAATAGAGCGCAGTCGCAGTAAGGAGCATTTTGCCCTCTACATGAAGTGGCCAGACAGCAGTGAGGCGATTGTTAATCTTATCGAGGAAGATGAGGTTAGCGTAGAACTGCATGCTCCGGTGGGCCAGCGAGGCTGGTACAGCCCAGGGCGACTGCTGCTGGAGTCTTCCTACCCCTTGGGTTTACTGCGCTGCTGGACCTGGCTGGATCTGGATTTGCATGCGCTGGTCTACCCACAGCCACTGTTCAGCGGTGATCTGCCCGGTATTGCCAGTGATCAGTTCGATGGCATTTCGGTACCGGTGCCAGGCAGCGATGATTTCTATGGTTTCCGCAATTATCGTGTCGGGGATTCTTTGCGTCATGTGCACTGGAAAGGTCTGGCCAAAGGGCAAAATCTGCAAAGTAAACAATATGCCGCCTATGCTGATCGCAGCGTTTGGTTAGATTGGGAGATGTATCCCGGTGCGGGCATGGAGCAGCGTCTCAGCCACCTGTGCTACTGGGCGTTGGAATTGGATAGGAAGAATCAAGAGTTCGGCTTGCGCCTGCCGGGCATTACCGTCGAGCCGAACTGGGGCGAGAAGCACCGCGATCAGGTACTGAAAGAACTTGCCCTGTTTCGTCAGGTTGGCGCCCCGTGATTGAGCAGCGCCTGCCACGTAATGCCCTGGCCTGGATTATTATCAGTCTGTTTACTCTGGTCGCCCCTCACGCGGCAAGGCTGCCTCTGTGGGTATTGGCCGTTTATCTCCTGGCAGCCGGTTGGCGAATTCAGGTATATCGAGGACGTTGGTCTTTCCCCGGACGCTGGGTGAAAGTGGCGTTGACCGGGAGTGCCTGCGTTGGGATATTTTTGAGCTATGGATCCCTGATTGGTCTGGAGCCCACGGTCGCTTTGCTACTGACCGCCTTTGCGCTGAAACTGACCGAACTGATTACCCGCAAAGATGCGTATGTATTGCTGTTCCTCGGTTACTTTACCTGTGTCACCGGGTTCTTGTTCAGTCAGGGTTTACCGATTGTTCTTTACTCCGTATTGAATATAGTCCTTGTCACTACCGCCCTG
>JBLIEI010000004.1:0-95747 GCA_047633055.1 Halieaceae bacterium | reverse complement strand
CCACATCCGATATCCAGGTGGTGCGATTGCGCCAGCTCCCGTCGGGAGCGTTCTGCGCATAACGCAACAGCTTCGCGACCATGGTCGATAATTCGTTGGCGCTGCCAGCAGGTAGTCTGCCAATGGCTAGGTCTGGGCGCCAGTCATCGCCGTCTATTGTTACCAATCCATTATCACTTGCGGCCAGTTCACCATTGACCTGTACCTGTAGAGTGGGTATCAAGTTGCGGGCGTTGGCCGCGTCGCTATCGCGCTCCCAGCTCGCGTCGCCAGCCAATAGCACCAGGCGGGGCGCAGGGCGTTGCCATGTATGCCAAGCGTGACTAATGAATTTCCGAATAGCGTACGGGGATTTTATGCCGTGATTGAATTCTTCGTAAATACTCTGAACATTAACCACCTTGACCGCTAATCCCTCCTGTCGGTGGTGCGCTGCGAGTGGCTGTAGTTCCTCCAGTAGTGATGGATGAGTAATCATCAGGTAGTCGGCCTGTTGGTCTGGGTCCGACAAACCTGCAGCCGGTTGAGCCCTGGTGATCCGATCCGGAGATTGTGTGCTCTCGCTCACTAGCAAGAGGTAGTCGCCGCTGCGAGCTGAAATAGTTGCTTTAGCAGGGATGGATGACGGTGGGTACTCCACTTCAATCCAATTCAGTAGGACGGCATCGATAAGCGTTTGACCGCTGGCGGCAATCGTTCGGCCGGGGACTATTATTTCAAGCAGTGCGCCGCCGGTGGCGCGCTTGAATACCTCGGCATCGTTGATCTCAAAAGTGACTGACTCTTGTCCGTCCCAGCTTAATTCGTCCACGATTTCGCCATCGAGGCGCAGGCTTACCTGGTGTTGAGGCATCCCGGCAGCAGTGGCATTTTTGTCTCTCGATAAGCCAGTGAGCGCAACCCGCAATGCCTGGGGTGGGGTGTCCCACATCAGTTTATGGCTGAACGTGTTGTTCGCCAGGTGAGTGACGCGCTGCCAGTACCAACGCTCCACCAATTCCGGTTTAGGGGAATGGGGCAGGGCAATGCGTATCGTCTCCTGTTCGAAATGTTGGACAACCGGTCCGGCTACGACATCCGACTTTGGCGAGTGGCCGCGTGAGAGTGTATTCAAATAGAGTTGGTAAATGTTGTGCTGACTGTGCGGGTTGTACCAGGAATTCAGCCCTGCCAGGCGCCTGCCAGTAAATAGAACGCTGTCATTCGGACCGAAAATTCCGTCACCGCCATCTTCCACTTGCACGGGAATGGCAACACCCTGCTCATACATGCGCACCGTAGAAGAGGGCACAGGCCCTTGATTGTCATCCAGATCTTCGAAGTTAATGCGATACCGTCCGTCTTCGGGGACAGCAACATTGAAGATCGATTCAGCCCGGCCGGAGCCGCTGAAAATTGTTGATAATGCGCCGAGCATTACCAGACCCGGAAGATTCATCCCATATGCGCCGTAGTCAGTCAGGATTTCGACCGTATAATACCTGCTACTGCGGGTCAACGGAGGAGACTGAGGCCTCATTAATATAGAATTTTTCCCAAAATTCAGGTATTTGGCCACAACGCAATATGGGCTATACTATTGTAAGGAAATGACTTTGAATTGGCTTAGGGCGCAGTCGAATGAGCACTGCTGGAGCGACAACATGAAAAAAATGGACGTACTATTATCTACCCCACTCGTACTGCTGGCTTCTCAGACGCAGGCTGCGGTTGATGTAACGGGATTTACTATTCAAGAAGCCTCGCGCCCCTATGGCCTGATTTTGATGGTTGTATTACTGGTCGGCATTGGCTTGGCGCGTTTGCGTACCTCGTCCTGATCCGTATATCCTGATCATTGCGTTGGCAGCCATACTCTGTGAACGCCCAAGGACGCAATGTTAGGCGGCTTCCCGCGATTGCCTACTGCCGCTGACGACGTTAGCCGGCCGGAAGTGAGTCGTGCGCTACGCTATTAATCCATCGATAGGTCTGTTCCAGCCCTTCGATTAGAGGGCGGCTCGGTCTCCAGCCTAATTTCTGCTCTATTAGCCGGTTATCTGACGTTCTGCCCCGTACTCCGGTTGGTCCATTTACGTTCTTAATGGACAGGCGTTTTTCCGACAGGCCGATCACCATCCTCGCCAGGTCATTGATCGAAATCATCTCGTCAGAGCCTATATTAAGAGGCTCTATGCAGTTGGATGCCATTAGTCGGGTTACCGCTTCCACGCATTCCTCGACGAACAGAAATGATCGGGTCTGCAGGCCATCACCCCAGATTTCGATGGCGTCGCCGTCCTGAGCCTGAGCGACTTTACGACAAACAGCTGCTGGCACCTTCTCTTTGCCGCCCTCCCACGTGCCATAGTCTCCGTAAATATTGTGGAATCGGCCAATGCGGCAGTCTAAACCATGATTGCGTCGGTAGGTCGCGTACAGGCGTTCGCTGAATAGTTTCTCCCATCCGTACTCGCTATCAGGTGCCGCGGGATAAGCGGAATCCTCTGCAAGATTTGGGTTGCTGGGGTCCATTTGATTGTGCTCGGGATAGATGCAGGCGGAGGAGGAGTAGAAGACCTTTTTCGCCGATGTCTGCACACATGCCTGGAGCACGTTGAGGTTTATCTGCACAGAGTTATGCATTACGTCTGCGTCGTTTTCTCCGGTGAAGAGATAGCCTGCGCCACCCATGTCTGCAGCCAATTGGTATACCTCATCAAACTGCCGGTCAAACACCTGACTGACAGTGCCAGCATCTCGCAGATCGCCGACTACAAATTCGTCTATTGGAAGTACCTGATGTTCGTGTTGTTTTATATCAACACCACGTACCCAACTACCCTCTGTATGCAGGCGCCGCGCGAGATGCCCGCCGATGAAGCCTCCCGCGCCCAATATCAGAACTACTTTAGTCATTGCGTAGAAACTCAGTGTTGATGACAAAAAATTGTCAGTGAATGCACGCCATGTAATGATAAATGACGACGGTTTTTTGCTATTTACCTGAACTCATGCGCTGTCGATAGTCCCAGCTAAAAAGGCGCTGGAGGTCCAGCGTAATCAATAGCTCCTCGCTGCTACGTGACAGCAGCCAGGTGGCGAGTTTTGAATCCAGCCCGCCCAGATAATCGTTGAGCGAATCCCGCAGTACCGTGCTATCTCCCAGTGGCTTTGATGTCGCCAATGCCTGTCCGCGTACGCCGTGGTAAGGGGGCTCGTTGGTAGAGACTTCAAATCCGACCCGGTTGTTGGCTGCGAGTAGTGACGCCACACCTGAGTCGCGGTGAGTGACACAGTGCATCGCTCCCTCTCGATATTGGTACCACAGGCTAGTGACGCGCGGATAGCCATCGTCCCCAATAGCCGATAGCCGCACAGGGTATTTGTGCACACCGAGGTATTGCTCTATGTCGCGATGAGACCAGGGTCCCTTAATTGATAATTTCACCTAGCTATTTTGGCATTACCTGTGGCTGGATTCAATCCTGTCCGGAGCCACAACAATGTATTGGCCCCCGACTCGTCAACGTCCCCGCGGGATTAATGGGTGGAGACCCTTTATAATGTACGGTTGCTAATTTCAGCCTTAAACGCGATGTTATGAATAAAGAGGTAAGCACTATCCCCAATCTCAGCACCGAACTATCCCCAGATGCGGCTGATGTCCCTGCGTGGCTTGAGGAGACGCTACTGGTCCCGCGCGAAGAGGGCTGGGTAGAATCCCAAGGTTGCGATATTCATTATTTTCGTTGGGGAGATCCATCCAAGCCGGGTCTGCTTTTGATGCACGGGTTCCTCGCGCACGCACGCTGCTTCGCTTTTATCGCACCTTTCCTTGCCGAGGATTATCATGTCGTTGCCTATGATATGTCGGGTATGGGTGACTCGGGAATCAGAGACACTTATCCCGACACGGTGCGGGCCACCGAAGTGGTGGACGTTGCGCGAGCAACGGGGCTGTTTAATCATGCGGAAAAAAAACCTGTCGTGATTGCGCATTCTTATGGCGGCCACGTAGCGCTGACGGCGATGGCTGATCATCATGACCTGTTTGATGGCGCCATAATCTGTGATTTGATGGCTTTGCGGCCCGAGCGTATCGAAGCTCACTTTAAGGGCGAAAAGCCCTTGCCGTCAGATCCTGACCGACCCAACCGTATCTATCCGGATTATGAGGCAGCGAAGGCCCGATTCGTACTTTCACCGCCACAACCGGTGAATGAACCCAGCCTGTTTGATTATATGGCCTATCATTCGCTCAAGCAGGTAGAGGGTGGATGGAGCTGGAAGTTTGATCCCAGCGTATTTCGCAGTGCGTTTGATCATAAGGGTCGTGTGCTCAGGCAGGGACCGTTTATCGTCGAGGCCCCGGGCCGCAAAGTTATTGTCTACGGGCAGGATAGCGTCTTATTCGATGACGATTCTGCGGACTACATTCGGGAGTGTGGCGGCCATGATATTCCCGTTATTGGAATACCCGGTGCTCGCCATCACCTGATGTTGGATGAACCTATCGCCTTTGTGAGTGTGCTGAAGACGATATTGTCGCAGTGGGCATCAGGGGGCAATAGAAAGCACTGATTTTCGGGTACGGTGTCAGTTTTTCAGTAGCACTTTTAATTCGGGTATACAGGAACCGCACTGGGTGCCACAGCGCAATTTCTCGCCCAGTTGCTCAGCAGTCTTGGCCCCCTTTTGGACGGCCGCGATAATCTCGTTCTCACCAATCTCCCAACAGCTGCAGATCAATCGTCCTACATCAGCGCTGTCTGGGTTGAAGCCAGCGAGTAGGGAGGAGGGGTTTCCGGGCCGGGCTAGTGTGTAGATGTCTGCCATCCAATTTTTTTGTGGCAGTGACTTACGGTCGCGGTTGAGAAACAAGGCGTAGCTCAGTTCGCCGTCGACCAAACCAATTTCGCGGAAGTCTCCGTGTGTCTCATCAATGTATTGCAGTGGCTCGGTGGCAGCATGTTGTAGCGTGGGTAGTAGCCCAGAAGCGCATGTGTGTGGTGCTACAGTTTCAGCGAGTAAAGTCAGGTAGCCGTCTTTTACCGCAATACGCGACCAGTATCGAGAGGCGTCGCAGCGAATTTCCTGACGGGAAAATAGCAAGCCCCAACACTTCACTGCGACACGCGCGAGAGCAACATCGCTGAACTTGGACTGTGGTTGGCCGGAGACCGGATCGGTTACGGCTGAGATCAGTTCGCTGACTTTACCCTGGCCCGAGAACTGTTCACTCCAGTGAATAGGAGCGAAGATCTGTCCGAGCGGTAAGTCCTGATCCACGGTAACCGGACCACATACTTCACCCTGGCTGTTGCTTAATAGTGCTAGATCACCCTCGCGCAAGCCCTTCTGCATTGCGTCCTGTGGACTGATTGAAAGGCTGAAAAAATCCCTGTGGCGAGACAATCTTGGCACTCGCCCTGTGTGCGTCATGGTGTGCCACTGATCGCGCAGACGACCAGTATTCAGTATTAGGCCTCCCCGAGACTGCGGCAACTCTGGCGTGGCGGGGACAAATTGCGCGCGGGTCGATTCGGTAAAAAAACGCCCGTCGGTAAGGGGCTCCACAGCGTCTCGGTTTCGGGGCAGAGGCCAGCGGCAGGGCTTGAGATTGTTGTAGCCTGCTGTTGTCAGGTCCGCCAGAGCGCCAATATCGAAATCGCGCTCGCCGGTATTTTCAAAACCTGAGAGGGCAGCATGCTCTCGAAAGATATCTGCCGGTGAGGTGTATGGGAATGATTCTTCGAAGCCCAATCGCCTCGCCACCTGCGTAATTGCCCACCAATCTGACTGGGCTTCTCCCGGGGCTACTACCAGGGCGCGCTGGCGTGAGATATAGCGCTCGGAATTGGTCACCGTACCGTCCTTCTCTCCCCAGCCTGCCGCGGGCAGGAGAAGGTCGGCCAGGGCAGCGGTATCTGTTTGGGCCGTGCAGTCGGAGACCACCACGAAGTCACAGCGCTGCAGTGCCCGGCGTACCATGGCTGAATCGGGCAAGCTGACTGCGGGGTTGGTAGCCATGATCCACAGAAATTTGATCTCACCGTCTGCCGCCGCCTGAAACAGGTCTACGGCTTTTAGGCCGGGCTCGGTTGCCATATCGGTAGCGTTCCAGAATCGGCCCACCCTGTCGATATCAGCGGGGCGGAAATCCATGTGTGCTGCCAACTGGTTTGACAGGCCACCCACTTCGCGGCCCCCCATGGCGTTTGGCTGCCCTGTAATCGAAAAAGGGCCGGCGCCGGCCTTACCTATACGACCTGTGGCCAGATGGCAGTTGATGATAGCGTTGCACTTGTCAGTGCCCGTGGCGGATTGATTTATACCCTGGGAATAGAGTGTCACAGTACTTGCGGTGACGGCGAACCACTCATAAAACCTGTCCAAGTCGTGTCCGGTCAGGCCAGTGGCCTTGAGCACGGCGCCGCGGTCCAGGTCTGCTATGGCGCGCAGGGTATCCTCCAGTCCCTCGGTATAATTGGTGATGTATTGCTCATCAAATGCCCCTGCGCCGTTGAGGTGATTGAGAAGCCCGCCGAACAAGAAGCCATCACTGCCCGGCGCTATTTGCAGATGTAGATCGGCAATATCGCAGCTTGCCGTGCGCCGGGTATCCACCACCACGATACGTTTGTCGGGGTTATCGGCTTTTGCTGCGACGATACGTTGATAAATCACCGGGTGCGTCCACGCGGCGTTGGATCCCACCATCACCAGCAGGTCGCAGTCGTCTACATCATCATAGGTGCAGGGCACCAGGTCAGCCCCGAAAGCGCGCTTGTAGGCAGCTACCGCAGACGACATACAAAGACGTGAATTGGTATCGACGTTGGCGCTGCCCAGAAAGCCCTTCATCAGCTTATTGGCAACGTAATAATCTTCTGTAAGCAGTTGGCCAGACAGGTAAAAAGCGATGGCATCTGGGCCATGTTGTGCAAGAGTATCGCGCAAGCAGTCTGCTACACCATCAAGCGCGGTGTCCCAGGAAATTCGCGAACCCGCAAGGGTAGGGTGAAGGAGTCGGCCCTCGCTTCCAAGTGTTTCAGCCAGCGCGGTCCCTTTAACACACAGGCGGCCGGCATTGGCGGGGTGACTCTCATCGCCGATTACTGAGACAAGCTTGCCGTCATTTACTTCAGCTCTGACGCCGCAGCCGACGCCGCAGTAGGGGCAGGTGGTATTGCAGTGACTCATTGCCGTCCGATCAATACACTGTTGCCGTCCAGGCGCGCACTGTAAACCTCAACAGAAACTTTATTGTCTTCGAGGCAGACACCGGTCGTAAGATCAAAATGTTGCTTGTAGAGGGGCGAGGCCACCACCAGTGCCCCGGACACATCTCCGACAATGCCTCTTGACAGTACGTTGGCGCCACCTATGGGGTCACGATTGCTGATGGCGAAAACCCGCTGCTCTTCATCCGGCAGATAAAACAGGGCGACCTGCTCATTGGCCACCAGTGCGCAAACCCCGGATCCGGCCACCAGGTCCTCGAGCCGACAGGCCGGTTCCCAGTTGTACTTTTCTAATGCAGTCATTTCAAATTCCTTTATTTGGACACGGCAACAAGGCGCAGACGTTCCTCGCTGCGGGCAGGGCGAACTTGCTCGCGCTCCTTCACAAATACCACGCCGCTGTCAGTCTCGTCTGAGTTGACAAACTGACGGAAGCGCTTAAGTTTCTCGGGGTTTTCCAGCGTGGTTTTCCACTCACACTGGTAGGTATTGATGACCAGAGCCATCTGCTGTTCCAGCTCAAGGGCAATGCCCAGGGAATCTTCTATCACCACCTCACGCAGGTAGGCGATTCCACCTTCGAGGTTGTCCATCCAAACGGAGGTGCGCTGCAGTCTTTCGCCAGTGCGGATATAAAACATCAGGAAGCGATCGATATACTTGATCACGGTCTCGTCATCCAGATCGGTGGCAAATAGGTCGGCGTGCCGAGGTTTCATGCCTCCGTTGCCACAGACGTAGAGATTCCAGCCGTTCTCGGTGGCGATGATGCCGAAATCCTTGGACTGCGCTTCGGCGCACTCACGGGTGCAGCCTGAAACGGCAGACTTGAGCTTGTGGGGCGCGCGTAAACCCTTGTAGCGATTCTCTATCTGTATTGCCATGCTGACACTGTCCTGCACACCGTAACGACACCACGAGTTGCCAACACAGGATTTGACGGTTCGCAGCGACTTGCCGTAGGCGTGTCCGGTCTCAAATCCCGCGGCTACCATCTCTTCCCAAATGCCGGGCAGTTGATCCAGGCGCGCGCCAAACAAGTCTATCCGCTGGCCACCAGTAATCTTGGTGTACAGGTCGTATTTCTGCGCCACCTGGCCCAGCACCACGAGTTTCTGAGGTGTTATCTCACCGCCTGCTACACGCGGCACCACAGAATAGGTGCCGTCTTTTTGCATATTGGCCATGAAAGTATCATTGGTGTCCTGCAGCCCCACGTGGTTAGCGTCGAGGATATGCTCGTTCCACAGTGATGCCATGATGGAGGCCACTGCGGGTTTACAGATGTCGCAGCCGCGGCCTCTGCCGTGCTCACCAAGCATCGCCTGGAAGCTTTTTGTTTCGCCTACTTGGGCTAGGTGGAACAGTTCCTGGCGGGTGTAAGGAAAGTGTTCGCAGATACTTTTGTCGACCACAACACCGCGGTTCGTAAGTTCGTCTTCCACTACGTTTTTGAGCATCGCCGCGCAGCCGCCGCAGCCGGTGCTGGCTTTGGTATCGCTTTTTACATCCCCCAATGAGCAGCAGCCAATATCGATGGCGCTGACGATATCGCCCTTGGTGACATTGTGGCAGGAGCAGACGGTTGCCGTTGCGGGCAGAGCGGCCACGCCCAGCGTTGGCTGTTCCCCAGCAGAAGGTACAATGAGACATTGTGGGTTCGGCGGCAGGTCGATATCGTTGAGGTAGTACTGCAGCAGGGTATCGTAGTCGTTGCAGTCACCGACCAGCACTGCTCCAAACAGGGTCTTGCCATCGGCGCTGGTAACCAGGCGCTTGTAGCAGTCCTCTCGTTCATCACTGAATACGAAAGACATGGAGCCAGGAGTACGCCCGTGGGCATCGCCGATTGAGCCCACATCTACGCCCAACAGTTTCAGTTTAGTACTCATGTCAGCCCCAGTGAACTTGCCGTCGGCATTCTGAATCTGACTGGCTGCCGCTTCCGCCATACGGTAGCCGGGCGCCACCAGTCCGTAAATCCTGCCTTCGTACAGCGCGCATTCGCCGATAGCATAAATGTCCGGGTCTGTGGTGAGACAGTTCTCATCCACTACGATGCCGCCGCGCTCACCGACCGCGAGCTCGAATTCACGTGCGAGGTTGTCGCGGGGCCGGATGCCGGCGGAGAACACGATCATGTCGGCATCCAGTATGCTGTCGTCGGCAAACTCCATCTTCAGTGCGCACTCGTCACCGGTGGCGATGTTTCGCGTGTTCTTACCCGTGTGAACACGAACGCCCAGTGCTGCGACCTTGCGCTGCAGCATTCGGGAGCCGCCGTCGTCCAGCTGCACACCCATCAGGCCGGGAGCGAATTCAACCACGTGAGTTTCTAGACCCAGGTTCTGCAAGGCGTTAGCACATTCCAGTCCTAAGAGGCCGCCGCCGACTACCACGCCGATCTTGCTATTTTTGGCCCGAGCCTTGATTTCGCCTAGGTCATCGATGGTGCGATAGGTGAGGCAACGTTTGTGATCTGAGCCGGGCACCGGAGGTACAAAGGGATAGGACCCGGTGGCCAATACCAACGTGTCGTAGCTGAAGTGTCGACCTAAACCGGTGACAACCTTTTTCTGGTTGCGTTCTATGGTTTGCACCGGGTCGCCAAAGTGAGCATCTACGCCCCAAGCCTTGTAAGTTTCGCGGTCCACCAGGGCGAGCTCTTCAGGCGCCCGGCCGGCGAAAACATCTGACAGATGTACGCGATCATAGGCAGGGCGAGGCTCTTCACCAATCACGGTGATGTCGACGTCAGCCTCATCGTTGATCAGGGTTGCCACAAAGTGATGGCCAACCATGCCGTTGCCAATGACTAGAATTTTTTGTTTGCTCATTTTCGTTCTCCGGTGAATCAGGCGGCGGCTGCGGTCAGCCGCAGCGCCTCAGCAGCTTCTTTTCCGAACATCAGGGCAGACCTGAATGTTGAAATATTTTTTTGGCTTCTGATTAATTCGGCGTACCAGGTTCCGCCGCGTTTATCGCCAACCAGAACAGCACCTATCAGACGATCGTCTCGTATGATCAATCGCCGATAGGTGCCGCGTACTTTGTCCCTCAGCACCAGTTGCTCTGCGTCGGTATCCAGTTCTCCAGCGCTGTAGATGTCGATACCAGATATTTTCAGTTGAGTGGGCCAGCGTTCTACAGTGAAATCACGACCGCCCATGCCTGTGAGCTCGCGGGCGAGTACCTGGGCTTGGTCACGTATGGGGGCAACCAGACCAAAACAGTGCTCGCCAAACTGGGAGCATTCGCCCAGTGCGAATGTATTGGGATCTGAGGTGCGCAGACGGCTGTTCACGACGATGCCGCGCTGCGAGTAGATGCCAGCATTAGCCGCGAGCGTAGTATTGGGTGTGATGCCGGTGGCGAATAACAATAGATCACAAGGCAGGGTACTGCCGTCTTTCAGACTTATGCCGGTCACCGCTCCCGCATCGCTGTGTAGCGCAGAGACGCTGGTGTTGAGATGGAATGCGATGCCGCGTGCCTGAAGATCTTTGTGTAATTGGTCGCCACCTTCCCGATCGAGCTGCCGGTTCATCAGGTGTGGTTGGCGATGCAGTACCGTGGTACTAAACCCCAGGTGATTGAGACCGTGGGCGGCTTCGAGTCCTAGCAGGCCACCGCCGACGACGACAGCATGGGCGCTAGTGACGGCAAGCTGCTGTAATTCACGGGCGTCACCCAGTGTTCTGAAAACCCTCACTCCATTGATATTGGTAGCATCGATAGATGGCAGAGCCACTTGCGCGCCAGTAGCGATCACCAGTTTTTCGTAACTGAAACTCCTGCCGCTATCGGCTCTGGCGGTGCGTGATTCCGCGTCGATGGTGATGATGCGGGTCCCGGTTACAACCTCCACGGCACCTGTGTCAGTCAGCATATCTGTGTCGGATGCACGGTTTTCTCCAGACAGCACATTGGAGAGCAGCACACGGTTATAGCAAACTTCGTCTTCATCGCCGATTACGGTGATTGCAAAGTTGTGAGGCAGGTCTTTGAGCGCCTGCAGCAGATAGGCCGTTGCCATGCCTGCGCCAATAATGAGTAGTCGCTGTGTCATCGGGACGGGCCTACGCTGCCTCTGTGTTCGGGTCGCTGGAATCGCAAGACGGCCTTTCAACGCCGCTGACAGCATTGAGACTGGCCGGCAGTGGATGGGGCTCAGTGGCGATTTTAGTTGTGGGGTTTTTCTGCGGATTACCGTGCTTGGCGTACAAAAACTCCAGCACTTGTTGGCGTAGGTGTACAAATTCCGGATCTTCGGCCAGTGCCAGTCGATCGCGCGGACGGGCCAGGTTCACCGGCAGAATTTCACCGATGGTCGCCGCCGGGCCATTGGTCATCATCACAATGCGATCGGACAGTAGCACTGCCTCATCCACATCGTGGGTAATCATGATTACTGTGTTGCCCAGCTCTGCCTGAATCTCCATCAGCGAGTCCTGTAGCTGTGCACGGGTCAATGCATCCAGTGCGCCAAAGGGCTCGTCCATCAGTAGTACTTTGGGCTGCATCGCCAGGCAACGGGCGATGCCCACGCGCTGCTTCATGCCGCCTGATATTTCGCTGGGGAGTTTATTCAGGGCGTGATCCATGTTGACCAGCTGCAGGTTGTGTTCGATCCAGTCTTTGCGCTCGGCTTTGTTCTTGGTTTTTCGAAAGACCTGATTTACTGCCAGCTCTACGTTTTGATAAACCGTCAGCCATGGCATCAGCGAGTGATTCTGGAATACAACTGCGCGATCCGGCCCGGGGTCGATTACCTCTTTGCCCTCCAGAGCTACGCCGCCCTCGGTGGCGCGATACAGCCCTGCCACGATGTTCAACACGGTGGACTTGCCGCAACCGGAGTGACCGATCAGCGATACAAAATCGCCCCGGTCGAGCTTGAGGTTGACGTTTTGCAAGGCGCGGTACTTGTTGCCGTTAGTGTCGAACTCTATGCCTACGCCGGTAATGTCCAGATATCTGTTGCTCATGACTGCTCTCCTTGACTCAACGAAGTACTGCCTGTTTGTCCCAGCTCACCCGCTTTTGCAGGGTTAACATGAGTTTGTCCAATACGAAGCCGATCGCTCCGATGACCAGCACTGCGACCATGATGCGGCCCAGCGAGTCTGAGCTGCCGTTTTGAAACTCGTCCCAGACAAATTTCCCCAGGCCGGGATTTTGTGCCAGCATTTCCGCAGCAATTAGCACCATCCAGCCGGTGGCCAGCGACAACCTCAGACCGGTAAATATCATTGGTATTGCTGCGGGCACGACGATTTTTCGTACGTGCACCATGGGTGATAGCGCCATGACCCGGCTTACGTTTACAAGGTCGCGGTCGATGCCGGACACGCCCACGGTAGTGTTGATCAGCGTTGGCCAGATACAGCACATTGCGACCGTGATCGCCGACGTCACAAATGATTTTTGAAAGAGTGGATCTTCCGAGACGTAGGTTGCGCTCACCACCATGGTCACCAGCGGCAGCCACGCTAGTGGTGACACTGGTTTAAAGATCTGAATAATTGGGTCGATCGACTTGTAGACGGCAGCGCTCAGTCCACACACGATCCCCAGCGGGATCGCAATGAGGTTGGCGATCAAGAATCCGGCGGCAACCGTCAGTAGGCTGGTGAACATCTGATCCACGAAGGTGGGTTTGCCTGTGTAGGTACGTAGCTTGACTGAGGCTTCGGGGTCGTCCCGTAATATTTTCGCATTGCGCTCTTCCTGGCGTTGGTTGAACGCAACTTCTTTCTTACGCTCGCGCACGTGTTCCTCGCCCAGACCCTGTACCTGTTCCCACACTTCTGTGGGGCCGGGAAACTGCCCAAGTGAGGTGTCAATGCGGTTGGCGGAAAACTGCCAGAACAACAGGAAAATGAAAATTCCGATAGCGGGTAGTAACACGCTCTCTATGACCGATTTCGAGCTCATGCGGGAGAGCATTTGATCGAATCGATCATCCTGCGTTTTCGATATTACTGATTCTGGCATTACGTTTCATTTCCAATGGTTTACTACGTGTCGTTTGAGCAGATGCAATTCCTGCTAAGGCCGGGCTTGCATGGTTTTCTTGTGCTGAGCGCTTAGGTTTAAATCGTCTCGTCGCCCTTCAGGCCGATAGGAAACTGGTCCAGGTAGGCGTTGGGCTTGCTGCCGTCATAGGTTATGCCGTCAATAAACTCAGACTGGGGCGCGCGAAAGCCGGACTCCGTGGCGAAGCTAGGAAACTCGACGGCTGCTATTTTTCCTTCCGCGATCAGCTCTTTTGCCGCTGCCTCGTAGATGTCCGGGAGATAAACGCTTTTGGCAACTTCCACGTACCAGTCGTCAGACCTGGGCTCGGCAATCTGTCCCCAGCGGCGCATCTGAGTCAGGTACCAGATAGCGTCGGAGTAATAGGGGTAGGTTGCGAAATAGCGGAAGAACACGTTGAAGTCAGGAATTTCGCGCTTGTCTCCCTTCTCGTATTCAAAGGTACCGGTCATGGAGTTCGCGATGACGTCATGGTCAGCGCCAACATACTCGGAACGGGAGAGGATTTCGACGGCTGCGGGCCGGTTGGCGTTGTCATTTTCATCCAGCCACTTGGCGGCGCGCAGCAGTGCCTTGACGACGCGTATGCTGGTGTTGGGGTATTGCTCGGTGAAGGATTTGTTCATGCCGAACACTTTTTCCGGGTTGTTCTTCCAGATTTCGTAGTCGGTAATTACCGGCACGCCGATGCCTTTGAATACGGCCTGCTGGTTCCAGGGCTCGCCTACGCAGTAGCCATCGATGGTGCCAGCTTCCAGGGTGGCGGGCATCTGGGGAGGTGGCGTAACCGAGAGGAACGCCTCGGCGTCTATTGTGCCGGAAGTGTCGCCTTTGTGCGGTGCATAGTAACCTGGATGAATGCCGCCGGACGCGAGCCAGTAGCGTAGCTCATAGTTGTGCGTGGAAACCGGGAAAACCATGCCCATATTGAAGGGCTTGCCTTCGTCTGCGTACTTCTCAACGACCGGCTTCAAGTAATCAGCCTTGATCGGGTGTACCGGTTTGCCGTTTTCCATCGGTACGTGCTTCTTCATCTCCTGCCATACGGCGTTGGACACGGTGATGGCATTACCATTCAAGTCCATGGAAAAAGGTGTGACGATATGTGCCTTGGTGCCGAAGCCGATAGTGGCCGCCAGCGGTTGCCCTGCCAGCATGTGTGCGCCATCGAGTTGGCCGTCGATGACGCCGTTCAGAAGTACTTTCCAGTTGGCCTGAGCTTCCAGGGTGACGTACAAACCTTCGTCTTCGAAGTAACCGTTTTCATAGGCGACGGCCAATGGCGCCATGTCTGTTAACTTGATGAAACCGAACTTCAGCTCGTCTTTTTCCGGTTCGCCGATCTCAGCAGCGGCGGTAAACGAAAATGCTGCGCCTAGCAGTGAGGCCAGCGCCACTGCGCCCAAATTGCGACGGGTAGTCGACAAGAACCGTGTTTGAATCATGTTTTACCCCTTGATTGTGTGGACACAAAAACGCTCGCCTCACATTCAGGGCAAACAAATGCCAGTCAGTGTGGGAGAGCGTCGTTGCTCAAGGAGAGAATTGGTGTGTACAGAAAATGGTTATGCAAGATGATACAAGACGTGTGCCAGATTCAAGATTTCTTATATATATCAAATGGGTAAAGTGCAGAAGGGTGTTTTCACAGTGAGCACCAGTGTGATTCTTGCGGCCCTGCCGCACTGTACTGGTGCGGATGCTCTGCATTGTGCGCGTATGCTGCGCGTTTCCCTCAGGATAGCAGGATGTCGGGTCCTAATTCGATCCCAGGCTCGATTTCCCAACTCTTGCTGTGCTCGTCCATCGGCTTGTAATCCTGACTGGGGCACGGCAGCGACAGGTGTCGAGCCGCTTCACGGTAGAGATCGGTGCGAAAGGTGCGTTGTACCAGGGACTTTACCTCCTCCTCACGGAAGGGTTTACCTATGAGCTCGCCCATCTGGTGTAGCAGCCACTCTCCGTCAGAGCGCCACGGGAACCCCGCCTGAAATCGGCCAAAAACGTGAAAGTGCGGTAAGTCTGATGGCTCTGCGCCCTTGCTGAATACGAACTGCCCGGTGAGTGACGGTTTGAGCCGGTCGGGCGCGAGATCGAGATAGCCAGGTTCGGAAAGTACTGAGGCCGCCTGCTCGCGGTTGAAGGAATTGCCCAGCCAGCTACAGGCTTCCATTAGGGCGAGACGTAAACGCAGGTGCGAGCCCGGGTGGTTATGGTGCCAGGATTCGGTTACGCCAAGAACCTTTTCCACGCTATTGTTCCATATTTGGTAGCCAGTAGCCTGTACTGAACCGATCCCCAACTGTACGGCCAGGCTATTCCAGGGTTCACCCACGCAAAAACCATCGATAACGCCCCGGGCGAGGCTGTCCACCATTTGTTCCGGCGGGAGTACGATAATGTGTACATCCTGATTCGGGTCTATATCGCCAGTCCGTAACCAATGGCGTAGCTGCAGGATATGACAGGAAAACGTATGTGCTGCTGCCAACGTAATTGGTTTGTCGCCGCTGCGTAGGTAGCGTCCGAATGCACTCGCGGTGCTTCTTGCTCCCTCCGCCGCATCTCCACCACAGTCAGCAATATTTTTAGCCAGCTCCAGGCTTACGGTGATGGCATTGCCATTCAGACTCAGCGCCAGGCCGGTCATCATATCGGCGCGCATGCCTCCTACACCCAGGGAAGTTGCCAAGGGAAGTGGCGCCAACATCTGGGCGGCGTCGAGGTCGCCGGTGAACAGTTTGTCGCGCACGTTGGCCCATGAGACCTCCCTCTGCAGGTGAACCTCCAGGCCGTACTTTTCGTAATAGCCCAGCGCCTGAGCCATGATTAGTGGTGCACTATCGCTCAGCCTGAGGAAGCCCAGGCTGAGCTGATGTTTCTCTGCTGGGGGCAGCCGTGCTGCGTCGTTCATCGGCGTTTTCCTTTCAATCGGGTTCTCTCTAGTCTTTCGATAACATCGCGGGCAGATTCACCCAGCGTTCGATTTTTATTCATTGCCAATTTCCGCAGTGTGCTAAAAGCCTGCTCTTCACTGACGCTGTGTGCATCCATGAGTAAGCCCTTGGCTTTTTCAACCAGTTTGCGTTCATCCAATTGTCGTCGTGTGTCGTCTAGTTCTTTGCGCAGTGCGTTGAATTGCGAAAACTGTGCGATGGCAATATCAATGGCGGCCCTCACCCTTGCCGGGCTAATGTCTTCAGCCTGATAGGCGGTGACACCGGCGCGAATGGCATCGGTTATGAAGCGTTGGTCTCCGGCCTCGGAAAACATGACAACCGGACTCGGATTGTGAGCGGAGGCGATGGTGAGGCTTTCGAGTACATCTCTGTCTGGGGAGTCGAGCGCGATGATCACGACATCGGGCCCCTGCTGTGCCATTTGGTAGAGTAGGCCGGAAGCGGTTGGAATGACAGAAAGTACATTGAATCCGACATCCAGCAGTTTAGTCTCTACTGCTGTGGCGCGCGACAGGTCATCATCCACAAGGATTACTCGCAACGGTGTCTTGGCGGTTGAATGATTTGACACTAGTGGTTTGCTGGCCAGCTCGGACTCGCCGGCCAGCACTGTCTCTCCCGAATCAGATCTTGAAGTTTACAGTTAGCCACAGTCTATCGGTATCCGAAAAGCGCGCTTTATTGTCCGTTGAAAAGCTTGCGTACTTGAGCTGCAAGCTCAAATTTTTACTGGTCGGCCAAGTGGCGACCAGATCAACTTCTGAGCCAAAGTCTGCGCTGGAATCCTCGGCCTGGAACTCGTGGTAGAAAGCTCCCAGCTTTACCGGCCCCAATGCGCCGGTGGCGCCTGCATACAGGTCCTCAATGCCATCTCCGGGCGTGCTCAGGAATTTGTCAGCCCAACCTTGAAACTTGTGCAATGTCGCCAGCGGAGTTTTGAAGCCGACGCCGTTGTCGGCGCTCAAAACTTCGTAGCCCAGGGTAGCCTTGAAGCCCAGTATGGCCAAGCCTCCCTCGAGCATATAGTAATTAGCGTCGTAATTCAGATTGCTGTCCCCGGCCTCAGACTGACTGGCGTACGTCGCCCTGGCGCTTACCGGCCCGAATTGACCACTGTATCCCAGGCCATAGGTGTCAGTTGAATTGTCGACAGATTTGCTGCCGGGCCAACTGCCGCGCTCGTCGATATTCAGCGCGTAGACAAAGGCGCTGAGGGTATGGTTCCCCGCGAACTTGAAGTCTGCTCGAGCCAGATGGTTTTCACCGCCCCAGTCAGCCGGCTGCGCTGCGCTGTCATCTGGTCCGAAGATTCGGTTGATGTTGTAAACATAGGCGTAATCCAGAGTCAGGCCTGAACCGCGCTTATATAATGCTCGAAAGCCATCAAAGGTCTGTTCATTTTGGCGCCAGGCCACGCCGCCGACGAACCGCTGTCCGTCGTGGTTGATTCGTTGCCGGCCATAACTGCCGGACATATGATCCATACTGTACTTTACCCAAGCCTGATTGACCTCGGTGCCTTCTGGATCGGCGACAACAGGGTATTTGCCATTGCCATTGGCCGTAGAGTTGTACTTGTCGCTGCCAGTAGTTGAGACATCATCAAATTCGGTGAGGAACGAAAAACCTTTGTAGGCTGCGGAAGTAAAGATCAGTCGTGAACGCAATGTAGAGGCGTTGGCATCTCTGCTAAAATTGTCGTCGTCGACAAACTCATAGCGATAGCGCAAATTTAAGGCAGCGTTACCTTCGGTGAACATACTGGTGAAGTCTGTAGCTTCGGGCTCCTGAGCGTGGACCAACGCAATGCTCACGCCGAATACTGTGGCGGCAAAAAGAGAGCGGATTAGTGGTGAAGGTATCATGTTGGTACTCCGTTAAAGCAAAAAAAACCTACGCACGCCCGCCTTTAGCCAATAAGGAGGGGTGAGTAGGCTTCATTGCCATGGATTAATTGTAGCGACACCTGCATGCAGCAATTATCGGGCCAAGATGCTACAAGGTTAGTAATACAGAGGTTTTACCGTTATAGGCAGGTTTTACAAGCGCGAGAATGGATCGTCATGGTGCGGCGTTGCACCGATGTGGGATAGTCTGTTTTTCGTCTTAAACGCTACCCACTGGAATACTTGGGTGTGCTCATCCTGTCTCTGCCGCTCGTAAGAAAAGATTCAGGAAATACGTCTTCACAATAATGCTTATCCGCAATGATGCCCGGTCACGCTTAAAGGTCGCTTTCCAGACAAAACTGTATTTGAGCACCCAGAGTGTCTTTAATATCGACATCGTGGACTTTCCAATCCTGCAAACCTCGCCGCGGATCGGTCGAGGTCATTTTTGACCCATGGCCTGTCACTCGGGCGGCGGCGTGTTGCAAGCTGTCAACGGCGTAAGAGATTAAAAAGAACCCCTCACCGTGTTCCGCCAAATGCCGCCCGGGTGTCCCGTCGGGGTCCACCGGCTGTACCAAGACCAGCCACTGCTCTCCAAGGGCGACTCTGGCAGTAATGACTCCGCGTCCGGGGATCTCTTCTCGGATGAAGCCCTCTAGACCCAGCAAGTCACGGTAGCGGCTAATCCCCTCATCAATGTCTTTGACGAGAAAGTTTATGTGATGGATTTTTTTTATATTCATCATTATTAGACCTTTTCAATGCTCTTCCTGCCTGATGCATTGTCTACCTATTTGTGCCAGCTTCTCGGATCCACCTGATAGTAAGTTTTCAACTCTTCATAAAGCTCGGGCTGGTTTTTGTATAACGGCTCCGGCTTCTCAAAAAAAGTTTCGGTGGCCACTGCAAAAAACTCCGCAGGGTTGGTGGTGCCGTATTCGTCCATGACAGGTGTATGTCCCTCAATGCTGCGCCGGGTCAAATCTTCGAAATGCTTCGAAAAGACGGCGGCCCATGACTTATAACTATTACGACGCAATAGCGGTGCACCGTTGGTAGAGCCCGACTCGGCATCGAGTTGGTGGGCAAATTCATGTAACACCACGTTATGACCGTCGGTGAAGTCGGCAACGCCTTTTTCGACGTCGTCCCAGGAAAGGATCACGCGACCGTTACCCCAGGATTCGCCCAGTACACTATGTTCGCTACTGGTGACCGTGCCATCGGCCTGGTGTTCATCGCGCTCCACCCGAAACGCCGACGGATAAACCAGTATTGCTGTTAACTTTGGGTAGACAGCACCGCCCTTATTGATTAATAACAGGCAGGCCTCTGCCGCGATCATCACTTTCATTTCCTCGGTGATGGTAAGCCCGGCACAGCCATAAAATTTTTTTTGGTCGATAAAGACCTTCATCAGGTATTGAAGACGCGCCTGCTCTTCTTGCGGAAGCGATTCGTAAATGGGCAGACCACTGGTGAGAACGTTGAGCCAGGCCGCCGGAAAGGGTTTATCCCGCAGCACGCGTTTGCGCCACCGCGAAATGTAAAAATACAGTCCGAATGCGATAAGGGCAAGTAGGATGGGTAACGCGGCAATCATAGCGGCATCCTATATCAGGTGACGCTGGATAGGTACAGGTTCGTAGAAAAGTCGTGTCGCCATTCGTGCCGATAATTGCCGCTGTCCGCAAGACAGTTTAGTCGGTTGCATCTATACTCTTATTTTCAATAAAGTTGCCGACACATAATTTGCGCCGCAGCAGTACCACCCTAGTTCATCCACACTTGCAGGAGATCCACCCATGAGCCGCATTAGTAAAGTCTCCGTACAGCACTGGGACCCGGAATTAGTGACCATGACTGCCGGCGATACCGCTACCAATATTGAGCAGGGAATTACGCGAATGCTGGCCCACACCCCCGAAATGGCTAAAGGTGCTATCGGGTTTGGTGCGTCCATTGCGATGAACAGAACATTACCGGAGCGGTTGATTGAGCTGGTCCGCTTGCGCGTTGCTTTTCATAATCAGTGTCGCAGCTGCATGGCGATTCGATACTCAAGCGCAGCAAACGAGGTGAGCGAAGATCTTATATGTTCGCTGGAAAAACCCCAGGAAGCAGATGACCTGAGTGCCACGGAACGTGTTGCACTCGATATTGCCGATCGCTTCGCCACTGATCATTTGTCTATAACCGACGAACGATTCGCCGCGCTGCGAGAGCACTTTAGTGAGGCGCAGACCATGGAGCTGCTGCTCCATCTCGCCCTTTATGTGGGAATGGGTCGCGTGGCAGCTACGCTCGATATGACGGAAGAGCTGCCAGCCGCCTTTCAAGCTAATTTCGGCGAGACCGTCACGCCCTGGGGCAAGGAACCGATTGACGTGCGCTAATAGTCGGTCCAGGCCTACCCGGCTCCCGGTTTGCATTCTAGCTGTGTTACTGAACCACCATAATTGAAAACAAGGATGTCTGCATGAATTTCCCAAAAAAGAATCGGCGTTTTTTTCTCAAGTCGGTTGCAGGGGCAGGGTTATTAGCCTCACCGCTGGCAAAGTTGGCCTTCGGTGCTACTCAGTCACGCGCTATGCCTGACTCGAAAGTGGGCGCTGATTTCCTGCGTCACAACGATATTCCCTGGGCTTTGGAAACACGCCGCTCCAGTTTTGGCTTTGGACCCATTACGCCAGAGTCTCACTTTTTTGTCCGTAATAACCTTCCTATGCCTAGCGCCGCAATTATTCAGCAGCGTGATGACTGGCGTATGGAGGTAGAAGGCGTAGAGCAAGCGGGCAGTATCACGCTCAGAGAGCTGAAGACGATGGAAATGCGCACTGTCGCGACGGTAATGCAGTGCTCCGGTAATGGGCGAGCGTTTTACCCACATCATCCTTCGGGTTCGCAGTGGGGCGTAGGAGCCGCCGGTTGTGCATTGTGGACAGGCGTGTCTGTCGCCGATGTGCTGGAACGCTTTGGTGGAGCGCAAAATGGCATGCCATTTGTTACCAGCACTGGCGGCGAAAAAATCCCCGATGGGATCGATAAAGATGCGGTAGCCGTTGAACGCTCTGTTCCCATCGATAAGGCGTTAAAAGATTGCATGCTGGTCTGGGAAATGAATGGAGCGCCCATCTCTTTAGCTCATGGAGGTCCGTTGAGACTGATCGTCCCCGGGTATTTTGGCGTCAATAATGTGAAGTGGGTGAAACGTTTAGCGGCTACCAATAAGGAATCGGCGGCGAAGATTCAGCAGTCGGGCTATCGGCTGCGGGAAATTGGTCAGGATGGCAGTCCCGAGCATCCTTCCATGTACCGTATGCCAGTGAAATCCTGGATTAATGGCCCCGGCGCCGACGATGAGCCGGTGTTGGCGGGCAAGCAAATGCTCTATGGCGTGGCCTTTTCGGGCGAGCGCGGAATCAATCGGATTGATGTATCGGTTGATGAGGGTGAACACTGGCAGCAGGCTGAATTTGTAGGGCCGGATCTGGGTGTTAACGCCTGGCGCGCATTTCAGTATCCGGTTGAATTGTCTTTGGGCGAACATCGTGTATTTTGCCGGGCCCAGGATGGGGAGGGCGAATGGCAGCCCCGTGAGAGAGTCGAGAATCAGCGTGGTTATGGGCACAATGGCTGGCTGGATCATGGCCTTACCATTAAGGCACTAGCGGAGCTTCCGGTGGCTCCGGCTTTCGTTGAGCCCGTAGCGCAAAAATCAATGCAAGTTGTTCCCGTGAGCAACAAGCCGAAGGAACTGTCGGCCGCGGCACAGCGTGGTCGTGACATTTTCCTTAATGGGGTACAGCCTGGTTGCGGTGTTTGCCATGCGCTGGAAGATTCGGGGGCGCAGGGCGCAGTCGGCCCGAATCTTGATCAATTGCACCCGTCCCTGGCGAATGTAAAGCAGGCTGTCACTCAGGGTGTCGGCATTATGCCAGCCTTTGGTAGCCAATTAAGCAGTCAGGAGATAGACGCGCTGTCGGCTTATGTCTTTGAGGCCTCTCGTTAGATGTGAACCGGTACCTCGCGAGCTTCTGAGCGCAAGGGCCAAGCGCGCTGCTCAGAACACGGTGATCCGCACGGCGTTGACCGCGAGCACGAGCACGAGCACGAGCAGGCAAAGGCTGGACAACAGGTAGTTATGGGACTTCCAGTTGACCCGGTCCGGCATGGCGTCCTGGATGTCCTGATAGCGACCGCCGGGAGGTGATGCTCTCAGGTCGACGCCCGCTTGCTTAAACGCGGGGAAGCGGGTAAACATGACCCACAATAGAACTACCATCGACCAGAGGACCAACATGGCTGCCGGTGCAAGAATGGGCGCTGACATAAGTTTGTCTCCTGAAAGGATGAGCGCCCATAGTGCAGCTGCTGAGAAAGCCTGTCAAAAGATCAGTGCCCTACCCGGGAATGCCATAATGACCCCCTAGAGAAGGCAAGTCGAAGATACACATGAAACCGCGAAATCAAGCTAGCGTAGCTCCTTCTACGACCATCGAATCCATCGGCAATCAAATACTGAATGAAATGAGTTCAGCCGAGACCCTATGCGCCGCAATCAACGCGTTTGTGCAAACCTGCAGTACCGCCACTGGCATAACACCGGATCCCAGTTTCGATGCCTGGGCCGAAGACGCATTATTGGACGGTGGCGTTGCGATCAATCCACAGGCAGCGGCGCAGTGCGCGCTGGATTATCAGCGCACGGTGGTTTTCATCCGAGGAGTCTATGCCGCACTGATCGATCTCCGTGCTCGATTTCCAACTACCACGCTGAAAATTCTCTATGCAGGTTGTGGTCCCTATGCCACTTTGCTACTGCCGCTGCTGGCGAAATTCGCTCCTGGAGAGCTCAGAGCAAGCTTATTGGATACGCATCAAGAATCTCTGGATAGTGTGGCCCAGCTGCTAAACCGATTTGGGCTATCCACCTACAACGTCGATTTGATTCAGGGAGATGCCTGCCACTACCAGCACCCTGAAAAACTGCACCTGATAATCGCTGAAACCCTGCAGAAAGCGTTGGAGCAGGAGCCACAGTTTGCAGTTACTGCACATTTGGCACCGCAGTTGCTGCCGGCGGGTGTCTTTATTCCACAGGAAATAGAGGTGGACCTGTGTCTGGCAGACCTGGCAACCGAGCAGGCCATATTCACTGAGCGGCAGCGCAGCAATCTCGGCACACTTAAAGAGCGAGATCAGCGCTACCCCATTGCTACTCTGTGCACGCTGTCGCCTGAGCAGGCCCCCACACAGCTGCGACTAGCACGGCACAACGCAGTGACCAAAAAGTTGGAACTGGCAGAACAGGCGGTGTCTATCCCCGCGGATGTGGATCTTAATGGGCTGGAGGCGGCTTTATTTACCCGCATTCTGGTCTTTGGCGAGCATGGCCTGAACGACTATGAAGCCCAGATAACTCTGCCGCTGAAATGTCATGCGCTGATGCCTTTGGTCAATGGAGCAAACTACCGGGTGAGCTATCAACTCGGGAGTTATCCCATGTTTAGCTTCGAGCACGTAAAGAGTGTTTAATCCTGCCGATTAACCGTTACACCAGAGCAAATCTATTCGATGTGTAATCATCAAAGTAGAGTTGCTACACTAGCGGTAGCCCCTGAAATAAAATAACGAAGATGACCATGGAAACAGTTACTGCTATAGGGCATTGGATTTCTGGAAACGAGTCTCTTCTGAGCGGTGCGGTGGCAATTATTGTACTGCTAGGCGTTTTGATCTCCTTCAGTGGACTGTTGTTCCGACGACTTAAGGGCGACCAGCGTCACGATAGCGGCCATTCTAAAGAATCACATGAGCCGGTAGAAGTCGATGATGAATCGATAATAACCATCAAGATGCTTAGCGCCCCGACCCCCGATCCCGTGCATTTCGCCGACAGTGATGGCCTGCGTATTGCGTATATTACTCACGGCGTTGGTCCCAACGATATACTGATGGCGCCGGGTATTATCTCGCACCTGAATATTTGTGCCCACTTGCCACCCACGCGAGACTCACTTGAAGCATTGGCCGCGTTTGCACGCGTCGTCACTTTTGATAAACGCGGGCAAGGGCTCTCCGATCCAAGTCTGGAAGTGCCAGATTTGGCGACCAGAGTACGAGATATAGGATCAGTCATGGATGCGGCTGGCCTCGACAGCGCTGTTCTTTACGGAATCTCCGAAAGCGGCTCGATGTGCCTGCAGTTTGCCCACGACCACCCGGAGCGAGTGAAAGGGCTGGTCCTTCTGGGTACTACCGCAAGCTGGCTGCAAAGCGAAAGTCTCCCGGCCGGTATCCCCGAAAATATGCTGGACGCCCTGGTCCCCTCATGGGGAACAGGGGTTTTGCGCGACACTTTGTTTCCCAGTATCAGTAGGGAGCAGCTCGATGATCAAACCTATCAAGCCTTAGAGAAGCTTATTAGTACGCGACACGCGATCAAGCAGCTGGTGACATCTATGAAAGAGGTAGATGTGCGCCCTCTGCTGCCATTGATTCATTGCCCCTGTTTGGTGATTCACTACGCCGGCGACATGGCCGTTCCCATTCGACTGGGCCGGGCGTTGGCAGAAGTATTACCCAATGCCGAGTTCCTGGAAATTAACGCCGTCGATCACGCAGACCTCTCCCAGTCGCCAGAAGCTGTTGAGCGCATCCGTCTATTTGTTGAAGACGTAAATTAGTGGGTAACCTTGGGTCAGTTATTACATTTGGCACCGCGTCAACTCATCCTGAATAGGATTAAAAGCGAGACCTGGGGCATCATTTATTTTTCAGGCAGTGCCTGTTATGTTTACAGCGTAAAATATACAGCGTAATATAAACACATGCCAAGAAACCCCCTCTCACAAGTTGATATTGACAGTTTCCGTGACGCCTACTGCGAAGCGGCTTACGCGCTCTATCAGCGCGAGGATTACGATGCGGTAACTATGCGGGGGATTGCCAAGGCCATGGGCTGTAGCCCAATGATGGCCTACCGGTACTTTGAAAATAAAGAAGATGTTCTCGCCGCACTTCGTGCGAAACTATTTGATCGCTTGGCTCAGGCTCTGGAGGATGTACCTGCGACTCTTACGCCGCTGGAATACTTGCAGGCACTGGGAAGGGCTTACGCCAATTTTGCGCACGAAGACCCCCATGCTTATCGCTTACTTTATGTCATACACAGCCATCAAGCGCAGACCTATCCCGAAACAGAGCTAGCGCAGAAACGAACGCGGAAAACGCTATTTGAAGCCACCCGCCGGGGAGTCGAGTCCGGTGATATTCAGGGTGATCCAACCTTACTGGCGCACACATTCTGGGCTTGTATTCACGGCCTTGTGTCGTTGGATTTAGCCGGTCAGCTTACTCAGGGGCTCGGGTTTGATAAATTGCTACCGGCAATGATGAATAGCGTTTTTAAGTGTGCTTGAACCTACTCACTACATGTTGAAGAGAGAAAGAAGATGAACCAGTTTACAGGTAAAACCGCCGTCATCAGTGGTGGCGGCGAAGGCATTGGCCTTTCAATTGCGAAAGCATTGGGCGAGCAAAAAATGAATATTGTGCTCGCTGATATTGATGCGAGCAATCTGGAGAAAGCGTCTGCAGAACTGGAGCAGGCCGGGGTACCGGTATTAGGCGTCGCACTCGACGTGGCAGAAGAGGCGCAGTGGCTGGAGGTCGCCAGGCAAGCATTGGAACGTTTCGGTAGTATCCACATGCTGGTAAACAATGCTGGCGTGGGCGGGGGATCCGGTTCGATCGAGAATCAGAATGCTAAAAATTGGGAGTGGGCACTGAACGTCAATCTGATGGGTGTGGTTTTTGGAGCGAAAGTCATGGTGCCATTGATCAAAGAACACGGCGATGGTGGTTGGTTGGTGAACGTTGCGTCAATGGCAGGTATGGGCGGGGTTCCGTACGGCGGTGCATACAGCGCGACAAAATCAGCAGTGGTTGCTCTATCAGAGGGCTGGGCTGGCGAACTTAAAAGCGATGGTATTGCTGTATCGGTATTGTGCCCTGCGTTTGTACAAACTCGAATTTATGATTCTCAAAGAAACCGGCAGACCCGATATCAGTCCGACAGAACTGACTCGTCTGATAAAAGTGGTGTGCTGGGAAAGGCTAAGGCGGCAGTGCAAAACGGAATCAACCCATCGATAGTGGGCGAGCGCCTGGTTGAGGCGCTCAGTGCTGGAGAGCTTTACATCTTTACCCACCCCAATTATCGCCCGGTAGTTCAATATCGCGCAAAAATGATAGATGCCGCATTCGAAAGGGCGGCTCAAAGTCCGTTACTACAGGATATCGTTAATCAAAAAATAGATAGGCTTTAACGGTGCCCGCGGGGTCAGGTCTTGCCATTTGACCTGGCTTCAACTTATCGAGAATGCGTCGCGGGCAGGCCTGACTTCGGGAAGAAAATGGTGCGCCCAGCAGGAGTCGAACCTGCGACCCCCAGAATCGGAATCTGGTACTCTATCCAGCTGAGCTATGGGCGCGTATTGATGGGGCAAAATCGTAGAAACGTAATTGTAATGGCTGGCGAATCTAATTGAAATGGGTCATTTTCAGCTATTTGAAACTGCTTTGGGTTCTGTGGTCGGCTCGACTGGATCGTTGATCTGCTGATTGATTGGCCAATTTGTAATACACCGTTAGTTTTAGCAGGGCTTGACCTTCCTGTGCCGTAAGGGTGTAGACTCATTCCATACTGATGTTGGTGTGTTGTTACGGGTGGTGTTCTTGATGAAGAAGCTGGGCTTGAGATTAACGCTACTGCTGACAATGATATTTGTCGGCCAGACTGCGTTCGCCTCCTCTGTGCCTTGCATGTCCATGAGCAATCTCTCCGATCTTGCCATGGACTCAGCCCACGCCGGCCACCACATGGAACCTGGCGTCAGCAGCTCGACAGAAAATGACTGTTGCGGAGACGGTTACTGTTCCGTTTCAGGTTGTATATCCCCGATAGGGCTTGCTGATACTGCAAGTTTCCCTAAGGGTTTCGTTCCAAATCGGCTGTGGTTTGACGCCGCAGTTTCCTCCCCGATTCATCTCTCCAGTCCGGATTTTCGTCCCCCCATTTCCAGCTAACACAAGACAGGTGCGCCTGAATATTGGCGCCTTACTCCTGTCACCCAGTCTGTAAACGCTTCGCAAGCCAGCATTGGCGGTAACTGATCACCAGCTGTCCGGATTTTTAGCGTGGCCAACGTAAAAACTGAAATGGGTTTCACAGTGGAAATTAAAATAAACACCGGCCAGTTGAGCCGTTGCGGCAGGCTGAAAAAAGTTGTGTTAGGTACGATCCTCGGGTTTATGGTTTCGGCGCCAGCAGTGGCTGCCCTTAGCCTTGAGCGTGCGATCGCGATAGCGCAGCAGTATGATCCCTGGTTAGACGGCAGCGCACATCGAGAGCGTGCGCTGGAGGCGCAAAGCATCGCTGCGGGAAGCCTCCCTGATCCTATGGTCAGTGCCGGTTTTGCCAACTTGCCTACAGACAGCTTTGATTTTGATCAAGAAGCGATGACTCAGTTTAAGCTGGCCCTGTCTCAGGTATTTCCCCGCGGTGACAGCAGGCAACTACAGCAAAAGCAGCTGCAGCTGATGGGGGCTGAGCAACCGTATCAGAGGGATGACCGGCGAGCGCATGTTGCCGTTAAGGTTTCGCACTTATGGCTTGACGCCTACCGGGCGAGTGAATCGATCCGCCTGATCGAGCAAGACCGAGGACTGTTTGAACATCTGGTGGATGTTGCCCAGTCGAACTACTCGACGGCTCTGGCAGGGGCTCGCCAGCAGGACCTGGTGCGCGCGCAGCTTGAAATGACGCTATTGGAAGATCGCCTGACCGTGCTGTACCAGCAGCAGGAAGTATCCCGTTCGATGTTGACACAATGGTTACTTTCATCCGATGGCATCATTACTGGAGTCGCATCCGAAGCGCTCCCGGATCAGTTGCCTACTATTGCCCTTGTAAATCCGGGTCTTCTTCAAACTGGGACGGCGGTTTCTGCTCAGGACATCGCAGCCTATCTACTGCGTCATCCGGCGATTTTGAGAGTGGATCAAAAGATTGCTGCAAGCCGGGCTGGGATTGAATTGGCCGAGCAAAAATATCAACCACAATGGCAGGTCAACGCGAGCTACGGTTATAGGGACGACGACCCGATGGGCGATGATAGGGCCGACTTCTTTTCTATTGGGGTTGCATTTGACTTGCCACTGTTTACCTCGAAACGCCAGGACCAACAGGTACGATCCGCAGCGGCCGAGTCGGAGTCGGTGCGAACAGAGCGGGCATTGATCTTGCGCAGAATGATTGCTGAATTTGACAGCCAGCGCTCGCGGTTGCACCGCCTCGAACAGCGCAGGGAGCTGTATCGTACGCGTTTACTTGAGGAAATGCATGAGCAGGCCGAGGCGTCGCTAACGGCCTACACCAATGATGACGGTGATTTTGCCGAAGTGGTAAGGGCGCGGATTGCCGAGCTCAATGCACGCGTTGATGCGCTGAATATCGATGTGGAGCGTCTGAAAATTATCGCCGAACTCAATTATTTTTTCGCGACTGCCAGCGTAAATGCGGGAGGAAAAAAATGATGCCGTCAATAAAAACGCTGTTGTTACTCGTTATGGCTGCCATTGTCGGTGCGTTGGCCGCTTTGATATGGCAGTCGCAAATCGGCGCCCCCGCCATGGTGGAAACTGGAGGAGTAACGGCCAAAGAGCCGCTCTATTGGGTTGCCCCAATGGATTCGAATTATCGTCGCGACAGCGCGGGGAAGTCACCCATGGGAATGGATCTGGTGCCGGTTTATGCTATCGATGATGACGCACCTGGCATCGTGAAGATTTCACCGGAGGTGATTAATAATCTGGGTGTAAGGACGGCGGTTGCGAGCATGAAAAATATGCAGGCTGATATCCGCACAGTGGGCTATGTTCAATATGATCAGGATAATCTTGTTCACATTCACCCTCGAGTGGAGGGGTGGGTCGAGAAATTGTATGTCAAGGCAGCGGGCAACCCGGTACTTAAGGGGCAGCCACTTTACGACCTGTATTCACCTCAGTTGGTGAATGCACAAGAAGAACTGGTGCTTTCCCTGCGCCGTGACAGTAGTCGTCTGGTGCAGGCAGCGGAGGACCGGTTGCTGGCCCTACAGTTGTCCAAGGGCTTTGTCGATCGCTTGAAGCGTGACCAGGAGGTTCACCAGACCGTTACCTTCACGGCACCCCAAAGTGGTGTGATGGATAGCCTTAATATTCGAGAAGGTTTTTTTGTTGGGCCGAAGACCACGCTGATGTCCATCGGTGCATTGGACAATGTATGGGTTGAGGCTGAGGTGTTTGAACGACAGGCAGCTAGCCTTGAGGAGGGACTGTCAGTGACGATGTGGCTCGATTATCTCCCTGGTAAGCAGTGGACCGGTCGGATTGATTATGTATATCCATCCCTGGACGAGGAGACCCGGACACTGCGGGTGCGTCTCAGGTTCAATAACGAGGGAGGCGAGCTGCGTCCCAATATGTTTGCCCAAGTGATTATTCATGCTGATGCCGGTGACGAAACGCTGGTTGTTCCGCGGGAGGCGCTGATACGCACGGGTGAACAGGACCGGGTTGTCCTTGCGTTGGGGGAGGGCCGCTTCAAATCGATTGCGGTGAGATCGGGGCGTTACTCAAGTGAGTATGCGGAGATCTTGGATGGCCTGAATCCTGGCGATACGGTGGTCGCCTCGGCCCAGTTTCTTCTCGATTCGGAATCCAGTCGGACCTCAGATTTCAAACGCATGCACCGTGAATCCATGAATACCTCCGATCGCCAAGAGATGGCTGATCCTGTAGGACATAGCCATGATTGAAACAATCATTCGATGGTCCATTTCGCAGCGATTTTTCGTGCTTTTGGCGACGGCTATCATCATAGGTGTGGGAATCTTTTCACTGCGAAATACGCCTATCGACGCCATCCCAGACCTCTCTGATGTACAGGTGATTATCAAGACCAGTTTCCCGGGACAAGCACCCCAGGTTGTGGAGGACCAGGTTACCTATCCGCTGACGACTGTCATGTTGTCGGTACCTGGCGCAGTGACTGTCCGAGGATTTTCCTTTTTTGGAGCTTCTTACGTTTACGTTATTTTCAACGAGGCAACCGATTTGTATTGGGCGCGTAGCCGCGTGCTGGAGTATCTCAGCCAGGTGGCGCCGTCTCTGCCCGACAAGGTAAAGCCGCAACTTGGGCCTGATGCCACAGGCGTAGGTTGGGTGTATATCTATGCTCTGACAGATCGCAGCGGCGCACTTGATATCAGTGAACTACGCAGTTTGCAGGACTGGTTTCTCAAGTTCGAGCTTCAAAGCGTGCCGGGCGTCTCCGAGGTGTCGACCGTGGGCGGAATGGTTAAGCAGTATCAGATAAAGGTCCATCCTGATCGGCTGAGAGCTTTCGATATTCCTTTATCACACATTCACCAGGCTATTCTCCAGGCCAATCAAGAGGTGGGCGCTTCCGTTCTCGAGATGGCCGAGGCGGAGTACATGGTGCGAGTCTCCGGTTACATTTCAGGTATTTCGGATCTTCAGAACATTCCACTGGGTGTCAATGACAACGGCACGCCACTGTTATTAAAGGATCTCGCAGAGATTGGTGTGGGACCGCAGATGCGTCGGGGAATTGCTGAGCTCAATGGTGAAGGGGAAGTTGTAGGTGGCATTGTCGTTATGCGCTACGGAGAAAATGCAAAAGCTACTATAGATGCAGTGAAAGCGAAGCTGCAACAACTTGAATCCAGTCTCCCGGAGGGTGTGGAGCTGGTCACCGTGTATGACAGATCAGGACTTATTGAGCGGGCCGTAGAAAACCTATGGCAAAAGCTCGGTAAAGAGCTGTTGATGGTTGCGCTGGTCTGTCTGTTCTTCTTACTTCACCTACGCTCATCACTGGTTGCCATTGTGAGCCTGCCAGTCGGCATCTTGATGGCATTTATCGTGATGCACTTGCAGGGACTGAACGCCAACATTATGTCGCTGGGGGGTATAGCAATCGCCTTAGGTGTAATGATCGACGGCGCCATCGTGTTGATCGAAAATATGCATAAACACATCGAGCGGACGCCATTGACTGATGAAAATCGATGGCGGATTGTAGCGGATTCGGCGGTAGAGGTAGGTCCTGCCCTTTTCTTCAGTCTGCTGATTATAACCGTGAGTTTTGTTCCCGTGTTTGCGCTGGAGGCGCAGGAAGGGCGCATGTTCGCTCCACTGGCCTTTACCAAAACCTATGCAATGGGAGCAGCGGCCATACTGGCCATCACCTTGGTGCCAGTGCTGATGGGCTATTTTGTCCGTGGCAGAATACTTGCTGAAAACAAAAATCCGGTAAGCAGGATACTGATTGGTGGTTACATGCCTATTCTGAAAAGGGTGTTAAATTTTCCCAAGGCGACACTGCTGATAGCTTTGCTGGCGATCGTTAGCTGCCTATGGCCACTGAGTCGTATTGGTAGTGAGTTCATGCCTACTTTAGACGAAGGTGACTTGATGTACATGCCGACTACTTACCCGGGTATTTCTATCGGTAAGGCAAGGGAGCTGTTGCAGCAGACTGATCGTTTGATAAGCACTGTGCCTGAGGTTGCCACAGTGTTTGGAAAAGTCGGGCGCGCGGAAACCGCTACTGACGCGGCACCTCTGACCATGATAGAGACGTTCATTCAGTTGAAGCCGCGAGGCCAGTGGCGCCCGGGAATGACCACCGAGAAGTTAGAGCAGGAATTGGATAACCTGGTGAAAATTCCTGGTGTGACCAATGCCTGGGTGATGCCTATAAAGACGCGTATCGACATGCTCGCTACGGGTATTAAAACTCCCGTAGGTATTAAAGTGGCAGGTCCTGATCTTACGGTTATTCAGGAGATAGGCCAGCAACTAGAGGCGGTGCTGCGAGACGTACCGGGCACAGCCTCAGTTTACTCGGAGCGTGTGGCAGGTGGGCGTTACATCGAGGTTGATATCGACAGGGCTAGGGCGGCACGCTATGGGCTTAATATCGCGGACGTACAGCAGGTAATTGCCATGGCCATTGGTGGTATGGATATAACTCAGACCGTGGAGGGCTTAGAGCGCTATCCGGTCAATGTCCGCTACCCGCAATCCTACCGGGACTCCCCTGAGAGCCTCGCTCTACTTCCCGTAATGACCCCGGTTGGTCAACATATTGCTCTGGGTGATGTCGCCACTATATCGATCGAAGACGGCCCTCCAGCGATAAAAAGCGAAAATGCGCGCTTGAATGGCTGGACCTATGTTGACCTGAATAAAGTCGATGTGGGTAGTTATGTGGACGATGCTCGGGAGATCGTGGCATCGCAAGTGAAGCTTCCTCCAGGATATTCCATTAGTTGGTCTGGCCAATATGAGTACATGGAACGGGCCAAAAATCGTCTGAGCTATATAGTGCCTCTAACTTTGGCCATCATCGTAATATTGCTCTACCTGAACTTCCGCAGCTTTGTTCAGGTGGGGATGTTGATGGGTGCCCTACCGTTAGCGCTGGTTGGCAGTATCTGGTTAATGTATTTGTTGGATTACAATTTCTCTATCGCGGTAGGTGTCGGGATAGTTGCTTTGGCCGGTGTTGCAGTGGAGACAGGTGTCATTATGATCGTTTATCTGGACCAGGCTTGGAGAGCGTTGCTGGATGATCATGGCGGTGAGTCTTCGGCCATAGGCAGGCCAATGTTGAAGGAGGCCGTGCTGCGCGGGGCTGGCTTACGAGTACGTCCCGTGCTGATGACGGCTTCTGCGACAATAGCCGGTTTGCTGCCCATACTATTTGGCACGGGTACTGGATCAGAGATTATGAGTCGTTTAGCGGCACCAATGGTCGGGGGAATCATTACTACCGTTATGCTGACACTGCTGGTGATACCTGTTATTTATTTACTGTGGAGAAGCAGGGCGGTGGCACTGACATAGCAGCACTGTAGACGGCTATTGGCAATAAATCTGTCGCCCTACAAAAACACTCGCCACCCGGTGGGGCGGCGGGCAGGACGCTGAACTAATTGGGCGGGAACTCAACAAACATCAATGTGGCCGCGGCGTTGTAGCGGCCCTGATCTTCCCCGTGCTCACCTTTCAGTTTCGATTGTGTGACCCCGCGCCACACAGATTGCTTGAGCGTTGGGTCGATCATATCTACGAAGAAAGAACCTTGTGTGTAGTTCTTTACCGAGACATCGGTTTGTCCACCGCAGTTCCAGCAATTGTAAGCGCTGTAGCGGTTATAACGATTGTAGCCGCCGTAGTATCCGGTGGACATTCCTGTCTGATAGGTTCGCACATCGGTTTTTTCCTGAGTCATCAAATGCCAGCTGATAAGCATATCCGCCTGGCTGGGGTCATCGACCATCTGAAAGCCCTTGTTCTCCAGGGCAAATTGTAAAGCCGCGTCAATTCGGTTCTTTTGCATATCGCTCAGTTGCAGCGGGTTGTCCCCGGTCACCTCTCCGGAGTTCTTAAAGAAACCAATCTTCTTGACGCCGCTGAAATCATAATCAGGTTTGAAGTCAACATTGGTTTCGGGCGGGCCACTGGCGCATGCCCCGAGAAAGCTCAGGGCAAGTAAAGCGATAACTAGGCGTAGGGCTGGGGCAAGTACTATTTTCATTATTAGCTCCGAAGTAGCGGATAAAAAGGCAATCTATCGTTCAGTCGTCAGTGTAACCAACTATCTGATGGTTGGCACGGCCTCTTGTTCACTGTCAAAGGGCCTGCTGGCGGGTTCAATCTGCATTGCAGGGATCCAGTAGCCCTTTTATTTGATCAACGTGTAGCCTGGGGGCGGTCAGCATGCTGGTCAGCTGTTGATTTCGGGTATCGGCCCACTCTCGGTAAAGTTCCGGTACAGCGGGCCCGATCTGTTGCTCCAGTGACAGCAGCGGTGGCAGGAGGTTGTGATATCGCCTGGCCAGCGCGGCAGAATGAGGCTGAACTTCACCAATGAAAAACTTGTGAACCACAGTTTTTAGGATATCGGCCTCTGACAGCTTCCGACCCGGTTGGCACAAAGGGCCCTGGGTTGCCCGAACCTGCAACATTTTATCAGCCGAACTTAACCATGCCTGTTGTGTCGCCAAGGCGCGCCACAACTCCCCACCGTCCCCGGCGGCTACCTGGCTCAAGTAAATTTCAAACTGGCGATTCTCGGCGCGGTAGTCGCCAGTCAGCCAACGTGAGGTGAGAGCGTTAATGGCCTCCAGAGCCGATATCACTGCGCTACTGGTACTGCCGGGATACTCCGCTGGCGCAGTTTGGTTGCGCCACAATTGCCGATATTCAGGCCCGCCCAGAGTGGCGTTGAATATCCGTTTGTGTAGTTGTGTATTCTTCTCGTCATACGCCGTTGTTAGAGCAGTCTCTAGTGCATCTTCACCGCGCTCAGCCATGGTGGTGATACATGCGGGCGCCAGCTGCAGAAACTCCAGATCCAGTAGCAGTCGCTGGGAAGGCGCTGCTACACGCCCCAGGCTACTGTTACGCCTGCCAATGTTTGTTTGTACAGCGCAGCCGCTCAGGGACATAAATTCCAGCGTACCGATGTCGCCCGATGGAATATCCAGCTGTAATTCTCCTGAGCGTGGCGGAAGAGTAGGCGTAAGCTGATCTAGCGTGCCGGGATCAACGTTCAGGGTGCGTTGCAGTCGCCCACTGTATTCAGCCAACGTGGCCTCAGGGCCTGATTGTCCGCACCCTATCAAAGCGATAGCGATAAGAAGGAGAGCACCGCGATAAAATTGCCTGAACATGAATATTGACCTAATGAGGTTTAATGGGGGGAGCGCTTACCCCTTAATGGTTACACGTTAATAAAAGTTAATGTGGGACATCATTATTGGCAGGTACTGGAGTGTCCGTAGCGGCCGGCGTTAAGTGCCGGCCCTTCCCCCGGTTGTGCAAATTGGCCTCTATTTTTGAGGCAGTTGCGCTTTGGCGCGTTCCTTCCAGCCGTCTACATTGGCCAGACCCTCAGGCAGTGACACTTTAGCCATGCGCATAAATCCAATCATCGCCAGAAGATCGACATCGGCTGCGCTGAAATTCTCTCCCGCGATGAAGTTCGTGTTTTCCAGGTGAGCATCGATTTCTGGCCAGATGGCTGCGACCCGTTGTTGCCCCCGTTCAGCCAGCGCCGGAATTTGCTCCAGCAGCAGAGTGCCGGGGACGGCGCGACCAGTGAAGGCCGGATGTGAGTTGCGGTAAGCATCGGCTATGGGTGCGAATAAACTGATGTACAGGCGGTGTAACCAACCGGTAATTTGGGCCTTTTCCAGAGCGTTGTGGCCCATTAATGGTTTTTCGGGGTATAGCGCTTCTAGGTAGCAGTAAATAGCTGTCACATCGGCCAGCAGGGTGCCGTCGTCCAGTACCAGTGCGGGCACGGTGCCCTGGGGGTTGATTGCCAGATAAGCCTCGCTGTGCTGCTCCATGGCCATGAAGTCAATTTGTACGGTGTCGATGCTGAGCCCTTTGTAAGCGATGAACATCTGTACGCGTCTAGGGTTGGGGGCGGGGTCAAAGGTATATAGTTTCATGGTGCTGGGGTTCCTCAATAGTGTGAAATGAAAGTTTCAAGGGTCAGTATGCTAGCAGACTTTACGGGTTTTACCTGTCGACAGAGCGGCATTACTCCTTGCTGGCGCGCGAGATCTCCAACTTCCCAGTTTTACCCACTGTCATAACTAGCTATAATAAGGGTCAAATTGAATGAGGATTGTAATGTGATTAGCCGAATTGCTTTAGCAGGTATTGCTCTGGGTCTGGCTCTGTCAGCATCTGCCGCGGACTTAACCGATGCCCAGCGCGCAGGCATTGAGTCGCGGATTAAGCCCGTGGGTGAGGTGTGTATGCAGGGAGATACCAGTTGTGGAGGTGCTGTCGTTGTTGCCAGCAGTGGTCCGCGCTCTGGTGAAGATGTCTACAATGGCGCGTGTATGGCCTGCCATAGCACGGGTGCCGGCGGAGCGCCTATGATCGGTGATGTCGCCGCTTGGGCCGACCGTATTGGCAAGGGTATGGATGTACTTTATGTTAGCGGCGTCGAGGGTGTGCCCGGCACGGGGATGATTGCCAAAGGAGGTTGCATGGACTGCACCGATGAAGAAATTCATGCCTCTGTTGACTTTATGGTTGCTGGCAGCCAGTAGTCGTTTGATCCCCTAAAGCCGCGCTGCTTTGGCTGCGCGGCTTTTTGAAGGACTATTTTTTTCTCGGACGTTTATCCAACTTGCGTTGCAAAGTGCGCCGGTGCATCGACAAGACCCTGGCGGTGGCCGAGATATTGCCATCATTTTTCTGTAACACCCGCTGAATATGTTCCCACTCCAGGCGTGCAACCGACGGTGGCGTGTCTGCAATTGCGGCTTCAGTATTCCCTACTGCCGGTTCCAGTGCCGCGAGAATTTCACTCGTGTCAGCGGGCTTGCACAGGTAATTGACTGCGCCGAGTTTGATCGCTTCTACGGCAGTGCTCACGCTGGAATATCCTGTGAGCATTAATATCTCGACTTCGGGAATTAACGACTTCAATTGCGGTATCAGGGCAAGGCCTGATTCTCCCACCAGTTTCAAATCCAGTATCACTTTTGCGGGCTGGTGCGCGCGCGCCTGTTGCAGCGCAGTATCACTCGTGTTCGCTGTGAGCGCCAGATAGCCACGTTTCCCCAGAGATCTTGCCAGCACCTCGGAAAAAACCGGATCGTCGTCGATGATCAAGATTATTATAGCGGTCTCAGTCATGATTTATCGGTAGGTCCATGAGTACACGGGTCCCCCCCGAGGGAATCGCCGCAATGGATAGCTCACCCCCGTAGCGTTGAATGATGGCGTTGCTAAGGAACAGGCCCAGTCCCATACCGTCTTTTTTACTGGAAGTAACTGGGTGGCCTGACTCTGTGCTAATAGTCTGAGCGATACCGCTGCCATCATCGATGATTTCCAGTTGCCAGCGCTGCGCCCCCCAGCCACATCGAATGGAAACACTTTGGTGGCAGGCTTCTGCGGCGTTATTCAATAAATTGGTAATGGCCTGACCGAGTGTAGGATCTAAAGGGACTTCGGGTGCCACGCCCTTGCTAACAAGCTGAAGATCGTACTTCACCGTCGGTCGCATCAGCTGCCATTGCTCCAGTAACTGCTCGACGTATTGGTTGAGGGGGACCCGTTCACGCTCGCCGTGCTGGTGGCTTTCTGCCGTGACCACGAGTTGCTGCAGGCGCTGCTTGCAGTGGCCCAGTTGTTGCTGCAGCAATTTAATATCCTCTGTCGGATAGGCCGGATCGGCAAGCATATCCTCTAACACAATCGACATAGTCGACATGGGCGTGCCCAGTTCGTGAGCGGTGGCTGCAGCCATAGTGGCGATGGAAATGATGTGGTCGTTGCGCATTGCGCGTTCACGTCTGTCGATCAGTTCCTGACGCTGGTCACGCAGAGTCTGCGCCATTTTGACCACAAAGAAGGTAATTAGAGCCGCGCTGGCCATGAAATTTAACCACATGCCAACGATATGCACATTGAACGTTTGATGGTGCATGCCGTTATCCGGCGTCAGCGCCTGCAGAGGTTGGTAATGCACCATAAGCAGGCTGTAGGCGAACAGTGAAGTGGCAGCAAGCGCCCAGGTCAGCCGGGCTGGCAACAGCGCCGCTGAAATGCACAGCGGCACCAGATAGTAGGAGACAAAGGGGTTAGTGCCGCCCCCGGTGAAATAGAGCAAGGCACTCAGACCGAGGACGTCGACCAGCAGATGCGAGAAATAGAGCCAGTCGTTAATAGGTTCGGCCTGTCGGCTGAGCTGCAGTGTGAGGGCATTAGCGCCGGCCATTGCCAGTAATATCGACAGCAGAGCAGAGTAGTTAAGAGGCGCTTGCATACCAAAATAGGCGTAGGCAATAAGGCCTAGCAGACCGCCAACCAAAATACTGCGTATCGTGACGAGCCTGCGTAGGTTTAGGGTCGATGTTGAATACACTGTCTCAGTTGATGCGGTCATTTTTTTCATAGTCTCTACGGGCCCTCGATTATACCCGAGTCTTACGGGTAGTCGGAGGGGGTGACAGAGGTGACTTGTAGTCAGCGCTTCTTTGATACCCAATAAGCAGATGGTGTTCGACGGATAACAAATATCAGTCGTGACTAGTGTTGTAGTTATTTGCCGAGCACACCATGACAGACGTCGATCAGCATCAGGATTAGCGGTCCTGGCGATTGAGTCACATCGATATGTTGCGCGACCTCCAGGTCATTTGGGGCCTTTCTCTTTTACCTTGCACACTTTCTGCTCAATCATCTATAGGTAAGCTGCCTATTTGCCATTCCAAATGGGCGGCCACTTACCCTGTTCAGAAAGGTAATTCTCGATCGGTGTGCTTTTGTATTGGCTTTCCTCATAGCGTGTTTTAACGCTGTGGTGAATCCAGGTTTTGTTCTCCAGCAGCTTTTCTTTCCTCTTCTCTTTCGGTCTTCCGTTCTGCTTCGCTGTCAGCGGTGGTGGAATAACTCGCACCCGCTTCCCTAGCAGTTTGTACTTACCTTTGTATTCATTGTGATGGCGGGACAACGGGTTGAGTTTGGGCTTGGACAGGTGTTTTTCGAACTCCAGCCCCTTGCCGCCGTCGTGAGCCTCTGTTTTTAGCCACATCATGGGGATATCGGCCAAATTACTGCCATCGTCGTCAGGTTTGTAACTTCCACCGACATCGCAGTGAACGCCAGCAAACCAGACTTGCTCCAGATTAACCTTCTTGCGCGGCTCCCAGATTGTCGGTTCGAAATCAGCGCGTAACTCGTCCAGACACAATGCGTGACGGGCTTTGATCACATTGCTACCTAACTTACGGTCGTAGAACAGGTGTTTATCTTTGATTAGGCCGAAGATACTGAATGGCAGACCCATCGCGCCAACGGTATCCCAGACACCGACGAAATTAACTTTAACGACATCGCAAATAGAATGTGCTTTGCGCCAATCTTTTGAGTATTGGTCCCGAGGCTTATATTTTTTGGTTTTATAGATGTCGAAGGCCTTTTCGATAAGGTTGCCTTCGGCGCTTTTTAGCAGGCTGCAGTTGTTGATCATCCCGCACAGGCTTCTCACCGTGTATGCACCGCGGCTGAAGCCGAAGAGGTAGATCTCGTCGCCGTTGTCGTAGTTGTGAACCAGAAAGCGATAGCAGTCCATCACGTTCTTTTCCAGGCCCTCGCCCATGCCGCCGCCGGTCAGTTTGTCGTGGTAAGAGCCTATGCCCCAGTCGTAGAAAACAACCTGCTTAACACCATTGCTATCCTTGGGTGCTATACCGCGGGCGAACTTAAGCACATTGGTTGGGTGGTTATCCTTGCCCAGTTGTTCGGGTCTGTTCCAGGTGCCATCTGCACAGACAACAATCCTTTTCATAATGGGTTCCCCGATGGCTATTGAGATTCATTAAGTAAAGCCTAGCTCAATACCTGCTGCCTGCCCATCAATCTGCAAACAAAGACTTCAGGCTCGCCAGTGTTTCCATCCCGCGCTCTTCATTCGCTTCCTGATCTTCTTCCTCGCCACCTTGCCACTGCAGGTCACTCGCCGGCAGCTCCTCAAGAAAGCGACTGGGTTCGCACTTTATAGTGTCGCCAAACTGGCGCCTCTTTTTGGCCAGTGTCATACAGAGAGTTTGGCGGGCACGGGTTATGCCGACATAGGCCAGGCGCCTTTCTTCGTCGACGTTGCCCTCCTCGACACTAACCCGGTGAGGCAGCAGTTTCTCTTCCATGCCAATAATAAAGACATGTGGGAATTCCAGGCCTTTGGAGGCATGCAATGTCATTAATTGCACGGAATCATCACTGGCGTCTTCTTCTTCCTGCTGTTCCATGAGGTCGCGCAGTACCAGTCTTGAAATTGCCTCGTCCAGAGGCACCTGGTCATCCTTCATCAGGCGCTGTAGGTTATCCACCAGAAAGTGAACATTGGCCATGCGTCGCTCGGCAACGTCCTCGCTGGAGCTGAGTTGATTCAGCCACTCCTCGTAATCCATATCTCGAATCATATGACGAATACCGGAAACTCCGTTTTCGCCCTGACATCGTTTTCGGGTGTCGGCCATCCAGCTGTGGAACTCCCGCAACCGCCGCAGACCTGCTTCTGCTATCTGAGTACTGTCGATCCGGCCGCAGGCTTGGTTCAGGCTGCAATGTTGCGCATTGGCAAAATTGCCCAGAACCTCGAGTGTCGATGCCCCCAATTTACGCCGGGGCACATTGGCAATGCGCAGGAATGCATTGTCATCGTTCTCGTTCAGGATCAGCCGCAGATAGGCCATAATGTCTTTAACTTCATTGCGTGCAAAAAACGAAGTGCCGCCGCTCATTTGGTAAGGCACCTGGTGCTGCTGCAAGGCCAGCTCAAGGATGCGTGATTGATGATTACCGCGGTAGAGTACCGCGTAGTCCCCTAGACGAGTGCGTTTGCGCAGACGATGATCGAGGATCTCCGCCACCACTTGTTGTGCCTCCTGCACTTCGTCGGCACAACGAATGACCCGCAGCGGATCGCCATATCCCAGCTCGCTCCACAGTTGTTTTTCGAAGGCGTGAGGGTTATTGGCAATCAGGGTGTTGGCCGCTTTTAGGATACGTGAGGTAGAGCGGTAATTTTGCTCCAGTTTGACGATTTTGAGACTGGGGAAATCGGTTTCCAATTGTGCCAAGTTTTCCGGCCGCGCTCCGCGCCATGCATAGATCGACTGGTCGTCATCGCCAACGACCGTGAGGCCACTGCGAACGCCAATCAGCTGACGCACCAGCAGGTACTGGCTGGAGTTGGTGTCCTGGTATTCATCGACCAACAGGTGGTGCAAGCGGTTTTGCCATCGCTCGAGTATATCCGGGTGTTCTTCAAATAAGATGGTTGGCAGCAGGATTAAATCATCAAAATCCAGAGCGTTGTAGGCCCGCAGCGCCCGCTTGTATCTGACATAGGCCTGGGCGCAGAGCATGTCCGCTGGGCTGGTAGCGCCTGCAACCGCCTGCTCCGGCAGGACGCGGTCATTCTTCCACTGGGAGATTTGCCGCTGGATGGCGTCAGCTTTGTCGCCCTCGGTACCGTGCTCCTGAATCAGCAGATCTCGGATAAGGGTATGCGTATCCTGGCCATCAAAAATTGAAAAGCCGGACTTTAAACCCAGTGCCTTCAGCTCCGTACGAATGATGGTCAGGCCCAACTGGTGGAATGTGCTGACTGTCAGGCCTTCTGCTGCGGTGCCACGAATGAGTCGCCCCACCCGTTCCTTCATTTCCCGCGCAGCTTTATTGGTAAAGGTCACTGCGGCGACGTGGCGCGCGTTGATACCGCACGTGTTTACCAGATAGGCGATTTTTTCCGTGATCACGCTCGTTTTGCCGCTGCCGGCGCCGGCGAGCACCAGCAGAGGGCCGTCGATATAGCGCACGGCCTCGCGTTGTCTGGGGTTGAGCTGGTTCACGGCAGTGGTTCGCTGGCTCTTTTTTGATCGTTTAGTAGAATGATGTTGCTACTATTCATGCTAGCAATAAGGACAAATAATGTTAGCACAGGGTTTCTGTCGTATCGCCGTTTTTTTGGCAACGGGCTCAAAGAGGATGCTTCGGTGCAGATTCTGTACAATGGCCCTCACAGCCACGGATTGACAAGATTCTATGACATTGCTCGTCACCTACTTAATGATTGCCATCGGAATTTCCTTTGTCTGTTCTGTGCTGGAAGCTGTGCTGTTGTCCTTATCTCCGGTGTTCGTCGAAACGGAGCTGCGCAGCAAGCCCAGGCGCGGCAAAGTTTTAAAACAGGTTCGAACCGATCTCGATCAATCGATCTCCAGTATTCTTATTCTCAATACCTTTGCCCACACTATGGGTGCAGCGGGCGTAGGCGCTCAGGCGTCTAAGGTATTTGGCGCAGAGTGGGAGACTCTGATTGCCTTTTTGCTGACTTTGGCGATTTTGTATTTTTCCGAGATCATCCCCAAGACTTTGGGTGCAACTTTTTGGCGGCAGTTGGCTATACCAGCGGCCTACGTCATCCGCGCGTTAATTAAACTGCTGTTTCCCTTTGTCTGGGTGTCATCAAAGCTGACGGGTTTATTTGCTAAAGGCAATAATGCGTTAGTCAGTCGAGAAGAACTGACCGCGCTTGCGCAAATGGGCGCGGAGGAGGGCTCCCTGGGTGCTCAGGAAAGTAAGCTGCTGGAGAATATCTTGTCACTGCGTGAAACCCGCACCGGCCAGATCTTGACGCCTCGCTCGGTGGTTACCTCGCTGGCTTCCACTCTCACGGTTAGCGCCGCACTCAGCGAACTAAGTGAGAAGCCGTTTACCCGCATTCCTCTTTTTGAAGGCAATCTCGACAACGTGGTCGGTCTGGTATTCCGCCCCGTACTACTTCAGTCCCACAGCGATCAGGGCGATGAGCGAAAGCTCGGTGAACTTGCCTCTGATATCTTCAGGGTCTCTGAAGAATTACCGGTATTGAAACTGCTGGACCTGTTTATCACCCGCCGGGAACACCTATTCCTGGTAGAAGATGAATACGGCCAAACGGCGGGTGTTGTCACCCTTGAGGATGCCCTTGAAACTATGCTGGGTCGGGAGATCATGGATGAAAGCGATAAGGTAGAGGATATGCAGAAGCTGGCCAAAAGTAAGTATCAGGGGCGGATTAAGAGTGACGGATAAACCGATATCATGACGAGAAAAAAATTGTCTTTGAAAGTGAAAAGAGATAAACACTCTAAACAAGTAGATGAGGTGGTCAAGGATGTATCTAAGGCCGACCTGGAAAAGCGTTTTTTAAATGGCATCGCCATTAATCCTTCTCAGTGCATCCGTCTGGAATTAGGTTCTCAGGAACTTACCGCACGCGCCATGGATTTGCTCACGCCAATCGGAATGGGCCAGCGCGGTTTGATTGTTGCCCCACCGGGCTGCGGGAAAACGACCCTGTTAAAACATATTTGTCAGGCGGTGGGGAAAGCCTATCCGGAGATAAAGCTCTACGCGTTACTCATTGATGAGCGACCGGAAGAAGTAACTGATTTTACACGCAGCGTGCCGGCAGAAGTGCATGCTTCATCCTCGGATGAAAGTTATAAACAACACGTCCGTGTTGCCAATGACCTTCTTAGCACTGCCCGCCAGCAAGCAGGCCTTGGTCATGATGTAATGATTGTTATAGATTCTCTGACCAGACTCTCACGCGTACATAATGCAGGGCGCAAGGGCAGCGGTCGTACCATGTCGGGCGGGCTAGACGCTGGAGCCATGGAAATACCACGAAAATTGTTTGGGGCAGCTAGAAAAATTGAGAACGGTGGGTCGCTTACTATTTTAGCGACGATACTCGTTGATACCGGAAGCCGTATGGATCAGGTGATATTCGAGGAGTTCAAGGGCACTGGTAATATGGAAATCGTTTTATCACGAGATGTTGCCGAGCAGCGAATTTTTCCCGCGCTGGACGTCGCTAAAAGTAGCACGCGCCGTGAGGAGCTTCTTTTAAATTCGAAAGACATTGAAAAGGTAAGAGTTTTACGGCGGGCACTTACCCATCTTAAACCTGTAGACGGCGCCAGGAAACTTGTTGAATTACTTGAGCAATATCCAACAAATGCAGAGCTACTGAACCACTAGCTGCCGTAATCAGAGGTGTCGAGTATTTACATGCATCATCCCATTGAGATTTTTGATGAAAATTGGAAAAAGGCTAAATCACTGGGGGATGCCAACGCGCCCTTTTGTTCACTCGCGACAGTGTCGAACACGGGGCAACCATCAATAAGAACCTTAGTCTTGAGAGAAGTAACCGAGGATTCTTTTGTTATCTTTATTGATGAGACGTCTCCGAAATGGGATCACTTAAAGCACGCGAAGCAATTTGAATTGCTGGTTTTTTGGCCCTCGCTGATGCAGCAATATAGAATCCGTGGAGAGCTTTCTGAGCTCTCTTTTCGAACCATGGAAAGTCATTGGGCGAAGAAGCCCTACGACTCTAAAATACTTGATTACTATTATGTTGAGGTTCAGCATCAAACCAGCCCGGTAAACTCAAGAGAGACGTTGCTTGCAGATATCGATGTATTGAAAAAGCGTTATCCCGCTGATCAAGACATACCCTGTCCGACGAGTGCGAAAGGGATTTCAATCAAAGCCGCATACATCGAGACCTGGCATAGTTCGGATTCCGATCGATTACACAAAAGGCACCTTTATTTGCTCTGTGAGGGTCAATGGGAGCGACAAGTATTAGTGCCGTGATCAAAGCTGGGCGGTAAGTCCTGTCCAGGAGTAGCCCTACAGCTTCAGATTCGGATTACGAAACCCCAGCGCTTCACTGATGTGCTCGATTTCAACTACGTCCTTACCGGCAAGGTCGGCAATGCTTCGTGACACTCTAAGTGTGCGGTGGAGTGCTCGAGCTGACATTTTGAGTTTGGTGGCGGCGGATTCCAGCCAGGCCGTACTCGCGCGATCCAGTTGGGAGACCGCAAGCGCTTCTTCGGAACTCAGAAGGTTGTTGGCCATACCCTGGCGGTTGAACTGACGCTCTCTCGCCTTAGTGGTTCTGGCGCGGACGGATTGCGAAGCTTCGCTTGGAGTTTTACTGAGCAGAAGTAATGCCGCTGGAATCCTGGGAACGGGCACGTGCAGATCAATGCGGTCTAGCAACGGCCCCGAAATTCGACTCCGATAGCGCCCTATCTGACTGATGGTGCAGCGACAGGGTGTTTCAGGGTCGCCATCGTGCCCGCAGGGACAGGGGTTCATTGCGGCAACTAGCTGAAAGCGGGCCGGGTAGCAAATTTTATGGTGGGCGCGAGAGATGGTGATTCGACCCTGCTCCAACGGTTCTCTTAGCGCCTCCAGGCTTTGTCTTGAGAACTCAGGTAACTCATCCAGAAACAATACGCCGCCGTGGGCTCGGGAGATTTCTCCGGGGCGGGGTTTGCTGCCGCCGCCAACCAGTGCGGCAACGCTGGCACTGTGGTGGGGGGCGCGGAAGGGGCGCGTGGAGCTGTTAATGTCATCGCCCGCCAGGTCTGCCAGTGCCATGGCGATCAGTGCTTCATTTTGATCGAGCGGCGGTAGAATTCCTGTCAGCCGGCTGGCCAACATGGTTTTGCCGGTGCCGGGGGGGCCGAACAGCAGAATGTTGTGGTTTCCGCAGGCGGCTATTTCCAGAGCGCGCCTGGGCATGGCTTGGCCGGATATGTCTGCCAGATCAGGGTATTCGCAGGTCTCTATGGATGTAGCGGGCAGTGTAGGCTCAATGACTGCTGCACCGTTCAGGTGGGCGCAGAGCGTGAGAATATCAGTAGCAGCAATGACCTCGCTGCTAGGCACTCTGGCTGCAGCAGTCGCACAGTCGGTAGCGACTACCGCTTTTCTTCCAGCCGCAGTACTGGCCATGACTGCCGGCAGTAGTCCCGGAATACTCTGCAGGCAGCCATCCAATGCCAGCTCACTATAAAATTCATGATGCCGCAGAGCGTCTTGTGGGATTTGTCCTGAGGCGCTGAGAATGCCAAGGGCGATGGGTAAATCGAAACGCCCGCCTTCTTTGGGCAGGTCCGCGGGTGCCAAGCTTATGGTGATACGTCGGTCGGGGAAATCAAAATAGGAGTTCAGTAGGGCACTGCGCACTCTATCTTTGCTCTCGCGAACGGCAGTCTCTGCCATCCCCACAATATGAAATGCCGGCAGTCCGTTAGACAGGTGTGTCTCTACCCGCACCAGTGGCGAATCAAGGCCGGCGTTGGCTCGGCTATAAACAAGTGATAGGTCCATCGCTCATCCTTGAGCATGGCAGTGCGGCAAAAGTGCCTTGGCCGTAGACGGTCAGTTTAGAGGATATTCTTGCATCAGCACACATCATTACCGTGCAAAGGTCTTCACAATTCAGTTCGATTTAACGGCGTCCAGCTCTCGACTCAGTGCCTCAAGCTCAGACTCCAGCTCATTCACCTTGGCGCGAGTACGCTGGAGAATCTCGCTCTGGGCGTCAAATTCCTCTCGGCTTACCATGTCCAGTCGCTGCAGGGCTGACTGCGCCAATGACCTGACGCTTTTGTCGACCTCTCCTTTTATACCGCTGTCTCCAACGAACTCGCTGAGCTGCTGCAGCACTTCGCTTAGGGGTTTTGGTTTCAATGCCATAAGAGGAACTGCCTGTGTGCCGATAAGAAAATGTAGTGTAGTGGAATTTGATTCCGGGTCACAGAGGCTACCGGTGCACCGATATGGTGCCGTGCACCAATAAATTGCGGTTACTGTGATTCCTGCTGCCCCTTTTATGACCGTCAATAATTGAAAATTACTATTAACTGCTTGTTATCAAAAAGAAAAATAGAAATTGGCACAGGCCCTGCAAAAGATCTCGCGCAGATTTCACAAATCATGTCTGTCGGTTTTAACCAGGTGTTCCCTTACACCTTGGGGCCGGCGACTCGAGTTTAGGAGAGATGAAACATGCTGAACAAAAAAGTACTTACCGCAACCCTGGCAACCGCACTATTGGCAGGCGCTGCTACCTCAGTTCAGGCTGAGATCGAAATCAGCGGCAATATCGCGTTGACCAGCGATTACAAATTTCGTGGCGTCTCCCAGTCGAATGACGATATTGCTGTTCAGGGCGGTTTCGATATCGCTTTCGAGAACGGCATCTATATCGGCACGTGGGGTTCAACGGTAGATTTTGACGTTGCCAGCGCCGACGGTGGCTTAAACGGGTCCCTCGAACTTGATTACTACATCGGTTGGGCTAGTGACATCGGTGACAGCGGCTTCGCTATTGATGTGGGCTATCTCTACTACGATTATCCCGGAGATGACGGTTTCGAAGGAGACTACCAGGAACTCTACGGTAGCTTGTCCTGGAATAACTTGGCTGTGGGTGTTGCCTACTCAGACGACTACTACGCCGAAACTGACACGTTTATGTACTACTACGTGGATTACAGTCTTCCTATCAATGACACGATTTCGATCGACTTCCATGTAGGCTACAACGACCTCGAAGAGAACGGCGGCTACCTGTCATCTGACGACGATTCCTTCATTGACTATTCCGTTGGCATTACCGCCTCTTGGGTAGCTGTCGACTGGACCCTGGCTTACGTTGGCACCGATCTCGATAAAGAAGACGTATTTGGCACCGATTGGGGTGACGACCAGCTGGTTTTTACCATCTCCAAGAGCATGTAGTTCTGCTCGAACGACAACAGCGCGGGCGCCCCGTGTTCATTGATCGGGGCGTCAACATAACACCAGGAGATCACCATGAAATTAATTACGGCTATTGTTAAGCCATTCAAATTGGACGATGTGCGTGAAGCATTATCCGAGATCGGCGTGCAGGGCATTACTGTCACCGAGGTTAAAGGATTTGGTCGCCAGAAAGGGCATACCGAACTCTATCGCGGCGCTGAATACGTTGTCGACTTCCTACCAAAAGTAAAAATCGAAGTGGCGGTAGCAGACGGTGTTGTTGAGCCGACTATCGAAGCAATTACTAAAGCGGCGAACACTGGAAAAATTGGTGACGGCAAGGTATTTGTATCCGCCTTGGAGCAGGTCATCCGTATTCGTACTGGTGAAACAGGCGAGGAAGCCATTTAGGCGGACGCCTTCGGCGTCCACGGTATCAGCATAGACTATTAGACGAGAGTATTTCCCATGGAAAACGATATTTTTCAATTACAGTATGCGCTAGACACCTTTTATTTCTTGGTGTGCGGCGCGTTGGTGATGTGGATGGCCGCAGGCTTCTCTATGTTGGAGGCGGGCCTCGTTCGTTCCAAAAACACCACCGAAATTTTAACAAAAAACGTAGCCCTCTACGCCATAGCCAGCATCATGTACATGGTTTGTGGTTACTCTATTATGTACGGTGGCGGTGAATTCACAGCTTTCCTCGGCGGTATCGTCGGCGACGGCGTCACCGGGGCAGAAGAGCCAGCAACCTACGCTCCTTCAGCAGACTTTTTCTTCCAGGTAGTGTTCGTAGCAACTGCCATGTCGATTGTCTCAGGAGCCGTTGCTGAGCGCATGAAGCTTTGGGCCTTCCTCGCTTTCGCGGTCGTAATGACGGGTGTTATCTATCCGATGGAAGGTAGCTGGACCTGGGGTGGCATGCCAGTATTTGGAATGTACACACTGGGGGACCTTGGCTTCTCTGACTTCGCCGGTTCTGGCATCGTGCACATGGCTGGTGCATCTGCTGCTTTGGCAGGCGTGTTGTTATTGGGTGCCCGTAAAGGCAAGTACGCTGCAGATGGCAGTGTACAGGCGATACCAGGTGCGAACCTGCCACTGGCTACCCTAGGCACATTCATCCTTTGGATGGGTTGGTTCGGCTTTAACGGTGGCTCGGTCCTGGCGACCGCTACCGTCGAGTCAGCTAATGCCGTTGCCGTCGTTTTCATGAACACTAACGCCGCCGCGGCCGGTGGGTTGGTGGCAGCACTGCTGACCGCTAGACTCCTGTTTGGCAAAGCTGACCTGACCATGGCACTTAACGGCGCACTGGCTGGATTGGTAGCGATTACTGCTGAGCCATCTACCCCAACACCCCTGCTAGCGACATTGTTTGGTGCTATCGGTGGTGTTTTGGTTGTGTTCTCAATCATCGCTCTGGACAAGCTTAAAATCGACGATCCAGTGGGTGCAATTTCGGTACACGGTGTTGTTGGTTTACTGGGTCTGCTGCTGGTGCCGATCACCAACGGTGAGAACGCATCCTTCAGCGGTCAGTTGATCGGCGCGGTTACTATCTTTATCTGGGTCTTTGGTGCCAGCTTGATTACCTTCGGTATTATCAAAGCGACTATGGGAATCCGGGTCACTGAGGAAGAAGAGTACGAAGGCGTGGATCTGGTCGAATGTGGTATGGAAGCTTATCCGGAGTTCATCTCCGCGAAATAAACTTGCGGGCGCATTTCGCGATGCGTTTTTGGGGGCCTTCGGGCCCCTTTTTTTATGCCTTGCGATTATCTGTGTGAGTTTCATAATAAAGAACTATGCAACTATTGAGGCACGCTATCATGAAACTGGTTACCGCGATTATCAAACCCTTCAAGATGGATGATGTGCGTGCGGCGCTATCGGAAATCGGTGTGCAGGGCATCACCGCCACTGAGGTCAAGGGCTTCGGCCGACAGCGCGGCCATACCGAGCTCTATCGCGGCGCCGAATATGTGGTGGATTTTCTGCCCAAGCTGAAACTTGAGATCGCCGTTGGTGATGGCGAGGTAGAAGTTGTGGTTGATGCTATTGTGCAAACCGCCAACACCGGTAAAATAGGTGACGGTAAAATATTTGTGTCAGATCTCGAGCAAGTTATTCGTATCCGTACCAGTGAGACTGGTGAAGACGCTATCTAGATCTTATAGACCCCAAAATTTAAAAAGGAATTACAGCATGTTAAGCAAGACTTTTCTCGGCGCTACCGTTATTGCCCTGGCACTCACTTTGGCGGCCTGTGGCGGAAGCAACACAACTGTCAAGCAGACTGAAACTCAGGGCCAGCAGTTGATGGATCTGAAAGAAGCGTATGATGGTGGCGTAATCAGTGAAAAAGAATACAACGCGACCAAGAAGAAGATTCTTAAGGACGGCTAAGGCCGACTAAGGCGCCGGATGTTTTATCCAGCGTCATTGCTTTTACGTCCCGCAATTTCAGCGATTGCCTGGGGCAGTTGCTGCAAGTTATCAATGTCCCGGTCTGCTCGGGGACCCCCAGGCCATTCCTCGGCTTGAGAGTTCATCCATACGGTACGCATGCCCATTCGTTGCGCACCCAGCACATCGTGCTCGGGATTGTCGCCGACATGGATAATCTGGTTGGCGCTGACTTTAGCTCTCTTGAGGGCGGCGTGAAACATATCCGGAGCTGGCTTACTGATGCCAATGTCCTCTGCTAAAAAAGCAAAGTCGAAATACTCCCCGGCATCGGTTTTGTAAATGTCGGCGTTGCCGTTTGTCAGTGCTCCCAAGGTATAAGTCTTGGCTAGCAGGCTGAGAACGTCCAGGGCCTCTTCGTACAGCGTCACCGCATGACGTACCTCCAGAAACACGGCGAAGGCAGCGGTTGCGCCGGTGCGAGCTTCTTGCTCAGGGTAGCCTGCCGCTAGTTGTAGCTCATATAGCGTTTGTACCCTGAGATCACTGATGTGGTGTGCCAGCTGCGGGTTGCGCTTCCACACCCCTTTTTTGAACTCCCACAATTGCTCATGGTCGTAGTTTTCGATGGCCCGCGGGCGGTGCTCAAGCAGCCATTCACGCTGGATTCGCTCCGCTTCAATGAGGCTGGGCTCAACGTCCCAGAGGGTGTTGTCCAAGTCAAAGGTGATTACTTTAATTGTCATAAACAGTCAGTCGCGTTTGCGTCGTTTGGCTCTGGGATGGGCGGCGTCGTAGACCTTGGCCAAGTGTTGAAAGTCGAGGTGGGTGTAGATTTGGGTCGTTGCGATGTTGGCATGGCCAAGTAACTCCTGCACTGCACGCAGGTCCCCGCTGGATTCCAACATATGACTGGCGAAGGAATGCCTGAGCATATGCGGATGCACATCCTGTGGCATGCCGGCACGCCGGCCTTGCAATTTGAGTCTTGTCTGGATGCTTCTGACACTGATCCGCCGTCCATGGCGACTGATAAACATGGCCAGCGCACAGTCCTCGTTATCAGCAACCTTGGGTTTTACTTCTAACCAGCTGGCGATAGCGTCCAATGCCGGCCCTCCCACCGGTACAGTGCGTGTTTTATTGCCCTTACCGGTCACGGTGATGAGGCGAGAACCTGCGTCCAAATCGCTAACATCGATGGCGGCGAGTTCCGCCAGGCGCAGGCCAGAAGAATAAAACAGCTCGGCCATAGCCCGGTCGCGGCGAATTAACGGTGAATCGTCTTCAAACTTTAAATAGCGGTTAACCTGGTCTGTGTCCAGGGTACGGGGCAATTTGCGGGGTTTGCGGGGCGCCTGCACGCTGGCGGCCGGATTACGTGGAAATCCCGCCTGCTTGCCCAGATAGTTAAAAAACGAGCGTGACGCCGACAGCGTTCGTTGAATACTGCCGCCGGCCAACCCACGGCGATGCAGCTGACTTGCCCACTGACGAATGTCGGCCTCGACAATTTTGTCTGCCTGATGAATATTGTGGTCTTGGCAGTAGTCGTGCAAAGACCTCAAGTCTCTTTGATAGTTAGTCAGCGTGTTGGGTGAGAGCTGCCGAACGTCGCGCAGATAATCTAGGAATTGGTTTATCGATGTGGGGAGGTCATGCGAGTCCACCGGCTTAGCTGGTGCTGCTCCGCGGCAGCAGTGGCAGTAGGCGCACCATCACATCGGCAATATGGTGCAGAAACAGTGTGCCCATATTGGAGCCATAGCGGGTTGCGTCCGAGCTTCCTACGGCTATTAAACCCAGGTCTTCCCCTTGGTGCAGCGGCATCATTGCAGCCGAGCCAACGTCGCCAGCCTCGGGAAACAGGTAGACCAGTTCCTCTTTGCGCAATGGGCCGCAAATGGCTTTGCGTCCCTTGAGCAGAGGACCGATTTCGATCTTGGCGCTCTCGATAGATTCCACACGGCAGTCACCTGCGCTGCCGGGCTCGCCAAACAGAATCATGCTGGCGTGCTCAACCTCAAACTCTTTGTTCATCGATTTGCGAAAGACCTGATAGAGTTCGCTGGCAGAATTTGCTTCCAGCAGTTGCAGGATCAGGCCCCGGGTTTGCTCGTACAGTCGGTCGTTGTCGCGGGCGTTAGCGGTCAGGGTGTTGAGGCGATGGCGCATATCGATGTTGCGCTCGCGTAGCACGCTGACTTGTTTTTCAACCAGTGAAACAGCTGAGCCGGAAGCGTGTGATACGTGTAAGGAATCTAACATATCCGGGTTGTGCTGAAAAAAATCACTGTGGACTTTCAGATACGCCCTGACTTGCGCGTCGTTGATTTCCAGATCGGGGGTAGCGGCTTGCTCATTCGTCCCAGGCATTATCTTGATTCCCCTATTAGTCAGAGCTGTTGGTCAGTTTCGTTGCTCACTGTGGCACTTTTATCGTGCGGCTTCAGATTCTTATGTTGCCTTCGTAGACTACGGCGGTGGGGCCGGTCATTAATACCGGCTGGCCTTCGCCGGCCCAGGCTATAGACAGCTTACCGCCCGGCAGCTCAACTGTCACGGTATCCTCAAGCCAGCCGCTGCTGATGCCGTAAACTACGGCGGCACAGGCGCCGGTGCCGCAAGCCAAGGTCTCGCCTGCGCCGCGCTCGAAGACGCGCAATCGGATTTCTGAGCGAGACAACAATTGCATAAAGCCGGTGTTGGTTCGTTCGGGGAACCGTATGTGGGTTTCGATTTGCGGACCCAGGCCGGCCACGTCGGCGGTATCCACGTTCTCTACCGTCAGCACCGCATGCGGATTGCCCATGGATATAACGCCAATCTCCAGGTTCTGACCGGCGACACTTAAAGAATAGCTGGCTGCCCACTGATCTGCTGCGAAGGGAATCGATGCGGGTTCGAACACCGGCAGGCCCATGTTGACCTCTACTTGATCCTTGTCACGGACACGCAGCTCAATAGTGCCGTGGGCGACTTCAACGGTGATGACCCGCTTGCTGGTCAGACGCTTTTCTCGCACAAAACGGGCAAAACAGCGTGCGCCATTGCCGCACTGCTCAGCCTCGCCACCATCGGCGTTATATATTCGGTAGCGAAAATCTGCGTCCGGGCTGCCCGGAGGCTCCACTGCCAACACCTGATCGCAGCCCACCCCGAAATGTCGGTCCGCCAGTAAGCGAATATCACGGGGGCGCAGTTTGCAGCGCTGGCTGATCAGATCAATAACAACGAAATCGTTGCCAGCGCCGTGCATTTTAGTGAATTTCAGTTGCATAACTGGTCCGTTGGCGTCGATTTAATCCGGCAGGCGCTGTTCAGTGCGAATCATATCAGCAAAGGTCTCGCGTGCCCGCACCTGGTGGACAATATCACCGTCCACCATGATTTCTGCGGCGCGACCGCGAGTGTTGTAATTGGAGCTCATGACGAAACCGTAAGCCCCGGCCCCGAATACTGCCAGCAGAGCCTCGGGTGCCAAGGTCAACTCACGATCCTTGCCCAAAAAATCGGCGGTTTCGCAGACGGGCCCGACAATGTCCCAGCGAGCGCTGGTGCCCTCGCCGGTTTCACTGGTGGGGCGAATGTCTACCCAGGCCTGATAGAGTGCGGGCCGGATAAAATCATTCATGGCGGCGTCAACCAGAGCAAAGTTATGATCCTGAGTTGATTTAACGTTCGCCACGCGGGTCAGTAACAGGCCCGCATTGGCGGCAATGGAGCGCCCGGGTTCAAACACCAGTTCCAGGTCACGCTCGCCCAGCTCCGCGCGGATTGCGGCGATATATTCCGCGATGCTCGGTGGTGTTTCATCTTTGTAACACACTCCCAAGCCGCCGCCCAGATCCAGGTGCCGCAAGGTAATTCCTTCAGCGGCCAGTTGATCGACAATAGCCAGCAAGCGGTGCAGGGCGTCGATGAAGGGGGTGATCTGGGTAAGCTGTGAGCCGATGTGGCAGTCCAGGCCAACGACCTCGATATTGGGCAGGGCGGTAGCTCGGCGGTAGACTGCGAGTGCTTCCGCCACGTCCACACCGAATTTGTTCTCTTTCAGGCCGGTGGAAATATAGGGGTGTGTTTGGGCATCGACATCTGGATTTACCCGCACCGATACGGGAGCGATGCACTTCATGTCGCCGGCAATGTCATTGATCAATTCGAGTTCAGCGGCGGACTCTAGATTGAAACAGCGAATACCGAGTGCTAGTGCACGGGTAATTTCATGTGCCTGCTTGCTTACCCCTGAGAATACAGTTTTGCCCGGATCGCCGCCGGCTAATACTACTCGCTCCAGCTCGCCTACCGAGACAATGTCGAAACCGGCACCGCGGCGCGCCAATACGTCCAGCACTGCCAGGTTTGAGTTGGCCTTTACCGCATAGCAGACTAAATGCGGCCAGCCCGAGAGGGCAGCCTGGTACTCACCAAGGGCGGACTCCAGAGCGGATCGTGAGTAGACATAGGTGGGTGTGCCGAATTGTTCTGCAATCTGGCTGCATGTCACCTCTTCGGCGTGCAATTGCCCTTGCTGATAGGAAAAATGGTCCATGAAAAATACTCTCGCTTACTCTGGCTCGCCGCTGTCTACCGCTGGCTCCGGCAAAGCTGCCGGTTGTTCAGGCACTTCGCTGTAGACGTTATTGTCCGCTTGGGGGTCAGCACTGCCGTCTGGCGTAGCCTGACCGGGCAGAAATAAGGGGCCTGCCTGGCCGCAGCCGGCAAGCAGCAATGCGGTGAGTGACAGGGCCATTAGCAGCTTTAGCATGTGGTTTATTTCGATCGCAAAACGCGCAAGTATACAGTGCATTAGTGTTCCTTCCACGTGATAATTACGGATAGCGCTGACTCGTAATTATCACGTGGAAGGAACACTGTTAAGCTGCGTGAGCAGCCTTTATGATACTAACTTCTCGTGTTTAAGAAGTCCCTGCACCATGAAAGTATCCGAATTTAACGACGTGATTGATGCCACCTTCCCGCGTCTGTAATCATCGCCTGATGAAGTCGATGATCATATTGACTGCCAGTTGGGCGGCGGTGTGCTCAACCTTCAATTTGTCAATGGCAGCCTCTGAGCCACTCTATGCAAAAAACTTAAGTCCTGTGGTCGGATTATTTGGGTTGCCTGCACAGCGTTCGGCCCGGATTGAGGGTGCAGGTATAAGCAGTTTAGCGTTGCACGGCAGTGTTGCGAGTCACTACGTCTCCGACACTGAGTCCGGCGAAATGCTTAATTTTGACGGTGAAAGCCAGCGTCTCGCGCTCGAGTGGCGCTATGGTTTGACCGATAACTGGGACCTGCAACTTGAGGTGCCCTGGTTAGACCACAGTGGCGGGCAGCTAGACAGTCTGATCGACGAGTGGCACAGCGTCTGGGGGCTCCCCGATGGCGGACGCGCAAAAGCGCCCGCTGATGTGCTCGATTTTCACTACGACGCTGCGACAGAAAACTTTCAACTGGGAGGTGAGGTCTCTGGAATAGGCGACACCAGCCTGAGCGTGAGCCGTCTACTCTACCGCGACTCCGGGTCAACCGCAGCGATTGCCCTGGGTTATAAGTTTGCCACTGGCGAAGAAGAGGATTTCCTGGGCAGCGGTGCAGATGACGTGTTTGCGACCCTCCGGTTTTCGGGCCAACACCAGGCAGACTTGCCGCTGAGCTGGCACGGACAGCTGGGCTATTTACGTGCAGGTAGCACACGTATTTTGGGCAATTTTCAGAAGAGAGACCTGTGGTTTGCCGGTCTCGCAGTGGATTGGAAGGTTGCTGAGCGTTGGTCTCTGCTAGCACAGATAGATGTGCATGCAGCGCCCGCCGACAGCGCCATTAGCGGCCTGGGTGATGAGGCAATAATGCTTACAGTTGGCGGACGTTGGCGATTTAGTCGGGACTGGACAGTGGATCTCAGCGTGGTCGAAGACGTCCGGGTGGAGACTGCTCCAGATGTCAGCTTTCAGGCCAGCCTGCGTTATCGGCCGGGTGGTTAGGCGCGCCCCGGTCGCAGATCAAGACGCGCGAGCGCTCTGATCGCAGCTTCAGCTACTTGGTTAGGCGCAGTGCCCCCTAGATGATCCCGAGCGGCCAAAGAGCCCTCCAGGGTCAGCACATCAAACACGTCCTGTTCGATTTTTGGAGAAAACGCCTGCAGGGTGGTCAGCGCCATATCAGCGAGATCCAATCCGCTGTCTAGCCCGTGGGCTACGGCCTTACCAACAATCTCATGTGCATCACGGAACGGCAGACCGCGGCCTACCAGGTAATCGGCCAGGTCAGTGGCCGTAGAGAAGCCACGGCGAGCGGCTTCGCGCATTTGGTCTTCCTTGGGCCGAATTGCGGGTATCATATCGGCAAAGGCCCGCAGCGAATCCAACACCGTATCCACTGTATCAAACAGCGGTTCTTTGTCTTCCTGATTGTCTTTGTTGTAGGCCAGCGGTTGGCTTTTCATCAGGGTGAGCAGTGAGATAAGATTACCGTTGACTCGCCCAACCTTGCCTCTAACCAACTCTGGAACATCGGGGTTTTTCTTCTGTGGCATGATCGAGGAGCCGGTACAAAAGCGGTCTGGCAATTCAATAAAATTGAATTGCGCCGAGGTCCACAGCACTAATTCTTCAGACATCCGTGACAGATGCGTCATCAGCAGAGCGGCAAAGCTGCAGAATTCGATGGCGAAGTCGCGATCTGATACTGAGTCCAACGAATTCTGGGTGGGCGCATCGAAACCAAGGGCTGCAGCCGTCATCTCCCGCTTAATGGGGTAGGTGGTGCCGGCCAGCGCTGCAGCGCCCAGCGGGCTTTGATTTAGGCGTGCCCGGCAGTCAATGAGGCGACCATAGTCTCGCTCCAGCATTTCATTCCACGCCAGTAAATGGTGCCCAAAAGCTACCGGCTGCGCCGTTTGTAAGTGGGTGAATCCGGGCATTACTGTGGCCGTATGCTGGCTGGCCAGTTCGATTGTGCCCTGCTGCAGTCGCGTTATTTCTTCGCCGATACGGTCGATAGCTGCCCGCAGATACAAGCGTATATCAGTCGCAACCTGGTCGTTACGGGAACGTCCAGTGTGTAGCTTCTTGCCAGTAATTCCAATTAACTCGGTCAGTCGTGCTTCTATGTTCATGTGCACGTCTTCCAGCTCTATCAACCAGTTGAAGCTCCCGCTAGTGATTTCCTCGGCCACCTGGGCAAGCCCGGCCTTAATTTGCTCCAGTTCCTGGGCGTTAAGCACACCGATTTCGTTGAGCATGGCAGCATGTGCCAGCGAACCCTGTATATCCTGTGCCGCCATCCGTTGATCGAACTGAACTGAGGCCGTAAAACGCTGTACGAAACTGTCGGTCGCCTCGGTGAAACGGCCCCCCCACAGCTTGCTGGTGTCCGGTTTTTTGTTCATGCCTGGTGCGTTCCTGTTGCCGATGTTATGTGGTCACTGCCCGGTAAAGCGAGTGTTCTACCTGAAGGCGTTAGAACTTTAGGGCTTGTCCGTGTGAATTAAGGATGCAAGTATACCAGTTAAGTCGGCGAGGGAGCGGGAGCATGGCAGTTACTGGGGGAAGTTCTTTGCCCAGGCAGGAACAGGAAAGCTCGGGAGAATTTTTTATTCCCGATCTTTGCAGCCCGCGGTCCGTGTTTATCATGGTTCTGCTGTCTGAGTTGCTGGTGCTGGTTTATGCTCTGGCGGCTAGTGCTTTGCCTCGTTTCAACTGGGACCTACTGGCCATCAGCTCTCTGTTTGTACAGTGGGTGGTATTGCTTAGCGCGGCCCTACTCTGCCTGATGCGCTCGCTTTTTAGTCGGCTTGGCTTGCAGGCGGCTACTGGTTGTAGTATGGCAGTCGTGTTGTCAGTTACCGCATTAAGCAGTTATCTCGCGATAGCATTCTATCCGCGTCTTTTTATCGACGGCACAAACAATTGGTGGGTATTGCGCAACGTGCTGGTCGCGACTCTCATCAGTGGCCTGGTGCTGCGTTATTTTTACCTGCAGCAGCAGGTTAAGCTGCGCGAGCGCGGGGAGATGCAGGCGCGGCTGGATTCGCTGCGGGCGCGCATTCGCCCCCATTTTTTGTTTAACACAATGAATAGTATTGCCAGCCTAATCGGTTCCCGGCCAGCAGATGCCGAGCAGGCAGTAGTCGATCTGTCTGAGCTCTTTCGAGCTAGCTTGCAAGACAATTATCGCAGCACAACGGTCGATGATGAGCTGCGGCTGTGCCAGCTCTATTTGGGTATTGAACAACTGCGCCTGGGTGAACGATTAAAGGTTGATTGGCAGATGGATGAGAGCTTGCGCGAGCTGCCGATGCCGGGACTTTTACTGCAGCCGTTGGTGGAGAATGCGGTTTACCACGGGATCGCCCAACTACCTGACGGCGGCGTTATCTCCATTGAGGTAGCTAGGGTTGAGCAGCGACTGCAGGTTGTCATCACTAATCCTTTACCGGAGACCAGCCGGCACACTTCTGGTCTACACATGGCGCTGGCAAACATTGAGCAGCGCTTGCAGGGTTTGTTTGATGGCGCAGCAACACTTGAACTTAGCCGGGCTAATGGAAGCTATCGGGTAGAGCTCAGCTATCCCCTTGAGGCACTGTCGTGAAAGTGCTGGTAGTCGACGATGAGCCGTTGGCGCGAGAGCGGCTGCAGCGCCTGTTGAAGTCTATACATCCCGACGCTGAGTGCTTCCTGGCAGGCAGTGGAGAAGAGGCCTTGCAGCAAGTGGCGATAGCCGAGCCTGATCTGCTACTGCTGGATATTAGAATGCCGGGTATGGACGGTATCGAGGTCGCGACCCACTTGGAGGCGCTGGAGAAGCCCCCTGCGGTGATTTTTTGTACCGCCTATGATGAGTACGCCCTGGAGGCATTACAACATCAGGCGGTGGCTTATCTTCTGAAACCGGTGCGTGAAGAGGAGCTGGCTCGTGCTCTGGGCCGCGCCAGCAAACTCAATCGGGTGCAGTTGGCGGCGCTGAGTGATGATGGCGAGTCCCGCCGTCAGGTCAGTAGCCAGACTCACCGCGGTCTGGAAACTATGCCTGTGGCCGATATCCGCTGTTTTATAGCCGGTCAAAAATACGTAACTGCTCACTCTGCTGCTGACGAGCTTCTGTTGCCGGATACCCTCAAGGATCTGGAACAGGAATTTTCGGAGAAGTTTGTGCGGGTGCACCGCAAAGCCCTCATAGCGCTGTGCTATATGGATCGCCTCAGTCGTGATGACGATGGCTGGATCGTTGAACTGTCCGGCTGCAGTCAACGACCGGCAGTCAGTAGGCGTCATTTGGCAAAGGTGAAAGAGCGCCTAATACAGCGCTGATTCCAAGGTGGGACTGAATAATATGATGCCGCAGTTCGCCGCAACTAACGTCGGCTGCTATGATGTGGGCCGCCAGAAACAGCGCGGGGGAGTCACTGGATGTCACGTAAAATTACCATCGCCACGCGGGAGAGTCCTCTTGCTCTGTGGCAGGCAGAATTTGTGCGCAACGCGCTGCTGAAAGCCCACCCGGGACTAGAGGTCAATCTATTGGGTATGACTTCCCGCGGGGACCAGTTACTGGATGTGCCGCTCTCCAAGGTGGGTGGCAAAGGTCTGTTCGTTAAAGAGCTTGAAACTGCATTGCTCGATGGCAGTGCGGATATCGCTGTGCATTCAATGAAAGATGTTCCTATGGGATTTCCTGAGGGGCTGGGATTGGGCGTAATCTGCGAACGCGAGGACCCTACCGACGCTTTTGTCAGTAATGAGTTCGATTCTATTGACGCACTTCCCGCTGGTAGCGTAGTCGGAACTTCCAGTTTGCGCAGGGAGTGCCAATTGCGCGCCAGGCGACCTGATCTTGAAATAAAATTTCTTCGGGGCAACGTCAATACCCGTTTGCGTAAGCTGGATGAGGGGCAATACGGCGCCATTATTCTGGCCAGTGCCGGCCTGATAAGGCTGGGGTTCGAAAGTCGCATCGCAGAGCACATTGCTATAAAAGATTCGCTACCCGCGGGTGGGCAGGGCGCAGTGGGTATTGAATTGCGCCTCGCTGATAGTGCCGCAGCTGATCTTTTGCAGCCCCTGCATCATGTCGCTACTGCAAGTCGTGTGGTTGCCGAGCGTGCGATGAACAAGCGGCTGCAGGGAGGCTGCGAGGTTCCGATCGCTTGTTATGCTGAGCTGGAAGACGACGACACACTGTTCCTAAGAGGTCTGGTAGGACGTCCAGATGGTTCCTTATTGCTGCGCTCAGAACAGCGAGCACCAGTGGCTCAAGCGGAGGCTCTGGGCGAAGCTGTGGCCGAGGAATTGCTGGCTCAGGGTGCTGCTGAAATTCTGGCAGAACTCTATGAGGGCTAGCGCAGTGTTGGTGACCCGCCCCGACGGGCAAGCTACCAAGCTGTGCGACGGACTGGCATTAAGGGGTTATACGGTTCATGCGCAACCATTGATGGAGCTCTGTGCCTTGCCGGAGTTGGCCGCTGCCGACCAGCAGTATCTGCGAGACCTTGATCAATACCAGCATGTTATTTTCATCAGTGGCAACGCCGTGCATTTTGGTATGGAACGTGTCATTGCCCACTGGCCGCAGTTGCCGGTAGGTATTAACTGGTATGCGATCGGAGCCAGTACGGCGCAGTCGCTGGCGGCCTATGGTGTGATGCCGTTATCGCCGGCTTCACAGATGACCAGCGAGGGTTTGCTGGCCCTGCCTACATTGCAATCGGTGGCTGGCGACAAAGTACTCATCGTTAAAGGCGAGGGTGGGCGCGGTACGCTGCGCGAGACTCTTGAAATCAGGGGTGCCCAGCTCAACGAGCTGCGCTGTTATCGGCGAGTTTGCCCCAGTCTGGCGTCGGGTGAGCTGGCGCAAAAACTCATCGATTCACAGATTGGTTTGATTTTGATCAGCAGCGGAGAGGGATTGACCAATATGTTGGCATTGCTTAGCCCGCAAGAAACCACTAACTTACAGGGTATGGGGCTCCTGGTGCCTTCTCGTCGTATTGCGCGGGAGGCAGAGGCAATGGGCTTTACAAATATTCTTTTGGCTGAAAACGCATCGGATGCTGCATTCATGCAGGCAGTAGATAATTGGCAGTCAGGCTCGGGGGAAAGCTGAGTGAGCGAACAGCAAGAAAATAACCAAGAAAACAGTGAGGTATCGGAGCCAGCGGCACCCACAACCACACCCACAGTCGTGGTTGAAAGCAAAAAACCTGCGGCGCCCTCGGGACGCGGCGGCGGTGGCTTTATCGCGTGGCTGGCGCTGTTATTGGGCGTTGGCCTAGCGGTTGGCGTCGGGTTCGCGGTGCAGCAGGTCCAGCAGCGGGAAGCTAAGCTCCTCGAGCGGGTTGCCGGTTTAGAAACGGTTGCCGCTGGCGAGCAGGCCAATCTCAATGAAATTGGGCAACGCCTGAAGGGCGAGCTGGTTCAGGATATAGGCGCGCTGGAAGCTCAACTCGGTCTCGATGTGCAAGCGTTGACCACGATGACCGAAGCGCAGGCCGTGACGGTGGAAGTGCAGGCCGGTGTACTTGTTCAGTTGGAGGCCCAACTGGCGGAGCAGCGTACAGAAATTGCCCGCTTCAGTGCTGCGGACCGCGAAGACTGGCTGTTGGCAGAGACAGAATATCTGCTCAGACTGGCTAATCAGCGTTTAATTATGACCAGAGATGTCGAGGCGGCCAGAGCCTTGTTGCGCAGCGCCGATGCAGTTTTATTACAGCTAGATGATGTCGGCCTGTTTGGGGCCAGAGCCGCAATCGCTGCTGATTTGGCGGTCCTGCGGGCAGTCCCGCAACTGGATGTAGAGGGCATTTATTTGCGGCTTGCTGCGTTAGCGGATCAGGCGGGTGCATTAGTTATTTTTGAATTGCCTGATGTCGAGGCGCAACCTGGCGAAATTCCTGCTGAAGATTGGCAGGGTCGGCTGCTGCAAGGTTATGAATCAGCGCTCGTGAAGCTGTCCGATTACATTATTATTCGCCGACGCGATGCGCCCATGCAGGCGCTGATGGACCCACAATGGGAGGGCCTGGTGCGTCAGAACTTGCGTATGTTGCTGGAACAAGCGCAGGCTGCTCTTTTGTCTGGCAATCAGTTGCTCTATAACGAAAGCCTGCAGCGCGCAGAACACTGGGTCGGGGAGTTCCTGGAATCCGACGGGGTCGCAGCGCGCGCGATTGCGCGCGAACTAAACGCCCTGAAGAGCCAAGTGGTAGAAGTTCAGCTGCCAGATATTTCCCGCTCCCTGGGGGCAGTGGATGCGGCCATGACCTCGCGTCTTCAACTGACCGGCGAGGGCTAATATATGCGCAAGTTGTTCGTCCTGATTCTGATCGCGCTACTCCTGGGTGTAGGCATTGTGGCCGTCATCGAAACTGATCCTGGATACGTATTGCTGTCCTACGGCAACTACACGTTGGAGACCAGCCTCTGGATTGGTGTGCTGTTGCTACTGGTGTTCACTCTTTTGATCTATGGAGTCGTTCGGCTAACGCGCAAAATTTTTTCTGGTCAAAGTTCTTTGATCAGCTGGCTTGGCTCGCGTAAAGCGCGGCAGTCCTCCAGGCTGACGAGTCGTGGTCTGATCAGCTTTATTGAGGGCAACTGGTCTAAGGCCAGGCAGCAGTTACTGCGCGGTGCCCGTCACAATGAAACTCCGCTGCTCAATTACCTGATGGCGGCTCGCGCCAGCTATGCTTTGAACGAGCCCGAAAAAATGCGTGAGTATCTCAGTGCTGCCGAAGCCTCCGACTCGGAAGCAGGTATTGCTGTGGAGTTGACACAGGCGGAGCTCAAGTTGGCGGCGGGCCAGTACGAGCAGGCGCTGGCTACATTAGTGAGAGCACGGCGTAACGCGGGTCGTCACCCACACGTGCTGGATCTGATGTGCCGGGCTTATGAGGGTCTGGAGGATTGGAAAAGCCTTTCTGAATTGCTACCGGAGCTCAAGAAGTATCAACTTATGCCCGAAGCTGAGTTGTTGGCGCTGAATCGTAAGGTGCACACTCAGCTATTACGCGAGGGCCTCGGCGGCGGCCAGGACGTCGCGGCAGAGTTACAGCAGCGCTGGAAAATGCTGCCCGCTGATCTAAAACGTGACGTGACTCTATTAAAGTTCTATGTCGAGTTGCTGATTGAAAAAGGTGAGCATGCCAGCGCCGAGAAAGTATTGACCCGGGCTTTAAAGCAGGACTGGGATAGCGAGCTGGCGCGTTTGTTTGGTTTGGTCAAAGGTGCGAATGTCTCTCGCCAACTCGTGTTGGCTGAAGTTTGGCTCAGTGGTCACGAGGGTGACCCACTGCTGATGTTGACCTTGGGTCGCCTGTCAGCCCGCAATAAACTGTGGGGCAAGGCCCGAGATTATTTTGAAAGTAGTTACAAGCTGCGCCGCTCCCCGGAGGTATGTGCGGAATTAGGACGGTTGTTGGCGGCCCTTGGCGAAATCCGTTCCAGTGGTGCCTACTTTCGCGAGGGTTTGTTATCACATGAAGCGGATCTACCGGATGTGCCGCTGCCGGTTCAGGCCATTTCCCGTTCTCACCACTTGCAGCGCAGATAAGTATATAGCCAGTCCGACGAAAATAACCACATTTTGGGTAGGGCCGCCATCGACCCTATAAGTCAGCATCCAAACCCAGCTCACTCCAGAGTTCATCAACCCGAGCACGGGTAGCGTCGTCCATCGAGATTGGTGTGCCCCACTCCCTGTTCGTCTCGCCTGGCCATTTGTTGGTTGCATCAAAGCCCACTTTTGAACCTAGTCCCGCTACCGGTGAAGCAAAGTCGAGGTAGTCTATCGGCGTATTGTCGATAAATACGCAATCACGGCGTGGGTCCATCCGTGTTGTCATTGCCCAGACTACATCTTTCCAGTCACGGGCGTTCACGTCCTCATCAGTGACGATAATGAACTTGGTATACATAAACTGGCGTAAGAAGGACCAGATACCCAACATGACCCGCTTGGCATGACCCGGGTATTCCTTGCGCATAGTGACGACTGCCATTCGATAGGAACATCCTTCGGGCGGCAAATAAAAATCAGTGATCTCCGGAAACTGCTTTTTCAGAATTGGCACAAATACTTCGTTCAGGGCGACGCCGAGTATCGCTGGTTCATCCGGCGGTCGTCCTGTATAGGTGCTGTGATAAATTGGCGTTTCTCGAGTAGTGATCGCATCCACAGTAAAAACGGGGAACGATTCTACCTCGTTGTAGTAGCCCGTATGGTCCCCGAAAGGGCCCTCGTCCGCCATCTCGCCGGGTTCGAGATAGCCTTCCAAAATAAATTCAGCGCTGGCAGGAATCTGTAAGCCGTGCTCCCGACACAGTGGTGTGACGCATTCGGCAACTTCGGTTTTTCTGCCTCGTAGCAAGCCGGCAAACCCGTATTCAGAAATAGAGTCTGGGACGGGGGTGACCGCACCTAGCGTTGTGGCTGGGTCTGCACCCAGAGCGACCGCCACCGGATAACGCTTACCGGGATTTTTCAGTTGCCAGTCACGGTAGTCCAGGGCACCGCCTCGATGAGAGAGCCAGCGCATGATCAGTTTATTGCGACCAATCAGTTGCATCCGGTAGATACCAAGGTTCTGCCGTTCTTTTTCCGGCCCGCGGGTAATTACCAGCGGCCATGTTATAAGCGGGCCAGCGTCACCGGGCCAGCAAGTCTGTATCGGCAACTGATACAGGTCGACGTCATCACCGTGTCGCTGATGAAATTGGCAGACCGGGTTGCGCACCTGTTTGGGGCTCATAGTGAGAACTTTTTTTAGTATCGGTGCCTTATCGATAGCGTCGCGTATACCTTTGGGTGGGTCTGGTTGTCGCAGATAAGCGAGCAGTTCGCCTATCTCGCGTAGAGCCGAGACTTTTTCCGCGCCCATGCCCAGCGCCACCCGATGTTCTGTGCCGAACAGGTTGGCCAGTACGGGGGTGTTAAACCCTTTTGGATTTTCGAACAACAAAGCCGGACCACCAGCGCGCAAGGTGCGATCGGCGATCTCGGTCATTTCAAGATGGGGGTCGACTTCTACGCTGATACGCTTAAGTTCACCGCGCTCTTCCAGGGCGGCGATAAAATCGCGTAAATCAGAATATTTTATGGCCACGTCTACACTTCCTCATGCACTTTGGCAGCGCATTATAACGTGTTGTAGCCTCGATTAATCTTGTCTAATAGCTGAGCAGTGAACTCTACTTGCGCTTCATCGACAGGAAGAACTCTTCGTTGGTTTTGGTGTCCTTGAGTCGGTCGGACAAAAATTCGATGGCCGCCAAATCCTCCATGCCGTGTAGCAGTTTGCGTAAAATCCACATTCGCGCCAGTTCTTCTTCGCCGGTCAGCAGTTCTTCGCGGCGGGTACCGGAGCGACGAATATTAATGGCGGGATAAACACGTTTCTCGGCAATTTTTCGATCGAGATGCAGTTCAGCGTTACCGGTGCCCTTGAACTCTTCGTAGATCACCTCGTCCATTTTGGAGCCGGTATCAACCAGAGCGGTGGCGATAATAGACAAGCTGCCGCCTTCTTCAATGTTTCGTGCGGCGCCGAAAAAACGCTTGGGGCGTTCCAGTGCGTGGGCGTCGACACCACCGGTCAAGACTTTCCCTGAGCTTGGAATAACCGTGTTGTATGCGCGTGCCAGACGAGTGATCGAGTCCAGCAGTATCACCACATCCCGTTTGTGTTCTACCAGACGCTTGGCTTTTTCGATCACCATGTCGGCGACCTGTACGTGGCGCGAAGGGGGTTCATCGAAGGTGGATGCCACTACCTCGGCACCGCGTGCGCCTACTGAGCGCTGCATTTCGGTCACTTCTTCTGGACGCTCATCGATCAGCAGGACAATGATGTCGCAGTCAGGGTTATTGGTGATGATGGACTGGGCGATATTCTGCATCATGATGGTTTTACCGGCCTTGGGCGGTGCTACCAGCAGGCCGCGTTGCCCTTTGCCGATGGGTGCTACGAGGTCGATGATACGGCCGGTCATGTCTTCGGTGCTGCCATTGCCTACTTCCAGAGTGAGGCGTTGATCCGGAAACAGAGGCGTGAGGTTTTCAAAGAGTATTTTGTGCTTGGAATTCTCAGGCTTGTCGAAGTTAACCTGGTCGACCTTCAATAATGCGAAATAGCGTTCGCTGTCCTTTGGAGGCCGTATCTTGCCAACGATGGTGTCGCCGGTGCGCAGATTAAAGCGGCGAATTTGGCTGGGTGAAACGTAAATATCGTCGGGTCCGGCAAGGTAAGAACTGTCCGCAGAGCGGAGAAAACCAAAGCCGTCCTGTAATATTTCCAGGACACCGTCACCGTAGATGTCCTCGCCACTTTTAGCATGACGCTTCAGGATGGCGAAAATAATATCCTGCTTGCGGGAACGGGCCATATTATCGAGGCCAATTTCTTTGGCAATATCGATAAGTTCCTGAGTGGATTTGGTTTTAAGGTCGGTTAGATTCATAAAAAATCACTGGCGTAGGATTTACGTAAGAGGAAGAAGTATCAACGTGAGGGTCAGTTGGCTGAGCCAACCATTAGTGACGTAGATTGCTTTAGTGTTTGGGTAGTAGGTTTTTTATTGTGGCACAGACATGTGCGACGGATTGAAATGTAGCACCTTACGGAAGACCCGTCTAGCGCTTTTTCAGCTCATAAAATCGGGAGTGAAAGCGGCGGAACCTCGCCAGCGGCGAGGTTCCGCAGAATTTATATTACTTCCTGAACAAATTCTGTCAGTTGCGTCTTGGACAGTGCGCCGACCTTGGTGGCTTCAGCATTGCCGTCCTTGAAGACGATAAGAGTCGGTATTCCGCGGATACCAAACTTGGGTGGAATGTCTGGGTTTGAATCCACATCGACCTTACATACCTTCAATTTACCGCTGTATTCTTCGGCGATTTCCGCCAGTACAGGGGCAATCATCTTGCAGGGTCCACACCATTCGGCCCAGAAGTCAACCAATACGGGCACATCAGAATTCAGTACTTCCTCATCGAAGGTCGAATCGGTGACGTGTACAATTTGTTCACTCATTGTTGTCTCCATAAGTTTGCAGATAAATTCTGCAATGCAATAGGGCGCAATCATACCATTGGTACTCGTGGACTCAACGGTGGTGCTAGAGTTTTTCGATATGCTCATAGTACAGTGGGCTATATCGGATAGCGTGTCGGTGACCTTGTTTCAGGCAGGCGCAGGCAAATGATCAGTTTTGTGCCAATCAGGGGTGACGTCGCTAGTGTCAGATGAAGTTTGGCATGTTTATATTTTGGAATGTGCCGATAAGACGCTTTATACAGGTATAGCCGTTGATCTGAGCCGAAGGTTACGGCAGCATAATGGAGAGATCGTTGGGGGTCCCAAATATACTCGAGGCAGGCGCCCGGTGCGGTTGATGTGGTCTGATTCTACTACTGGCCGCGGCCCCGCGCTTCAGCGCGAGGCCGCGATCAAGCGTCTGGCCCGAGTGGATAAATTAAAACTTATTCGCTTGTGAGTGCTTCCAGCTCTTCCTGCAACTCAAGCCAGCGATCCTCGAACGCCTGGGCGCGGCTCTTTGTCTCCCTTTGCTGTCTTAACAGCTCCGCCAAGTTGTTTTTTTCTCCCGGCTCATAGATCGCCGGGTTAGCCAGCTGCTGCTCCAGTTCGCTCAGGGCTTTGCTCAGTTTTTCCATCTCTGCTTCGACTTTCGTCAACTGTTGGGTGAGTGGGCGCAGCTTGGCGCGTTCAGCCGCAGCTTGCTGACGCTTCTCCTTCCGGTTGCTATCGCTGGCGCCCGCTGTGGGTGCGTCTGTGCTGCTATAACTGGCCAGAATCCATTTCTCGTAAGCGTTGAGATCGTCCTCGTAGCTCTCGACCCTGCCATCGTGCACCAATAACAACTCTTCCACGGTATTGCGCAACATGTGTCGGTCGTGACTGACCAGAATGAGAGCGCCGTCGAAACTTTGCAGGGCAACCTCCATGGCGTGGCGCATCTCCAGATCCAGGTGATTGGTTGGTTCGTCCAGAACCAGCAAATTTGGCCGCTGCCAGACCACTAGAGCGAGGGCAAGTCGTGCCTTTTCGCCTCCAGAGAAAGGGGCAATAGCACTGGTGGCGCTGTCGCCGCGAAAATTAAAGCCACCCAGGAAGTCGAGAATTTCCTGCTCCCGCGCTAGCGGGGAAAGTCGTTGCAAATGCAGTGCGGCGCTCGCCGAAAGGTCCAAAACCTCTAGCTGTTGTTGATCAAAGTAGCCGACACGGCAATGCTCACCGGCGACTCTGCGCCCCGCCAGTAACGGTAGCTCGCCGATGAGACCTTTTAGCAGAGTGGACTTGCCAGCGCCATTTTTGCCTAGTAGGCCCAGCCTGGAGCCTGGGCGCAGGCTCAGGGAAACCCCCTCTAATATCGGTTCGTCGCCATAGCCTAGATTAGCCTCATCCAATAGCAGGATCGGGTCGCTGGTGCGACCCGCCGGCAGGAAATGGAAATCAAAGGGCGAATCGATATGCGCCGGTGCCAGCAGCTGCATGCGCTCCAATTCCTTCAAACGGCTCTGAGCCTGCTTTGCCTTGGTGGCTTTGTAGCGAAATCGGCGTACAAAGTCTTCGATTTCACCAACGCGGCGTTGTTGTTTCTCAAAATTCGCCTGTTGGTTGGCCAGACGCTCAGCGCGCTGGCGCTCGAAATCGGAGTAGTTGCCCTTGAATGCGTTCAGCTGCTGATGCTCAATCTGCAGAATGCGTTCGCAGGTGGCGTCAATAAAGTCCCGATCATGCGAAATCATGACCAGGGTTCCGGGGTAGCTCTGCAACCATTGCTGTAACCAGAGGGTAGCGTCCAAGTCCAGGTGGTTGGTGGGTTCGTCTAGAAGTAGTACATCCGAGGGAGTCATCAGCGCTTTGGCCAGATTTAGACGAATCCGCCAGCCGCCGGAGAAATCGCCAACCGGGCGCCCACTGGCGTTGTCGGCAAAACCCAGCCCCTGCAGTAGCCGATCTACTTTACGTTCTGCGCTGTAGCCGTCGATATCGTCCAGTTCTGCGTGAATTTTAGCGCTGGCCTGAAAATCGCCGGCGGCTTCCAGTTGGGCCAGCCGGTTTCGCAGGGCTGTCAGTTTGCTATCTCCGGTCAGGACATACTCTCCGGCGGCTAAAGTTATGGTCTCCACCTCCTGGGCCATGTGGGCTAGGCGCAGCTTGCTCATGCCCTCGATATCGCCGTTGTCGGCCCCCAGCTCCCCTAGCAACAGAGAAAACAGGCTGGATTTACCGCTGCCGTTGGCGCCAATCAGGGCCAAGCGCTGCCCCGGCTGGACAGTGACGTTGGCGCCGGTCAGCAGGTTTTTACTGCCGCGGCGCAGGCTTATATCGCGAAGAATTATCATCAGGTGGCGGACAGTACACTAGAGCCAAGCGAAGGGGAATATTGGGGCTGGCACAATACTGATCGGCAATAGTATGATTCGCACCTGTTGTGAACGGATCACCTTATTCAATGTCTGTTGCTGTCGGCAATGATGCAAGATCCCTGTTGGCAGAGATATTTGGCGACTGGCAACAGTTTCGGGTATTCTGCACTCCCTTATCTCACCTCAAATGGAAGATTTTATGAAGAAGATAGCTCTGCCGTTTGCACTGATCGCCATGATCGGTCTGCAAGCTTGTGACCAACAAACCTCCGCGCCGGCAGAAGAAGCTGAAGTGGGACTCGAAACTCAAGAACAGCGCATGAGCTATGGCATGGCATTAGGACTGGGCCAGCGTCTGGCCGCTGAGGATTTACCCATTGATATCGATGCGTTTACCGCAGGCATCAGTGATGCAATAACTGGTGCGGAACCACGCCTTACTCAGGAAGAGATCACTGCTGAGCTGACTGCCTATCAAGAGCAGGCTATGGCAAAGCAGGCAGCAGAACAGGCGGAGGCCGGTACGGCCAATCAGGCAGCGGGTGAGGCATTTCTCGCTGAAAATGCCGCTCGCGATGGTGTTGTAGTCACCGCAACGGGGCTGCAGTATGAGATTGTGGAAGCGGGTGACGGTGCGTCACCGGGCGCTGATGATACGGTTGAGGTTCACTACCGCGGCACACTAATCGACGGCACTGAATTCGACTCATCTTACGGCCGCGGCGAGACCGTTACCTTTGGTGTAGGACAAGTCATTCCCGGTTGGACTGAAGCGCTGCAGCTGATGCCCATGGGCTCAACGTGGAAGTTGTATATTCCGTCTGACCTGGGTTATGGCTCGGGTGGCGCTGGTCAGATGATTGGGCCAAACTCTGCTCTGGTGTTTGATGTTGAGCTGATTGCTATCCCCAGCCAGGCCGACGATTCAGCCGCTGAGTAATCTTTTTGTCGATTCCAAAGGGGACTTACCGCAGGTGAGTCCCCTTTTTTAGGTCTCCGCATAGTAGCGAGGCATCTGACTTGTAGAAGGTTTTTTCTTATTGTTAATGCGGAGATCTACTACTTGCTGCCGGGCACAGACGAGCACAGCCTTTTCAGTCGCTCCACGGAATTCGCTTGGTGAAAAAGCTGTGTTCGTCTATCCCCTACCCTCTCGGGACGCCCAGTTGGTACTTGCCGAGGATGTGGGCGGGACAGTGTTTATCACCAAGCGAATCCCGTGGAGCGACTGAGAAATACTGTCCCGGCCAAGCCCGCTAGAATGCAACTACACCTGCTGTGCAGGCCGTTCCACCCGCCGTCGATGCGAATTATGTAAGCCAGCAATAAGCTGATCTTCCAGCACAAATCGCGATTCCAGCAGTTCACCCAATACCGATAGGTCGCGCTCCAGTATGTCCTGGGACATATCATCATCACTGCTGTATTTTTCCTGGTAGGCCATAATCACTTCGGTGGTATCCGCTATGGCCGGCATCACAGTGGCGGCGAGCTTGTCGCTGCCGTCTGTGAAAACCTCCGCCTCGTCGATCAGTTCGTGAAAAACTTCGAAGTGCCCGGCGGAAACGTAGTCCACCAGCCGGCCGCACAGGTCGACCTGACGCTTTTCAAGTGTGCCCAGCGATGGTTCGCTATCCAGGGTGACGACAATTTCGGTATAGCTGGTGAGTAGTGAGCGTCGCTCGCGCAACCAGCGTGTAAGCAGTCCGTCGACCATTGCGAACTGCTCAACTGGATCCGTTCGCCGATTTGGCATGAAGATTTACCCTGCTTACCCCTGAACTCTGACTATAAGCTTAGCGAGGTGGTGCGGGCAAGCACGGTTCAGCGGCGTAGAGTCTGCCAGGCGCTAACCGCAAGCAGAGCGACGAACAGGGCGAGTGTTTGCTCGGGGATACTGAAGCCCAGCAGCGTCCAAACGGTTTCAGCGCAGTTGCCGTCTCCCATCAATACGAGACTGATCGTTTCGCTGAATGGGAGAGTTTCGAGCATATACTCCAAAGGGGGGCCACAGGCAGGAACCTGATCTTCGGGTAAATGTTGTATCCATACGTGGCGTGCTGCAATGGCGCCGCCAGTAATGGCCGCAATGCTACAGAGTCCACCGTAGACGCGTCTACCCCAGCCCGCGGGGTTGTGCAGGGCCGCCGCTAGAGCCATCAGGCCCGTTAACGCGACAAAAGCCCTTTGGCTCATACACAATGGGCAGGGCGTGAGCTCTAGCTGGTGTTCCAGGTAATAGGCGAACAGCATGGATAGAGTCGCTACTGCGGCAATACTAAAAAAAACCAGTCGGGGTGAAAGCGCTTGCAGCATGAGTGTGATCCGTCAATATTTGAGAAGTTGTTCAGTCGGTCAATTTAGGAGGTTTTGCCGGCTAGTGCAACGTTCGATAGCGGCTTTGGCCATGAGTTCAGCGCGACAACCAATCTCCGGTGAATTTCTGCAGCTGTGGATAAAATTTGAGAAAGCTTTCTTCGATTTGCGGCCGCAGCGGGGCCACATGGTCACCGATATCAAGCAAGGGGTTGCCGCGGGAAAACCTTTCTCCAATGCGTGCGGCTACGTCTATTACCATCTGCCAGTCGTGATAGCGGTTAAGAATGTCGTATCCCCGCAAGCGCTCCAACATGATGAGGGTCGCGCTACCCAAGTGCTCGGTGTGACCCTCCAGCACGTCCAGTACCTGATGGTTGAAGTGGGGCAGAGGATGGTCGCTGAACTGACGCCAATGCAGTGTGAGATAATGGTCAAAGCTGAGATCAAGCAGTATTCCCGAGTAGCGCCGCAGGCCGGTTGGAAACTGCGACCGCAGCGCGACGATCTGCGGGTGACTATCGGTATACGCGTCGATGGCACGATGGAGGCGAACACCCTGGGCAATGCCGGCGGGTAACTCGGGGCCAATCAGTCCTTTGTAGTAATCACCCTCCAGTGCTCCAACTAGCAGGCCTTCGTCAGGCCAGGCCTGGTGGAAATGGGCGAGAAAGTTCACCGATCACCCTACGGAATGTCAGAGCGCGCGGTACTGGGCGTAAAACTTGTCCAGATACGCTTCGAAGCTTATATCCTCGGCCTCTTCAATCTCTATTTGAGCACGCAGGGAGCTCTGGGCCTCAGTCCGAAAAGCTTGCTCGACCCCTGGGTTAAGCTCGCGCGAGCGAAAGTGGTCGCCCCACTGCAGGCTATAATTCATGGATAGGCGAAAAAACGGCAGTTCCTGCTCCTTCATCTCTCGCAATACCCTGGCTGAAGGGGTTAGCTCTGGATCGCGGACCTTTTGTACCTGTTGGGCCAGAGCTTGCTGGTATTGGGAGTCGCCGTGGGCTAAATCCAACACCGAGGCAACCCCGTTCATCTGAGTCAGCAGACTATTGGCCTGATCGACCAGAGAGGATTCTCCACCGGCTGTTTGTAGCACCAGTCCGGGTTCCCGGCCACGGCTGACCACAGCCGCCATGTTCGCCGCCTGCATAGTCTGTTCTGCCTCATCACAGGGGGGGCTATCCTCCAACAAACAGTAGAGCAGGAAGGTGTCCATAAACCTGACTTGTTCCGCATCGAGCCCGACCGGGCTGAAGGGACTGACGTCGACGCAACGCACTTCGATGTACTCAATGCCGCCGCGGCGCAGGGCGCTTATAGGCGTTTCACCAGTGTTGGCTACGCGCTTTGGGCGAATCGGGCTGTAAAACTCGTTTTCAATTTGGATCAAACTGTCATTGAGTTGTTCATACTCGCCGTTCTCACCGCTTTTGAATTTGCTGTACTCGGGGTGGGGCTGCATGATGCCCTGACTGAGTGCATCCACATAGTTGTCCAATGAGTTGTAGCATACGTTGAGGCTCTTTTGAGCATCGCTATTGTAGCCCAACCCCCCCATACGCAGGGCGGTGCCGTAAGGCAGATAGAAGCTGCGCCCTTTCTCGTCAAAAGGTATCAGACCGTGATCATCGCGACCGCCCAGAAAGCTGGAGCACACCGCAGGTGAGGCGCCGTATAGGTATATCAGTAGCCATGAAAAACGCTGAAAGTTGCGAATCACGCCCAGATAGCGGCCAGTGATAAAGTCCTGAAGCTCGCCCTTGCTGCCGCTGTATTCCCAGGCGGCATGCCAATATTCATCGGGCATCGAAAAATTATAGTGAATGCCGGCTATGGCCTGCATCATGCGACCATAGCGGTTGCCAAGCCCGTAGCGGTATACGGTCTTCATGCGGGCGACATTGGAACTGCCATATTGGGCGACAGGGATACTATCGTCGCCGCTGACCACGCAGGGCATACTGGTTGCCCACAAAATTTCATCGTCTAATTGTTGGTAAACGTAGCTGTGGATGTCTTCCAGTCGAGCCAGACTGCCGTCAATGCTGGGATTGACGGGCGTTATGAACTCCAACAGTGCCTCTGAGTAATCCGTAGTGATGGAGCCGTGAGTCAGAGCCGCGCCCAGGGCCACAGGATGGGGTGTTTGGGCCAATTTACCTTGAGGCGTAATACGTAGGCTCTCTTTCTCTATGCCGCGCTGAATTTTGGTCAGCAGCGGATATTTGTCGGGCTCCGACAGTGCCGCAAGTTTCTGGTCCAGATTGGAAGTCAATTACTACTCCTTGTAGTCAGTTTTGCAGGGCTTTGATGGCAAAAGATCTGCAGCGTCCCAAAAAAGGCCATAATTGTATATGGAGCATTGTTCGGAGTACAGATACCGTGTTCGGCCCTGTGTGTACTGGCAGGATCACTAATTATCGCCAGATTCTACCGGGCACAGTATTGCCCGGACAGCGCAAGCTGCTAAAGTAGACTATGGAGTTTGCGTGTTGCGACCTGATCATCGGGTGGCACAGGCTGTAGATTATCGCCCGGGATGCTATTCCGGGATGGACGGAGACTATCCTTGCGTATCCATCAATGGCTGAAGACCCTGGCAACTAAGGGGGGCTCCGATCTTTATCTCAGTACTGGAGCGCCCCCCTGTGCCAAGTTCCAGGGCGAGTTAAAACCCATAGACAGTGAAATAATGAAGCCGGGCGACATTAAAGTGATCGCCTACGAAATCATGGACGCTACCCAGACTGCTGAATTCGAGCAAGAACTGGAAATGAACCTGGCACTGTCGATTTCCGGTTTTGGGCGTTTTCGCGTCAATATATTTCTGCAGCGCAATGAAGTGGCCATTGTCGCACGTAATATTGTCGCCGACATTCCTCACTGGCAAGACCTGCGTCTGCCCGAGGTACTGACAGATGTGGTCATGCGCAAGCGCGGTCTGGTGCTTTTTGTGGGCGCGACAGGTTCCGGTAAATCCACCTCTCTGGCTGCGCTGATCGATTATCGCAATAGCAATAGTAGCGGTCATATTGTCACTATCGAAGACCCGGTCGAGTATGTTCATAACCACAAAAAATCGATCGTCAATCAACGTGAGGTCGGGGTCGACACGCGCAGCTGGCACAATGCATTGAAAAACACCCTGCGGCAGGCCCCGGACGTGATTCTGATCGGCGAAATTCGTGATCGCGAGACCATGGAGCATGCCATCGCATTCGCGGAAACTGGTCACCTCTGTATTTCCACGCTGCACGCTAACAATGCCAACCAGGCCCTGGACCGTATTATTAACTTTTTTCCCGAGGAACGTCGGTCGCAGTTATTAATGGACTTGTCACTGAACATTCAATCGATAGTTTCCCAGCGACTGATTCCCACTCTCGATGGTAAGCGTTGTGCGGCCGTTGAGGTTTTACTGGGTTCACCAATGATTGCCGACCTGGTGCTGAAAGGTGATATCGACGGCATTAAAGAGGTGATGGAGAAGTCCGGTAATATTGGTATGAAGACCTTCGACGGCGCTCTTTTTGATCTGTACAAAGAGGGTTTAGTCAGCGAGGAAGACGCTCTGCGTAATGCTGACTCAGTCAATAATGTACGTCTCAAAATCAAGTTCGCCAAAGAGGGCGGTGATCTCGAGGAGGATAACGCCATGGGGCTAAGCCTGGAGAGCCTGGAAGAGGACAAAAACGCTCTGTACTGATGACCGTAGGTGGTTTCAGTCCTCCAGTTCTGCGACCAGGCCGTACCATTGATCGATGTCGGTATCACTGCCGTTTAGCAGCTCGAAACCCGCAGTCCAGCTGTTATCTGAGCTGCTTACCGGCAGACACCATTTGACCTCTCCCGCCAGATAAAGCGTACCCTTGTCCGCGGAAAGCTCTACGCCGATCTGCAGGATGGCACCAACAGTCACCGCCTGATCCAATTGCAATCGCAGGCCCTCGCGCGAGATGTCCAGCGTTATACAGCGGCTGAGCTCCGCGCGCTCTCCCAGGCCGGATCCGGATGATCTGAGTTCCAGAAAAACGGTATTCTCAAGACTTAACCGCAGGTACTTTCGATGCTCATCCGTCATTATTCATTGTTCTCCCACGTTGGTTTCTGGCCCCGGCGGGCCCTGTCAACGTCCTCGCGGAAGTTCGAACGGGTCTCCAGAATATCAACTACGCCGTGTTCGATGAGCTGGGTTAGTTCTTCTTTAGTGTGCTGGCGCAGTTTAATGCCTTCCCGATTGACGAAAATATAGCTGTTGAGCTTCCGGTCGTGGACGGCGAGTTTGGCCATGATCGGTGTCTCGCCGTCGTGAAAACCAAGCCAGGTGCCCATGGCAATTAGGGTATGGCCGGCACTGGTATTGATACTAGCCCCAGCCTTGGCCGGTGCCGCTGTTGGCACCAGTGCGACTGCATTGGTGTTTACTTTTTCGGATTGCTGCTGCAGCCAACGTTGCGTATCGACGCTGAGTTCCTCGTCCGGCCCGCTGAGGTCAGGGAGCCCATCGGCGAGGACAAGTAGCTGACTCGGCGCGACGGACGGGGCGTCTTCATCTAACTCAGGTAACTCCAGTTCCAGCGACGCACTGTCGGCTAGGTCCTGGGAAGTGAATTCGGCGAGTGTTGCGGGGACGTCCGCTGCAAGCGCGGTTGAGGCGGCAATGTTTGGTGAAAGTATTCCATCGGACTCTCGCTTAAGGTCCAGGCTCGCCCTGTCTGTATCGGGCTCTGGCTCGCTGCCTTGCTGCACCAGTTCTGCAAGTTGTTCTTCAGTCACCAGGCCAACTGCTCGCAGCAGGCTCAGACTAAAGCCTGCTCCCTGTCCAAGCGCCATCACCTGCCCGGCGGATAACAGCACAGCGAAGTGCGTAAAGTTCATGGTCTGGGTCTTTACGCCGGAGCGGTTGGTAAACATCAGCTTTTGCATGGCTTCATTCTTTATCGCCAATCTCAGACGCAGCGACTCTTCATTGCCAGCAATGTGGTACCAGTGTCCCACTTGCAGGAAATTTACGGCCGCCATAGTTTCTGTATCGGCTTCGCCAGTATCTTCCTCTGCAATGACCAGAAGCTCAGCCGGCTGTCGTTCCATGTCCTGTCGCCGCAGCAAGCGTAGGTGCACAAATTCTACTAGCCCCAGAGAATCGGACACCGCTTCTGGATCGTGCTGCAGGCTCAGCAGCGAGCGGCGTAGACTCTTGGGCAGTTGAGTAGCCTGCTCAAACAGCTGTTTGCGCCTCTCTCCGTCGTCGGCGCCATACGCCTGCACTGACGCCACCAGCGATTGTGTGGTTGCTTGCATTTGCTGCCACTGCGCAGACGCCACGCCAAATTTTAGCAGTACCAGTTGAGCGCTTTCGTACCAGTCGGAGGTGAGAAATTGGCTGATGGCGGGCGGCAGCGGTTGTTCGTCGAGACAGGTATTAATCATTCTGGCCGCTTCTGCCTTTGATGCCAGGGTCCGTTCGCGGCCTAATTCTGTTTCCACGGCCCGCCTTGCCATCCGCAAAGCGCGTGTTTGGTCCCGCTCCGCCATAGTGACGGCGGCGGAGCAGATTACTTCGAGCTCAAGTTGGTGATTATCAAACCAGCCGCGCGCGCCAACGACAGAATTTTCCACCTGATCTTTGAGTGCCTGCCCTGCGCGCCCCAGCTTCTCTTGCCAGCCGACCCCATTGTTCTGGATAGCGTCCAGCATGCGGTGTAGCGGGTGTACACCGGGAGTGAAGAAGGCGGCGTCGCTAATTGCCACGGCGGCGATCAGTGGCATCAGTCGTTTCAGAGGTGCGGCAAGTAAATCGTCCAGCGAGTAATCTTTCTCCCAGGCAGACCAGGCCTCATTCAGCCAATGAAAAATAGCCTGATGCTCCGGCTCCGGAATTGCCGGGTCGCCAATCGCCTCGGTCTGCCTGGCTACTGCCTCCAGCAGATTGAGGTCGAAATTGGAGATCGTGGCGAGGTAACCCACTAATTCTTCCGAAGAAAGATAGTCGCCGTTATCTTCTCCGCCAGCGCGTTCGGCGTAGCGTTGGATGACCTGACTGCGTATTGAGCAGGGCAGCGGAATATGTGTTGCCTTCAGGCTCACTCCAGCAGCTTCCAAATAATCATGCCGATAAATATCGCCCACACGGTGATGAGTACTTGCACCCGGGGCTTGCTGTTTTGGGGGCGAGCCTCTATTTTTTGCTGCCGCCCAAAGTTGAATGAATCGCAGGCGGGGCACTGTCCGGACGGTCCTGTCGTTGCCCCACGGTAGCTGCAATCGCGACATACATAGGCCATTAGCGGGTGCTCCTGAGCAATTGGTCGATGATGCGCTCTAGTTGCTTTAACGTGTTGCACTCGGCGGTGAAGTGGCTGGTGGTTTGATAGCGCAACATCTCCGAATCGCCAGTACCCCAGGCACGCCGTGATTCCGGGTTTAACCAGATAACCTGTTTGCTGCGTTGATAGATGCTTTGCATGATTTCCAGTTTCGGATCGCCACCGTTGTTGCGTGCGTCACCAAGAATAATCACCGTGGTACTGCTGCCAATATCGTCCAAAGCCAGCCTGGCGAAATCTTCAAGGCTGCCACCGTAGTCAGTGGCTCCGCCGTATTTCCAGTTTACCAGTTCAATCGCCTTTTCCAGTTCGTGCTCCTTGAACAGATCGCTAACTTCGCCCATATGGCTGGAAAAAGCGAAGCTGCGCACCTTGGGCAACACGTCTTGAAGACTGTATAAAAACATGAGCAAGAATTTGGCGTAGGCTGCTACCGACCCACTGACGTCGCAGACGGCTATAATCTGGGGTTTTTTGCGGCGCGTTTTGCGCCAATAGGTGTTGAACAGTACACCATCGGTGGCCGCACTGCTGCGCAATGTCCGCCCCATGTTGAGCTGCCCGCGCTTGGTTGATCGTTGCTTGCGAGAGTAGCGGGCCGCCAATTTGCGGGCCATTTTTTGGATCAGCTCGTGAACCCGACTAATGTAGTGACGCTCAATATTGTTGAGCCGGGTTTTACTAAGAATTTCTTCCATGAACTGGCGATTACGGCCTTCGGCGTGCAGCAAGTACTCGCGTTCCACATAGTCGCGCACCTGCGCCCTCAAGATGTCCCGGTAGCGTTGCAATTCGGCCAGAGCGGGGCTTTTCAGCTGTTCCAGCTCAATCACTGCTTGGCGTATGTGTTGCTCGCCCAATTGGTCGAGAATTTTGCGGGTGAACTGACCGCGCTGAGTAAACATTTGAATTTGCTGGAGGCCTACCGAGTCGCCAGCGCGGGTCATTGCCAGACTGAGCGCATTGCGGTCATTGCTGAGCAGGTTTTGCATGAGATCAGACTGCAATAGTGCGTCCAGCTGAGGCGATTCTACGGCCGCTTCGGTGAGCAGATCTTCGTCGTCGTCGGCTGATGAATCGCTCTCCTCTCCAGCAGCCCTATCAGAGGCCTCACTGTCAGCGCTCTCTTCAGCTGTCTGATGGTCGTCAGGGTCACTGGAGAAATCAGCCAGTTTGACCGTGAAGAAGCGATCAAAGCAGCGATCAAATACCCGTTCCTCGGCGGGGGTTTTGGCCAGCGCCATAGATAGACCGTCGCGCAATCGAATGCGGTTGCCGTAGCCAAGGTTAGCGGCAACCTCCATCGCATCCAAAGTTTCGGCAGGTGAAACACGAATGTCGTGACTGCGTAGCACCTGAATAAAGTTAACGAGATTTGTCTGCATTTCTCCCATCTGCACTGACCTGGTTACGCTTATTTTATCCCAATTGAGCGTGTTGCTGCAGCTAGCGGGAAGGGGGTTTGAGCAGAGTGCGAAGCTCCGCCTCGGTAGTTTCAATATCGTCTTCGAACTTGAGTAGTACATTGAGCGTGCTCTTCAGCAGTTCTTCATCGAGTTGCTCTGCGTGCAGCAGTAATAGACTTCGGGCCCAGTCGATAGTTTCTGAAATCGCGGGAGACTTTTTCAAGTCCAGCTCGCGCAGGGAATGGACAAACGCCACTAACTGATGCCGTAGCACCTCATCGATTTCAGGCACGCGACTGCGCACGATCCGCTCTTCCAGTTCGACACTGGGGAAGGGAATATACAGGTGTAGGCAGCGCCGCTTGAGCGCATCGCTGATGTCTCGAGTATTGTTACTGGTAAGAAATACCATAGGCGCAGTGCGTGCTTTTATTGTGCCGATCTCAGGAATGGACACCTGGTAGTCAGAAAGAATCTCCAATAGCAGGGATTCAAACTCGAAATCAGATTTGTCGACTTCGTCGATTAACAGGACGGCACCCTTTTCCTCGCGCATAGCTTTCAACAGGGGTCGCGGCTCCAGGAAGTCCTCAGAGTAAAAAATGTCACCAAACTGGTGCAGGCGTTCAACGGATTCCTCCAGGCCGGTGGCGCCCTGTAGCAAATCTCCCAGCTTTTCTTTTAACACCTGAGTGTAGAGTAGCTGCTTGCCATATTTCCACTCGTAGAGTGCCTTCGCCTCGTCAAGGCCCTCGTAGCATTGCAGGCGAATTAGCGGCAGATCCAGCAGCATGGCTGCGGTTTTGGCCAGTTCCGTTTTCCCAACCCCGGGTGGACCTTCTACCAAAATCGGCTTGCGCAATTTGAATGCGAGAAACACCGCTGTGGCAATTTTGGGGCTGCAAATATAGCCGAAAGATTCGAAACCGCGTTCGATTTCTTCCACGCTCGCAAGTTGTGGGAAGTCCGGAGTCTTCACGGTGCTACCTCAAAGAATGATCGGGCATTGTACGCGAATAGCGGGGTATGACTAGGCTCTCAGCCTCCGGTCATGTTCATAAACCGGACGATGTCAGGTTGGTCCTTATTGTCAAAGTAGTGCCGCTCCGGTTTTATTAGCATCGCTGCCACCAGGGCGTGTTTAAGGGTGTCGAGATTGGCGTTGCCGTCTCGTAATACCGATCTTAAGTCTACCGAGTGTTCGTTGCCTAGACACAGCAGCAAGCGACCTTCAGCGGTTACCCTCACCCGATTGCACAGATGACAAAAATTGTCGCTGTGGGGTGAAATAAACCCGATCCGCGAGCGGCTATCTGCCATTCTATAATAGCGAGCGGGCCCCTGGCTGCCGCTGGGTTCGCCTTCTGCCTGCAGGGCATGATGGGGTTCTATCATTGCGCGCAGCTCGGCACTGCTACAAAAGCTGAGGTCGCGGTTGTGTTCGACGATATTACCCAGAGGCATCTCTTCGATAAAGGCCAGGTCGATGCCGCGCTCACGAACATAGTTGACCAGATCGACAACCTCGTCGTCATTGCGCCCCTTGAGAACCACCGCGTTGATTTTGATAGCCTCAAAGCCCGCGTCCACTGCGGCGTCGATGCCAGCCAACACCTGATCGAGGTTGCCGTGACGAGTCAGATGCCGAAATTTTCGAGCCTGCAGGCTGTCGAGGCTTATGTTCAGGCGGCGAACGCCATAGTCTCTCAGTGGCTTGGCCAGCCTCTGCAGCTGCGAGCCGTTGGTCGTCATCACCAACTCGTCCAGCCCGGGCAGCGCGCCCAGACGTTCAACCAGCGATAGAATATTATTGCGTATCAGTGGCTCGCCTCCGGTGAGACGTATCTTGCGGACGCCCAACTCGGTGAAGGCGACCGCGACCTGATAAATTTCTTCCAGGGTCAGTACTTTTGGTTTGGGCACGAACGTCATATCTTCCGCCATGCAGTAGACACAGCGGAAATCGCAGCGGTCGGTTACTGACAGGCGCACGTAGTTTACGCGACGCTGGAATTGATCTATCAGGGCTAGAGGAAACTTTGTCATAATAATTCCGATTGTAGTCGTTCAGGCCTGTAGAGACTAGGGGCCTTTACAGGCGCGCTGGTCTACGACAGGATGTACTCCAGACCGGTAATACATCAATAACAATGGATCAAGACTTGCCTGAAATAACGCAAACTACCCTTGCGGTGCGTCGCCATATGCTGTGGTTGGGGCCGCTTGCTGCACTCATCGTAGCCCTGTCGCTACTGGCTGCGGATTATCCCCGAGATATTGGCATTGTCAGCTTTGTCGCCGTTATATGTGTACTTTGGTGGGTATTTGAGCCGGTCCCTATTCCGGTTACCTCACTGTTGCCGTTGGCCTTATTGCCCTTGCTGGGTGTGCTGACCCCAGCCGAGGTGGGCCAAGCCTATGGATCTCCTATCATATTATTGCTCCTGGGCGGCTTTATGCTGTCCAAGGCGATGGAGCATTCTGGCGCTCATCGACGGCTGGCCCTTGCCATGGTCAACCTGTTTGGCGCCACCAGTGGTCGCCGGCTGGTGATGGGCTTTATGACGGCCTCTGCGGTACTCAGTATGTGGATTTCCAATACCGCTACCACGCTGATGTTATTGCCGGTTGCACTGGCGATACTGGACGGCGCTGAGCAGCGTGAACGCCTTGCTATACCGCTGCTACTGGGTATTGCCTATGCCGCGAGCGTCGGAGGTCTGGGTACCCCGATCGGGACGCCGCCTAACCTGGTGTTTATGCAGGTCTACCAGGACTATACCGGCAATACCATCGGCTTTACCCAGTGGATGACGTGGGGTGTACCGGTGGTGGTTATTATGGTGCCGTTGATGGCCGTAGTGCTGACTCGGGGTCTTAGTGGCCCATTGGATATTAAGCTACCTCAGGTGGGCGTCTGGTCTGTCGACGAAAAACGGGTAATGTGGGTATTTCTGTTCACTGCACTGGCATGGATTACCCGCAGCGAGCCCTTTGGGGGCTGGCGCGCCTGGCTGGATCTGCCGCAGGCCAATGACGCCTCGGTCGCCCTGATCTCAGTCATTATAATGTTTTTAGTGCCGAATGGCCGGGGCGGACGCCTGCTGGACTGGGAGCGTGCAGTGACCATTCCTTGGGGGGTGTTATTACTGTTTTCCGGCGGCATATGTTTAGCCAAGGGTTTCGTTAACTCCGGTTTGAGTGATCTGCTGGGTCAGTGGCTAGCCGGTATGACCGTCTTTCCGACATTGGCATTGACCGCACTAGTTTGCCTGGTCGTCACGTTTCTAACCGAAACCACTTCGAATACAGCCAGCACGACCCTGCTCATGCCTCTGCTCGCGGCGGCCGCGCTGGCCGCGGGCATCAAACCTGAAGTGATCATGGTGCCAGCAGCGATGAGCGCCAGCTGCGCCTTTATGTTACCGGTTGCCACCGGACCGAACTCGGTGGTTTACGGTAGCGGCCTGATCACCGTCTCTCAAATGGCTAGGGAGGGGGTTACCTTGAATTTCATTGGGGTGATGGTTGTTACCCTGGTTTGCTACGTGCTGCTGTAAATGGACGGTCTATGAATCAACGTTATCCTATGCCTATCCCCTTTGGCTGGTTCGCCGTTTCCTACAGCGATGAACTGGCGGCGGGCACATCCCGAGCGCTGCATTACTTTGGTCGGGAGTTGGTTATTTTTCGCACTGAATCCGGGCGCGCGTGTGTGCTCGACGCCTATTGCCCGCATTTGGGTGCGCACCTTGGCCATGGTATTCACGAGGAGGTCGGCGGTGGCGGCAGGGTTGAGGGGGAATCTATTGTCTGCCCCTTTCACGCCTGGAAATTTAACGGCAACGGTGATTGCACGGATATTCCCTATGCACGCAAGCTTCCTTTGAAAGCACAGCAGGAAAAATGTCAGCTGGCTTATCCGGTGACTGAAGCCAATCAGGTGATTTGGGTCTGGTATCACCCGCAAAATGCGGAGCCTCTTTGGCAGGTGCTAGAACACCCGGAAGCCGGTCACGACGACTGGGCACCCCTACAACGCTTTGAGTGGGAGATTGCCACCCATCCCCAGGAAATGGGCGAAAACGCGGCTGATCCCGCCCACTTTGTCTATGTTCATCGCACGGCCAATCTGCCCGAGTGGGAAACTGTCTACGATGGCCCGAATGCTAACGGGGTGCAGCGCGCCAGTATGCCCACCCCACGGGGTCACGTAGACGGTGCAATTCATACCGGCTCTCGGGGTCCTGGTCAGGGTTATACGCGGTTTGAAGGTATAGCCGAAACTTTTTTGATGGGGCTGACCACCCCGATTGATGAAGAGCACGTTAAGGTGCGGTTTGCGTTCACCCAGCCAAAGCGTGGAGGTGAAGCACACAGCGGAGGCGTGAATGCTGCCATTATCGCCAACATTGTTGGCCAGATGGAGGAGGACAAGCCGATCTGGGAGCATAAAATATATCGGCCGTTGCCAATTTTATGTGATGGCGATGGCCCCATAGCAAAATTTCGTAAGTGGTACGCACAATTCTACGGAGATACCCCATGAACACTGCGCGTAAAATGACCACTGCGCTACTCATTTTAATCGCCCTGGGACTGTTGTATCCCGGCGTAACCCAGCCGATACTGACGCTCACTGGCGAGATAGAAAAGTCCCGCATCGCCGCGCTGGGTATCGACCTAATTGCAGGAGAAGAAGCCGATCCGCAAACCCGGCAAATGCTGTCAATGGTCACCCGTTTTCTGGGGCTTGATCAAATGGAAGGCCGGTTGCTGGCGTACAGCAGTACACGCTCAATCTGGGGTACGGTGGAGGAGTTGGCCCGCACGGGTAACTTACCGGTAGCATTTTTGATTGTGTTTTTTAGCCTGGTGGTACCAGTGTTCAAACTGCTGCTGCAAGCTGGCTCAATCTTACTGCCGTCGGCAGCGATGCGTCGCCCGGTGCTCTGGCTGAATGCCAAATTGAGCAAATGGTCCATGGCGGACGTATTTGTGATGGCCTTACTGGTTGCCTATATGGCAGGTCAGGCGGCCGGTGAGGCGGATGATCTGCTGATTATGGGGGCTGAACTGGAGCGAGGGTTTTATTTCTTTGTCGCTTACTGTCTATTTTCGGTGGCGGCAACCGCGCTACTGCAGGAACCTGCCGAGACTTCCCGGTGATGAGAGTATTCGCCGCCTTAGGCTTGCTGATAATTTCACCCGTTCTTTGGGCTGACCAGCACCGCGCGACCGTTCAGGTTGAGGCTGGCCTATCTTACGATCAATCCTGGGAGCTACTGCAGGACTTTTCCCTTGCTCATAACTATGTACCGGGTTTATCCAGTACCGAAATAATGTCGGTAGCGCAACGTGGGCTGGGTGCTCACCGCCGAGTTTACGATGAAGATGGCGATTACCTCGAAGAGACCATAACGTCTTGGCGCGAGGGGCAAGGATTTACGCTCGACCTACATGAGGGGGAAGAGCCCATGGCTCCATTCGAGCAAATAGAATTCATTTACACCGTTGCGCCAGGAGCGGGAAATAAGACTCAAATTCAGCTTGAGTTGGCTTTCATAATGCCCTGGGGCTGGCTTGGAGACACGCTAGCGGAGTGGGTTATTCTACCGATAATGGAAGATACCCTGGTGCAGATCGCGGCGGGGATGAAGTATTTCTACGAAACGGGTGTGCCCGCCACGGATGAGGATAGAAAAAATGGTGCAGCAGCGGTGCAGGTCATCATCGCTGCTGCAGGGGCAGACTAGAGGACCGCCATCATGGTTTCGGCGGAGCTTACGTCCACACCGGCACCGGGCTCAACATTCAAATTGCTGACCGTGCCATTATCTACCAACATGGCAAAGCGTTGGCTGCGATGACCCAGGCCAAAACCCGTGCCGTCCAGTTCCAAACCCAAAGCGGCAGTGAACTCTCCATTGCCGTCGGCCAGCATTAGTAGCTCTTCCGCATTTTGTGCTTTGCCCCACGCGCCCATCACGAACGCGTCATTAACAGACATGCAGACGATAGTGTCGACACCGGCAGCTTTGATTTTGTCGGCATTGATCACGTAACCGGGCAGGTGAGTCACCGAGCAACCGGGGGTGAATGCACCCGGAACGGCAAATAGCAGTACCTTTTTGCCGCTGAAAATTTCATCGGTAGTGATATCGGTAGGGCCTTCAGCACCCATGGTCTTCATCGTGCATGCGGGAATTGTGTCGCCGGCTTTAATAGCCATAATAATCTCCTCAATCTATGGGGGTGTTCCAAATGAAGGCGGATAATAGCAGATGACAGGCAAACCGCACTGCTCTCTGTGCAATTTCTGTGATGCTTCGTCTTTTGCCATCGAGCCCCGTCGAACCTATCTGCGATGTCAGGGACGCTATCGTGTTTGTCGCCAGGAGCGGCGCTAGAATTTTACCGGAAGGGTGTGACTGGAATGCGAAAAGCGCATCAATCCGCTTCGATCTGCTCCAGCATATTGCTGTAAATGTCTTCACAGTCGCGGTAAAAACTCAGTTCCTCATCGCCCAGATAAGGTGCCACCATGGTGAGTAACTGCAACACGCCACCGTGTATGGTGACCTGCGGACTGGTATCAGTATGGAGCAGTTGCTGGTAGTTAAACCAGAAGGTCAGAGTCAGGGTCATATTGTCGACCAGCCCCAGCAACTGCTGATCGCGTGCATCGATAACAGATTGTTGCAGTAGTGCCTGGCAGATCGCGAACAATGCCGCTCGCTTAAGCTGGATCAGACGTTTGAATTTGCGTTCAATATCGGGATAGCGCTGAAGAATACCCTCCAGATTAAGGTAGATGAATCGGTATTGAAACATCTCCTCCATCACCACATAGAGGTAGTACCAGTTGTCCTCTACATTGCCCTTTTCGCTACTTAGCGGTGCTTCAATCGGTGCCGCCAGCGTCCCGCTCAGAGCCTGCTCGTACTGCTGAAAAAGCTCGGCAATGATCTGGTCCTTGCCCTTAAAATGGTAATACAAATTTCCTGGACTGATATCCAGCTCGTTGGCGATGTCAATGGTGGTCGTACTGCCTTCACCTTCCTCGTTAAATAGAGCGAGGCTGGTAACCAGAATGCGGTCCCGGGTTTTCATTGATCCGCAGCAGCTCTATTTCAGCTTCTTCGCACTCTCGGCTTGGATTTGGCGGCGGTCTTTTTGGGGCGCAGCTTTGGCGTTGGCAGCAATAGGCTTTTTCCGCGTGGTGGCTTTCCTGGGGGGGCTCTTCTTGCGACTTTTGGGTTTGACCGGTTTCAAAACTCCCTGCTCGCTAAGCGCGGCGCTCAGAATTTCTACCTGATTGGACAGGCGGTCGATCTTCTCGTGCAGCGCTAACAAGTCTTCGCCGCGGGCGGGGCGCTGTAGGTTGAAGTTCTCGCGAACGCGATTAATTCGATCTTCCACCGAGTGACGCGCAGCCTGGCTGGCCTGGATTGCATCCTTGGCCTCTTCTTCGAGCATGGTGCCGGCTTTGACCAAATCGCGAAACAACTTTGGGGTCTCTACACCGGCCTTTTCTAATCTGTCCTGGGCATCGTCTACTGCCTTGCCGTAGGCGCCAACGCCTGCCAGCCAGATGTTTTTGGCAATTTCTCCGGCCTTGTCTGCAACCTTATCTCTCTTTTCGCTCATCTGATGCCCTCCTTCTGTCGGCCAAAATAAGCCGAGATGCTTACGGGAACAAGCCATTAAAACAGATTTATGGACAAAAAAAAGGAGCCACACTGTGACCCCCGCAAACCCCCGTAGAACGGGGGTAGGTGACTTCGATGATGCCGCGCTAGGCAGCGGTCTTGAAGCTAACGGACGCTTTCAGCTCTTCAAATCGGGCTTTCGCCTTGTCCAGTTGAGCTTCCAATTTGGCGCGGTCAGTCAGGCTGTCGAGATCGAATTTAGGAAATTCGATATCTTTGATAGCGCCTTTGGCATTTTTCTCTACTTTGGTGCCACGCTTAACGAGCTCTTTGTAAGACTTGTCAGCTTTGGCTCGCCGCTCTTCCAGTTGATCCTGGAGAGTGTTGAATTGATCCTGCGCTTGGTCAAAAGCCTTCCCGTAGAAGCCAAGGCTGGCCAAAAATGCGTTGCGGCCAGCTTCTTGGGCGCGATTGGCAAAATCAGGGCTGGCCTTTTTGCTGTTCTTTTTGCGGGTCTTTTTGGCTGCAACTTTCTTGGGCGCAACTTTCTTGGGGGCAGTCTTGCGTGCTATAGGCTTGCGCTTGGCAGCGGCCTTCTTGGGTGCAACCTTGATTGCTGCAGTCTCGATTTGTTCGGCCATGATTCAATTCCTCGGTAGTACGAAATACCCAGGATGGGCATCAGTTGAAAACTAGGTTACGGTAAAAAATTAGAATAAACATACTAAACAGGGCATTCTCATCCAGCGGCTTTGATCCTGCGTAACGTATCGTAGAGTCGCGGCATTGCTGACAATAATAGGAACTGCAGGGATTTTCGAGGGTCGTATTGTGCCACTAAAAATTCAGCCCGGGTTCAGGCAGTACCAGTAACCTGAAGCGGAAATAGAGAAAAGGGAAATAAATGACATCAAACTGGCGACAGAATGGGCTTATGGCCGGCGCAGTACTGTTCGCTGGCTTAGGGTTGTCCTACCTTCTGCTCACGGGCAAACCCGAGCCAGCGACTCAGGCTATTCCGCCCGCCCCCGCAGTGCGTGTTGAGGTGGTAACCGCGCGACCGCAGTCTCGGTCTTTGTTGGTAGAAACCCAGGGTACGGTTCGCCCCCAGCGAGAAATTACCTTGGTCAGTCGGGTCGCCGGGCGTGTTGAGTCAGTGGCGAATGCGTTTGCGGCCGGTGGTTTTTTTCTGGCTGATGTTCCACTGCTAAAAATAGAAGACGCGGACTATTATTTCGCTATTGCCAGGGCAAAGTCCCAAGTGGCCGCGGCCCGTCAGCGCGTTGCCGAAGAACGGGGCAGGGCAATGCAGGCGAAGCGAGAGTGGCGGGACTTAGGCAGCGACGAAGCCAATGATCTATTTCTGCGCGAGCCCCAGTTAGCCTCCGCAGAAGCTGCGCTTTTGGCTGCAGAGGCAGACCTGGGTGCGGCGCAGCTCGACCTGGCGCGTAGCTCAGTAAGCGTGCCTTTTAACGGCCGGGTCAGTGAGAAGTATGTAGACGTGGGGCAGTACGTAAGCCCCGGCATCGCCATCGCCAAGGTCTACGCCACGGAGATGGCGGAGATTCGACTGCCTCTTACCGACCGGCAGGTTGGCCTTTTGGACCTGCCTCTACACTACGATGACAGCGGCGCCGAGGCTGGACAGGGCGCAGTTGTCTCCCTGCGCACCCGATTTGCCAACAAAGCCTGGGAGTGGCAGGGCCATATTGTCCGCACTGAGGCCAACATTGATCTCAATAGCCGAGTGGTCTATGCCGTAGCGGCCGTGGAGCGCCCCTTTGCTCGAATTCCCGGCAGTGAGCGGCCGCCGTTGTCTCCGGGCATGTTCGTCAGCGCTACGATTAACGGCAAATCGTTTGACGCTGTCTCTGAGATACCTCGCTCGGCGTTGCGTAATGAGGGTGCGGTGATGCTTGCCGATGCCAATGATCGAGCGCGTTTGCAACCGGTAACCATGCTGCAAAGCAGCGCGGACTTGGCCTGGGTGCAGGGCCTGGCCAGAGGCGATAGGGTGATAGTGACTGAGTCGCGGCAAACACTGGCGGGTATGGTGGTCGCGGTCCAACCTTCAGCCAGCATCGCTGAGAGGTCGAGATAGCGTGAAAGGTATTATGGGTTGGTTTATCGACAACCCGATAGCGGCTAACTTACTGATGGTCTTCTTGCTACTGGGGGGAGCTGCTGGGCTACCTGCATTGGATAAACAGTTTTTTCCTGAATCTGAAATCAACAAGGTTAATGTTTCCCTGGCCTACCCGGGCGCGGGCCCCAAGGAAGTCGAAGAACAGATTGTCATCCGCATAGAAGAAGCGGTCCACGATCTCACCGGGGTCAAAGAGCTCCGTTCAACCGCGCGCCAGGGCGTTGGCAGCGTAGTGATTGAAGCTGAGCCCAACTACGATATGCAGCGCCTGACCGCAGAGATCAAAAATCGGGTGGATGCGATCACTACTTTTCCGGTTGACGCCGAGAACCCGATAGTTGCTGAAGTTGCCCATCGCCATTTTATGGCCATGGTGACGCTTGCCGGTGATATTGGTGAGCGCGAATTGAAAGAGCTGGGCGAACGCTTGCGTGACGACCTGGTAGCACAATCCGACGTAGCGGTGGTTGAATTAACCGCGCCGCGAGCTTATGAAGTGTCAGTCGAGATATCCGAATATACACTGCGCCGCTACGGCTTGGACTTCTCTGAAGTGGTTGCAGCTATCCGCAATTCGTCCTTGAATTTGCCCGCCGGAGCGATTAAAGCTGCCGCTGGTGACATCCAGCTACAGACGCGAGGTCAGGCCTACAACCGGAGTGACTTTGAAACGATCCCACTAATGACAACCCGTGAGGGTACGCAGATACAGCTGGGTGATGTCGCGACTATCATTGATGCGTTCGAGGATGTTGATCTCCGTAACCGGTTTAATGACAAGCCATCATTGAATCTGGAAGTGTATGTCACCACTAAACCCAACGCGCTGCGCACGAGCGAGGCGGTGACAGCATGGGTCGAGCGCACGCAAGCACAGCTTCCTGAGGAAGTGGAACTGGTGATATGGCGAGACATGGCAGTGCCTTTTAAAGGCCGTGTGGATACGCTGCTGAAAAACGGCATTGGCGGTCTAATTCTGGTATTTGTAGTGCTGGTGCTGTTTCTGCGGCCGTTGTTGGCCATGTGGGTGTGCATCGGTATTACTGTGTCTTTCATGGGCACATTTTTCGTGCTGCAGTACACCTCGGTCAGTCTCAATATGATGTCATTGTTCTCGTTCCTGTTGATACTGGGAATTGTCGTTGATGACGCTATTATTGTCGGCGAGTCGATCCACTCCCGGCAGATGGCCGGTGACAGAGGCCCTCGTGCTGCTCTGGGCGGTGTTCAGGGAGTGGTCAAACCGGTGATGTTCGCCGTGATAAGCACGATGATATTTTTCGTACCTATGCTGTTTATGCCTGGCGATATGGCGCGAGTGGCCGCTCAAATACCCACGGTGGTTATTATTGCGTTGGCATTTTCGTTAATTGAGTGCCTGTTGATTTTGCCCGCGCATTTGGCCCACATGCGGCCGCCCAGCCCGAGTCGGTATGGCCTTTTACGTCGATTGGAGGTCATGCGTTCACGATGTGCAGACAGTATGACCTGGTTTGCGGGCGACGTTTTTCGACCCTTTTTGGCCCGTTGCCTGCGCGCTAATACGCTGGTGATCGCCTCTTTCCTTTCGCTACTGTTTGTCAGCTTCGCTATTTACGGTGGCGGCTGGGTAAAGGCGGCTTTTTTCCCACAGATTAATTCAGATCTGGTTATTGCCCGGGTCACCCTGCCCGAGGGTGGCGCCTACGCTGATACCTTACGTATTCTGTCGCAGGTCGAATCGGCCGCTTTGCAAATAAAGGCTGAATATAACAATGACAAGCGATTTGCCAGCGTGACACCGGTGATTGGTCACATTGGGTCACGCGGCCGGGAAAACGAAATTAGAATTCTTATGGAGTCCACGTCTGATGCAGTCGATGTAAAAGAACTTGCACAGCGGTGGCAGGAACAGATTGGCGACGTCAGCCCCGCAGAAAGTTTCCGCGTCGATTTTACCGTTAATGATATGGGTAAGCCGATAAACCTGGTGCTGGCTGCTCCTTCACCCGAAGACTTACTAGAGGTCGCGGCTGAGCTCGATATGATTTTGCAGACCTATCCCGGGGTATTCAACATCAGCGACACCATGGAGGCACCGCGAGAGGAAATTGTGCTGGGCTTAAAGCCGGCGGCTGAGAACTTGTCGGTGACGCTGGCAGATCTAGCTAGGCAGGTGCGTGAGGCTTTCTATGGCGCCGAGGCGCAGCGCATCCCCAGAGCGCGTGAAGATGTGCGGGTGATGGTTCGTTACCCATCCGAGGAGAGAATTGGGGTAGATAATTTGCGGGACATGCGGGTTCGAACGCCCGGTGGTGATGAGGTGCCCTTCGATACCGTAGCCGAGGTGAGCTATCAACCGGGCTATCTCACCATAGAGCGCCTCAACCGCAAACGTACGCTGGAGGTCACTGCTGAAGTGGCTGCCGGGACTTCCAGTCCTAGAGTGATCGTTGACGATGTGGTGGCTAAACACCTGCCTGACTGGCAGGCGCGCTACCCTGGCCTCACTATGGCGCTGGATGGTGAGTTACAGGAGGAGTCTGACTTTCTTAATGCCATGATCAAATATATGGCGATGGCGATGCTGGTTATTTACGCGCTGATGGCCATTCCCTTTCGCTCATACTGGCAGCCGTTGCTGGTCCTGACTGCTGTGCCTTTTGGAATAATGGGCGCTATCTTCGGGCACCTGATCCTGGGTTGGACCGTGAGCATGCTATCCCTTCTGGGAATCATCGCCTGCGCCGGCGTGGTCGTTAACGACAACCTGGTGCTCATAGATCGAATTAACCAGTTACGCGCAGGAGGTCATGCGGCTACAGAGGCGCTACTGCAGGCGGGTCAAGACCGGTTCCGGCCTATTATTTTGACCTCGTTGACGACCTTTATTGGCCTGCTACCCATTATGTCTGAGACCAGTCTGCAGGCGCAGTTTCTTATACCCATGGTAATTTCACTTTCCTTTGGCGTCTTATTTGCCACCGGTGTGACTCTGATTCTGGTGCCATGCCTGTATTTGCTTGGCTGTCAGCTCTCTACCCACGTACTGCATCGCGGCCAGAACGTACCCGACGCCATTCAGGGCGTTTGATTCAGCCAAAAAAAACCCGCAATGAAGCGGGCTATAAACCTCTATGGCTTTATTGGCGGGGCCCTGCTTCCACTATCGCGTCGGATACCTCGAATTTTTTGATGTTCTCCTGAAACAGCACCGCCAGTGTACTGGCCTGTTTGTCATAGGCCTCATCATCATTCCAGCCTGTCCGTGGGTTGACGTACTGGCTGTCAACACCGGCAATCTCCAGTGGAAAATTCAGGTTCAGGATGTCCAGGTGGCCGGTGGCTGTCTTTAGGAGGGCGCCGCTCTGCGCCGCCGCCACGATGGCCCGGGTTACGGGGATAGGGAAGCGTCTACCAGAACCTCCTGGAGCGCCGGAGCCGCCGCTCCAGCCAGTGTTGATCAGGTATACCTGACTTTCAAAGTCGTCGATTCGCTTCATCAGTAGCTCAGCGTAATCACCCGCTGGACGCGGCATAAAAGGCGCGCCGAAGCAGGTGGAGAAGGTGGGGTGGATACCAGCCTCGGCGCCCAGCTCGGTTGAGCCAACCCGTGCGGTATAGCCACTCAGAAAGTGGAAGGCAGCAGCTTCCTTGGACAGGATAGACACCGGTGGCAGCACCCCGGAGACGTCACAGGTGAGGAAGATCACACACTTGGGCTCGCCGCCGGCGTTGGTCTCGGTGCGCTTCTCCACGTGTTCCAGTGGATAACAGCAACGACCATTCTCGGTCAGACTGGTGTCGCAGTAGTCCGCTAGGCGAGAGTCGTCTACCACCACATTTTCAACGATTGAACCAAAGCGGATAGCGTCCCAGATAACCGGTTCATTTTTCTGACTCAGGTCAATAGTCTTGGCGTAACATCCGCCTTCCAGATTAAACACCGAGCCTTTGGCCCAGCCGTGCTCGTCGTCGCCTATCAGGTAGCGGTCGGGGTCGGCCGACAGAGTCGTTTTGCCCGTACCGGAAAGACCGAAGAATAACGTGGTATCGCCCTCTTCGCCGACATTGGCTGAGCAGTGCATCGACATCACATCCTTTTCGGGCAGTAGGAAATTCTGCACTGAAAACATTGCTTTTTTCATTTCACCCGCATAGCGCATGCCGGCAATGAGCACCTTGCGCTGGGCAAAGTTGAGAATGACTACGCCGTCAGAGTTGGTGCCATCGCGTTCTGGCTCACAGACGAAACCGGCGGCATTGATTACTTGCCACTCCGGCTTACGGCCGCCGTTGTACTGACTTGGTCGAATGAACATATTGCGCCCGAACAGGCCCTGCCAGGCGGTCTCGGTGGACACTTTAACGGGCAGGTAGTGATCACTGTGCTGGCCCACATGCAGATGGGCAACAAAGTTGTCCCGGCCTGAGAGGTGGGCTTCTACTCGCTCCCACAGGGCGTCAAATTTCTCGCCATCGAAGGGGCGATTGACTGAACCCCAGTCTATGGATTCTTCGGTGCTGGGCTCGCGCACTATAAATCGGTCTGCCGGGGAGCGGCCGGTGCGTTTACCGGTAGTCACCAGCAGCGCGCCACTGTCAGTCAGCGACCCTTCGCCGCGTTGTAGGGATTCTTCTATCAGTTGAGCAGATCCCAGGTCAACAAATACCTGAGGGTTGGAAATGTTAGCGGTCATGGGGCGTCCTGTGTCTTTTTATGCGATGCGGCAGTGCTTTTGTGGCGCCGCGTGGCAGTGTTCCGAGCTTTTTGGGGGCGCCATTATGTCAGAATCAGCTGTTATTGCGAACGCCAGGCAAATAAAAACTAGCCATCACCTGAGATGACCGCGCTGGCGGGCCGTTAGTGCCGCCTAGAGTCGTCAGTCGGCTTGAGCAGAGCCTCAAGGTCTTCTCTTAAAAAGACATAGCGCTGGTTGCAGAATTCGCAATCCATGGTGATGGCGCCTTGCTCCGCGAGCACAGACTCGATTTCTCCTTGCCCAATGACGGCCAGCGCATCCAGGGTGCGCTGGCGTGAACAACTGCAGCTAAATTGAGGCCTACGCGGTTCAAACACCCTGGTAGGCTCTTCATGATAGAGCCGAAACAGGAGTTTCTCAGCGCTGAGGCTCAGTAGTTCAGAAGGCTGTAAAGTGGCTGCCAGCGAGCATAGGTGCTGCCACTGTTCTTGTCGCATCGGCTCTTCGGTTTGCTGATGTGCTGGCAGTTGTTGCAGTAGCATACCTGCGGCCCTTTCACCGTCCGAGGTGAGCCAGAAACGTGTGTGCAGTTGCTCCGATTGCTGAAAATAAGCCTCCAGGCTGCGACTCAGCGAGTTTTCCACTAGCGGGACAATCCCCTGATAGCGCTGGCCTTTATCAGGCTCGATGGTAATTGCCAGTTGCCCTCTGGCCAATAGCATCCCGAATTCCTGCGAAGTAGCCTGTTGCGCTCCTCGGGCAATGGCACGCAGTTTCAGGTCGCTGGTGCATTCAGCCATGAGCAGAGGAACTTGGCCTTCACTGCGAGCCTGTAAGATCATTTTTCCCTGGTACTTAAGCGTTGTGCTCAACAGCACGGCTGCCGCCAGGAATTCACCGAGTAATCTGGCAACACCCGGGGCGTACTGATGCGTCTCTAGCAGGTCTTTGAGACTGGCTTGTAGGTGAACGGTTTCACCCCGTATATCAGCGTTATCAAACAAAAAACGGACAGAGCGGTCGCCCTCTGTTTCGCCCGGAGATGAAGGTGTAGGTTTCATAAAATTATTGTAGTCCAGTAGTAAGTAAATGCGTTGCACTGCCCGTTACACCATTAAATACGGGAGAACGTCTCGATCAGGTTCAGTATTTGAGGCCAGCGGGCTGATTTTTCAAGCCGGCCATGACCGCAGCGTTAGCAGCCGCTACAGTGTGTGCGAGATTAGCCAGAACGGCTATAGGGAGTTGGACATGAAATTTTGTTATCAGGTGGGCATGAGCGACGCGGATCACTATCTGCCACTGGCACAGGCGGCGGAGGCGGCAGGTTTTGACGGGATCACTATTCCCGACAGTATATGTTATCCCCAGGAGTGCAGCTCCCGCTATCCCTACAATAAGGATGGCAGTCGCGAATTTTTGGAGAGCGTGCCGTTTCTGGAAAGCCTGATTGCGGTGAGTGCGATGGCCGCGGCGACCGAGTCTATTCGTTTCGCTACGTTTGTATACAAGCTTGCAGTTCGTCAGGCGGCGGTGGTGGCCAAGCAGGTTCAGAGTATTCAGCTGCTGTCCGGGAACCGTTTTGATTTTGGGGTGGGCATTAGCCCCTGGGAGGAGGACTTCGCGATTTGTGGTGTGCCCTGGGCACGAAGAGGCAAACGTTTTGACGAACAGATAGAGATTATTCGCGGGTTGGAGACGGGTGAGTTTTTCGGTTATCAGGGCGAATTACATCAGTTGCCGGCAAGCAAGATGTGTCCGGTACCTAAGGTGGCAACGCCTATCTTGATCGGAGGACACGCCGAACCGGCCTTACGCCGTGCTGCCCGTATCGGTGATGGCTGGATGTGTGCCGGTGCCGATCTGGTGCAGTTGGGTGAGTATATAAAGAAAATTATGCAGTTTCGAGAGGACTATGGCACCGGCGATCGGCCTTTTCGAATTTATACTACCGGCCAAAACGCCTTTACTGCGGAAGGTATTCAGCAGCTTGAGGCTC
>JBLIEI010000003.1:0-106726 GCA_047633055.1 Halieaceae bacterium | reverse complement strand
GCCAAACCAGCCAACAGGCCTAGCTGGGTGTCTGTCATCTGAAACTCAGATTTAATATCCTCAAGCAAAATCGACATAATGAGCCGGTCAGCAATGCTGAGCATGGACGTAACAGTTAAAACTATCAGCACGTAGTAGCGGTAGTTTTTACCCATTTAAGATCACCAGACGAGTTAAAGCATTACAGACTGCCCCAAGTAGGTGCTTCCTAACTAACGGGACGACTGGATATTAACGATTCGAATCACTGTTTATTTTTGGGTTAGGCGTTTCTGGACTCCGCGCAACGCTGGGCGTACTCCTCTACGAACGGATAATTGGGTTTACCGTTTGGCGAGCGGTTCAGCGATTCAATCGCGTATATCTGCCTGGGAACTTTGTAATCTGCCAGCCGATCGGCAACGAAAGCCCGCACACTTTCAAAGTCCACCGTATCGGTGTCTAATCCCGGGCCTTCTACCACCGCCACAACCTGCTTGCCAAATCGTGGGTGGGGTATCCCTACCACCAAAGCATCCATGACGGCGGGGTGTTCCAGCAAAACCCGTTCCACCTCTACGGTATAAACTTTCTCACCACCGGTATTGATTACAGTACTGTCTCGGCCAAGCAATACCAGCATCCCATCTTCTCGCACGGTGCAACGATCGCCAGTTCGGACATAGCGCTTCCCTGCAATGGTGACAAACGTTTTGTTCGTTTGCTCAGGCGCGTTGTAGTAGCCCACCGGTAAATAGCCGGATGTGTAGACGATACCTACTGTGTCACTGCCGGGAGCCACTTCGGCGAGCTCGTCATCAAATACGATGGTACCTCTGGTGGGACGAAAGACGCCGGACTCACCCGTCGCCATGGCATAGCCGGATGTTTCACTGGAACCGAGGGAATCAATCAACACCAGCTTGGGCTGATGTTTCATCAGGCGGCTGCGACAGCTTTCAGAAAGTGCCGTTCCGGAAGACATGACCATCCTGACCGAGTCAAACATGCCTTCTTCCGCGCGTTTGTCCAGCGCATCCAACAGCGGGAGAGCAAACGCATCGCCTACAATGACGAGGCTCGCGACCTGCCAGCGTTTTACCGCATCCAGAGTTTTATCAGCATCAAAGCGCTCCCCGCCAAGGGTGACCACGGCAGTACCCTGGGCCACCAGCATTATGGCCATTAACAAGCCTGTACCATGCATCAGGGGGCTGAGGATCAGGATTGGACCGCCTTCTGGTAAACGCTGCACATTGACCACGTGTGCAGCCATGTCCTGCGGGTGATCCTTCAATTCTAATGGTGCCAGCGCCAGGCCAGTGGCAATACCCTGCTTGCGCCAGATATCCTCGTGCCGCCACTGCACGCCCTTGGGCAAGCCCGTGGTACCTCCAGTGGCGATCAGAAACAAATCATCGCTTGACGTACGGCGGCTAAACTCCTCCTGTGGATAGTCGTAAAGCTCCGCCAATACCAGCGGCGCATCACCACCCACCTGGACCATCAAGCATGGCTGCGTAATCTGATCCCGTATCTGCTCCACGCGTTCGGCGAACTCGGAATCGAAAATCAATACGCGAACGTCAAGGCTATTACAAAGATCGACAAGCTCTTTATCCCGGTAGCGATAATTAATGTTCAAATGCGACATACCAGCGAGACTTGAACCCTCAAACACCTCCATGTAGGCGTTTGAGTTGCGCATGTAATGGCCTACGTGTGAGCCCGGCTCAAGGTCCTGATCAACCAGCCAAGCGCCAATCCCACAGGCCCGACGGCGTAGCTCAGCATAAGTAATAACTTCATTTTCGTGTATCAGGGCCGGCCTTTCAGCGAGCGGGCCATCGGCTAGTAGATAGGCTGCCTCGGCAACATTCCAGCAACTCATGTGATGCTGGCCTGCAGGCCGCGCGCAAGGTGCAGAGGATCTGTATACCCTGGAGAGTCGTGGCGCTGTATTCCCCCCTGCTGGAAAATGATAAATACACGGGGACCCCGGGCGGCATTTCGGTAAGCAAGTGCCGATTCAAACTTCATATTTCTCATCATTTTCCCTACATATACAGGATGTACTAATTTTTTATTCTACTCCGCCCCGGCCGGCAGGGACAACTCTAACCCCCCCGTTACCGAATGTGCTCACTGAGTACAAACGGACGGTCAAAGCGGGGCACATACTGGATTACATCGAAGATGTCGGCCTGTATGGATATGAGCAGCGGGCACTTATTTTTTATGTCCGGTTTTTTGAAAAAATTTGAATTTAATTAAATTTTTATCAAATGCCATTGGAACAGGGAATTTCTTTTTAAACAAGTTTGACGGTTTTATTCAATGCTGCTATCGTCCCCCTATAATACGAAAGTTAACCGACCTATCCCTTCGCACAGCAGAGTGTGGCTAGCAACTGGTTGACCCTTGAAAGTTAGCTATTCAACGATTGCATCTTGCAAAAGCCTGACATAGAGAGAAAGACCAAAAATCAGACCCCGAATATCAAATTCCCAAAACATCGATCCCTAAAGCTATAAAACTAACAAACTGTAGAGGAAAGGCACTAATGACAAACCCACTCAAGATATCGAAGCCCAGGACAGCCAGACATCTCCTGGCCAGCGCCTGTTCGGCAGCACTGTTGTCAACCATGGTAAGCACCGGCTCCTATGCGCAGGACGAAAGTTCTTTTGCGCTGGAGGAAGTGATTGTTACTGCCCGAAAGCGTGACGAGTCTCTGCAGGATACGCCAGTGGCTGTATCGGCTCTGACCAAAGAATTGAAAGAGGCCAGCTTACGGCGTATCGAAGATGTGCAAGATTTTGCGCCCAACGTCTATATCCGGCGTACCCCGGGTATTGCCAGCGGTGCCGCTATCAGTATTCGCGGTGTTAATTCGTCTGAATCTGACAAATCTTTCGACCCCGCTGTCGGTGTGGTAATGGACGGTATGTTCCTGGGTACATCCAGCGGCGTATTGCTGCAGAACTTTGACATCAAGCGAATCGAAATACTCCGTGGCCCTCAGGGAACCCTGTTTGGCAAAAACACCACGGGTGGTGTGCTTAATATCATCCGCGGTGATGTCACCATGGAGTGGGATGCGGACATAAGCGCGACATTCGATGAAAACGGGCGCGAAGATTTCAAGGGTGTTGTCAACGTACCGATCATCGATGAGAAGCTGGGTGTGAAGCTGTTTGGCGCCCAGATCAAGAGTGACGGCTTCGTCAAAAATACAACGCTCAATGAAGATGTCGGCGGCGACGATATGCTCAACTATGGTTTTGCTGCACTGTGGCGGCCAACCGAGAATTTTGATCTTAAATTTCATTACGAAAGGCTTAACGATGAGAGTGATCAGGGCGCTTATGTTAACGTCAATCAGCCAAACGAGCTTAACTGTGCGGTCTATGGATCTTGCGAGTCAAATACCTCGGACAATGCGGATAGAAACTCAGCTGACGGCTTAAACGACAGTGACAACGAATACGATAGCTATATCGCCACGGCTAATTATCAGCTGGGTGATTTTCTCTTCACCTATATCGGCAGCAGCCGTGACATGGACGAGGACAATAACCAGCACTTCGACGGCTCGTCGGCCCCGACGCTTTCTATGCGGTTCTACAACGACTGGGAGCAGGAAAGCCATGAGCTTCGTGTTGCCTCCAGCTTTGGTGATAACTTCGACTTTATCCTGGGTGCTTACTTGTGGGACGTAGACTATGAGCAGCGTTGGGATGTGGCTCAGCTTCACTATACCCTTGACCTGATTGGTGCCCTCACTGGCGTGCCTGGGGGCGCGGGTCTTACACCAAGCACAGTCAGCAGTAATGGCCAGGTCCAGAGCACCGAATCTAAATCGGTATTTGGCCAGGCCGATTGGCGCTTTGCGGAGAAGTGGACGCTGACTTTAGGCGCTCGCTGGACGGAGGAAGAGAAGGACTTCACCGGTGGTAATCAGGCGGTTTTCTGGGATCCAGCCGCGGGTGATAGCGTTCCTGGTAACCCCAATGAACCCGTAAACCAGAGCGATAAATGGGATGATGTAACGCCTAAGGTAGGCCTGAGTTGGGATGCCTCAGACGACATGATGGTTTACGGCTCTTATACCGAGGGTTTCAAGAGCGGCGGATTCTTTGGACGGCAGTCTGACTTTAACCTTGACGTCAGCTACGAGCCTGAATTTGTGGAAACCTGGGAAGCGGGCCTTAAGAGCACATGGATAGATGGTCGTATGACCTTCAACCCGGTGTTTTTCTACAGCGAATATAGCGACAAGCAGGAACAGTATTTCGTCCCGGTAGACCTGAGCAACGTTGCCTCGCTGGTCGCTAATGCAGCGGGAATGGAGATTTATGGTTTAGAGCTTGAGCTTGAGTTTCAGATAACCGAAGCCTGGAACGTTCGTGCCAACTACGGTTATCTCGATGCGGAATATGACGGCTTTGTTGCAGATATTAACGGCGACGGCGTTGCCACCGATAACGATGATTTTAGGCCTATCAACACACCCGAAAATACATTTGGCGTGGCAACGACGTACATTTGGGACATGGGGAATGGTAGTTTGTCTGGTAATGTGGGATATCACTGGCGCGACAAAATTGAAACGATACTCGCCCCAGATGATTTAGGAGATCCAAGTGTGAATGATGTCCTGGGTAGCCAGGACAGCCTTGAAAACCTCAGCGCCAACCTGAGTTATACATGGAACGATCGCTATAAGGTTGCAGTTTTCGGTCGCAACCTCACGGATGATACGCAAAGAGCAGTCTCCCGAATTGGTGGCTTAACTACGCGTGGTTGGTGGAACGAAGGTCGTACCTACGGTATGGAGTTGTCCGCCTCTTTCTAAGCCCACCGAACTTCAGCGCAGTCCAGTCGTTTCGATCTGGATTGCGCTGATATCTTTCCAAGCAAGAGAAGTAGTACTAAAAACTCAAGTTCTGCAGATCACAGAAACCCGGCATTTGCGTTCAAGTAACTGCCCTGCTTCATAACCGCCCTACTTCATTAAGTCCTGCAAGTACCAACTTGAAAAACTCCTCGCAAGTCGCAGCGCGACATTGGACGCTCCGCCTGTGCGCCTGGCATCGAGGTCTCCATTTGGGGGATTTATCTTGTAAGCTGGTGAAGGCGATGGCTGATGATGAGCGTGACGACCGTCCAACCCACTGAAGGAATTAGCAGTAACGGCCTGATGGCCAGCCCGATCAACATTGGTCTGGGTTATAGGAAGACGGAATCGACCTCGCCGTGGTACCCGCTTCCTTACTCGGGTTCATCCAACTGCAAAGGAGGCGCCATTTTCGCGGCTTCTGTGGACAGTATTTCCAAGGTCATTTTTGAAAGTTTCCAGCCAGAATCCGGCAGGTATATCGCCGTTGAGATATAGGTTCCCAACACCCGCTCCAAGGTCCCATCTTTATTCACGTGCGTTGCCTGTACATAACTGCGCATGGTGGCCGCACCGCCGTGTCCTTGCTCATCTGGCAAGCTTTGAATCTCAACCACCTGGCTACCGATCATATGCTGGGCATTACTTAGTGGCACAAATGTTGTTTTAACCAGTTCCAGCCACAACATTGGACCTTCTAAAGTCAACTGATCCAGGACTCCCATCTCGGCATCTTCTGTAAAAATTGTCTGATAGATTGATACAACCTTGGCTTCGTTTCCAGCACTGTCGGCTGCAATCATGTCGGTTGCCTGAGCGTAGCGTCGTTGCAATACGGCAATATCTTGCTTGGCAGTCCATTCCGCTGCCACTTGAGATGCCGGCATACTCGACTCAGCAGACACCGTCGAGACTTGTAATAAGAGAGTGATAGCAATGGCCAAGCCACTGCATCTCAAAAATTGCTGTCTTATCATTATTCGCTTCCTTCCTTGAGGCCCAACACGACCAGCGCGTTACCCGGGATGTGTGAATTGAATCCGTACCCTGCGTTAACATACATTAAACCATGGGCCACCAAAATACCGCCACCGCTAAAGGCTCCGCCTGTGGCAGTCGCACCAGACACTGTTTGATACTCCCCTAACATATAGCGTTCCCACAATACCCGACCGTCTTCACGCGCATGGATGCGTAAGCGGCCATCAAGATAACCTGCCACGACAGCGCCGGGAATCGCAGCGATGGCCTGGGATATTCCTGGCGAACAATATTGAGTGTCGCCACAAACGTCAGGAGAAGGTGCCGACCACAGCCTGGAACCGTCGACTGCATTCAGCGCATGGACTCCTGGTTCAGCAGCGCGATTGCTGTTGTAACGGGTATCGTCAGCGGCAACTATTTGATCATTGATCGGCACATAAATCACATTATCTTGCGCGGCAATCCCGAAATGCACACCGCCTTGGATACCACCGCGGCCAATCGGGGTTTTCCACAGAGTTTCACCTGAATCCGGGTCAATCCCTACCACATCCCCCGACTTTTGCCCGGCAACGACAATGTCTTTGCTGTCCCCTCGCTTAATCAGTATAGGATTGGCACCAAAGTCGTAATCCGGTCCATTTTCATCTGGGCAGTTGGCGTTATTGATTCCAGGAATACCGACGAAACAGGAGGCGTTCCAGGCATCACCCGAGGTTTGCTGGCTGACCCAAAGCTTCCTCCCTGAATCCAGATCATAGGCGATGATGGCGTCAGAGTTACCATCGGCAGGTGAGGAGTAGTTTTCTCCAGTGCCTACATAAAGCCTGTTACGCTTTACATCAATAGTAGGAGCGGACCAGATTGGCGCACCAGACGGCGCCATAATCGTTGTGCCTACAGACGTTTTACCGGCAGCTACTGCTGGCGTGTCTGAGGTCCGGGATTTCCAAATAACGGCACCGGTCGCTAGATCAAGCGCCATCACAGCACCTTGAAAAGTGCAGCACTCGTATTGCGGATTGATCGCAGAAACGACCTCCAGAGACGATACGCTGACGAACAGACGATTGTCGAAATAAGTTGGCGTACCCGTTAGAGTTGCGTCGCGATGTTCATCGGCTTTTATGCGCCAACGTAATGTCCCTGATTTTGCATCCAGGGCATAGACACTGGCCAGCATATCACCAAAAAACAGGGTTGATTCAACCTTGGTGTCGCCGGCGTTCCAGGGCGTGATGGCGATGCCGGTACGCACCTCGGCACTGGCCTGAAAGGACCAGCGCAGACAACCAGTTTTGGCATCCAGCGCCCAAACCGTGCCATCTTGACTGCCCACATAGATTGCGCCACCGCCATAAACAGGTTGGGAACGCCCCTGGAATGCGTTCGGATAGGCAAACGTCCATTTGACCTCAAGCTCGCCGACATTGGCCGCAGTCAAACCACCGGTCGCCGCCGGTTGAAAGCGGGTATTCCGCTCATCCACACCCCATCCCCGGGAAACTGGTGGCAACTTGGAATCGAAACTATGTTCGGCATCACACGCGGGAGGCATGGGTTGATCCTGAATATCGCTTAAGCGCTGGCCGGTCAGATACTCTGCAATGGTTTCCCGATCAGCTGCCTCGATATCCGCTGCCTGGGACATCATGATGCCCTCATTCATGGCTCTAAGAATTCCTTTTGGCCCCAAACTTGCGATCATAGGCCGGCTGGGGGCCTTGTAAAAAACCTGGTCGTGACAAGCTGCACATTTAGCTTGATAGAGTGCTGCGCCAGGATGGGCGCCTTCTGATGCCGCAGGTAGCATTGCGCTCTTGACTGATTCAAGGTGAGAAAAAGATTCGGCGCTTTCTCCATTATCCTTTTGCTGTGTACATGACGCACTCAAGATTAGCGTTAACGAAGCGACCAGCAGAGGTATAACTGGTTTGGCTAAATCTTTAGGCATAGCGATTTTTCCTACGAGCAATTGCACTTGCTGATAACGTCAAACTGAATAGGCAATCTGACACTGGACGTTCATACTCCAGATTTTATCCCTAATGAAATAAACCTGAAAATATTAACGTCCCGATTTTCGGTTAATCGCTACCAGGAATTTCGAGATCTAACTTTATCGTCGAAGTGTCGACTGCAGGCATTTTTATTTCCAGTGCAGGGCATTCTTCTGGCTGCGGCTGCAGTGGTCGTGGGGTGATACCACCCACTAATTCGAGGAACACACCGTCTGGATCAATAGCATGCACAATCGCTGTGTCGTCTTCAGCCGTACCTGTGCAGCATGGTGCAATCTCGGAGAGGAACTTAACGCCCTGCCCTTTAAGGATCTTCACAGCGCGTGCAATATCCGGAGTCAACAACGCGATTCGATTGATTCCAATATGATTAATAGGGGGTGCATAAGAGGGTTCGGGGTTGTACGGTTCAATCCATTGTATTAAGCGCAGCACATGTCGGTCACCCACCCCAAGAGCAATATCGGCACCTTTGAACTGAAAAGGTTGGTCAAGTCCATAGGCGCGAGCTTCTTCAAGAGAACCCGTTGTCTGATGCATACGTTTGACCTGGGTGTAACCAAACTTTCGGTAGAATGCTAGCGATGCCTCAAGATTGCTGACATTAATCCCTATATAAGGCATGGCAATGAGGTGCATATCCGCTTCTTTGTCACCATGCGGCGGCGAAGTTTCCATCAGCTTATAGAGCACCCCATCCGGGTCGCGGAAGAATACGAATTGATCACCAGGAATGCCATAAGGTTCAGACAGAAAATCCGTCCCAAGCGTTTTGAGATAAGCAACATCACTTTCCAGATTGGCGGTCAGGAGTGCAGCGTAGGCCATGCCAAGATGATTGGGCAGCTCATAAGGCGACTCATCATTAAATGGTGTTTTGAATTGTAGTAGGTCGATATTGGCCGTGTTGAGGCTATCAGGTAATGAGATAACCTCGCCTCTAACAAGCTCATACTGACAGATGTCGAACATCCCCAATGCGCGCGCCATCAGGTGCGTATTGCTCAGAGGGAAACCGCCCATGCCCTCTGTATATCCGAGTTTGCGGTAAAAGGCCCGGGATGTATCGAAATCCCGTGTGTGCGTTGCAAAGTGAAAACGGGAAATGAGCCCGATGTCCAGATCAGGTGAGACCGCGGTGGCTGCAGTGACGTCCGTGGTCTGCGACCGGGGTGGACTTGATGATACCGTGGCGCATGAAATCAAAAGTATGGAAGCTGCAAGGGCAATGGCCGGTTTCAAACTATTTCTCCTCTCGAATATTATTGTTGGTCTGCACGATATTCAAATTTAACGTGTGTAGCCAATCGCAGGCACCACCGCGCAGACTTATTCGGGATTAATCCGAATCAGCTGAACACCCTTGTTTTGACCACTGTATATGCGGCTCATTGCCTCAAGCGTATTGTCCAGCCTATCGAGTACATCAATTTGGTATTTCAGAGTCCCCGCCAACACCATTGGTTGCAGCTCTTCCAGCATCGCACCGGCTAGATGCGGATAGTCTTTTACCAGAAATCCCTGTAACCGCGCGCTACGATTCACCAGCGACATCAGTGCGCTAGTGCGCTGGGTAGTATCGTTATTATAGCTGGAGATCAGACCACACAGTGCAATTTGGGCTCCGTCGTTTATCCGTTCAAGACAGGCGTCCATAATTTCACCGCCTACGTTTTCGAATACGGCGTCAATACCCTCTGGCGCCAGCTCATCGAGTCGCTTGGCGACGTCTTCTGATTTGTAATCGATGGCGGCGTCAATGCCACATTCGTCTACCAGCCACGCGCACTTGTCCGCGCCACCTGCGATACCGATCACCTTGCCGCCGCGGTTCTTGGCGATCTGGCAGGCAATAGATCCAACACTCCCGGCCGCCGCAGAGACAACTAGCGTTTTGCCCGGCTGAGGATTACAAATATCAGTAATACCGCAATACGCCGTAAGACCCTGCACATCCAGCACTGTACGATAAAGCTCTAGCGGAACATCGGGGTGAGGTTCCAGTTTTTGTAAGGTTTCTGCCGCGGCCACACTCCACAGCTGCCATCCTCCCATACCATTCACATAGCTTCCCACGGGTAAATCCGGCGAATCAGATTCGGTCACGACGCCTAGCGTTATACCGAGCATAACCTCACCCAGCGCAGCAGGCGGGAAATAGCTTTCCTTTTCGTTCATCCACAACCGCATAGACGGCGGAACCAGCATGTATAGATTCTTGACCAACACCTCGCCCGGCCCAGGCTCAGGAATCGGAGCGCTGGATACTTCAAAATCAGTGCGCTTGGCTTCGCCCTCTGGTCGCGCGATCAATTTCCACTGTATGTTGTCCGAGTTCATATTTTCACCGATTCAAAAGAATGTATTTTTACTGCAAGCTCTATCAAAAAACTCTAGGCACCCATCTGGGACTAGGGCGTCATCATAGCCTACCAAAAATGGGGACGCATTTATTATATCGCCACTCTCCCACCGAAAATAATTGCGTCCCTATATTTTGCTATATTTTGAACCGTCGCTTCTTTATTTAAACTGCGGCATCTCGCAATGTGTTGCGTCCTTGAGTATCTTTAGCATTGCCTTGGCAATCGGATAACAATAATGCCTGGCTGGAGATGATGCCAGCTCGCAGCATCTACCGGGCGATGGACGGAGGCATCATGAGTGCCCAGGCCGCGAATTTGTCTGAGGCAAAAAGGGTTCATGTTGTGGAGTACCTGTTGCAGGAGCGTTTCACCAACGCCAGTCTGGCTGCCATCTACACGATGTGCGAGGGCGATGCCGCGGCCTTTTGATAGGCTGCTTCGGCAACATTCCAGCAACTCATGTGATGCTGGCCTGCAGGATGCATGCGACATGGCCCCGTGGTGCTGGAGACCGCAGAGCGTCGCTGCACTGTATTTTCACCGGCTGGGGAACGGTAACCGTACAGGGCTCTCGATAGGCGCTACGGCAAGCATGTGCCAACTCAAATTCTATTTCTTGCATCAAATTACCCATATATACAGGATGTACGGTTTTTTTATTCTACTCCGCCACAGTTGGTAGGGACAACTCTGAAACTAGCTTGGCTAGAGTCTAGAGACTCGCACATGACGAATTGTAAATTCATCCCAAATTTAAGTGTAGTGCTCTATAGTTATCCCATAATTTAGAGTTCAGGGGGTTAGAGTACAAAGTTATGCGGAAGCTCCATTGGGGTATTATTGGGCCTGGCGCTATTGCCCATCAGTTTGCAGAGGCATTAGCCCAGTGCGACCAGGGGCAACTGGTGGCTGTGGCGAGCCGAGCCAGAACCAGAGCTGCAAGTTTTGCTGAGCAATACGGAGCACCGGGGATTCATGATAACTATCAGTCATTGGTAGATGACCCCCAGGTGGACATTGTCTATATCTCGACGCCTCATAGCCATCATTACCAACATTGCCGACTTTGTCTGGAGGCCGGCAAGCATGTGCTACTGGAAAAGCCCCTGGCAATTAATGCCGCGCAATGTGAAAGCTTGATTGCCTTAGCTAAATCCAGAAATTTGTTACTGCAAGAAGCGTTGTGGAGCCGATTTATGCCTTGTTTCACCGCGGTAAAGCAGTGGATAGCAGACGGCAGGATTGGCGACTTACAATATAGTATCTCTGACATTGGTTTTGCATTCAGGCACGACCCGCAGCATCGCCTGAACAATCCTGATCTGGGTGGTGGCGCATTGCTGGACCTGGGCGTTTATAGCATCACCATCAGCCAGTTTCTGATGGGCGAACACCCAGTGAATGTGCAGGCGATCGGGACGCTTGGCAAAAGCGGTGTTGATGAAAATACCCTGGTGAATATCGCTTATTCCTCTAATCGTTATTCACAATTCACCTGTACCGCCAGAGCGCAAGCAAGCAATAGTATGACCATCGTTGGTAGTGAGGGGCATATCGTTTTGCCCCCGCACTTTTGGAATGGTAACAAAGCTATTTTGAAACAGGATGATAAGGTCCTGGATACGCTGGAGTTTGAGCACAGGGTAAATGGTTTTGAATACCAGATTGAAGAATCGATGGCATGTGTCAAGGCAGGCAAGCTGTGCAGCGATATGATGCCTCATGCCGACAGCTTGGCGGTAATGCAAACTATGGACGAAATACGCCAACAAATTGGTCTTAAATTCAGCAATGAGTTGGAGCACTGCTGATGCCGAGTGACCGGCACCCTCTCACCCGCAATATTGCGTAATCAAGAAATCTCACCCCTTGCACCGTAATTGTCAGCTCTGGCCACTTAACTCGCCAATACCCTCGGCAAAGCCTCCAGTACGCGAAAAAGTGGACTGGAGGGCCATATAAAGCGTACATCACCTGATATCGTAATATCTCCGCTGGGCTATAAATCATGCCTGATAACCGACAGTCAGCTGCCTCAGACGCCCCCGGCACAGCCCCCGATGGATACTGCTGGTGGCAGTGTGCCTGGTAGTTTTGGCTATTCTGGGCGGACTCAAGTACGTCCAGGTCTCAACGGCTATCGCTTTTGGCAAGTCCTTCCCCGAGCGCTCAGAAACGGTCACAGCCGTAATAGCAACACCGGTCAGCTGGCAGCAGCGCTATCGCGCCATTGGCGAAGTGCGCGCAACCCGGCACGGCGAGTTGCGCCCAGTTAAAGCTTGCGGAGCTGCAGTTGAAGAGGATCTGGGCAATATCTTCCCGCCAACGCAATTGTCACCGAGCTTATCAGTGGCCTGAATGAATTGTGGGTTGACTTCAATCTGCCGCAAGGAAAAACCTCGCTGTCTATCGGTGAACCGGTGCAGGTGTCGAGCCGCAGCTTTAGCGCGGGCCAGCTCACGGCGACCGACATTAGTGATGCCTCGCTCAGCGAGGAGACCTTCTATATCGAGGTGACGTAGGTTGAATCTGTAGTACAGCCAGACGGCGTAGGAAATGATGTCACGTGGGAATCGGTGGCGCGTGTATGTGTTCATCGCCTTATTGTATCAATTACGGGCAGTTAAATTGGCAATGCCGATCATTAGATTTGCACTAACGCAACTAATAATATTTGCCTTTTTGGACCAATTGGTCCAATATATATTATTTTTTCATTGAGGCTAGGAATGGCCAGACCCTCTGAATTCGATCGTACTAAAGTCCTGGAAGCCGCCATGAAGCTATTCTGGGCCCAAGGTTATGCCGCAACCTCGTTACCCGATCTGCTTGAGGCAATGGGTATAGCGCGTTCCAGCTTTTATGGCAGTTTCCACACCAAGCGGGAATTGTTCACGGAGTGTCTGGAGCTGTTCGGTGATCGTACCCTCGCCATGATAAACGAAGACGCCAAATCACTGCATCCCAGCGCCCTACCGCGCGCGTTCTTCGAATCGACCATGCTGGATGTTTCAAAGCGCAGAGCAAAGCAGGGGTGCATGATGGTGAATACTGTACTGGAACTGGCCGATGTAGATCCAGAGCTCAATCAACTGGCGACGCACAAACTCAACTCGATTGAAAAAGCCTTTGCAAAGGCCTTTGCGCTGGCGCAAAAAAATGGCGAACTGGATACTGCACGCAGCTCTAAAGAACTGGCCAGTCTAGTGATGACAATCAACCTGGGACTGCGGGTGCAAAGCCGTCAAAAAAAATCTCGAAAAGAACTGAAATCTATTATCGAAAACAGCTTGTCCATACTCGGACTGGCTGCTTGAACCCTAGGCTGAACACAATGAGGCCCTACCATGTTGTCTGAAATCATGCCCTATGAGAAAAAATTTGCCACGGTAAATGACAAGCAAATCGCCTACGTCGAGGAAGGAAGTGGCGATCCTATTGTATTGCTACACGGCAATCCAACCTCCTCTTTTTTGTGGCGCAATGTGATTCCCGAGCTTGAGCAGTCCGGTCGGGTAATTGTCCCTGACCTGATTGGCCAGGGTGATTCGGAAAAGCTTGCCGCGAGTGAAGGGCCAGAGCGTTACAGCCTGGAAGTCACTTACAGCTATGTGGATGGTCTGCTGGAAAGCATTGGCGCCAACGAAAATGTCACTCTGGTTATTCATGACTGGGGTAGCGGCATTGGTTTTCTATGGGCCATGCGCAACGCCGCAGCTGTCAAGGGTGTGGCCTATATGGAAGGTATTGTAAAGCCTGTGACCTGGGCCGATTGGCCAGAAGGCGCTGTGGGAATATTCAAGGGCTTCCGCTCCGACAAGGGAGAGGATCTGATCCTCAACCGTAATATGTTCATCGAGGGTGTACTACCAAGCTCAGTGATCCGCACCATGAGCGAAAAAGAGATGGATGCCTATCGCGCCCCCCACCTCGAATCCGATGATCGCCAGCCCCTGCTGAATTGGCCAAGGCAGATACCCATCGAAGGTGAACCCGCAGATATTGTCGCCCTGGTAAATGAATACGGCGCCTTTATGGCCGGCAGCGATATACCCAAGTTGTTTATCAACGCAGACCCGGGCTCCATTCTCGTCGGACCGCAACGTGAGTTTTGTCGCAGTTGGCCAAACCAGCAGGAAGTCACCGTAAAAGGCCTGCATTTCGTTCAGGAAGATTCTCCCGTTGAGATCGGTCAGGCTGTGGCCGATTGGCTAAAAACTATCTAGTCCACCTCGGACTCAAGAAAAAAGGATTTAGACAATGTCAGATACTCCGGTTTACATGATTGCCAACATCGTCACCCACGACAAAGATGAATATCTCAAGTACGAGAAAGGATTCTTTCCGCTACTTAAAAAGTATGGCGGTTCATTCCTTACCTTTGACGATAACATCAAGCATATGGAGGGCACAGAGCCAAGACCTGGCCGCATCGTAATCTTTCAATTTCCCTCGGAAACCACAGCCGACGCCTGGTTCAACGACCCCGAATACCAAATCCTGGCAGAGCACCGAAGAGCCGGAGCTGAGCTTAAATCTCTTACTATGGTGCACAGCTTACCAACGCGGTAAAACACGTACTGGCAGGCAGGAATGGCCGGGGTGGTATCGGCAAGTTAACTTGAGGTCATGGGCTGGAGCTACACGGAAGACCCAATTCTGAGGGTTTATTGAATTTTTTTCCCCACTTTATAGTACTATATAGGCCGGATCAGGGTCGGAATTCTCACTTTTTGAAGAAAAATGAGTTAGCTTGTCAGTACCGCTCTGACATGTCCGCCCCGTGGACAGGGACAAGTCCATTGTCCAGAGCCAGCCTGACCGCTGGATTACTGAACAGTATCGAAACTGCCCTGGGTGAGTTCTATGAATTTGCCCCGATAGGAACACAAGTACTCCCGTTCCCAGAATCCCCGGAGACTGATCTGGAGAAAATCGGTGCGGGATTCAGGGGCAAGCGCGGCAGAACCTTGTTGCGAGAGTCGGTGAATGTTACGGCGGCGGGTGGCCCTGTCCCACAAACCGACTGGAAACCCCAAGACATGACCCCAGATTTGCAGCGGTCTATGTCTACGGAAAGCCTGTCCGCTGCGCGTGATTCGATTCTGGCGGTCTATGGTGTGCTGCCGGGACTGTTCAATGCTTCGACAACTGGCCCGATGGTGCGGGAAGCGCAGAGACACCTAGCCCAATGGCAACTGCAGCCGATAGCTAACCTGATCGGTGCGGAGGTTTCGGAGAAATTAGATAGCCCTGTAACGCTAGACGTGATGCAACCCTTACAGGCATTTGATGCGGGTGGTCGCGCCCGTGCTGCGATTGCGGTGGTTCAGCTAATGGCTCAGGCCGGGATTGATGCGGATCAGGCCTTGAAGTTGGTGAACTGGGAGTAGACCCTCGCTGCTTACGCTTTACCATCTTTAAGCTAAGAGTCTATTTCTGGGAGGGCCCAATAAGGAGCAAAGGCCTCCTTACGTCTTGCTACTTCGTCAAAATCCCAAGATGCGGGCTTTCCTTCGATCGCTTCCCATTCTCGATCACGTTCCTTCTTCTCAGCCACCATTGCTTCGAGTTCGATAACATAAAATCGATCGCCATACCGGCAAACATCCACAGTGCATCTGTATTCCTCTGCAAACTGTTTGGCGACCTTAGCGGCTACTTTGTATGTATCGTAATATCTTTCGCCCACACGAAGGGTTGTAGTACAAAAGATTTTGTATAGGCAAATAGGGAAATGTGGGTAGGCTTACTTCATAAACCAAAACCCCCAAGCAAATTAGTTACTTGGGTTTTATGTATGGCGGACCGGACGGGACTCGAACCCGCGACCTCCGGCGTGACAGGCCGGCATTCTAACCAACTGAACTACCGGTCCTGGTAGTTGCTCTCGAAATAAATGGTGGGTGATGACGGGATCGAACCGCCGACCCTCTGCTTGTAAGGCAGATGCTCTCCCAGCTGAGCTAATCACCCCCGTGCCGAGACCGCGCATTATAGAGATAATAGCTGCCCTGTCAAACCTTCCGGGAAAAATTCTGCCTATTATTTGTAACGATGAAAAGTTATTGATTTTAGTAGTAAAATTGCCTTCCCGGTCGCAACTTGAGAAACACCTCACTATGGCCGCTGCCAGCACGTAAAAGAGCAACTGAAGTATGGAAATTTACAAAGAGTTTCATTTCGAAGCAGCCCATCGACTCCCCAATGTTCCGGAAGGTCACAAATGTGCCCGCCTCCACGGCCATTCTTTTTTGGTCCGTATTTGTGTCGAAGGTGCGGCAGTCGAGCCAACAGGGTGGGTCATGGATTTCTCGGAATTGAAAGCCGCCTTCAAACCGGTGCTGGAAAAACTGGACCACTTCTATCTCAATGAAATTCCCGGCCTGGAAAACCCCACCAGTGAAAATATAGCCCGTTGGATCTGGCAAAGCCTACAACCGGCGCTGCCGCTATTGAGTGCCGTCGAGATTAGAGAAACTTGCACATCAGGATGTATTTACCGCGGACCTAGTATTTAAAGTACCTAATGTGACAGTACGGTAACACTGAGAATTATCCTTGACAACGCAGCAAAGCCTACAGAAAAAGTACCCAGCGAATTAGCCATGTTTTAGCCTCAACCCGCTATCGCTACCGCTTGTTTCCCCCTACCTAAAAAAGTTACCTTCGGTAGCGTAGTACAAAAGGTTATGCACATCGGCTTGATAAAAATACGTAACTGCTAGCTTAGGTAATGCTTTAGATTTCGTTTCTCACGAAATAGCTGTAACTTATTGATTTATATAGAATTAGACCTATTGTATGAATTTTAACCAATCTGTAACAAAGCGCCCAACGACTGCCTTGCGTGCCAAACTGAACAAATTACCCACTGACTTATCCACAGAATTTGTGGACAAGACAAGAGCAAAATAATGTTGCGCAAAGTCTCGCCGGAGTTGACGAATCTGTTTTGGGAGGTCGACAGGTAACCGCGCCGGACGCCGCTCATTCCATACCGACTAATGCAGTATCCGGTCCTGTTCTGAAACCACAATTGCCTCCAAACGGCGGCCTAGCATGATCACGTGGCCCTGCCTGCGGTTCACCCCGTCGTAGCTATAATCGAATCGATATTGTCGCCAAATACGCCAGCTGCCTCCGTCACCTCGACTCAGTGATACCCGACGAATATGCACACTTTGGTCCAGTAATTGGTAGTCGTCCTGCCGTGCGGCCCGACTGACCGCCTGCAGCGCTAACTCCCGCACGCGAATAGAGGCGAGGAAATACAAGGTAAGTGCGCCGAAAACGAACACCACCACTAACTCACCGAGGGTAAAATACAACTGAGCACTCCGAAATTTAAGATGGCGATAGCATACTTGGACCAGAAGGAACAAAACAGAGGCCGGGCCTCTATTCCGCCAGAAACCCCTTTACAATACTGTTAAACAAACGTGGCTGCTGGGCGTGCAGCCAGTGACCGCAATCGGCCATTACTCTCACCTGAGACTGAGGAAACAGCGCTCTGATGGGCTGTTCATGTTCGGGGAGAATGTAATCGGAATCTGCTCCTTTAACAAATAGCACTCTTTGATCATAGCAGCCATTGGCTGCAGGAGCCTCACGCACTGCGGCATAATTGTCCTCCAGTCCGGCCAGATTAAAGCGCCAGTTATAGGTGCCGTTCTCATCCTTCCTCAGGCTCATCAGCAGAAACTGTATGGTACCCTCGTCCTGCAGATAGCTCGCCATCAATTTCCCGGCTTCCGCACGTGAGCGACAGCCCGCGCCCGCAACCGCCAGCAGTGCCGCAAAAACTTCATTGTGACGCGAGGGATAGTCCACTGGTGCAATGTCAGCCACTACCAGGGCGTTAACTCTTGCGGGTTGGCTTAACGCCAACTGCATCGCGACCTTGCCTCCCAGCGAGTGTCCGACCAGTGCAGCGCTGCTTACACCACACTCATCCATCCATTGCGCTATAGCATTCGCCAAGGCAGTGATGCCTGCCTCTAGGAGCCACTGTGAGCGGCCATGGTTGGGTAGATCGATGGTATGCACTCGGTACTCGTCCTGCAGCGCCCTGGCCAGTGACCCAAGGTTGCTGCCCATGCCGAAGAGTCCGTGCAGCAGCAGCACATCTGATCCTTGTCCAATCACACTATGATGTATTTTTACAGCCATTAGCCGCTGTGCCCTTCATCAGATTTTGCTACCATGACCAGCACTATAACGGATCGGAACCTAGCATGCGTATTGTCCCCTCTCTTTCGCGCCTGATGGCCTTAATTGCTATCATTTTCATCATGGCTTGTAGCAGCGGTGCAAGCTACAACCCCAGTGTATTCCCCTTTAGTTTGAATGAAGAGCGGATGGCCACGTCAACGATACAGACTGTGGTGATTGCCCACGTCAATCTGGGTATACCGTCGCGCAGCTACCTGGAGAAGGAGGCGCCCAGAATAGATGGTCTGGTAAGCACCTACCTCAAGGACAATGGCTATAAGGTTTTACCCCAGCGCGAGTTTACTCAGCATTATAATAATGCTTCCCGCGCCTTTGGCGACCCGGTGGATCCCACGACGGGCAAGATCAATATGAAAACTTTTTCACAGATCATGCAGAGCGTGCGTGACCAAATGGTAGAAGATACCAGTGTGGATGCGTTTATATTCACTGATCTGGTGGAACTCGAAGTGTCCTTCAGCGGCGGTTTGAAGCACTTGGCCCGCTGGGACGGCGTCAGTCGCAAGCCTTCGCTACAGGGTCCTGGAGCCGGCGTGTCAGGGGATTTCGACTGGAATATGCAGGCCGCGGTGGCCTCGCTGCAGATCAGTATCTACGATACCGAACTCCAACAGCTGTTTAGCAGCCGGGGTGGGATGGATGCCACCGACGCGATCGATACCCGGTCTTCCAGAGGACGATACGTTCGTCGTCGCAGTATTCTTGAAAATGAGAACAACGTTAGTCAGGGAATCGAACTGGCGTTTCACCCGTTTATTGAAATGGAACAGTGGCCCGGCAACCCCTAAGGGCTGCCAGCCCAGACGTTCCGGAAATCCTAGCGTTCGTGCGCAAACTCTTGGCTAATGGCGGCCTCCATCGCAAGGTACATAGCCTCCCGGACCCGACACTTGGTGCCGTAATGGGCTTCCATATTTACCCCGGATAGCTGCTCAGCCAATGCCTGCGCGCGCGGGATAACGTCCCCTTCGTCAACGGCCTCATCCAAAAACCCTGCATTGACCGCCTCTTCGGCATCGTAAAGCTGAGCGCAAACCACAGCGCGGCTTATATAATTTCTGGCTAGTCTGGTTTCACCAAGAATCACCGCGAAATAAGGCATCGTCATACCGATTGCCACTTCGTTGAGGCCAATCTTATACTTGCCCTTGCCACCTATCCGGTAATCACCAGACAATAACAATAATCCGCCCATTGCCAGCGCATGGCCGGTTGCCGCCAGCACTACCGGCGTTTTCGATTTAAGCAACCGCAGGGATAAGTTCGCACCATCGCGCAGCAATTTAGTGGCCGCATCGCCACCCTGGCTCATAATTGACAGATCGAACCCCGCGGAAAATTTTCCCGGGCGACCAGCAATCACTATCACTTTCCCGGCGACATCCGCTTGATCCAGAGCGGCGTGAACCGCTGCGATCATGTCCGGAGAAAGCGCATTGGCTTTACCGTCGTCCAGGACAATCTGGCTGTATTGTTCTGTTTCTTCAAATGTAACAAGTGACGTCATCAAAAAGTCTCGCTAGCTGTTAAAAAGGTGCTCGGCCGTGCGCAGCGCCAATGCATGAAGAGTAAACGTGGGGTTAACCGCCCCACTGGAGGGAAACAATCCCGGACCCGCAATATACAGATTTTCCAATTCATGACAACGGCCATTGGCGTCGGCAACTGAGTCTGCCGGGTTACGCCCCATGACTGTGCCACCCATTAGATGCATACCGAATCGGGGTCCCGTCCAGGCTTCGGCCGCTCCGCCCGCCTCGAACACCGCTTTTCCCTGAACCAGGGCAGCATCCAACGTGACAGCAGATGCCTGCGCAATATTGTGGACAGTGCTGGCCAGAGGCACGCCATGGGCATCTTTATTGCTGGATAATGTAACGCGATTGTCCGGCGAGGCCACGTCCTCGGCAACGCAGACCATATTACCGAAGTGTTTTGCCGCACGCTTCATAAACGGTTGCAGTGCCGCACCAACAATATCGGGGCGAGAAGTGGAGATTCCGAGCAGATCGTTGGGTTTGACGGCATTGGCAATCAACCATTGATACGACCCAAACCGGTCGGCTGAAGGCTGTTTATCGTCGTAGTTTTCCTGGCAGATCAATTGTCCGGCAGTGGCGCCCAGGTGAGGCATAGTCTCGTCTTCAAACAGGCCATAGACCGAGGCTGCGGGGTGGGTCATCAGATAGCGACCGACCTGGTCATTGTGATTGGACAAGCCATGGGGATGAGTGCTGCTGGCAGAAGCCAATAACAAACGTGCGTTTTGAACGGCAAAAGCGGCCAGTACTACGGTACCGGCTAGCACCTGATGGCGCACCCCCTGAGCATCGACATACTCCACGCCAGTTACCCGGGTACCCTTTTGGTCGTGTAAAACACGTGTCACAGTGGCTCTGTTTCTGATCTCAGCCCCTGCCTTTAGCGCCCAACCCAGATAGGTCGCCAGCGGATTAGCCAGGGCGCCAATCGGGCAGCCCGCATCACACCAGCCATCGTAGAGGCAAGCAGCCCGACCTTTGTACTCTCTCGTATTAACCGCCACTGGAATCGGCGCGGTGTTAAGCCCAAGCGCTTTAAAACCTCTGGCGATAACCTGCCCCTGAGCGAACACTGGCAGTGGCGGCAATGGGTAATGCTCTCCCGGTGGCCGCCAGCTTTCCTGCTCCGCATCACCACTGATACCCACATCGGCCTGTACCTTATCGTAGTAAGGCCGTAATTCATCGTAGGAAATGGGCCAGTCCAGGCCCACGCCGTACTTCGTGGCAGTACTGAAATCTGCCTCATGCAACCTGGGCCAGACGCCGTAGTGGTGCATAGCACTGCCGCCCGTGCCCCAGCCCGCATTAAAACCATGCCCAATCTTGAGGTCGCCATGCTCTTCTACCGGCGCGCCCGACCATTTTAGTTTGCGCGCCCAGATCTGCGAGCTAACCAGGTCGCTCATGCCGCGAGCAGGGCCAGCCTCCAAAAGTAACACCTGTTTACCAGCGGCGACGGCTCGATCAGCAATCACGCCGCCGGCGGCACCAGCGCCGACGATAACCACGTCGACTTGTTCAACACTAGTAAGACGGCTCATCGTTACCACTCCGTGGCGGGTTGAATGTGGGCCATATAGGGAATACCCAAGCTGTCAAAACCAGATTCCGTGCCGTAGACCACGTCACAGGCATCGGCTCTCACCACGAAACTGAAAAACCCGGACGGCGGGCCACTCCAACCTTCTGGATCTGGCCCATTGAGCAAAGCGGCGATTTCTGCCGCCTGAGCACTATCCAGCCGGGCCCAATCGCTCTTGAAGCGGGCTCTGGCTGCACCCGCAGCACCCACAAGTGCCGCCTTATAAAAGTCGATAAAACCTGCGTGTGGAACACCGAGATATTGCAGCATAAGGAGAGAATCTTCTTGTGGGACGGCCAACTGGTGGTCAATAAAATGAACTACGCCGGCAGCATAGGCTCCTGGCACCAGAGCATCGGCAAAATCACCCAGGGTGGCCGCTTCTGCAGGCGTCAAAATTTTCAACGGTATGTTTTTAGCACTCGCCTCAGCCGGCGTCAGTAGCAGGGTCTTTGCCCCTAAAGTGAAAGATAGCACAAGGCCCGAATTGCGCAAAAACTGTCGCCGACCGCTTGTAATCGAGGCTCCGTCTTCAATCATCGTGGTAACTTCTCCAACTTCCAGTAATTCCATCTACGCCTGCCCCGCAGGTTGCCGTAAACCCTTTTGCTCCAGTCGCGGCATTACCTCATCACGAAAATAGGGGAATTCCTCGGCGTAGTCTACAAAAGCCAGTGCCGTGCCTGCTACCCCGGTTGCGCTGAGCTTTTCCAACTCATCGGCAATCTTGTCGGGAGTTCCCACCAGGGGGAAGCCACCGTGGCCAGAGGCAAACCGATCGCGGAAATTGGCCAAAGCTTCCGGTGTAAAAGACTGTGCGTGCATACCCTGTAGTTTCATCAGGTAATCCACTGCGTCCCAATCGGCATTCTGATTGGCGTAATAGTCGAGATAGTCATCGGCTTCCTGCTGTGTCGGCCTGCATACAACAGTACAAAACGTGAGTACGCCTACATTTCGATTAACCACCGCGGACTTTTGCTTTACATCGGCGACCACCTCCCTGGCCTGATCATAATCAAACACCGGGGTATACAGGAAGTCCGCATTACGCATCGCAAATTTCCTACCCTCTTCGGAGGCCGCTGCATTCAGAATCGGCACGTGGTCTTGCAAGGGTCTTGGATTTCCGTAAATACCTTTGCCACGGAAATATTTTCCATCCCAATCGAACGCACTCTCCTCCGTCCAGATTTTTTTGACGTAGTCGTACCACTCCTGCGCGCGCGCATAGCGCTCAACATGATTCTCAGGAAGGTCGAGACCAAAAGCCTCGTATTCTGGCTTGTTCCAGCCGGCAACCACATTGAGGCCAACGCGGCCGCCACCCAAATGGTCAATGGTGGCGAGCTGTTTAGCGGAAACTATCGGGTGATTAAATGCCGTGTGCACGGTGGCAAATATGTTGATATTAGTAGAATTTGCAAGCAACCCCGCTGCCCAGGTAACGGTCTCCAGGACACCGCCATGAAAATCGGTTTCGCCCCCGTAACCAATCCACCGGGCAATAGGCAACATGAATTCTATGCCAGCTTCATCACACATTTTAACCAGACGGATGTTGTTGTCCCAGTCATTCCGCCAACGCTCTTCGACCTTGGTAACCGCCATGCCCCCCGAACAATTGGAGGAAAAAATGCCGAGCTTCAACTTATTGTTGTTAAACATTATGTCGCCTTCTCGATGGTTGATTTACGCTGTAACGCAACAGGCTTGGTGAACCTCATACCCGCAGTGAATTTCAAAATTTCGAGTGTCGGTGCCCGCTTCACAATCGCTTTGCAAATAATAGTTTCAGACGCGGAAAATTTTAGACCTAAACTATTGGCCGGGCAAGGAGTTTGTGGGCTGCAGCGCTAGATCAGACAGCCCAGTTGAAGTTTAACTAGAGAACCGAGCTGCTTAGGGTGATATCTGCCCGAGCCCAGATATTATCAAAATGCTTGCGAGTGGCGGCGGCTTCCTCGGTTTTACCCTGCCCCTCAAGGCTTAGCGACAAACCGAACAAGGACCAGCCATTGCGCGGGTATTGGGCCAGGTCGGCCCGATACACCACTTCCGCATTAACAAAATCTTTGGCCTTCAGCAACACATGCCCCAGAGATTGACGAGTGGGGTAATACCAAAACGGCGGTTCGGTATAGGGTAAAGATGCCTGTGCATCAACGGCCTCTGTAAATGCAGCAATGGCCCCTATGTAATCCTCGCGTGCCTGAGCCATCTCCCCTTTTGCCAACCATTCGGCGATCTTAAGTATCTGGCTGGCAGGATAGTCGTTGCCATCGAGGAACCAGATCGATTCATTTTTCATCAGCGGCTGCATCGCGTCTATTGCCGCCTGCGCAGGAGCCAATTCCCCGGTGCGCACCAATGCAATAGCCCTGGCGTAATGCCAAACCGCATTGGAGAACGGCAATTGGGCCGCAGGTTGCGGCACCTCTAAAATTTCCTGCCAATACGCGAAACGAACCAGAGATAGCAGCGGTATGGTATGGAAAAACTCTACTGTCGGAAATTCTTTTATCAGATCGAGCCTTACATTGGCCGCAACCTTCCGGCCAGCCTCGATCGCGACTGCGCTACGCCCTTCCATGCTAGCCGAAGCCCATAAAAAGTGAATATTGTGAGGGTAGTACAGCGCAGGATAAAAGCCTTGCGCATTGCACTGGGCAATGTAATCTTCATCCACTTTAGCCGCGCGGACGTTGGCTTCTGAGGCATCAAAATAACGCCCTACCCGCCAGTAGATGTGCGAGGGCATATGCACCAGATGCCCCAAGCCCGGCATCATATCTGCCAGTCTGTCAGCAGCATCCTCTGCCCGACCGGGGTCAGAGGATGCCTCCACCGCGTGAATATACAAGTGCAGTGCCAGAGGGTGACGAGGGTTTCGTGCCATTATTGCTTCCAGCGCGGCAATCACCTCCGCCGTTTCCGGTTTTGGATTCTCAGCGTCGAGCCAATAGTCCCAAGGCATCGTATTCATCAGGGCTTCGGCAAACATGGCCTGAATATCATCGTCATGAGGATATTTGGCAGCCAGTTCACGCATCGCCTGAGCATACGCAATGTCTAAAGGCTCTCTTGGCGTCGCTTCATCTCCGTTGTACCGCGCCGCCAGCGCATTGATCAGGTCGCGCTCACGCTCGGTGACGCCGCCGGCGCGGGCGACTGCAGCTTCCAGGGCCGCCTGAGCCGCCATGCGGTCGCCGGGCATCATAATAGCCTTGCCCTTGCTGGTGACATTGATATTGGGACCGGTAGCAAGTGCCTCACCCCAGAAACACATGGCACAGTCGGGATCAAGGCGCTGCGCTGCCTTGAAGGCACGTATAGACTCCGCGTGGTTGAACCCGGACGCCATGGCCATGCCCTGATCAAAATAACGCTGGGCCCAAGGATCTATAGTAGTTATTGGATGGGTGAAATCGCCGAGCCCGGCAAGCAACGGGGCCTGCGCGCGCGCCGCGACTTCCGCTTCAACCGGCGCCGGTTCCACGGCCACCTCGGGTACAGACTGACGATTGCATGCTGGCAAAATCAGCACGATGATGACGAGGAATAAATTCAGCTTCTTCATAAGGCTCTCCGCCATGCGCAGAGTGCCTGCGCTCAGGTCGCTATAAAGAATGAGATTAGTTGAGAAATGTCGATCGCGCAACGGCCTCAGCCCAGCACCTCGAGCCCTCGTTCTATACACCACATGGCAGATAGACTACCAAGGACATACACCGGTACCGGCCAAAGTCGATCTTGCCAAGGGGCGAGCGGTTGCCGCACCACAAACCAGAGGGCCATCACTGCCGCGATAAACGCAATCTGCCCGATTTCAATGCCGATATTAAAGAACAGCAAAGCCAGGGGCACATTGTCCTGCGGTAGGCCGGTCTCTGCGAGAGCACCGGCAAAGCCCATGCCATGGAGTAATCCAAAGCAACCCGCTAACCACCAGGGCTGACGCCATAAGAAGTCGCTGCGCCCCTTGCGGGTAAGTTCAACCGCCAACAGGAAGATACTCAGCGCAATAGTAAATTCCACCAGCGCAACCGGGTAATTAAAGTAGCCAAGTGTCACCAGGGATAACGTAATACTGTGCCCGAAAGTGAAGGCTGTGATAGTCCACAACAGGCGGCTGCCCCCGCCTACCAAGAGGAGCAAACCGAAGACAAAAAGCAGGTGGTCGATGCCACTCCAAATGTGCTCCATACCCAGCACCGAGTAGTCGCCCATCACTTCACCAGTACTGGGTTCTGCGGGTACCATAAATACGGCCTCCGCCGCACTCAGCACCTCTTGATAAATGCGGCCGTCCAACAGCGTTATCATCAGCATGGCGGAAGCCTGATTTGCTCCCAGACCTGAGACACCTAACTGCTGTCCGATCAAACCCTCGGGACCAAACTCACAGCTCAACTGCCAACTACTGACTTTGCCCGTGCCTTCCATTTGTGGCGGACTAGCATTACTAACGGCACAGCTCTCTGGCCAGGTTGGCCGTAGCGGTATATTGCTTGTGCCCTGTGCCGGAGTTTTCCACACCATATTAAACTGGCCGCTCGCCGTTTCGATAACTTTCAATAGTGAAGGGGCGAACCGGTGAGCTTGCGCAAATTGCACGACGCACAACGTCATTAATAGCAGTACGATCCTCCTGACCATTAGCGACGCACCTCAAATTGATCCCGAAGCGAGGCAATGGCTTGTGCCAGCGCCTCTCTTCGCGCACGTGTTTCCAGATCACGTGTCAACCGCGTTCTAACTTCTTCCAGTCTGGCGTCCCGTTCAGTTTCAATCGCTTCTACCCAAACGTAATGCTGTCCATAGGTAGACCGAATAGGCCCTACCCAATCACCCGCCATCGGCTGAGCTGTTTGTAAGTTCGTCACAAAGTCAGTGCCGAAGTGACGGGCCAGTTGATCGGGCGTCTGCTCTTTGAACTCATAGCCTGGCAGGAATGGGGAACTCATTTTTCGTGCAGTCCGGGCATCAAGACCCTGCGCTTCGATGGCCTCGATAACCTCTGTTATCTCCGCGTCTCGCTCTTTGGTGAAGTAAAGATGGGCGACACTGTAGCGTGGTGGTCGCCGAAGTTCCTCGTGGCGGGCGTCAAACTCAGCCGCTATTTCCGCGTCGGTCACTGCCAGCGGAGGACTGGCAGACAGCAGCAATTGTTCCATCACCTGTATCATCCTGCGCTTGACCACCTCGTCACCCAGGTGTAATCGCATTTCCAGTGCCTGCTGGTAGAGCTCTTGATCCGTTTTATCTTCGCCCAGCTGCAAAAAACGCATATTGCGCAACAGTCGCTGGTAAACGACCGTGTCGTAAAGATGTAATTCATAGGCCAGCGCGCGTTGAAAAAGCATATCGCGATCTAATTCCGCAGCTATCATGCGGGTCAGTTGCTCTTGGGAGGGCGGTCGCCCGGTGGTGAGCTGCCATTGCTGCTGCAAAGCCTCTATACGAGCGTCTGGCAGCGGCCCAACCACGGGTTTGGACGGCGGATACACCCAGGACTGCAGATTAAAAAGCAGAACGCCAAGAATCAAAAAGTGAATCCAGGGCTTATTGATCCATGACAGCAAGCGCATTACTTAAGCTCCGATACCATCCCGTGCAGGCCAATTTCTGTCTAGTTGTCGTAAATGGCCTGTTTCTTTTCCATTTGTGCTAGCACGCCTGCAGCGATATCCCTCTGGCTGAACATACCAGCATTCCAAGTCGCTATATAGTTGAGGCTATCAGCGACCGAATGGTCACGGGTATAGAGCAACATTTCCTTGGTGCCGCGAATCGCCAGCGGTGACTTCTTTGCAATATTTCTTGCGATAGCGGTTACCGCTTGCAGTAGCGTATCTCGGTCGGGAAACACCGCATTAATATAACCCACTTGCCGCGCTTCTTCGGCGTCCATATTACGTCCGGTGTAAGCGAGTTCTCGCGCCACACCATCGGGAATTATTTTGGGCATCCGTTGCAACGTTCCAACATCGGCTGTCATGCCAATATCAATTTCCCGGATAGAGAAAAAGGCATCTTCAGTGGCGTAACGCATATCACAGCAACAAGTAAGATCGACACCCGCGCCGATACAAGTATTGTGAATAGCAGCCAACACCGGCTTGCGGCATTTTTCAATGGCAGTAAGATTCGCCTGCAGACCCAATACCGTTTGCCTGAAAGCCTCTGCACGGCGTGCTGGATCTTCATCGGAGCTATGCAGGCCGTCACTGAACATGCCTAGATCCAGACCCGCACAGAAATGTTTGCCCCTGCCGGCCAGAATTACTGCGCGCACTTCCGGCTCCTGATCACACCACTCAAAGCACACCTGAAGCTCGTCCCACATAGTAGGGTTAACGGAGTTAGCTTTATCAGGGCGGTTTAAACTGACCGTGGCAACCTGCTCCGCAAATTGAATGTTCAGGGTTTCAAATTCAGGCATCATAGACATTCTCCAAAGCATGTGGTGTTGTTACCACTGCGAAACAAACTCATCATGAGAGAGATCCGGGAGTGACTTAATTTTGCCGGCACGAGTACCAATATAAAGAAAACCAATTATTTCTTCATTCGCTGCGAGCCCCAGCGCATCCATTACCCTACGATCGAATGCCGCATCTCCTGTACGCCAAATCCCTGCATAGCCCTGAGCCTCTGCAGCCAGCAGCAAGGCGTGAGCCGCGCATCCTGCAGACAAACGCTGCTCAACGGCTGGCACCTTAGGATGCTCCGAGATTTCAACCACGCTAACCACTAATAGTGGCGCGCGCAATGGCGCATTCATTGCCCTGGTACACGCGGCCTTTTCGGCGTCCGCATTGCGCGCCACTAGACAGCGTTCAAGTACCTCGCCAAAATCGGCGCGCCGATCCCCCTCAATGGTGATAAAACGTGAGGGCCGCAGCCAGGCATGATCTGGGGCACGCAATGCTGCCTTAAACATGGACGCAAGTTGATCAGCAGTAGGAGCCGGGTCGATCAATTTTGGGGACGAATTTCGAGATTGCAGGAACTTTAGAATTTCGGACATGATTTTAACAACTGAAGCTAGAACGCAGGGCATGATACCAGCAAATAACCAAAGGTAGTAAGCGTCCGCCAGCAAACAGCCAAATACTGCGGGACCGCCTTCCGTCCTACAGGATCCGCCCTCGGCCTACCAAGATATTCATAAAGCCTTCGTCCTCGGGGAAGACATCGACATTATCGCACCAGCGTGCCAGATCCTCGGCGGTGCTGGCAACCAGACGGTGTTCAACATGATCGACGATCCAAAAAGGCTGATTCAGCTGGTTCAGCAATTCAATCAGCTGACGGCCACTACTACCTGCCTGTCGCAGTGAAAATGGCGTCAGTTCCACTAAAATCTGTGGGCTTCGAGGAAGCGTCGTTAGCAAAGACATCAGACCGGCCAATACCGCATATTCACTGCCCTGGGTGTCAACCTTCAAGAAATCGATTCTGGACACTCGTGCCCGCAGAAACTCGCTGCCATTGCGCAGTTGAACCTCGCATGAACGGCGCGCACCAACACCCGGGTATATTCGATGATCGCCGAGATTATCTTCGCTCAAGTAAAGGCGTCCAGCCTGATCTTCATCAGACAGTCCTACCGGCTCTGCCACAACTCGATCGGCGAAATCATTCAGCGCAATGTTGGCCGCTACCAATGCATAATTATCCGGGTCTGGCTCAACGGCGAAGATCTGGCCTGCGGGCCCTGCCAGCGCTCCAGCGAGAATAGAGAAGTAACCTATATTAGCGCCTACATCGACCACCACATCGCCGGGCTGGATCAAATCAACAAACAAAGACGTTTCAAAAGGCTCCCAGATTCGATTGTCACGCAAACTCGCCGACACTACCTGGTCGGCGCTGCCGTGGACGTGTAAACGCAAGGGTAAATCCAGCCCCGGAATCTCGAGCAGGACGGTTGTTGCAGCTGTCACGATACTTCCAGGCGATAAAGTGGCGGACAAGCTTAGCACGGCACCGACGGCGAGTGATTAGTCGGGCTTCATGTCCTCGTACGGGGATTTCAGGTCCAGACAAATTTTATGCGTGCCTATGGCGATTTCGTGGTCCGCAAGCACCACGTCGTCGCCGCCTAACACCCGATGGTCGAACTTATAGATGGGCTTTTCAGTGCCTGCGATAACGCCATCATCATAAGCCCGCTGCTGCTCGTGCACGGCCTCATTGGCCCTTTCCCAGGCCTTCCATGCCCTGCCCGAATAACGTGCCTGCAGCATGCGCCGGGTCACTGCAGGGCTTAGCAGAGTGGCCGAGGCATTGTTGCCACCGAATCCCTTGGAGTTAATCACCGCATAGGCCTGAGCCTCCGGATCAATCTGGGTATGGGTGTTACTCAATGCCAGATTGCTCTGGTCAACATCCTCGGCAATCGAGTCGATAGTGCTGATGCCTGGAATTATGCCGTCAGCCCAAATACCCAGCGTGGCGTTCACCTGGTCGCCTGAAGCAGAGCCAATGGAGTGTCCGAGATAGCACTTAAGTGCTGCCACCGGCCAGCTTTCGATGCCGAAGGCGCGGGCAGTCTGGCTTAGAATGGCAGATTCGGTCACGCGGTTTTGCGGTGTACCAGTACCATGGGCTTGGACTAGACCACCGCTACGCAATTGGTTTTCGCCGACGGTTGCCCTGGCCGCTGCCAGCGCTTTTGAAACCGTAATATAATTACCCACCCCCGGCCCGGAGATAGATTTCTTGTGGCCGTCGGCATTGACAAAAACATCGGTTGCGGCACCGTAGATGCTGGCGCCTAGTTGCATCGCCAACTCATCATCAAACAATATCGTCATCTGCGCAGATTCTGCGATAGTAAAGCCACAATTATCGGCGAACGGACGACAGGAACGACGATGATCCGGGGCGTCCTGCTCCGACAATCCATCCAGTTGACGCAAGCCCTTGTCTGTGGCCAGTGCGCCCATCGCAACATAACCTTCCATCACGTCCGGGCTGATAGGCGCCTCGGAGGAACCGATAAAGGCAACGCGCGCGCGGCCACTGCGAATATCCTCAATGCCCTGGCGCAGGTTGTACAGGTAGGAAGCGCAGGCACCCAGGCTCGCGCCGGTTGTGCCCATACTCCCCAAGACGTAAGCGTTTATAAAATCGGCGGGCATTTGGGCAAAACCCAGAGGACAGAACTTCGAGGTAATACGCTGGCCGTTGTAGCGAGCCTTGAGCATGCCACCGGTGCCCGCGCCGTCCAACTGCCCCATTGCACTGCCGGCGTAAACACTGACCTCATCCACGCCGACGTGCTGACTGACGGTATCCCAATCTATACCCAGACTACCCAGGGCGTCCGAGGCGGCATAAACCGTCATCTGAAGACCCCTGGGGTGATTGCGGGACTGATATAGAGTGCCGGGTTCAAAGCCGGTCGGCAATTGGCCAGCAGCCTTGACTTCAAAATCTCGGTGCGTGGGCAGCAGGAAGTCTTGCTGCCCAACAATTTGTACATTGACATGTGTGACGGAAGTCGGAGTTACCACCCAATTCGCCGGAATCGTCTCAGGCATACTCTGGCGTCTAACATCGAAGTTAACTGAAGGACCATTACTCTGGATGGGAAACTTGCGGTTCCAGACGACAGAGTCAACGTCGAAGTGTTGTGACTCGATACGACGGATGAGGGTGTGATCGAGTATGTACTGCTCTTGACCCACCGCTGACTCCAGACCCATCAACTGAGCCAGGGAAGCAAATGTACGCTGTCGCTTATCCTCTGGCAGAGCGCCGTGAGCCAGACGACGAAAGGCATGATGGCCAGAAGCTCTGCCGGCACCGTTAATACCGCCAAATCCGACAATTACCGGTAGTCGCTGCTTGCTCATAGTGCTCCGTTCAGGGTTTTATGTTCATAGTGCCTAGTGTACGTCGCAGATCATTCTACGAATATGTCATTTGAGTCTAAAATTATGCTATTTTAGCCGAAACCTATTATGTGAATCTTCATGCAAACTGTCGCCGCCCTGCTCTACCCCGACGCGCTGGCCACCAGCATTACACTGCCCATGGAAATATTAAAAGCCGCTAGCCAAATGGCCAGCGTGGCGACTCGCGGTAAAGCGCAGGTTCGTTTTATGCTCGCCGGAAAGAATCGAAATTTGCTGGAGCTGGGAACCGGTATTCGTCTGAAGCCAGATATCACTATTAAGGATTTACCGGATCTCGACCTGTTGTTGCTCCCGGCGATTTGGCGCAGCCCGCTTCCGACGCTGACTCAGCACCCAGAGATGCTGGACGTGATTAGCGCCCAGGCCGCGGGCGGTGCGCGTATCTGTAGCGTCGGCACTGCAAGCTACTTATTGGCAGAGACCGGCTTGCTGAACGGCAGGCCAGCCACCACCCACTGGCGCTATTTCGACCGATTTGCCCACAAGTACCCTCAGGTCCAGCTTAAAACACGGCATCTGATCACCCAAAGCGACAATATTTACTGCGCTGGTAGCGTAAATTCAATCGCTGACGTGATGGTGCATCTGGTTGAAGAATGGTTCGGTAGTCGTATTGCCAGGGCAGTGGAAAACCAATTTTCACCTGAAATCAGGCAACCCTTTGGCGGTGCCGCTTACCAGAACGAACCCCAGACCGCCCATCACGACGAGGTTATCGTAGAGGCGCAGGCTTGGCTGCAGGATCGGTTGGGCACCTCAATATCCTTGAAAGCCCTCGCAGAAGATCTTAGCATCAGCCCACGATCCCTCAATAGAAGATTTAGTGCCGCCACCGGATTGACGCCACAGTCCTATTTACAGTCACTGCGAGTGTCGCTGGCAAAAGACCTTCTACGTGGTAGTAACCTGGCAGTGAACGAAGTCGGCTGGCAAGTAGGGCTTCAGGACATCAGCTATTTCGGCAGGCTGTTTCGACGCCACGCGGGTATGACCCCTCTGGAATACCGGCAAGCTGTCAGAGGCAAGCTGTTCGCACCGAAAGCCGGCGCCTGACTTGAGTAAAGCAGTGGTCTATGGCTAAATTAGCGCCTTTTTCCGCAACGGCTTCAGACATTGCGCTGGGCCAGCGCCAGTTCTCGTTAAGCCTCACCCATTGGGAATGATCTATGAGTAATGAATCTGTAGTTATCGTCAACGGCGCACGCACGCCTATGGGTGGTCTTCAGGGCAGCCTGTCCAGCGTCCCGGCAACCGAGCTGGCATCCGTAGCCATTGGCGCGGCAGTAGAGCGCAGCGGCGTCAACACGGCGGATATCGATGAAGTGTTTATGGGTTGTGTGCTCCCGGCAGGACTCAAGCAATGCCCGGCAAGACAAGCGGCCATCGGTGCCGGCATTCCCAAATCTGCCGGCGCGGTGACGGTGAATAAAGCCTGCGGTAGCGGTATGCAGGCCACTATCTTTGGCTATGACAGCATTGTTGCAGGCACCAACAAAGTTGTTATTGCAGGTGGTCTGGAGAGCATGAGTAACGCTCCCCATATGATTGTAGGTGCACGAAGCGGCATGCGTGCGGGCCACGGTAAGCTCTACGATCATATGTTTCTCGATGGGCTGGAAGATGCCTATACCGGTGCGGCTATGGGTACCTTCGCGCAGGCGACGGCAGACGAGCGCGGCATCACCCGCGAGCAAATGGACGCCTTCGCGATAGAATCTTTGACACGAGCAAAGAAAGCGATTGATGAAGGCTCACTGGCAGCAGAAATAGCTCCAGTTACCGTGGTCACCCGCAAGGGCGAGACCATCGTCAAAGATGATGAGCAACCACACAAGGCTGCGGTTGAGAAAATCCCCAAACTGCGCGCCGCATTTACCAAGGAAGGCACTATTACTGCTGCCAACGCCAGCTCTATTTCTGACGGCGCCAGCGCTTTAGTCATGATGAGCGGCGCAGAGGCGCAGATCCGAGGTCTGGAACCCATGGCCCGCATAGTCGCTCACGCACGCCACAGCCAGGCACCTGAAGAATTCACTATTGCGCCTATCGGTGCTATCCAGAAATTGTTCGACAAGACAGGATGGTCGAAAGACGATGTCGACCTGTTTGAGATCAACGAGGCCTTTGCCATGGTCACTATGCTGGCCATGCAAGACCTGGGACTGGACCACGCCAAGGTCAACGTTCATGGCGGAGCCTGCGCACAGGGCCACCCGATCGGCTCAACAGGTTCACGGATTATCATCACCTTGATGTACGCGCTGAAAAAACTCGGCAAAAAACGCGGCGTTGCCGCACTGTGTATAGGCGGCGGTGAAGCGACCGCAGTCGGCATCGAACTCCTCTAAGACCAACTATTAACCCAGGGCAAGCCCATGGCATTAAGTACAATCCCCGATATTCTCGACGACATCCGCGCTGGCAAGATGGTCATTTTGATGGACGACGAGGACAGGGAAAACGAGGGCGACCTGATCATCGCCGCAGAATCGGTAACCCCGGAGGTTATTACCTTTTTTGCCTCCGAGGCCTGTGGCCTGATCTGCATGCCAATTACCGAGGACCGTGCCAAGCAGTTGCAATTGCCGCTCATGGTGCGCGACAACCGCTCACAGCACGAAACCAATTTCACCGTGTCAATTGACGCTGCTGAGCGCAAGGGACCGGGCATCAGTTCGGTGCAACGAGCGCATACCGTACAACAGGCGGTGAAATCAGGTGCAACGGGGTCAGATATCAGCCAACCCGGACACATATTCCCACTGGTGGCCAAGCCCGGCGGCGTATTGCGTCGCGCCGGGCATACGGAAGCGGGAGTGGACCTGGCACGCATGGCAGGTTTTGAACCGGCTGCACTGATTGTCGAAATCATGAATGAAGATGGCACCATGGCGCGCCGTCCACAGCTGGAAGAATTCGCCGAAAAACACGGTTTGAAAATGGGCACCATCGCGGACCTCATTCAGTACCGTGCCCTGTACGAACAATCTGTTGATCTGCGCGACAGTAAAACCGTAAACACCGAGTGGGGCGCATTCCAACTCCACACCTTCCTTGACCTGATCGATGACACGGTGCACTACGCGCTTAGCTGCGGTGAAATTAATGAAGACAGCCCAACACTGGTGCGGGTACAAACCGTTAATACCTTGCGAGATGTTTTATCTACCCAGATAGAAGAGCAGGCGACTGGCTGGTCTTATCGACTGGCTATGGAACATATCGCCAAGGCCGGTCACGGTGTGGTGGTGCTGATAGGCCGAGAGCAGTCTGCCGAGGAGATTCTTACCGAAGTGCAGAAATTTCCTGCACCACAAACCGTTGCAGGCAGCCGTGAGAGTGCTCAGAACTACCGCTGGATTGGCACCGGCTCGCAAATTTTGCGACGACTAAATGTAGGCAAAATGAACCTGATGTCGGCTCCGCTGCACTTCAATGCGCTTTCAGGGTTCAATCTGGAGGTAACGAAATTCGTCCAGCCCTGAATTGTCGGAAACCTTCAGCCCCGCCGAAAATTAGGCGGGCGTTTTTCCATAAAGGCAGTTAGCGCTTCGATATTATCTGCCGACATTGCCTGCCTCCCCATGGCTGCTTGTTCTGCCTCAAAGGCTGCATTAATTGCCGGCATATGAGGCTGCCTCAAGCAGCGCTTTATTTCCTGCAGCGAGTTGACCGGCCATTGGGCGATTTCACGCGCTTTGTTCATCGCATGGTCAAGCAAATCATCATCCGCTATTACCTGCGCGATGATGCCGACCTCCAGCGCCTTATCCGCGTCAATCCAACCCGCTGTATAAAATAACTCTGCCGCGCGCTGTGCCCCAATATTCGCTTGCAACATGTAGCTGCTGGCCCACTCAGGCACCAATGCGAGACTAGCGAAGGGCAATCGCATTTTGAGACTTTCGCCGCCATAGACGATATCGCAGTGAAATAGGCAGGTGGCGCCTCCCCCAACTGCGGCTCCCCGGGCTGCTGCCACCACAGGTTTGTCGAATTCAGCCAGGGCCCTGGCGCCAGCCTCAAACGGATGAGCCTCACCTTCAACTTCACCACCGACACCAAAACTGGCAAGATCTACCCCGGCAGAAAAATTGTCGCCCGCGCCAGCAAGAAGTACGCAGGCCACGCTGGCGTCACCGCTAGCGGTGTTAAAAATGTCTCGCAACGCAACCCACATATCATTGTCTATCGCATTTTTCTTAGCGGGCCGGTTGAGCGTTACAACCAAGACACCGTCGTCATTGTGGGTCAGTACTTTATCGGTCATCGTGCATCGCCGTTCAGTTTATAGTCGTTGATAATAGCTGGCTCCCGTTAGCTGCCGGTGAAAACGGCTGCACGCTTTTCCTTGAAAGCGCGCATCCCCTCTTTCGCATCGGCGGAACTGAAGACCGGGCCCGCCAGCACATCGGATTCCCGCAGCGCATCGTCCTCGCTCATACATTCTTGATGCTCTCGCAAAGAACGCGTTACCGCCTGCACGGCCAGCGGACCGTTGCGACATATTTTTTCGGCAAATTCATGGGCAACTTCCAGGGTAGTCCCCGCAGGTACAATACGGTTGATCAGACCGAACTCAAGCGCCTGCCGGGCGCTGAATTGATCGCCACAAAGTAACATTTCTGCAGCCAGGCAATAGGGAATCTGGCGGCGCAGACGTACGGTGGATCCGCCCATCGGGTAAAGGCCACGGGCGACTTCGGTAACTCCGAAAACGGCATTGTCTGCAGCGATTCGAATGTCGGTACCCTGCAATATTTCGGTACCACCGGCCAGCGCATAACCCTCCACAGCTAACACAATAGGCTTGTTGGGCCGATTTTCACGTAACAAGGCCTGCCAGTGAATATTGGGGACTTCGGCCATTAGCGCCATAAACTCGTCAGTGGATCGATGCTCGCCTTCCGCACCTTGTTTGAGATCCATGCCGGCGCAGAACGTATCGCCGTTGGCTGTCAAAATTGCACAGTGAAGGTCGTCATACTCATCCAGTCGACGCCACGCCTTATACAAGCCGAGCAACATCTCTGGACTGAATGCGTTCTTCGCTTCGGGGCGATTGAGAGTCACAATCAAAACGTGGCCCTGCTGTGCGACACTGCAATTTTCGGTGCTTATGTCCAGTTCGTTCACATACTTCTCCAGGCGTTAGCTAACGCGATAGTCACCGCCCAAAGCGATTTCCAGGGCCTTGGGATAAGCCGGCTTACCGCTGGGAGCACGGGGCACCTCGGTCACCAAGTGCAGCTCACGCGGAATTTTGTAACCCGCAAGATGTTTTCGAACCTCTTCCTGCACTGAGGCAAGATTGAGTTCGACGCCATCGCGGGCCGCAACTACTGCGGTTACCCTGCTTCCGTACTTTTCATCCGGGGTGGCAACAACCAGACAGTCAAATATACCTGGATGTGATTTCATCGCCTGTTCAACCTCTTCTGGAAATACTTTCTCTCCGCCCGTGTTGATGCAGTTAGAGCCCCGACCGTAAACGGTAATGCTGTCGTCAACCTCCAGCCGCGCCTCATCGCCCAGCAACAGCCAGGACTTACCTTTCACCTCGACAATAGTGCTGGCCGTCTTGACCGGGTCCTTGTAGTAGCCCACAGGAATATACCCGCTGCGCGCAAAGATGCCCGCTTCTCCGGGGGCTACATGGCAATAGGTGCCATCCTCACCGGCAACTATTACCGACATGAATGCACTCTTAACAACATTGCCAAGTCCTTCACCTTTCTTGCCGCCGCCATCCATGCCCATGGCTCCGCTTTCAGAGGAGCCGAAAGAATTCATAATAAAGACATTGGGGAAATGTTGGCGAAACGCCTCCTGCTTGCTGGCGGAAAACACCGCACCGCCAGACCCGATACTGAACACCGAACTCAAATCCCAACGATCAGGGTAGGCTGCCAGCGCATCCAGCAGGGGCACGGCCATGGCATCACCAACGATGGACAGCGAATTAATTTTCTCGCTCGCCACAATGTCCCAGACGTCCTCCGCTACCAGTGAGTGATCAGGGTTTAGAACAACGCTGTTGCCAGCCAACAGCTGAATACAGGCATACCACCAGCAAGCGCCATGCATCAGCGGCGCCAATGCCATACCGACAACCGCAAAGTCACCTATGCGCTTGGCAATTTGCTCTGGCTCGGTAATAGCGCCGTCGGGATGAAACCAACCACCGCCACCCATGGCCGCATAAAAGACATTTTTATGCGGCCACATAACGCCTTTAGGCATACCTGTTGTGCCGCCGGTGTAAAGAATAAATAAATCGTCATCAGCCCGATCGCCGAAATCACGGTTCGCGGACTGCTGCTGCAATGCTGACTCATACTCAATAGCACCTATCGCCGCTGGATCGGCCAGCTCCTCGTCATCGACATAAACAAAGGTTTTCAGGCCAGGCACCGATTGCTGAACCTGTGCTATGTGTGGAATAAACTCTCGATTATGGATACAGGCCACCATATCAGCGTTGTCGAAGAGGTATAGCAGCTCTTCCTCGACATACCGGTAGTTTACATTGACCGGGACCGCGCGAATTTTGAAACAGGCCAGCATGGCTTCCAAGTATTCATTACAGTTATAAAGATACAGACCCACATGATCAGCAGGGCCAACGCCGCAACTCAGCAGAAAATGCGCCAACTGATTAGCGCGCTGCTCCAACTCGCCGTAGTTGGCCCGACTCTCGCCGCATACCAGTGCTTCGCGACCAGGAACCTTGTCTGCCACCATTTCAAACATATCGGCAATATTGAAATGCTTTGCCATCGGTAATACCTCCGAATATCTTCTAGGGTTTCTCTGCGCCGACAACCCACATTGAAAAGAACTGTGCACCACCACCATAGGCGTGACCCAGGGCCAGCTTCGCTCCCTCCACCTGATGTGCACCTGCATCACCGCGAACCTGACGGGCAGCCTCTGCAAAGCGAATCATGCCAGAAGCACCTATCGGATTAGACGATAAAACCCCACCGGAGCAGTTCCATGGAATGTCACCGTCTTCGTCCAGCGAGGTGGCTCCTTCCATAGTGAGTTTCCAGCCCTCGCCCTCTTCGGCAAAGCCCAGGTTCTCTAGCCACATGGGCTCGTACCAGCTAAATGGTACGTATACTTCAGCGCAGTCCAAATCTTTGCGCGGATTACTAATCCCTGCCTGCTGGTAAACATCGGCAGCGCAGTCGCGCCCCGCTTGAGGACTAACCTCATCGCGGCCAGCATACATGGTTGGCTCCGAGCGCATCGCGCCCCCTCGAATCCAGGCTGGTTTTCCCGGCGCCTGATCCACCAGCGATTCATGAGCAATAACCATCGCACACGCACCATCAGAGGACGGGCAAGCCTCCAAGAATCGCAATGGGTCCCACAACATAAAGGAGTCTTCTACTTCTTTCATCGTAATGTCGGGTTTCTGTAAGTGGGCCAAAGGGTTGCGCGCACCGTGGAGCCGATCCTTTACCGCCACCTTAATCCCAACATTGTAAGGCGCGTTCGATCTGCGTATGTACTCACGAATAATCGGGGCAAAATAACCTCCGGCGCCAGCATTCAAATGAACCGAAAACGGCTGCGGGGTGGACAAAGCCCACATGGCATTTGATTCAGACTGTTTCTCGTAGGTTACTGTCAGTACCCTTTTAAAGCTGCCACTTTGCACGTGGGAGGCTGCTACCAGCGCAGTGGACCCGCCTACCGAGCCTGCGGTATGAACCCGCATCATCGGCTTGCCATTACAGCCCAGTGCATCAGCCAAATACATTTCAGGCATTACCACACCTTCAAACATATCTGGCGCCTTGCCAATCACTACTGCGTCGATGTCGTCGAACCCGAGACCCGCATCGTCTAACGCATTTTGAGCCGCTTCACGCACCAGTCCGGCAATCGAAACGTCACCGCGTTTGGTCTGGTATTTAGTCTGACCAATACCAATTACTGCCGCCAATTCAGCCATTATGCGGCCTCCAATACGGTAATCATATTGTGTTGCAGGCAGGGTCCGCCGGTAGCGTGTGCCAAACCACGGCGGGCTTCGCCAGCCACTATTCGATTAAACACTTCCCCTATGCGCGCAATGCCCGAGGCCATCATCAGATTTCCCGCCAACACCCCACCACTAGGATTAATATCGGTGGCATCATCCAGTTCCAGCGCACGTGTCAAAATAATCTCCTGGTGACTAAAGGGCGCATAGAGTTCGGCAATGTCAACCGCACCGGCTTTTACTCCCGCCGCGGCCGCTGCCTGGCGCGTCGATTTTGAATCAGTGAGATCGCGCATGCCAATATTGTGGGTCTCCATGCGATGATCTATGCCAGTAATTCGAGCATAAGGCACGGCCCACTCCCGAGCTTTCTCCACCGTGCAAATAATCATGCTGGCGGCACCGTCTGAAATCGGTGCGCAGTCGGATTTCCTCAGTGGCGACAGATAAGTTTCTTCCGCCAAAATATCATCGGCAGTGACATAGCCACGAAGCTGCGCGAGTGGGTTTAGCATGGCGTTGTTGCGCGACCGGGCAACCACCTCGGCCATATCTCGCTCGTTTATAAGGCCCCGATCTAACATCATGCGTGCCTGTAATGCATTCATAGAAATATTGTCGATCCACAGCGGCGCCAAATAATACGGGTCGAGCTGTTGTGACAGCACCACTGGCAGCTCCCCTGGCGAGGACTTGGAGAAACCATAAATGAGCGCTGAGTCCGCCTGGCCCATGTTGATTTTCAGCACCGACTCATAAAGCGCCCATGCAGCATCCATTTCGACATGGGATTCTTTTATCGGTGGCACCGCACCCAATGCATCCACGCCTGCGACAAAGGCAAAGGCCGCTCCCTGCAGATAGTCACAGCTGCCAGAGCAGACAAAATCTACATCCTGAGCACTGCTAAGCCCGACCTGCTGATACACCGCCTCCAGCTGCGGCATAATCATTTCCACCTCGTTAGCCACCCCGGCATCTCGCACGCAGTCGGACTGGCTAAAGGCAACGACGGCAAGCTCTCTCATGATGGGAGATCTCCCAAGCCACCTACCGGTACTTGGCCGATATTTCCTATCGCCACATCAGGCTCGGCTATGGGCCTAAAGTAACTGATATTGTCCATGGCGTAGTCCCATTCTTCCTGTGGTTTCCACAGCGCTTCAACGCGCTGACCAATTCGCACCTCTTCATTGACACATTCACCGAGCAAATGGATAAAAGAGATATTCGCGCCATCCAGAATTAAGTTAGCAACCACAAATGGCGGTTTGATCGGTTTGTTGGGGATGGGAATGGCGACAATAGTAAACGACTCTATCGTCGCCTTGTTTGACAGCACCACCTCCTCCACCGTAGGAACGCCACAGCCGGGGCAAGAACCGCGGGGTGGAATATACACATTGACACAGCGTGGGCAGCGCTGCCCTGTCAGCACCCCCCGCTTCAGCTGGGATAAAAACCGCGATGGCGCTGCGCCGGCGGTAAAATTGTATTGTAGATAAACCGGTGTTTCGATATCGGTGATCGCTGTTTCCGCTTCGCTCAAAATTGACTCCTAGACCAGCTCAAAATATTGGACATCAGTGATATACCCGCGAGGCTCGTCAGCCCACACAGCGCGTACCCTGGCCCCGGTTACAACCGCGCTCTCAGAGGGCGCTTTAAGGCACTGTACCCAAGGTATATCAGCACCATCCAGTTTAATCATCGCCCAGGCAAAGGGTTCAGCCATGGCATGGCTGGCCCGAGGCGATTTAACCCAGCACCAACTGACGACAACACCTTCATGGCCCACCTCAACAAACTCGCCCAACGGTTCGGCAGTGTCAGGGTCATACTCCATGGGCGGCACAATCACCCGACCGTCACTAGCCTTGTTGCCTAAAATCTGTCGGTTTTTCAGTCCGGTCAAAAATCGGCCGACTACAGGCCCAGTTGAACGGGTATAGGTGAAACCCAGTTCAAAGGGCTGACTTAATACTTCCGGTTGAGACACGATTGCCCTCTCCTCATCGTTAAACACGCCAAACACTGTGAGTATCGATGAGCAAGAGCGGCTTCTCAATGGTGTAACAGATCATGTCACTATGACTTTTTCGATCACTGGGAATAGCCACGCTGAGCACGATTTGCTACCGTCACGCTGATCCTGCGAATAAACACTGAGCCTATGCGTCTGGGAATGTCGATGAAATTAAAAACCCTGGTCTTCCTGAGCCTTCTGTACCTGAGTCGAGGGGGATATGCGACAGACGCCGCCCTGGCAATGCCCGATCAGTTCAGTGCCGACACTGTCGAAGAGATACTGTTATCCGGAGGGAACGCCATCGATGCGGCTATTGCAGCGGCCTTCAGTCTGGCGGCCACCTTCCCGGAAGCGGGTAATATCGGTGCCGGCGGCTTTATGATGAGCTACATGAAGGGCGAGGCCGCATTTCTGGATTTCCGAGAGCGTGCACCGGGCGCTGCTAACCGGGATATGTACTTGAATGAATCCGGGCAAGTTGTTGAGAGCAGTACAATCATTGGTGGGCGGGCGTCTGGGGTGCCTGGCACCGTTCGCGGCATGCAAGCCGCGCATAAACGATATGGCAGTCTCCCCTGGAAACGCCTGCTGCAACCCGCTATAACACTGGCTGAAAAGGGTTTTATAGTTCACCCCACTCTCGCTGAGCTAATTGATGAGGCGGTTAAGAGTTTTGGTGAACAGACTAACTTCAAACACTATTTCGGCGATACCAGCGCCGGACAACGCTTCGTACAGCCGGAACTGGCGCAAACACTGCGGCGTATCGCTATTGATCCCGAGGACTTCTACCAAGGTACTATCGCTCACCAAATTGTTGCCCAGATGGAGCGCAGCGGCGGCATCATTACTCTTCAAGATTTGTCAGCCTATAAAGCAATATGGCGGGAACCGCTGCGTGCACCCTGGCGCGAATATGAGGTATTGGGAGCACCGCCGCCCAGTTCCGGCGGGTTTGCCTTAATCCAATTATTGTTGATGCGAGATTTTGCACAGCCGCTATTCGCTGACCGTAGCCACAATTCAGCCCGCTATATTCATCTACTTGCAGAGCTTGAGAAGCGTGTTTTCGCCGACCGCGCCGAATATCTCGGAGACCCGGATTTTGTGACTGTCCCGCTGGGCAAACTACTTGCGCCGGCCTATTTGCAAGCGCGCATTGGAGCGATAAACCCCAAGGCCATTTCGAAATCAGAAAGTGTAAAACCGGGAATCGAGTCCCATCAAACCACCCACTTTTCAATTCTGGACAAACAAGGCAACGCGGTTGCCCTGACCTACACCCTGAACTGGGAATTTGGTTCTGGAGTCGTCGTTGAAGACGCCGGTTTTCTGCTCAATAACCAGATGGATGACTTTAGTGCACTGTCGGGCATGCCCAACAAGTTCGGCGTGATTGGCGGAGATTTCAATGCCATCGCACCGGGTAAACGGATGCTGTCTTCCATGAGTCCAACTATTTTGCTGCGTGACAATCAAGCCAGCCTGATCATTGGCACGCCTGGGGGCAGTACAATTTTTACATCCGTATTCCAGGTGATCCTGAACCTCTACGACTTTGATATGCCACTTCAAGCCGCCGTCGCAGCGACCCGGTTCCACCATCAATTGCCGGCCGCGACGCTGCTTCGTCACGACCAGAGGCAGATACCGCTGCAGACTAAAGTCGAGCTGGAGACGATGGGCTACGTTGTTCGGCCGAACAGCTGGGGCAATCTCGGCGATATACAAGCGATACAGCACCAGTCGGGTAAGACCTTCGCTGTCGCCGACCCCCGGGGCAGAGGTGTGGCAAAACTATTACTCCCCTCGCCATAAGCGCCTGGTAAGTCCTGTTACTTATACTGATCAGGAGTGATTATTGAGATGGCACTTACAGCCGCTAACAAATCGCTGATAATGCCTACTCAACGCGCGTCATCGCGGCAAACAACTTAACGACAGTGAATGGAGCTATCTATGGGCATCGCAAGTATCGGCTATCTACGAATCCAATCTACCGATACCTCGGCCTGGATGGACTTTGCCACCAACATCCTGGGCTTAATGGCCACCGATCGAGCAGATGATCGGGGAGCCCAATTTCTCCGTATGGACGACCATCCCTTCCGATTTATGATTGAGCCCGGCGACACCGACCGCCTGACTGCCACTGGTCTGGAGTTTCGCGACTGGGACGAATGGAAATTTACCTGCGACACACTGACTGCAGCAGGTCATACCGTCGAGGAAGGTTCTGCACGGGAATGTGAGCGACGTTGTGTGATCGGCTTGGCGATGGTAACCGATCCATCTGGCAACCTGTTAGAGCTTTACCACGGCCGCAAGCTGGATTATTTGCCCTTGAATTCGCCGGTGGGCATTAAGGAATTCATCACCGGTGATGAGTTTAGCGGCGACCTGGGCTTCGGCCACGCGGTGTTGCCCGCGCCAGCTACGGAGGAAACGATCGCATTTTATACCGAGTTAATGGGCTTATATGTCAGCGATGACTTATACCCGCCTATGCCGGACGGTGCCCCCGAGGCGCGGGTCTATTTCATGCATGCGGACAACCCCAGGCAACACTCACTGGCGCTCTACAATCACCCCCACCCTTCTGGACTGGTGCACATGATGATCGAGGTCGGCAGCCTGGACGAAGTTGGACGGGCGCTCGATCGAGTGAAGGCCGCGGGTTTGTCACTGCAGGCCACCCTCGGCCGGCACGTCAATGACAATATGTGCAGCTTCTATGTTCAGGCCCCCGGCGGAATCACCGTTGAGTACGGCTGCGACGGTCTACTGGTCGATTGGGAGAACTACACACCTACTGTCAGTGTCGTGGGAGACCTTTGGGGACACGAGTACCATTTTGCCGGCTGAGTTGAGGTAGCATGATCAGAGTGCAAAATTGTGGTGAAACCTTCACCGATAACCACAGTCGAATGTGATGCGAATTTTGGTGATGCAGATGATCAAAATAGTCCTGCAGTTCTTAATCCTCACGCTAGTTGGCAGCTCTATGGCGATGTCGGATACGGTTTATAAATCCGTTGACGAAAACGGTGCTATCAGCTTTTCTGATATTCCGCCCGAGAACGGCGATAACACTGAAAAACTTCAGTTGGCTACCCCCCGGCCAAACTCATCTGGAGAATCGCTGGCCAATCTGGATGCGATGCGGGACACCACGGACAAAATGGCGGCTGACCGACGGGAGCGAGAAAAGCACCGAGCAGAAATGCGAGAATTGCAGACCAGCAAACAGTCACAACCTGCCAGCAATACGGACTACATTGGCGGTTACTTTCCGATTATTACCGGCTATGACAATCGCAGGTATCATAACCAACGCCCGCCCTACCGCCCTGGCCTACGTCCAAGCCCGGTGCATCCCATTGCCCGACCACCGATGCGGCAGCGCAGCGCGGGTAAAGGCTCTTCCAATTCTCAGCTGATGCGTCCAATCACTTCTTCCCGACGTTAGCGCGAAGGCCAACTCCGTGTAGAATAGCTCCCTTGACGAATATGCGGGGAACCTACATTGAAGGGACTGTTTCTAGCGGCGGCAATACTGGTTTTATCTTTCGCGGTGGGGGTGGTTTATATCGCTGTCAGCGAATCCCCCGAAAGCTCACTCGAATACCGCTGTCGTACCCAAGCCCTGTCAGTTACGGACCGAACCGACGTATCTTATGTGGAATTCACCGCCTGGATCAACGATGTGCAAGCCCGGACCGGCGCGAGCCCCCATCACTCTACCGTAGAAGATTACAGGACATGCCTTGGGAAAACGGCGCCCTGAACGGATAGCGGGTATACACCACTACCGTCTAGCTTAGAGGTGGTAACACGGCATTGCCACCGCAGGCGTTAATCGTCCGGATCCAGCCTTTTACCCATGCCAGTGACGTCGTCAATGCGATAACCAAGCGACTGATAGAACGCCACAACAGCCTTGTTGGTGGAGCGAATTTGAAGATTAATCTTGGCACACCCCTTGCGCTCGATACGCGCCTCGACCGCATTCATTATCAACCGTCCATAGCTTCGTCTCTGTTTGAAAGGTATTACCGCGAGGTAATTAATCCAGCCACGGCGCCCTTCGTAGCCACCCATCACGATGGCGACTAACTCCCCTCCATCGATACCGACCAGAAACAAATCGGGATCCACTTTCATCTTTCGTTCAATATCTCGCTCGGGACTATTGTATGGCACGACCCGCCCGCAATCTGACCACAGTGTGATTACTGCGTCTAGATCCTGCGGGAGATACTCTCGAATAATCATACAGGGGAAACAGTGCCCTAGACCAACTCAGGACGTTATGCCGGTTCTCCGTTGTAAGGCTTTGCGATCGCTATGGAGGCTACTTCCATAGACCTGCCCCGCAAAGTAAATCCGTCCAGCTCCATGATACGTTTGGCGCCGCACACGGCCGATAGTCGGTCATAGAATCCGGCAGATTTTTCTCTATCGTTAGTGCCGAATGTCACGCATCCCAGCATGGTTGATTTGCTCAATTAAACTCATCTCACAGTGTGTCAATTTCGGGTGATATCTTCAAGGGATAGTCCCTCAACAGCCATATGCTTGCTCCCCTAATGAGACGCAAGCTGGGACACTACCGAGTAATCCGCTACAATGCCCCCACTGTTAATATTCGGATCACTCATGAAAGGATTTAAAACTCGCCTGATGCTGGGGATGGCATTGGCAAGCGGTACAGTCGCGGCCGAAAATCGGCTGACTGAGCAAGTGCTGGTAACCGCCACCCGCGTCAACGAGGCGGCTTTACCGCTGCCCCTTGCATGGAGCGTGGTCGACTCCGAAGACCTGGAGATCACCAGTCAAATTCACATTAATGAAGTGATGCAACGCGTTGCCGGCACCTGGATCAGCCGCGGCAACGGGCAGGAGAGCCTGACCGCCCTGCGCTCTCCGGTGCTGACTGGCGCTGGCGGCTGCGGCGCGTTCTACATGGCCTGGGACAGCATCAGTTTGCGCGCACCTGGATTTTGTAACGTGAATCAACTGTTTGATGCCAATAGTGAACAGGCGGGGCGCATAGAGGTAATCAAGGGACCTGCCACTGCTCTGTATGGGTCTAACGCTATGCATGGCGTGATTAATATTATGACTGCAACGCCTTCCAAGGAGTTAGACCAAACGCTTTCCCTTGAAGCCGGCCCAGACGATTACTACCGTGGCAAATATCAATACAGCAATACAGAGGGCCGCCATGGGGTCAGCTTGCGTCTGAATGGAACAACCGACGGCGGCTACCTGGACGATGCAGGCTACGGCCAACAAAAATTCACACTCAGGCATGACTATGCCGGCGATGTCTGGGCGTTGCGCAGCGCGATAGAAGCCACCAACCTTAATCAGGAAACAGCCGGTTTTATTCAGGGATTCGAAGCCTACGAGGACAATGCGCTTAAAGATACCAACCCTAACCCCGAAGCCTATCGTGACGCCTGGTCTTTAAGGCTTTACAGCAGCGCCAGCCGCGACCTTGGCGACCGCAACAGACTGACTATTACACCTTACTATCGTAATAACGACATGGAGTTCCTGCAGCACTTTCTCCCCTGGCAGCCGGTGGAGGAAAACGGTCATAGCAGTTTTGGTTTGCGCACGACAATTGATACCGAGACCAAGAACTGGCGCTGGCAAAATGGCATTGATCTTGAATACACCGATGGCTGGTTAAAACAGATACAGGCGGATGAGTTCAGCCCCAATCAACCAGCAGGGGTTCATTACGATTACCAGGTAGACGCTACCAGCGCCGCCTTGTACAGCCAGTTGCGTTCGGACTTCTCCAACCGCTGGACGCTGATGGCCGGTGCGCGCTATGAATATACCGAATTTGACTACGACAATCGCACCGAAGATGGCTCGGCTTGTGGCCCGGAGGCAAGTGCCTGCCGCTTTTTCCGCCCCGCGAATCGCTCCGATGACTTCAGCGACTGGACACTCAATGCCGGCATTAGCTACGGCTTTTCCGACGCCGTTTTAGGCTATGCGCGCCTCGCACGCGGCTTTCGTGCTCCCCAAACTACCGAGCTGTACCGGCTGCAGTCTGGCCAGCAAACCGCTGACCTGGATTCTGAGCAGATAGACAGCCTGGAGTTCGGTTTACGAGGGCAACTCTTACCCGACCTCAGCTACGATCTGTCCTTTTACACCATGAATAAAGACGAGGTGATTTTTCAAGACGCTAACCGACAAAATATCAGTGGCGCCAAAACGCGACACTATGGGGCTGAACTGAGCATCGATTATAACCTTACTGAAAACTGGTACTTGGGTCTGGACGTGAGTTCAGCCAGACACACCTACGATAGCCGTATTGAACTGCTGGGCTCAAGTGGCGATATAAAGGGTAACGACATCGACACCGCCCCTCGCGTATTTGGCAGCGCTCGTCTGGGCTGGGACACGAACGCACTCATCGGCCAACAATCTCGGCTGGAGTTGGAGTGGGTCTACATGGATAAGTACTACCTTGACCCCGACAACGAACACGAGTACGAAGGTCATTCACTGCTGAACTTACGACTTAGTGCGGATATTAACGAGCGTTGGCAAGTTGGTTTGCGTGTCACTAACTTGCTGGACGAGGATTACGCCGAAAGGGCAGACTTTGGTTTTGGCAGCTATCGCTATTTTGTCGGCCAGCCCATGGGCGTGTATTTCCAGACCACTTTTGCTTTGGGTGGTGACTAAAGCCGCGGCTAATCGTTCGTCATAGCGGAAATACCGACTGCCTGCCTGACTTTCGCCATCAGCGCGGCACTTTCCTCACGCGCCCTAAGGCCACCCGCCTGCAGCACTGCTTCGATTTCAGCCGGGTTGTCCATCAGCTCATTGTAGCGATCTCTGGCAGGCGCTAGCTCAGCGTTAATCAGCTCAAACAACTGTTTTTTGGCTTCTCCCCAAGCTATTCCCTCGGAGAAGGCAAGCCGCATGCGCTCGGTTTCCTCTGGCGAGGCGAACGCTGCCCAGGTCTGGAATACAATGGAATCGTCAGGATCTTTGGGCTCTCCGGGCTCCAACAAGTTCGTTTTAATTTTATTGATGGATTTCCGCAACTGCTTCTCGGTTTGAAACAAAGGAATCGTATTGTTATAGCTCTTGCTCATCTTACGCCCATCAAGTCCCTGCAACACCGACACACTATCGTCAATCAGTGCTTCGGGTAGGGTGAACAGTTCAGCAAAATTATGATTGAAGCGCTGGGCAATATCCCTGGCCATTTCCACGTGCTGTATCTGATCCTTACCCACCGGAATCTGATCAGCATTGAACATTAAAATATCAGCTGCCATCAACACAGGATAACTGAACAGACCCATAGTGATGCCGTAATCTGGATCCTCCCCCGCCTCCTCATTGGCCTGCACCGCTGCCTTATAGGCGTGCGCACGATTCATCAAACCCTTGGCAGCACTGCAGGTCAACACCCAGGTTAATTCGGGAATCTCGGGAATATCCGACTGGCGATAAAACACAGCATTATCCGTATCCAGACCCAGAGCGATCCAGGTGGCGGCAATTTCGCGGCTAGACTGCCGTACCTGCTCGGGCCCTGCAGATTTGATCAGAGCGTGATAATCCGCCAGAAAGAAAAAAGAATCCACCGAGCTGTCTCGAGAGGCTGCTATCGCCGGGCGAATCGCGCCTACATAATTTCCCAGATGCGGAGTGCCGCTGGGGGTTATACCCGTGAGTACGCGTTGCTTGGCCATAGTATTTCGCTTAGCAGAAAATTCGCAATGATACTGGGAATCGCCTTGCGAGGCTATCCCGTGAGCCCGGCGAACAAGCTCTCGTAGCGCGGCTGTAACGCCTCTACCGCGTAGACCGACACATCCGGGGGGGTAACCTCACCCACCAATATAAGGGCTGCCAGCTCCTCTATCAGACTTACCGCTGCCTGTATTTCGCGCGCGGGCTCCTGTGGACAAGAATGATAGCGAAATAAATCTGGGTAGAGTTCTGCATAGGCAAGACGGTCGGGAACAACAGGGACACACCCCAGAGCCACCGCTTCGAGGATCGCCAAACCCTGAAATTCATGAATGGCCGTAGACAGCACTATATCGGCAGCGCTAAGCCACTGCTGATAGTTTTCATAGCCTTCGACAAAGCCAAACTGCACCAACTCACTGGAAAACTCATCCTCTATGGTGTCGAAGTCCAGCGGACTATTCCGAAATTGCTGGCCGATTAACGCGAGCTCAAAGCGTGTCCCGCGGTCACGCAAGGCTCTGAGCGTATACAACAACCCCTCGGCGCCCTTGTCGTACTCGAAGCGACCGATCCACAACAGTCGCAGCGGCCGCCGTGCCGGCTCACTGGGCGAGCTGTAACCGGCTGAATATTCCGCCTGTGGTCTGTCAGGTTTGATGGGAACGGGTAATATCGTCGACTTGGCCAGCAGCGCAGACAATGCCTCTGTCGGCACATAATCCGGGAGCCGGCTGAGCAAAGCGCCCAGACCATCAAAAAAGGACTCCTGATTATAGCGGCTGTTAAACACAACGCTGTCTGCCGCCATGGCGCCATACAAACTTACCATTTGCGCCTCAAGCAAACTGTGCCCACCCTCCTGTACCGGATAGGCAAACTGGTTTTCGTGAAAATAGTAAACCGTTGGTAGTGCTGCCAGCGAAGGAATCAATCCCCGGAGGGTCGCCAGGTCGACCATAGAAGTCGCTACAAGAAGGTCATAGTCTTTCTCCAGCGTCGCCCTCTCGACTACCGACCAATACAGTGGATTGCCACGTATCCGCCAACTGAAGTGTCGGGCGGGTAAGGTCAGCACCTGCCACTCCCAGCTAGGGAGCATATGCTCCAGCATACGCACCCAGTGGGCGTGGCTTTGCGCATGGTACGCAGAGAGAAGTAGGACCCGCACTAATTCGCAGCCAAAGAACCCCGGTGATTGAAAAACTGCTTGAGTAGTCGCTGCAGATGCCAACCGTCGTCGGCACCTGCCAATTCACGGATTGAATGCATGGCAAAGGTCGGGGCGCCGATATCCAGAGTACGCACCCCAATCTCCGAAGCAGTAATCGGGCCGATAGTGCTCCCACAGGCCATATCGGTGCGCATCACAAAAGTTTGTAGCGGCACATCCGCCTCCTCGGCCAACAGTCGCACCAACCCGGCGGTTTCGCTATTGGTAGCATAACGCTGGTTAGCGTTGATTTTAATTACCGGCCCCGCATTCAGTTTCGGACCATGATTGTCATCGTGCCTGTCGGCGAAATTTGGGTGAATGCCGTGGGCGTTGTCGGCCGAGATCATCATTGAGCGTTCAACCAGTTGGGCATAACCGTGCTGATCACCAGCTATTCGGCGCAACACGGTTTCCAGCAGCGGTCCCTGGGCGCCAGCGACAGAAGCACTTCCGACTTCCTCGTGATCCGTACAAATAAGCAGACTGGAGCAACTCCCATCACTGGCCAGCAACGACTGCAATGCGGTAAAGCAACTAAGCAGGTTATCCAGACGGGCGGAGGCCACAAACTGTTGCTGAAGACCGATCGATGCCGCTGACTGAGTGTCGTAGAACCCCAGCTCATAGTCCAGAACTCTGGCCACCTGCGCGTCGGGATGTTCAACCTCAATACGCTGTTTCAATAACTCGCGAAAATCGACTGAATCACCGTCGTCACACTGGCAGAGTATGGGCAGAATATCCGTCTGTGGATTGATAGAACGCTCTTTGTTGGCCTCTCGATCCAGGTGAATAGCCAGGCTGGGAATCACCGCGATCGGGTCGCGAAAATCTATCAACGTCGACTTCAGGTTACCGTCTAAGGAGGCATAGCTAACCCGACCCGCTAGCGACAAATCCCGATCAAACCAGGGATTAAGCAAAACACCACCATAGACCTCCGCACCCAGCTGAAAATAACCCTGGCGCGTTTTCTCTGGCGCGGGCTTTACCATTAGGCAGGGACTATCGGTATGGGCACCGACCATGCGAACCCCCTCCAACGGCGGGATTTTGCTACCGATGATGAACGCCACAAGCGAACTGTCATTGCGGGTGACGTAGTATTTCCCCGAGGCTGTCAGATCAGTCTCTTGCCCTTCTGCCAGACGCGAAAAGCCCGCGGCTGTGAGCGCCTCAATCATGTTCAATACAGCATGGAAGGGGCTAGTAGAGCGCGATAGAAAGTCACACAGTTGCTGGTTGAATTGTTGTTGGGACATGGTGGTACCTCAAAAAATAGCCGCAGCTTACACCCGCGAGCAGATCAAGTCAGCCAAAGACTAAACAGCACTAAAGCCAGTGCAATGCGATAGTATACGAAGGGCATAAGACCCACTCGCTCCAAAAGACGAAGAAACAACGCGATACTGAAAAAGGCGACCACCGAGGCGGTGGCTGCCGCAGCTCCCAGCAGCAACCAGTCAACCGTAACACCCGTTCTGACAAGCTCGGTTGTTTGCAGCAAACCCGCTCCCGAAATGACGGGAATAGACAACAAAAAAGAAAAGCGCGCCGCATCTGAACGACTTAGGCCCAGCAAGAGCGCCACCGTGATAGTAATACCAGAACGTGATACACCAGGCCAAAGCGCCAGCGCCTGGAATAAGCCAATAATAATTGCCACTGACAGAGTGATATTTTTAAATGCGCTGCGACTTCGGGTGTGGCGATCGGCATAAGCCATAAGGAGTGCAAACAGCAGTGTGGCCAAAGCTATCATCGGCAAATTTCGCAAGTTTTGCTCAACAAGTTCACCCGCCAACAATCCCGCAAGCGCCACTGGCAGCGAGGCGAGGGCCAGGTATACCGCCAAACGACTATGCTCATTGGATTGCTGCTCTGTGATCGCGGCAGTGCAACCGCTAAACAATAGCGACAGGTCTCTACGGTAGTAAACCATCACGGCAGCCAGAGTACCTACATGCACGGCAACGTCATATGCCAGGCCCTGATCGGGCCACTGCCAAATCAGAGAGGGAACAATCAGGTGCGCCGAACTTGAAATGGGGAGGAACTCGGTTAAACCTTGCAGTAATGCAAGCCAGAGTGCCTGGGCCCAGTCAATCATGATTTCTTGCCCTGCTGATCGAGTTTTTTCCAGCTAATTTCATCCCTGACGTATACAGGGCAGACCTCGTGGGCCTGTTGCAGCAATCCTTGGTCAAACGCCCTCATCGCCAGCGGAATCATATCTCGCGCCCGCGGTAAAACTTGTGCACCCACAACGTGGATATTGCTCCGCATCGAATCAAGCATCGTCCCATAAAACTGACAGCCGTCACCAACCGCTTGCCACTGGCCATCCACCTGGGGCAAAGACAAGTGCTCCGGCGCACTGACTCCCGGACCATGCATTGCTACGGGCAAACCCTCGCTCAGTTGAAAGCATCCCCAATAAACTTCATTAACCTTGGCATCGAGAAGGCTCAGCACCGGCAACTCTTTATTGAGCAGGTTTAAACGCGCTGCAGTGACCACTTGGCAAGCTAACGTAGACACAGGGATTGCCGGTAATCGATTGCTGAATGCGAGCCCCTGAACTGCACTAGCGGCAATTCGCAATCCGGTAAAAGAACCAGGGCCGCAGCCATAGGCGATGGCTTCCACGCCCTGCTTTTTGAGATCACCCGACGCGAATAGCTCGCGTAACATCGCTGGCAACCGATGATTATGTCGCCTGGGAGCAATCTCGTGGCGCTCATCAATTTGCCCATCCCGAAACACGGCTACCGAACAGGCGTCTGTTGCGGTATCGATCGCTAAAATATTGATCATTAATTTCCTGTTTTGGATACTGCTGAGGATACAGAATACCGAAAGCTCATTGAGTTCGTGGCACCTTTCTGAAATTATCCCACAGTGAGCGCAATGCAAACACCATTGCCACTAATTTGACCCCACATCGCAGCAGGGAGAGCACATGAGTGACACATCCGAAAACATAACCGGCCTCATTCTTGCCGGAGGCAGAGGACGCCGGGCTGGAGGCAAGGACAAGGGATTGATCGAGTGGCGCGGGCGTCCTTTGGTCGCGCACGTGGCAGAGCGAGTTGCACCTCAGGTGTGCCACCTAATGCTAAGTTGCAACCGCAACACTGGCATCTACCGTACCATTGTCAGTGATACGGTGACCGATGAAAGAGCTGATTATCAGGGCCCACTGGCTGGTATAGAGTCTGCTGCACCTAAACTGCAGACAGCCTATTTACTGGTGACAGCCTGTGACACGCCCAGAGTGCCACTGGATCTGGCTCAACGCTTACACGAATCGCTTGCCGATACCAACACGTCGGCCAGTATCAGTGTGGCCTGGGACGGAACGCGCAATCAGTATCTATGCGCCTTGATCGGGAGGGATGCACTACCGTCTCTTGCGGCATACTTAAATCAGGGCGGACGGACAGTGCGGGAGTGGTATGGCGGCGCAGGCTTCGTGACGGTGGATTTCTCCAGTCACACTGCGGCTTTCGAAAACCTAAACAAACTGCAGTAAAAAACCCCGCAGACTTTAGTCTGCGGGGTACCCGATTATTGCAAATCGCTACTTTTTGCGAGCTTTAGCTTTGGGCTTCGCTTTGGGCTTCGCTTTCGCCTTGGGCTTCGCTTTGGCTTTGGGCTTCGCTTTGGCTTTGGGCTTCGCTTTGGCTTTGGGCTTCGCTTTGGCTTTGGGCTTCGCTTTGGCTTTAGGCTTCGCTTTGGCTTTGGGCTTCGCTTTCGCCTTGGGCTTCGCTTTGGCTTTGGGCTTCGCTTTGGCTTTGGGCTTCGCTTTGGCTTTGGGCTTCGCTTTCGCTTTGGCTTTGGGCTTCGCTTTCGCTTTGGGCTTCGCTTTCGCTTTGGGCTTCGCTTTCGCTTTGGGCTTCGCTTTCGCTTTGGGCTTCACTTTAGCCTTGGGCTTCGCTTTAGCCTTGGGCTTCGCTTTGGCTTTGGGCTTCGCTTTCGCTTTGGGCTTCGCTTTAGCCTTGGGCTTAATCTTTGCTTTGGTCCTTGTTGCCATCGTAATCACCTTTTTTACCATTGGTTTTGCTGCTGCCTTGAGTGTACTTTCAAGCTTTTTCTCTGCGGCCTTGGCCCTTGCCAGCGCCTGGTTCTCGAGAATCTTTAAACGTTTAGCCAGCCGCTTCTCTAGGGCTGACAACTTCTTGGAATCCGTTTTTGCACGCGCTTTAATCCACTTATCAGCCTGAACGGCCATGAATTTAACTTGTGCCAGTTCTGCACCGACTGCCCATTCAGCTTTCTTCGCCAACATTTTTTCTTTTGCTGCTATATGGGCTGCTTTTAACTTGGCTGCTTCGGTCAAATGGCTAACACGTCTGGTTGAAACCGCAACGCGCTCGCGAAGCATCTTAATTCTAAGCGAGAATCTGGCTGACGCTGCTTTCGCTGCTTTCGCTGTGCGTTTATCACTGACCTTTTTTGTTCTGGCAGCGACTTTTCGAGCAGATTTGGATTTCCTGCGAGCCATCAACCAATTTTTTCTCTCAGCGGCAAGCGTCTCGCGCAATCTTTCCAATACACCGCTGGCTTTTGCCAGAGCAGGAGAGGCGACTACAAAGGCCGACTGATTTTCAGCTTGTTTGCTTTTTACTTTACGCTTGGCAAGTGCCTTGCGTTTAGCCGGTGACTTTCGTCGGGCCGGCGATTTTCGCACTGCCACTTTTTCTTTCCCCGTTGATTTTTTCTTAGCGGTAGCCATCTAGCTATCTCCACTTTTTTTATTTACGTGGCGCAGATTGAAAATAGCAACAATTTCAAGGAGGTACAACACCCCCGCACTTAAAAACAAGACGTATTTGAAAGGCTTTTTCTAGGCTAGAAACGACTTAAGGATGCTATCTGCAAGGCGTCATACATGTGAAATAGTAAATCAATGTTGGGAAAACACTTGTTTAGCAGTGTATTTCTCTTCTATCGGTTTTATTGTTGGTGAAGCGCAAGGGCACCAAACGGTACTTCTTGTCATATTTTTTTTTTAGGGGGACCAATATTTTTTTTTAAAAAAATAGGGAATTTTACATCTTCTCGCCAAAAAAACTAAAAAGGGAACTTATCGTTCCCTTTTTAGTATCCTCTTGAAAACTCAACTTAAAGCGCTAAGAACTTTTTCTTTAATGTCATCAACGGAACCTTCGCCGGCGATTCGATGGTAAGCGGGGGCAGTTTCACCACTCATAGACTGATAAAAATCTACCAGCGGTGCGGTTTGCGAATGATATATATCCAGTCTTTTACGAACCGTTTTTTCAGCATCGTCTTCACGTTGGACCAAGCTCTCGCCGGTTTCATCGTCCATATTTTCGCGTTGCGGTGGATTATAAATGAGGTGGTAAACACGACCAGAACCCGGATGCACGCGGCGACCGCTCAGTCGCGACACTATGGCTTCATCGTCAACATTGATTGCGACAACATGATCAATATCAACACCTGCCGTCACCATCGCTTCTGCCTGCGGTATGGTTCTGGGGAATCCATCGAATAAAAACCCACCTTCACAGTCGGCTTGCTGTATGCGCTCTTTTACCAGACCAACAATGATATCGTCAGAAACCAGTCCACCCGAGTCCATGACTGCCTTAGCCTGCATGCCAAGCTCCGTCTGAGCCTTGACCGCTGCACGCAGCATATCTCCTGTGGATATCTGGGGAATACCGAACTTCTCCGTAATAAACTGTGCCTGAGTGCCTTTGCCGGCGCCGGGGGCGCCCAGAAGAATTAATCGCATTCAGTAAAATCCTCGAAGTTCGGTGGCAGCTTCGGAACTTCAGCCCGAAACTGATATCGTAAAATACTGGTATAAATGAAGGGCAGTAACCTTATACAACACCAGCGCCCAGTACAAGCCTGTTAATTATTCGGACTCTTTGCATCGATTCCAAAATAAATCGAGCTCCTGATCACTTAAGTCCGACAGTGATTCACCTCTTTCTTTGGCCATAATTTCCATACGCGTAAAACGATTCTCAAACTTTCCTGAGGCTCGACGCAACGTCTCCTCCGCGTCGAGGTTCAAATGCCTGGCCAGGTTAACGCAGCTGAAAATCAGGTCTCCCAATTCTTCCCTTACCCGCGTTTGATCACCACCAATGAGAGCCTCTCGTAGCTCAGCAATTTCTTCTGTCAGCTTATCAAGCGGACCGTTATGGTCGGGCCAATCGAAACCCACTTGCGCGGCCCTCTTCTGCAGCTTCTGAGCTCGCGGTAACGCCGGCAACGGCACGGGGATATCGGCGAGAGCGCCCAGCTTCTTGCGCGAAGCCCGTTCCTGCTGTTTAATATTTTCCCAGCTTTTTTGGACGTCCTCAATCGATCGAGAGTCCGCCAAAACACCTTCGATTTCTCCATTGGCAAAAACATGGGGGTGCCGCCGTAAGAGTTTTTCCACCAGAGTACTGACTACACTGTCGAACGAAAAAAGTCCTTGCTCCGATCCCATCTGGGCATAAAAAATCACTTGGAACAGTACATCGCCCAATTCTTCAGCGACATGAGGGAAATCTTGCTGCTCGATGGCATCTGCGAGTTCGTAGCACTCCTCCAAAGTAGACGGTACGATACTTTCAAAATTCTGGGCAATATCCCACGGGCAACCGCTCACCGGATCTCGCAACCGCTGCATCACCCGCAAAAGCTCAACGACTGTGTACTCGGGCTGATTCAAATTGAGCTCCTATTATTCGGAAACACGAACGACAGAAATAACATTTTTCAAGCGACTGATGCGCTCAAGCAACTTAGATAAGTAGCCCAGGTTAGGCACCTCAACGCGCAGTCGCATGGTTGCAGTGTGCTGCTTTATATTGGATTGCGTATTAACGGCAAGTACATTAATTCTCGCGTTGGCAAAGAGCTCAGTAATGTCACGCAACAGGCCCTGACGGTCGTAACATTCAATCGCCAAATCCACCTCGTAAGCATCATTTGCGCCGGCACCCCACTGGACGTCTATGACGCGCTCGACAGCGGAATCCTGCAAAGCCATAATACGCGAACAATCCGTGCGATGAATAGATACGCCACGGCCCTGAGTTATGAATCCAGTAATCGCGTCGCCGGGCAAGGGTTTACAACACCCCGCCAGGTTGGTCATCAGGTTGCCGACTCCTTGAACCTGAACCTGATCTCGATTGCTGGTGGCACCAGCGCTCGTAAGCCTGAGGCGAGGCTCTGGTCGAGCTCCAACCATGTCCTGTGCCGCATTAAGTACCTGTGCTGACGAAATATCGCCAGCACCAACCGCGGCGTACATATCTTCCACAGTCGGTAACTGAATTTTAGCCGCCAACCGTTTGTAATCGACGCTGGTAAGCGCGAGTCGTTTAAATTCTCGGTCCAGCAAATGCCTGCCCGCATCGACATTCTCATCCCGTGCCTGGATTTTAAACCAGTGCTGTACCTTGGCGCGCGCTCTGGATGTGTGTAAGTAGCCTAAGCCCGGTTGTAACCAGTCACGCTTCGGTGCGCCGTCCTTGCTCGTTAGTATCTCGACCCGATCTCCCGTGTTGAGGCTGTAGGTCAAAGGCACAATTGAGCCATTGACCTTTGCACCGCGACAACAGTGCCCTATCTCAGTGTGTACATGGTAGGCAAAATCAAGGGGGGTCGCGTCGTGCGCCAGATTGACAACATCGCCCTGGGGGGTAAAGACATAGACCCTGTCCTGAGTCATATCAAAACTAAATTGCTCTGCTACGCCATGACTGTCACCGGTCTCTTCGTACCAATCGAGAACTTGACGCAGCCAGGATATTTTTTCCTCGTAACTGCTGGCCATGCCGCCAGAGGTGTCCGAACCCTTATATCGCCAGTGCGCGCAAACCCCTAGTTCCGCCTCTTCATCCATTTGATGCGTGCGAATTTGCACCTCAAGAATTTTGCCTTCAGGGCCTATTACCGCGGTATGCAGTGAGCGATAACCATTCTCCTTCGGGTTCGCAATATAGTCATCGAACTCATTGGGGATATTGCGCCATAATCCATGAATCAATCCAAGTGTCGCGTAACAATCCTTGACCTCAGGAACCAAAACTCGCACCGCTCGAATATCATAGACCTGAGAAAAACCGATGCCCTTGCGCTGCATTTTTCGCCAGATACTGTAGATATGCTTAGCCCTGCCAGTTGCTTCGAATTCAAGCCCCGCTGAGCCAAGTACCTGCGTAATTTCCTCTCGCACCCTGACCACAAATCTGTCTCGCTCTATTCGCTTACCGTCCAGCAAATTGGCGATCTTGCGGTAGGCATCAGCATAAATATAGCGAAATGAGAGGTCCTCGAGTTCCCATTTCAAGTGCCCAATACCCAGGCGATGCGCCAGAGGTGCGTAGACGTCAAATACTTCCTGAGCCACCGGTCGCCGCCGATCAGGGTCATTTTTAACCGCGCGGATCGCGCAGGTACGCTCAGCGAGCTTAATCAGAGCTACGCGTACGTCGTCGACCAGGGCCATCAGCATTTTTCTGATATTGTCCTTTTGCCCATGGGCCTGACCTAATACTGGCGCTTCAGTCTGAACCTGCAATTCGCTAATCGCAGCCATGCGTAAAACCCCGGCGACCAAATGTCGCACTTCCGGCCCGCACTCTCGAGACACGTCCTCCAGGCTCAAACGCTCCTCCCGAACCGCCCGATAAAGCAGACCCGCCAACAAACAATTCGTACCTACATGCAGGTCAGCGAGTATCTGAGTGATCTCCAGGCCGGTTAAAAAGCAGTTGGTCTCCTGAGCCCATTCAGAGGGGCTCACCCCAGGCAGGGCCGCGACTTCGCGCAGCCACTCACCCGCGGCGTGCAGACGGAACGCTTCTGACTCATCAATCGCGACAGGTAGTTGCTCAATCCAGCGCTGCAGATCAATATCGCCGGATTCACTAACACTCAATATCTGTCGAACTTGGACCATAAATCGATATTCTCAGGTGTCACCGGCGGAAAAGACACCCGTGGAGAGGTAGCGATCACCGCGATCGCAAATAATAGCCACTATAGTGGCATTTTCCACTTCCTTGGACAGAGCTAGCGCCGCGCAGATTGAGCCGCCGGACGATACCCCGGCAAATATTCCTTCCTCTACCGCTAGCCGACGCATAGCTCGCTCAGCTTCCAGTTGTGAGATATCGATAACGCGATCGACGCGAGCTGCATCAAATATGCTGGGCAGGTAGGCCTCAGGCCAGCGTCTGATCCCCGGAATACTGGATCCTTCAACGGGCTGCAAGCCGACGATTTCTATGTCCCGGTTTTGTGCTTTGAGGTAGGCCGAACAGCCCATGATAGTGCCTGTGGTGCCCATTGAAGCGACAAAATGTGTCACCTGGCCTTGAGTCTGCTGCCAGATCTCCGGACCGGTGCCTTCGAGGTGAGCTAAGGGGTTATCGGGATTCGCAAACTGGTCCAGTACCGTACCCCTTCCTTCAGCTTGCATCGCTAAAGCGAGGTCTCTGGCACCCTCCATCCCCTCCACCTTCGTTACCTCAATCAGTTCCGCGCCATAAGCAGACATCGCCTGCTTCCTCTCAGCACTCATATGGGAAGGCATAATCAGAATAATGCGGTAGCCACGAATAGCCGCCACCATCGCCAATGCAATACCGGTGTTACCGCTGGTGGCCTCGATAATGGTATCGCCAGGAGTAAGATCGCCCCGTGCCTCGGCCTGAGCAATCATACTAAGAGCGGGTCTATCTTTTACCGAACCCGCTGGATTGTTGCCCTCGAGCTTGGCGAGGATAGTATTGCTGGTTTGACCCGGCATTCGTTGCAAGCGCACCAGTGGTGTGCTGCCAATACAGGCTTCAATTGTTGGATACTCAGGCATTTTACTCAACCGGACACTCACTCTTGATTATAACGAGATTCGAACGAAACTAGCACTTCATTTTAGATTGTCGTCGCGCCACAGCACAGCAAACGCGACTACATAATCCGATTCGTCAGAAATACTCAGCGCAATCCGGTTGCCGCCTTTTACTTGGGCTGCCGCAGCCGCGCCTTCGCTGAGCATCACCACGGGGGCACCCATGTCATCGTGCGCTATCAAAATATGCTGCCAACTGACCCCACGACCAATGCCCGTACCAAGGCATTTGGCGACTGCCTCCTTGGCGGCGTAGCGCTTGGCGAGCAAACGCAAAGCCAACTTGCTGTCACGGTACTCTTTTAATTCCTGAGGAGCTAATATTCTCTGAGCAAACTTGTCGCCCTGCCGATCAACAACCGCGGCTATGCGATTGATTTGTAAGATGTCGGTACCAACCGCAATCATGGCGAACAACCAGGCGAAAAGGATGCGCTGTATTGGCTGAATAAATCTCGACTACGCAATGGCTTGCCTCCCAGATGCTCTGCCAGCACCAACCGCATCAGACGCTTGGCGGTTTTACGGCTGCTGACATTGAACACACCCTGCCCTAGCGCCAGTAAATCCTCCCCGGGAAAGACCGGTATTTCACTGCGCCTTTCAGCGAGTGAACGCACCAGGCCGCTACCAGCTTCATAGTGATACCAATAATCAGGCTGCAGCGCCTCACCACCGTGTGCCTCGCTGGCAAAGTCAATGTTGTAACCCAGTTCATCGAGCAGCGCGAACTCAAATCGTCGCAGCGTTTCGTCCAACGAAACACCAGGCACGAGATCCTGTAAAGTCTGCGCATAGCAGGCAAATAGTTGAGGGTGGGGATCGTGGCGGTGCAGGAGTCTCACCAATAATTCATTAAGATAGAGACCACTGAAGAGACGTTCCCCACGAAGCGTAACAGCTCCTTTGGCGACCTCTGCCGAAGTCAGAGTTTTGAGCTCCGCCCGCCCGCTAAAAGAGACAAGTAAAGGCACAAAAGGCTGCAGTATAGCGCCAGTACTTCCCCCCCGGGCTTTGCGCCGTACACCTCTAGCTACCAAGCTGAGACGACCGTGTTCAGGCGTTAAAATCTCCAGCAACTGGCTAGTGTCGCGATAGGCTTGCCGATGTAGCAAGTACGCCGGCTGGAGGTCTATCCGCACTGATGCGAGTTCCGGTTTGAGTCATTTGACGACAGGCGTTTATCGATCTTCATAACCCAGACTGCGTAATGCCCGTTCGTCATCGGACCAACCGGATTTCACTTTCACCCATAGGCGCAGCATAATTTTGCTGTCAAAGAGTGGCTCCATATCCTGCCGTGCATCAGTACCGATGGAACGGAGGCGAGAACCGCCTTCGCCTATCAAAATTTTCTTCTGCCCTTTCGTTTCGGCCAGAATAAGTGCAGAGATATGGAGTACTTCACCCTCCTGGGAAAAATCTTCAATTTCGACGGTCACCTCATAAGGTATTTCATCCCCTAACTGCCGCATGATTTTTTCTCGCACAATCTCGGCCGCCAGAAACCGCTGACTTCGATCGGTTATTTGATCTTCCGGAAAGAAATGTGATGATTCAGGTAGGTATCCAATTATTTCCGCTTCTAGCTCTTCGATATTGTGTCTGCGCAGAGCGGACAGCGGCACAATAGTATTAAAGTCCGCCTTGCCTGCCAACACTTCAAGATGAGGCAGTAAGAGCGACTTGTCAGCCAGCAAGTCCACCTTGTTAATGACCAGAATGCAGGGGCGCCCAGAGCGCGTCACCTGCTGTAGAACCATCTCGTCCTCTTCAGTCCAGGCAGTGCGATCAATGACCATCAAGACGAGGTCTACATCGTGAATAGCCGAAGTAGCCGCTCGATTCATATAGCGGTTTATGGCCTTATCGACCGCTTTGTGCAGGCCGGGTGTATCGACAAAAATTATCTGATTAGCTCCGTCAGTTTTAATACCCAGGACCTGATGTCGGGTGGTCTGCGGTTTACGGGAGGTAATCGATATTTTCTGCCCCAACAGATAGTTGAGCAGGGTTGATTTGCCCACATTGGGGCGCCCCACAATTGCCACATAGCCGCAGCGGCTTCTCTCAGGCGTCGCCACGGGCAATCTCCTCCAGTGCAGATTGTGCAGCTGCCTGCTCGGCACTGCGCCTGCTGGTACCACTGCCCTGCGTTTCGATGCCGCCTGTGGGCAATTTGCAGGCGACGAGGAAGGTTTGCGCGTGGTCCTCTCCCTGAGCACGAACCAACACATATTCTGGTAGTGACTGACTTCTCCCCTGCAGATATTCCTGAAGGAGAGTTTTCGCGTCCTTGTCGTCCTGATCAGCCGTCATATTGGCGAGACGGGAGTCAAGCCATGCTAAAATACGCTCTCGGCAGGCCGCGTAACCTCCGTCTAGCAGTATCGCGCCGGCAACACCCTCCAGAGTATCAGCAAGAATTGAATCCCGACGATTTCCACCGCTTTTGCGCTCTCCTGGCCCCAAGTTCAAATATTCTCCCAGCTGCAACTCACGGGCCACCTCAGCCAGGGTAACCCCCTTAACCAAAGCGGCTCGCATACGACTCAGATTGCCCTCACGCATTCTCGGAAATCGATGGAAGAGAAACTCTGCGACGACGTGATTGACGATAGAGTCTCCCAGAAACTCCAGCCTTTCATTATTGGCTTTGCCAACGCTGCGGTGGGTCAATGCCAGTTGCAGTAAATTGGGATCAGTAAACTTATAACCCAAAGCCTTCTGCAGGCGATCAGTCTGGCTCATAAATACATCAGTCCGTTACTTTGACTCCGGCCACAAAGACCAGGTCATCGAAAGTCATAACGGCATCTATAATACCCATTACAGGCACGCGGGCCTCATAATTGGAGTCGATCATGATCTTCCCGTTCTTACGAAACACTTCGACCTCGCGGGGCTGCAGGAGGTATACCTGATTGGTGTTAAGCATTGTGGAAACCTTCCGCCGAATGTCCCTGATCGAATTTTCTTCGGGCTTATACTCTTCCGCAATCTGGGTCATTACTCTCTTAACCGTGAGGTATTCCAGATACACGGGCGTCATGCGGATAGCGCACATCACAAAAAAACCCACCATGATCACAATGATCAATATACTCGGGATTGACATTCCTGCCTGACGTTGACGCATGTCCATACTTGATTCCCCCGTAAAATCTTTGTCTAATTATTGTATTGAGCCAGCGCGACTAAAGCTCGGGACGCTAAACAGAGAATCCCAATGCATCCAAATCGCGAACGCTTTGCCTACTATATCCTTTTCCTGCACCTGACCCCAAACCCTACTATCGCTACTGTTATCACGATTATCGCCCATCATAAAGTAATGGCTGGGTTTGACCGTGACGGTGAAATCGCGCGCTGGGCGCCGCTGATTCATCTGAGTCAAGTGATTTGCATCACCCAGCGCTTCCAAACCAACCTCAAATCGGGCATCCCCGTCCGGGACCACACCCAGTGATTCCAGCTTTACCGATTGACCATTGACTGACAGGCGCTTGTTGCGATAGCTGACTGTATCGCCCGGTAACCCCACCACCCGCTTTATAAAGTAGGTATCGTTCATATGCGGTGGAAAAAACACCATGACGTCGCCACGCTCGGGCTTGCTCAGGTCCATCACCTTGGTGCGCAATACTGGCAGGCGAATACCGTAGGTAAACTTATTAACCAGTATGTAGTCGCCTACCTGAAGTGTCGGTACCATTGACGAGGACGGAATCTGAAAGGGCTCTACCAAAAAGGAGCGCAGCACAAAGACCACAAACAGCACAGGAAAAAAGGATTTGGCATACTCCACCAGCACTGGTTCTGAGGCCGTGGCCTGTATTTTAACCCGATAGCTCTGGGCCTGAGGGCTTCCCTCCTCTTGCCATTGTGGGTGCTCATCCTGGAGTCCGGCTATGATTTGACCGCGAGAACGCGCCAGAAAAAGCACATCAAACAGCCAAATCATACCGCTGCCAAACACCAAAAGTACCAGAATTAGTGGGAAATCAATTGTCATTTTACGTCCCTGTCACCCATCAACTCTCAGTACCGCAAGGAAAGCAGATTGTGGGATCTCCACATTACCAACCTGCTTCATACGCTTTTTACCCGCTTTTTGCTTTTCCAGCAGTTTGCGTTTTCGCGAGACATCACCGCCATAACATTTAGCCGTTACATTCTTACGCAATGCCTTGACGGTCTGCCTCGCCACCACCTTGCCACCGACTGCAGCCTGAATCGCGACATCAAACATCTGGCGCGGAATCAGTTCTTTCATCTTTTCGGTCAGTGCCCGGCCACGGTACTGTAGTTGATCTCGATGCACAATCACTGCCAAAGCATCGACCCGGTCACCATTGATCAACACATCCAACCGCTGCAGACTGGCAGCCTCGAAACGCTCAAAACTGTAATCCAGAGAGGCGTAACCGCGGCTGACTGATTTCAGACGATCAAAAAAATCGAGCACCACCTCGGCCATAGGAATATCATAAGTGACAGAAACCTGGGCGCCCAGGAACTGCATATCCTTTTGTACGCCGCGCTTGTCCACACACAGTGTAATCACATTCCCAAGATAATCCTGAGGGACCAGTATATGGCAGCGGGCAATAGGCTCGCGCATTTCATCGATATCACCAATATCGGGCAGTGCCGATGGGTTGTCCACCGTGATGACTTCGCCATTCTTCTTCACCACCTCATAAATAACCGTCGGCGCGGTGGTAATTAAATCAAGGTCATATTCCCGCTCCAAGCGTTCCTGAATGATTTCCATATGGAGCATACCCAAAAAGCCACAACGAAAGCCGAAGCCCAAGGCATCGGAGCTTTCGGGTTCATAAAACAACGACGCATCATTAAGAGTGAGTTTGGCCAACGCATCACGAAAATCTTCATAATCGTCTGATGAGATGGTGAAAATACCGGCATAGACCTGAGGTTTTACCTGAAGAAACCCGGGTAGTGCTGGAACGTCAACGCTGTTAGCGTGAACCAGGGTATCCCCCACCGGAGCGCCGTGAATATCCTTGATTCCAGCCACGACGAAACCGACCTCGCCCGCCCGTAAAATGCCGGTTTCAAAACGTTTTGGGGTAAAAATGCCAACACTGTCGATCTGATGAGACTTGCCCAGGGATTTCGCCATTATTTTATCCCGCTTCTTTAGCGTGCCCTGTTTAACCCTCACCAAAGACACCACCCCCAGATAATTATCAAACCAGGAGTCGATGATCAGCGCCTGCAGCGGTGCCTCGGGGTCACCCTCAGGAGCCGGAATTCCGGCTACCAGGTATTCGAGCGTATCTTCGATACCCATGCCCGACTTAGCGCTTACCAGGCAGGCCTCGGAGGCATCAATGCCGATTATCTCCTCAATTTCAATTTTGACTTTATCAGGATCCGCCTGAGGCAAATCCATTTTGTTGAGAATCGGCAACACTTCCAGACCCTGCTCAAGCGCTGTGTAACAGTTGGCCACCGACTGGGCCTCGACACCCTGCCCTGCATCTACCACCAGCAGAGCTCCCTCGCAGGCGGCCAGCGATCTGGACACTTCATAGGAGAAGTCCACATGGCCAGGTGTATCGATAAAGTTCAGTTGGTAAATCTCACCATCGCGAGCGGTGTAATTCAGGGTGACGCTTTGCGCTTTTATGGTAATACCGCGCTCTCGCTCAATATCCATGGAGTCGAGCACCTGCTCTTCCATTTCGCGCGCGGATAGGCCACCACAATGCTGTATAAATCGATCTGCAAGTGTCGATTTACCGTGGTCAATATGGGCAATGATTGAAAAGTTGCGGATGTGTCTGAGGTTACTCACTCACTAAAGCTCTATAGGTTTCAACGGGCTGTGCAGGCCGACCCTCACAGACCCCGTCAAAGGCCGCGGATTGTACAGCAATGCTGTGTTTACTACTACGCGCTGGGGCCAAGGTTCGGCGAGCGCCAACTGGTTGGGCTTGGCTAGAGGAACCCACCTTCGATTGGAACCCCACGCCCTCTAATAGGTTTTTCAAACCAGACCCTTGGTCATCACACTCTCCGCCAAACAGGAGCTGCGGACTGCGAGCACTGAAACCTGATATCAATCCTGCAGCTTAAGCCCAATAAACATTGGATTGCCCCGCCGAATCAGCCTCAGCGGCACCGACGAGCCCTTTTTCAACTTTTCTTCGGCCGCGACAAACACCTCAGCCGACTTGATCGGTTTAGAGCCCAGCAAAGTGATGAGGTCACCAGGCTGCACACCGGCCTCTTCAGCAGCGGAACCCAAAACAACCTCACGCACCACAACGCCTCCGCTAACGCCTAAACGTTCCAATGTTTCAGGATCTGCAGTCTCTACCAATAGGCCCAAACGGCCTCCGGATTCAGTTTCCGCGTTGCCGCTAGAAAGCGCATACCGGTCATCAGCGCCCAAACCCCCGACTTTAACCCGCAGCGTTTTGCGCTTATTGTCGCGCATAATCTCGGCCGCTACCATTTTACCTGGCTCGATCAAACCCACTACATGCGGCAGATCAGAAGATGACGGTATGTTCTGACCGTCGAACGTCAGGATAACGTCACCCGATCGCAAGCCAGACTTGTCCGCTGGCCCACCTTCGGCAAGTTGAGAAATCAACGCGCCCCTGGGCCGGTCCAGGCCAAAGGATTCAGCCAAATTTCTGTCAATATCCTGAATTGTCACGCCCAGCCAACCGCGAGTGACCCGCCCATCTTTTTTCAGCTGTGCCACCACATTACGCACTACGCTGACAGGAATCGCGAAAGAGAGACCTATCGAGCCGCCGCTGCGAGTAAAAATTTGCGAGTTGACGCCTACAACTTCGCCTTCAAGGTTAAACAGCGGGCCGCCTGAATTACCAGGATTTATGGCCACATCAGTTTGAATAAATGGCACATAATTTTCATTGCGCTCAGTTGGCAGGCTGCGACCTTTAGCACTGACAATGCCCGCGGTGACCGAATAGTCAAGACCATACGGTGAACCTATCGCAAGAACCCACTCTCCAACTTCGAGATCATCTTCCTGATCAAGGCTCAGTACCGGCAAATTGTCACCCGCTATTTGTAACAGAGCGAGATCAGAGCGCGGGTCGGTACCAATAACTTTGGCCTCGAACTCCTGCCTGTCGCTTAAGCGCACCAGGACGCTGGTAGCGCCTTCCACAACATGGTTATTAGTTACCACGTAGCCGTCTCCCGAGATGATGAATCCCGAGCCCATGGACATACGTTGTTGCCTGCCCTCTTCGGGAGGAGCACCGCGATATTCAAAGAACCGCCGCAGATACTCGGGGATTTCTTCTGAATCATAGGGTGAACTTTCCGTCTGTGATCTAGTTTGTTCAACTATAATCTTGACCACAGCCGGCGAACTTGATTTTACTATTGAGCTAAAGTTCGGCAGCGCAGCAGCGACTGCACCGCGGCTCATTAGGATTAAGATCGCTAGTGTAAAAAGAAAAAAACGCGGTGATAGCATCATTGGTATCCAGACTTTAAAAAAATATAAATGTGATTCAGATGACGTTGATAGCCTGCGGTAGCACCGCAACTTTTTCCAGCAACGTGGGCTGATAATCGTGGTTATGTCGATGGCGACGCGCGTGTAACCGGACTGCAAAAAACCCAAACAACAAACCCAGGAACGCTCCTGCGAGCGCCGCGCCATCATGATTAACCGGAAATATAATGGTTGCAAGGACAGCGGCCAACAACATACTGACCAGCGGCAACATATACACAATGAGCGAGCCGCGAAGAATGATTTCCTCAGGAATAGCGATCACAACCTGATCATCTATGCGGCAGTCGGCGGCAGCCAACTGCTGGCTTTCAAGAACTCGCACGTAGCCACGCTTGCCATCCCCCAAGCGATTTAACAAACCGTGACCGCACCCCTTTTGGGCGGCGCAGGTACCGCATGTGGATTTGCGAATAGTTTCTACCCAGAGACTTGCAGGCTCAATCGCCACTACACGCGCCGTTTCTGTCAGCATATTACTTCAGCCGTGATATCGAATCGGCAACCATTCTAGCAGTATTGACAGGAACCTCACCGATTACTGTTACTAGAACCGGCGCACCGCTGAGGCTCATCCCGCGGGTGTAAGAGATAGTGCTACCCTGACGCGCGACGCCTTCCCCGGGTTTGATGACGCCACGAAGAGGCTCCAAAAAAACCGAAAATACCGCCAGACCATCAGTGTAAGTACGCCGACCGTCAGCCTGCTCTGACGAATCGGTGGGCATGAATCCACTGGGCAGCCATTTGATCTCCCACGCCACCCCCAGCGTTCGGGAGGTACCTGGTTGCGAAGGAACCGGGTGATCCGCCAAATGAACAGTCTCTACAGGTACTGCGCTGTGCTGTTCCTGGCCATACGTCAGGTCGGCGAACTGAAAACGCTCCAAAATCCTGGCGCCGCGACCCACAGTGCTCACTTTCAACAACAAGGCGGTTTCACGATCAAGTTCCATTACGTAGCCGTAACGGTACATGTCGCGCGGTTCGATCTTAACGCGAACAGAATCACGACCAGCAACCCTTTCCCCGTCGCCAACCTCAATTCGATAATGCTGGGCAATGCCACATTCACCGCCATCTTTATTGAGGCCAAGCCGTAACAATTTGTGCCCGGGGTGGATGCACTCCAGCGGGTGGTCAGACCTCAGTACCTGGGCACCCTGACCCGTGAGGCGGGTTAAACTCTCTGTCGCACTATCACCGCTGACGGAGTGAGCAATCTGCATCACCTGCATATCGTCGCCGCGCTGAAAAGTAACTACGCCCCGGTAGTTAACGACATGAGAGCTGTGCGACATTTTCTGCAGCCATTCTATCGCGACAGGGTCCGTCTCCAGACAGGTCGCGGCCAGGGTCTGGCCGGCGAATAGAAACACAAAAATAGCCGCTAATTGCCCATGCACAGACACTGACCTCTTCGATATTCGCGGCGTAACCGTGCCCGTCATTGTCATTCGGTTATTTGCGGTACGCGAGCAAAGGGAACCAAACCCTGAGGAGTGTTCAAGGCAGCGTGTTCTGCGTGTTCCTGGCTGTAGGCTTTCATCCGCTGTCTAGCCAACTCAGCATACGCAGTTCGAGTCGCCGGGCTGAGCGCCGGCACTGCCGATGTATTGCCATAGCTTGCCTGCAAAGGCCTGGCGCCAAGGCTATTTACAAATCCGATCGGTGAAACCCCGCTGGCAACTGACTGTGAAGTGGCACTATTATCGCCGCTCAATTGCGCCAACTGCTGGCCGCCAATAACAACAATTGCTGCCACTGACGCCGCAACCGCAAAACTGGCCACCGGCCGCAGAATTCGCTGCCACAGGCCACTGGTGGTCTCGGATTCTACCTCAAAGAGCGCCGCATTAACGCGGCGGGAGATATCCATCTGAGCAAGATCTGTCTGCTGCCCGGCCAGAACCGCACGAGCCCCGTTGAAACGAATCCAGGACTGCCGCAAGCCTTCATTCTGGTCGATCTGCGAAAGTACCCGTTCCAACTCGAGTTCGTTGGCCTCATCGTCCATCAGCGCTGACAGAGACTCACGTAGCTTTTCACTCATTTTCTCTTCCCTTGCACCTGAAGTGCGTATTTCCTGATTCTCTCGATGTAACACTGTTCGTAAGGCAGGCCTTGCCGGAGTGTGTCATAGCTCAGCCAACACCATCCAACTGCTCTTTAACCTGTAAATCAATCGCTTCCCGTGCCCGGAATATTCGCGAGCGCACCGTTCCGACGGGGCAATCCATGATTTCTGCAATGTCCTCATAACTGAGACCGTCAAACTCCCGTAAAGTTACAGCAGTGCGCAAATCGTCGGGCAAATCGCTGATAGCCCGCTCCACTACGGCTTTTAACTCTTCACCCATCAACGCACTTTCAGGAGTTTCAATCGTTCGCAATGCGCTGCCAGCATCAAAATACTCGGCATCCTCGATATCAACGTCTGAGCCCGGAGGCCTGCGTGAGCGGGACACCAGGTGATTCTTGGCGGTGTTAATTGCGATGCGATAGAGCCACGTATAAAAGGCGCTATCACCACGGAATTTCGGCAGTGCTCGATAGGCCTTAATAAAAGCCTCCTGCGCCACATCTTGCACTTCATCGGCATCATGTACATATCGGCTAATCAAGCCCATTATCTTGTGCTGATATTTGAGCACCAACATATCGAAAGCGCGGGAATCCCCCTTCTGCACCTTGACGACAAGCTGCTGATCCGTTACTACGGCAGTCACGTCCTAACCCCCTCCCTAGTCCAAGACATTACTGCCCGTAGCGGTAAATTAACCGTCTGCTTAGACAGACATTCAACGTGCCCATTAGTTCTGCCGTGACATCCCACTTGGTCGAACAAGAGGTATTTATACCCAAAAAGTTCTTCAACTTAGAATTTCCTTCTCGCTGCTGACCTCGTTTATAATTACTCTGTATTATACCGGGTTCAGCTCGGTCATCGAGTAACATACTATATTTCGGGAGCAGCGAGCGCTAGTCTAATGCCAAAACGATTTCACCATGACGTGCTTATTATAGGTAGCGGTGCCGCAGGCCTCAGCCTGGCGCTACGCCTGCCCCGGTCCTACAAAATCGCACTGATTTCGAAGGCAGATCTCAACCAAGGCTCTACTTACTGGGCACAGGGAGGCATGGCCGCAGTGCTTCACAATCGTGACACGGTGGCCTCACACGTGGAAGACACTATCGCCGCTGGCGCAGGCCTGTGCAATCGCGAATCGGTAGAGTTTACGGTCAGTAACAGCCGCCGCTGCGTAGAGTGGCTGGTCGAGCAAGGTGTCGATTTTGACCTCAGAGAAGACTCCGAAGATCCGCAGTCACCGGAATTTCATCTGACCAGGGAGGGCGGCCACAGCCATCGGCGTATCATTCATGCGGCAGATCGCACCGGCCGGGCAATATCCGAGGTCCTGACGGAACGCGCGCAGGCCGCTGACAACATCGAAATACTAACCCATAGGGTGGCTGTTGATTTGGTTGTGAATGATGGACATTGCCAAGGCGCTTACGTGCTCGACAGTGTCAGGGAGCGCGTCGACCTCTTCGAGGCGCCTGCGGTTATTCTGGCGAGTGGTGGCGCCAGCAAAGCCTATCTTTACACCAGTAATCCCGATGGCGCCAGCGGCGACGGCATTGCTATGGCCTGGCGCGCGGGCTGCCGGGTAGCCAACATGGAGTTCAATCAGTTCCATCCCACCTGCCTCTATCACCCCGAAGCCAAATCGTTCCTGATCACGGAGGCTATTCGAGGGGAAGGTGGCAAGCTTCAATTACCCGATGGCTCACCCTTCATGCAGCACTTTGATGATCGCCTTGAACTAGCGCCCAGAGATGTGGTGGCCAGGGCAATAGACCACGAAATGAAGCGCCTGGGCATAGATTGCGTGTATCTGGATATCTCCCATAAACCCCGTGAGTTCCTGCAATCACACTTCCCCACGATAATGTCACGTTGTCTGGAACTGGGTATAGACATTACGCGTGAACCTATCCCGGTGGTGCCGGCAGCCCACTACACCTGCGGAGGAATTGTCGTCGACACTAATGGCTGCACTGACATCAACGGGCTCTACGCAATAGGCGAGTCGTCTTGCACAGGTCTTCACGGCGCCAACCGGATGGCCAGCAACTCGTTGTTAGAGTGCATTGTTTATGCGGAATCTGCCGCCAAGCACATCACCTCGACGCTGGCGCCGTTAGCTGTGTTCAAGCAGGCGCCTCCTTGGGACGAAAGCCGGGTTACCGATTCCGATGAGGATGTAGTCATTTCTCACAACTGGGACGAACTGCGCCGGTTCATGTGGGATTACGTCGGCATTGTTCGAACCAACAAACGGCTGCAACGCGCCCAACACCGAGCTCAGTTGCTACAGAATGAAATTGCCGAGTACTACGGCAACTATAAAGTCAGCAATGACTTACTGGAGCTGCGTAATCTGGCGGTGATTGCCGAATTAATGATCGCCTGCGCGATGAAACGCAAAGAAAGCCGTGGCCTGCATTACACTCTGGACTACCCGGATCAACTGCCTAAAGCTGTTGATACTGTTCTGACACCGTCTAATTCACCCTTGCAGCCGCAGCCAGCGACGCAGAGCGGAGCAGTCAATCCTGCTTAGGCTGTCGCTAAAAACCAGCACCGACCTGACCCGCCCACTTCGGACTGAGGATATTCTCAGCAAAACACAAAAAGGCAAGGTATGGCCGGTGATCTCGACCGGCAAGTACAATCGTTTGGATTCACCAAGTCTCCAACCTCCACCCGGAGTCGATATCAAGAATGCTCCCACCAAGTGAGTCCTACCTAGCGCGCTGAGTGCAGATACCACAGCCAGGGCCATAGAGACACTCAACCAAAGATAACCCTTCTCTAAGATCAGCAATAACGAGGCCAGGCAAGCCAGCGACAACAGCGCATAACACCCGCGCCAAAGTCTCGAACTATGAAACTCGAGGACGAGTCCTGACGTGATGAAGGATTTTTTTAACAATCGCGGCAATTTCCACATCGGCTGGGGCTTTACGCTGCAAAAACCAGCCAAACATTTCCTGATCTTCGCATTCCATCAAGTTGCGGAACCTCAGTCTGTCAGCTTCGTCCAACTCCACGTAACATTCGTTAACAAATGGCTCCAGTACAAGATCCAGTTCCAACATGCCCCGGCGACTCGCCCAGCGCATACGATTAAGTTCCTGATCACTCATGCTTCACTACCAGCCTGTAGATGTGGACATCCGAAGCGGCCATTATACCGTCATATGATACTACAGGCACGAAAGCTGACAGCTCGCAGCTGAAGCCCTATGATGTGCCCCTCAACGATGGGTTTGAACTCGAGATCTAAATCTCCGATCTCACCAGAGAAGCCGCCCGCATGACATTAACCACGGAGGATCCGTCCCATTGAACTGCTCATTCACCCTTTTGCCAGACGAAGCCCTGCTTGAAGTATCCGGGCCGGACACACTGACTTTTTTGCAGGGACAAGTCACCTGTGATACCCGAGAGCTTTGCGATAAAAAAGCGGTGCCCGGCGTCTACTGCACACCCAAGGGTCGCACTGTCGCCGACTTTATTTTATTGCAATTGGCGGAAACCCAATTTGCGCTGCGCATGCGTAGCGATATTGTGGAACACACCGCCGCCGTTTTAGGTAAATACATCGTATTCTCGAAAGCAGAAATCGCCCCACGAAACGCGCAGTGGACAACATTTGGCTGCTGGGGGCAGGACGCAGCTCAGGTTGTCACCGATATCTCAGGCGCAGTGCCATCCCAGCAGTACGACTGTATCCGTACGGAGGACTTTATCGCTGTCCAGATAGATGACGCCGGACGATATTTCGAGTGCTATTGCAAAATCGGAAGTTCACTCCCGCAGCGTCTAGCCGAGCTATGCCAGTCAGGCAATGCGTCGGACTGGAATTCAGCACAAATTGCTGGCGGTATAGCACGCATTGAAGCCGCCACCATTGAAGAGTTTATTCCGCAAATGCTCAACTACGACATCACCGGCCATATCAACTTTACCAAGGGCTGCTACACCGGCCAGGAAGTAGTGGCACGATTACACTATCGCGGCAAGCCCAAACGCAGGGCCTATCTTGGATCGATTGCGGGAGCGGATGTGCCAGTAGCCGGGACGCCGCTGTTTTCGCCCGGCAGTGGCAAGAGCATAGGCAACATCGTTAACGCCAGTAGCGGCAATAATCAAAGCATCACGGTGTTATATTGCGCTACTGCGGCAGCGGTCGATCAGGGCATTCGTCTGGGCAGCGATCAGGGCTTGGAAATTACAACCGGCGATCTGCCCTATCCCGTATCACCACAAGCAGATCATTAGGCGCCAGCAGGTAAACTCCAGTCTATGGCGTCCTGATCACGACCTGCCAGATAATCATTGGCGGCCTGAAAATGTCCGCAGCCAAAAAAGCCCCGGTAGGCGCTTAGGGGCGAAGGATGCGGAGCCGTCAGAACCAGATGTTTATTTTGATCGATGATGGCGCCTTTTTTCTGCGCATAGCTACCCCACAGAAGAAACACCACGCCCTGTCGATGCTCGCTCACAAGATTGACAATCCGATCAGTAAAAATTTCCCAGCCCTGACCCCGATGAGAACCTGCAACACCGCTCTCTACTGACAGTACGCTATTGAGTAGCAGCACACCTTGATCTGCCCAGTGGGTAAGGTCTCCATGCAGAGGGATAGGCAGCCCCAATTCATGGTGTAGTTCTTTGTAAATATTTTGCAGTGAAGGCGGTACAGGTATGCCCGGTCTTACCGAAAAGCACAAGCCATCGGCCTGCCCTTCGCCGTGGTAAGGATCCTGAGCCAGAATCACTATTTTTACTCGTGGCAGAGGCGTATGGTCGAGCGCGCTAAACATGTCATCAACTGCTGGAAAAATTCGCTTCCTGACGCCCTTCTCCCGGCGCAGGAAGTCCTCTAAGGCCTTCATGTACGGCTCCTCAAACTCTTCCTGCAAATGTACTTGCCAACTTGCCTCTAGCGGCGGTCTGGATTTTTTATCGTTCACTCAACCGAATCCACGCGTTAATTGCAGGCCGCCATTAACACAACTTGCTGTGCAGGTATATTATAAGGTGTCGATTGCAGTGCATCGATAGCATGGAGTTTGAGGCGTTTGTTGCGCTGCCGCTTGCCTGCACCCTCGTTGACTGTTGCGATCAGCTGCGGTGCTTCAAAGGCTTTTTGCCGCTGCAAGGGGTCGGCCTCCTGATAGCGGGTAGTTCGCATCCAGGGGTTGCGTCCAGCACTCCTGATCACGGTTTCCATTTCAGAGGGAGACCACTCCTGGCCGTGCTCTGTCCCCGCGGCTCGAGTAATGCTCTCGTTCATAAGCGTGCCGCCCAGATCATTAGCGCCGGCTTCGAGGCACGCGACCACACCCTGCTTACCCATTTTCACCCAAGAAGCCTGAATGTTGTCGATCAAACCGAAAAAGACCAGCCGCGCCACCGCGTGCATTAGTACCGCCTCTCGAAAACTCGGGCCCCGCCTGGACTTGCCACGCAAGAACATGGGCGCCTCCATATGGACAAAAGGCAGCGGTACAAACTCAGTAAAGCCACCGGTGCGCTGCTGCAGTTTGCGAATCTCCGACAGATGTCGCGCCCAGTGCCTGGGTTCCTCAATGTGTCCGTACATCACCGTGGCCGTGGTGCGAAAACCAACCTGATGGGCTTGCTCCATAACCTCAAGCCACTCACTGCTATTGAGCTTATCCGCGCACAATCGTGCCCTGACCTCGTCGTGGAGTATCTCGGCGGCGGTACCCGGCAAGGTGCTCAAGCCAGCAAGCTTTAAGCGCTGCAGGTAATCTTTAAGACCGATACCCAGGGTCTCGGCGCCCTGCAGTACTTCCAGCGGCGAGAACGCATGAATATGCATATTTGGCGTAGCGGTCCGTACTGTGTGCAAAATGTCGAGATAGGTCTGGCCCGTGTAATCAGGGTGAATTCCACCCTGCATGCAGACCTCACTCGCGCCCCGGGCCCAAGCTTCGCGACTGCGTCTGGCAATCTCTTCGGCACTGATGTCGTACGGTCGTCCGCGCAAATTTTCGCTTTGCTTGCCTTTGGAGAACGCACAGAACTGGCATTTGAAGTAACACACATTGGTGTAGTTAATATTGCGGTTTACCACATAGCTGACACGATCCCCCTTGGTCGCGGCCCGCAGTCGATCTGCAGTGGCCACCAGGTAGGAGAATTCGTCTCCGCGCGCCTCAAATAAACGGGTAATTTCAGCCTCGCTCAAATCGGCTCCTGCCTCACATCGACTGACTATTGCACGCATCGCGGGGGAGATAGTGGCGGAATCGACCTGTTTAGCCATGAGTTTGCGTTCGATCTCGGGTACCGGCGCACCCTCTCCCGGCACCCAGGAATCGCGCCTACCATAGCCCTCTGCGTCCATCAGTTTTAAGACCGAGCCGCGTAAAGACGGCGCCAGCCAGCGATCAGGCTGGCATGCGTAAGCAGGATAGATAGTCAGGCGCTGCTCTAGAAACTTGCCCGCCGTTGCCGTTTCACTGGTCAGGCGCTGCAAGTGGGGCCACGGAGCCTCGGGGTTAACATAGTCGGGGGTTAGCGGAGATACACCGCCCCAGTCGTTGATACCGGCAGCTACAATTTGTGGTAGTACCCCTGGGCTCAAATTTGGTGGTGCCTGAATATTCATTTCAGGCCCGAATACTATCCGGGCCACAGCAATGGTCCACAGCAACTCGTCCAGATCCGGTTCCGGAGCCTGCGCCATCAAAGTGCCGGGTTTGGCACGAAAATTCTGTACGATGATTTCCTGTAAATGCCCGTGCCGTTGATGGACATCACGCAGAGCCAACAGGGACTCGACACGCTCCAGCCTTGTTTCACCGATACCAATCAGGATACCGGAGGTAAAGGGGACTTGTTCCTCACCAGCAAGCTCCATTGTCGCCAATCGGAGTGCCGGATCTTTGTCTGGGGAACCGTAATGTGGCATGCCCTTTTCACCAAGACGCTCCGAGGCAGACTCCAGCATAATCCCCATCGAAGCGGAGACTTCGCGCAGGCCTACTATTTCTTCCCGGGTCATGCATCCAGCATTGATATGCGGCAACAATCCTGTTTCCCCTAACACCCGCGACGCGACTTCGCGAACATAGTCCAGCGTAGTGTCAAATCCCATCTCAGCGAGGGCATTTCTCGCTGTGGAATAACGCAACTCAGGCTTCTCCCCCAAGGTGAACAAAGCCTCCTGACAACCCGCCTTGGCGCCCTTATGGCAGAGCTCAAGCACTTCTTCCACTGGCATATATGCCTGTTCGATTTTTTTGGGGGTACGAGCAAAGGTGCAGTAGTGGCAAACATCCCGGCACAGATGCGTCAGGGGAATAAATACCTTTCGCGAGTAGGTTACGATATTGCCATGACCGCGGTCGCGCAGCTCCGCAGCAACGTCTCCCAGTGCGGCCACATCTTCGACCTGAGCCAGCGCCAATGCGACCTGTCTTTCGGGAAGCTCTCCCGAGAGTAAGTGGGCTCGCAGTGAGGGTAAAAGAATATTCACACTATTGGCTTCCTCGGACAGCTCTCGCGACAGGCGCCGTCCCAACTTGGTGTTCAACAAAAGAGCCGCTGTTCGGCTCTGCGGTTTACCGGCTGGCAGTCGAGCCAGCAATTGCCGGAGATCATCCGGCTCATCCACATCCAGGCCAATACCTGGGCGCCGCAGGAGCTGGTAGCCAACTGACAGCTCGCTCGCCGCCTCACCGTGCGCGACGCAGCTACCTGAGCCAAAGCGAAATTGAGGACGACATTGACGACTAAAAGCAAGGAGATTGGTGCCCACCCCGGCTTCATCACAGCCGATGACGATTTCGTCAGAGGTGAGCTGGCGATGAATAACCTCGTCTAAATCCTGGCTACTTATCAGCGGCAAATCGCCGTGTAATATCAACAGCCGTTCAGCCCCCCCGCTACTTTCAATATCAACCGCTGCTTCGAGCACCGGATTCAGTCCACGGCGCGGCAGTGTGCGTTCGTCAATAAATCCAACCCCAAAAGAGGTACTAAGCTTACGCGCCTCTGGATCATCCGATACCAGGGTCACGCCTGTGATTTGCGGATGTTCAATCAATTGTTCTAGCACATCCTCGACCATTGCCTGCATCAGGCTTCGTCGTTCCGCAGGCTGCAATAAGTCGGCGAGGCGGCTTTTCGCATCTGCCAAGTCTTTTAAGGGCAGAATCGCATGCATAGCTATCGATGCCCCGCTAATGTGAGTAAAGTCGTTGCTAACTTTTGCTTGTCTTCCAATGTTGTCATCACCGTCGCGGTTGCAGAGACATTCATGCCCAGTTTTTCTATCTCAAGGGACAGTGTAGCGTCACTTTCGTCCAAAATAAAATAGTCTATCAACTCTGGGTAGTGTTCATGGTAATGCTCGGCGACACCCAGAGCCGTGACCGGCAGTTCCAGCTCGGCCATCATTTTGGCTGTCGGTCCTTTTACCGCCATACCCGCAACAATGGGCGAGACGGCAAAGACTGGCGCGGCGCAATCGCGTAATAGCGGCCACAAGCCTGGTAACTGCAGGATCGGATCGACACTGACGAAAGGATTCGACGGGCATATCACTACCGCGGACAATGCGTTGGACGCCAGCAGTTCAATCAGTCTGGGGTTGGGCTGCGCCGAATTCAATCCGCTAAAATTAAAACCCGTTACTGCTGGCTGGCAGCGATACTTGACGAAGTAATGCTGAAACGGCATCTCTCCCTCGACTGTCTGCACGATGGTGCGAACCTGCTGATTCGTCATAGGCAGTATTTCAGCATCAATACCCCACTTTGCGGCTAACTTTCCGGTGAGCGTAGTCAGGTTCATACCTTCGGCAAGTGCCTCGCCACGCCACAAATGTGTTGCGATATCCTTGTCGCCCAATTGAAACCATGTATCTGACCCGAGTTCTTCCAACGCTCCCAAAGTGTGCCAACTCTCGTCGGCAAGACCCCAACCCTGCTCTGCATTACTGCGACCAGAAAGCGTATAAAGCAAGGTGTCAATATCTGGGCTTATGGACAAACCGAGATGAACAAAATCATCTGCAGTATTGACTACAATCTTCAGGCGATCACCAGCCACCAGACTGGCCAGCCCCAGACAGAGTTTGGCGCCGCCTACCCCACCGGTTAAGGCCAGGATCTGTCCGTCATTAGCCATCAGCGAAACATATCTCTGGATTTGTCTCGCAATAGCGTTTTCGAATCTGTCTCCGCTGCGATCAACTGCGCTCCACGCGCCAGCACCACCGGTATGCCCTCGGCAGCCTGCCCCATAACCAGCGACGCTGCCGCGGCTAATTCGTCAGCTACCGCTGCCTCTGTTACTTCCAAGGTATTGTCAAACAAGTCCTTTTCGCCCACCTGGTTGTAAAGAGGCTCAAGGCCAGCACTGCCAATAGCCACGCCTACCGTGCCATTCCGCCAAGCACGCCCAAAACTGTCGTTAACAATAATCTGGGGCAAAACACCAAAGATGACTGCAAGCGACTGCCGAATACTTGCCGCTGAGCGGTCAGCATCTTCGGGCAGGAGTAACACCTTGGGACTACGTGCGTTTGTCTCTATATTGGACCGGTCTATGCCAGCGTTAGCGTGCACATAACCGTTGCGGTGTTCGACAATAATAACGCCAGGGCGAGAGCGCAGCACCTCCCTTGATTCTCTTAACACCAGCTCTACCTGACGCGGATCTTTGTCAGTTTTAGCGGCGAGCGCTACAGCCTCTTCACCCGGTTCAACATCAGCCAACGTCACATAACGCCCTTCGGCTTTAGAGATTATCTTTTGCGCGATAACCAGCACATCCCCTTCATTCAATGTCAGGTTATTGGCATTCAGTGCAGCTGCTATCAACTCGGCGACATCGTCACCGGGTATTACAAGGGGAAAACCTGCTAAAGGTATCAGGGTCAGCGTGGCTGACATTAGTCATCGTCCAGACCACTGATTTTGATACCCGCATGACATCCATATTGCTTATTAATGGTAATCAGCACTGAAGTCAGTGCCTCTGCCGCAGCTGAGTTTGGAATCATCCCTGCATGGTAACCCTTCATCCCGGCCGCCTCGACCAGTTCGATCACGCGGGCCCGAGCCACTTTTTTGTTGCCACAGACCAGCACATCACAGTTCAAACCCTGACCCTCTTGCAGATGGTGGGCAGCAACATTTTGAAAAGCAGACACCACTGAGACTTCCTCGCCGAGGATCTCCTGAGCTATCTGTCCGGCACTGCCCTGCTCGGGGAGCTGTACTCGCGCGACTTTGGGCGGTACCAGGGGTACCGTCACATCGATAAGTATCTTGCCTTGCAGCGCGGCTTTAACATACTCCAGGGTGCTGGCCTGATGACTAAACGGGACGGTAAGCGTCACGATGTCCGCCGCTTCCGCCGCCGCGAGATTTTCCATCGCGGATACCGACACATCCCCGACTCCCCTTTCCGCCATAATATCTCGCAGATCCGCAGTGGCTGCCTCAGCCTTCTCCAGCGTACGGGAGCCAATAATGACTTGATAACCCGCCTGCGCCCAGCGGCGGGCCAAGCCCGTGCCAAGATCGCCAGTACCGCCCAAAATAGCCAATACTGGCAGTGTCTCTGTCGTCATAATAATGTTTCCAAGTTTACAAAGTGATGGTGAGTACAGTATTCGCGACTGCTGTTGAATAGCACCCATACCGGGTTTCGAATAACAAAGTGTCGATGTTTCAACTCTGACAATTGCGTTAGGATGCAAAATGCTCTGATATATTATTGAAAACTATGTCCAATAACAAGCTGGCGACAGCCGTTTATAAGGAGATGATAGCAATGAACCACCCCTTGCAACTCACGGGTAAAGCGGTACTGGTAACAGGCGGCGGCAAGGGTATTGGCCGGGGAATAACCGAGTGCTTTTTACGCGCAGGAGCTGAGGTTTTGATCTGCGGGCGTCATGAACCCGATCACCTACCCAATATTGACGGTAAAGAGGCACACTTTTTTACCTGCGATGTCAGGGACTACGAGCAAATCCAGACCTGTATCGCCCACGCTGTTGCCCTGTTTGGCCAGCTGGACACTCTAGTCAACAATGCCGGTGGGGCTCCTTACGCGGAGGCTGCAACCGCCTCGCCCCGCTTTTCAGAGGCTATTATTCAACTCAACCTGATTGCCCCTTTGAACTTCAGTCAGGCGGCTAATGCCGTCATGCAACAACAGGACGAAGGAGGCTCAATTATTAATATCGCCAGCGTCAGTATGCTGCGACCGTCTCCCGGCACCGCGGCGTATGGTGCGGCAAAAGCGGGGTTGGTAAATCTCGGGGCATCACTGGCGGTAGAGTGGGCGCCGAAGGTGAGGGTTAATGCGGTAATCGTAGGACTAACCAAAACCGAGCAATCGCACCTGCATTACGGTGATGAGAGCGGCATCGCTGCCGTTGGCAAAACTATTCCCATGGGACGAATGGCTATACCTAAAGATATTGGCAACGCCTGCCTGTTTCTCGCCTCTCCACTCGCAGCATATATCAGCGGTACCAGTATCGCCGTCCATGGTGGCGGTGAGAAACCAGCCTTTCTCGAAGCCGGTAATGGGCCTGGCCCAGCGGCAGACTAACTGAGGTATTGGCATGTGTGCCGCGGCCTACTTCAGCCCGACGCAATTCATCGCCTTGGCTCTGCCTACCGGTGATATAATCATGGCTTGTCAGCACTACTTGAGACCGGCCATGCCCGGATTGTCCTTTGAATAAATTGTTACACCCGTTGTTTGGCTACCCAGTTGCGGGGCTGCAGTTTTTACGTTCGCTGACAGAGATCGGCAGTTGGCTGCGCCAGTCACCCTTGCCAGAACCCCACACCATCCCTATCGATTTTTTTGGCGTAAACGTAGCGCCCGCCGAAGACCCCGCTATCGATGACTACATCATCGCCAGACTGCAAGAACTCGGCGTTGATCATGTCCGCATGGATTTTTGCTATGACAGTCCCGAAGCGCCGGCGGAGCGGCTTTTGGAACGGCTACTGGACGAGAACTTTCACGTTCTATTGGATATATTCCCACCGCTGTCAGAGGCCGAGGCACTGACCACGGAACCCGAGGCTCAACAACGCTGGCTACAATTTCTCGATCATGTTTTCAAGCGCTATTCAAATCGCATTGAGCTGTTCGAGATTGGCAACACCCCTAACCGGGGGCGATGGTCAGGATTTTCTTCCCGAACCTTCCTGGTGGCGTGGGATATCGCTCTGGAGCGGGCTGCGGCGGCCGGTGTAAGACTGGCAGGGGCCAATGTATCTGACTTCGAGCCCTTGTATAACGCCGCCTATCTATCATTTATTCAAACCCTGGGACGCAGCCCCGAGGTTCATACCGACAACCTGTTCGTGGAACGCGTAGTGGAACCCGAGGCGTTCGATCATCGGGTATTCGGGCGAGCAGCGACCCGCTTGTTAAAGCTGAACCTGATCAAAAAAGCACGGGTTCTGGATGTGATCGGCAAGCAACGCGGGGCCATGGAACTGATCTGCACCTACACCTGCTGGACCAGCAAGCGGCTCAGTCGCCGCTCGCCGTGGCCGGGCCAAAAACAAGCGGATTATATGCTGCGTTATCTGTTATTAGCCGCCTCCAGCGGTGTATTGAGACAGGTCTATTGGGGGCCTCTGATCTGCAACCGGGACGGACTGATTGACGATTCCTGTCCTGACTACCCGGTGATTGACCAGGTCAGCTATTACTACCGTGTGCGTGGCCAGCGGGAGGATTTCACCCTTACGCCAGGGTTTCGCACTCTGGCTTACTGCCGCAGCCTGCTCGCCGGGGCGCGTATCGTAAGCACCCATCACCAGGTAGACGGCCTGAGCGTTTATAAGCTGCAGCAGACTGATCTGAAAACGATACACATTGCTTGGTGCCGGGACGGACAGAGCTACCCGATCGCTAAAATCTTCCCGCCCGCCGCCCTTGCTGACGCAACGTTTCACAACAGCGCGGGGGTCCAGCTGTCACCACCAGCAGTGGTCTGTGAACAACCACTGTTGATAGCGTTTACCCATCAACTGAGTGCAGATATCAAGGCACTGTCACCAGACGGGAAGATTCAATTGTGTTCCGAGCATCACCGCTCAATTAGCCACACAACCTCCTCCTGGACCAGTGCTCACATGTTGAGACGCGATCATCAAATAGACGATTTGGCGGCAATATCTGCACTGGATGGCGACAAAATCTCGGCAATGCCTGAGTTGCGGGTACTCCGAGATGCCCGTAATCGCCTTTGGAATATTGCCGACCCCCGGGCTCCTGGCAAAGAAATCACGGTTAAACAGAACCGCGTAAAGGGCATCAAACGACTCACCTATCGATTCCTCCCCAGTAAGGGCAGACGACACTGGAATAATGCCTGCGCCATGCTGAGCCGCGGGGTTTCCACACCGCTACCCGTGGCGTTTCACGAACGGCATACCAGACCCGGAATTCAAGACTCCTGGTACCTCTGCGAATTCGTCCCGGATGCGTTTTCCTGCCGTGATGTTTATGTGGCCCTGAATCGGGGCGACAGCAACTATCGAGGCCTCACCAAAGCCCAGTGGTTTGAGTTGCTCAGTCAATTTGTCTGCAACATGCATAATAAACAGATTGTTCATCGAGACCTGTCGTCCGGCAACCTGATGCTGGCGGTCAATGAGCTCGGCGAGGTAACCCCAACAGCAATTGACATTGGCAGAGCATGGATCTGGCACGGTCCGGGCTCACGGATAAGGACGCGTCATCGCCTTCTCGATTTGATCAGAATTGCCTACAAATTGAACTGGCCGGACCGCCAACAGTTCATCGAATGCTATGAAGCACACTTCGGGCGCTCCCTCGGGCCATTGTGGAAGGTGCCATTCCACTATTACGACTACAAGCAACGGTTCAAGAAAAAGCTGAAATCGGTGCGCAAGAAGTGCTCCGCTTAGCCTGTAAGTGCTTGTTACACAACGGGTTCACGGTATACTGTTTTGGGTAAATGCTAGCAAGTTTTACGACTCGATCGGAGCTACAAACAATTCACTCTACAGGTTCAAATGGCTGAGCAGCGACCACAATCAAATGCACTCACGGTCTCGCTAGAGTTGGACGACGCTTTTCTGCTCGACGGTGATCTGTCCCTGGAGGAGGGCGAGCAGTTGGAAATGCGACCCAGTGACACTGGGCTGCAAGCCACCGCACATCGTATGCGCCTCCGCGAGGGCTATCAGGCCCGGCTGCACTGCAAGCAAATTGCGGGTACACCGGTTAGCCTCGACGTGATCGTTGTCAACAACCGTGATGATGGTATATCTCTCACCCTGAAGGATCGTCTACTGGACGACGCCCAACGCTGCCTGTCCGCACTTTCCTCATCAACTGATCTGGTACCCACAGCAGTGGCCCGCGACTACTCTGATGTGCAAAGGGCGCAATTGCTACAAAAACTTCAGACACAGAGCCTCACCCTACTGGACGAGCGCCTACAGCTGTTCATAATGCATCTGGTGGATCACCTGTTCGACCTATCCACCTCGACCCAAACCAGTTCCTCTGGACACAATGTCTACTATGAAGCCCTGAATGCGGTGAGGCGCAACGGGCGAGGCCTGATCGATTCTTTTAAACAGTGTATAGGCCGCCTGTACGAGGACCTGACGCCGCAGGAACAAGGCAGGCAAGATTGGCAAAAGCGCGCAGACGGCTCTTTGGATCTGATCGATATCAATGAATTTGAGGATTTTTTGGCCATAGACCGCATGATCGGTATTGGCGAGGAACTCCATCAGGTTGCCCTCGAGGCCCTGATAATTCGGGTTGCGACATTGTTTCAGGCAGATCCCCTGAAGGTTCGCCTGCCGGTGCACGTCGCTGAATTGTGCCGCGCTTTCAAAGCATCAATAGACGGCCAGGGCATTCCAAAGTCGGTGGTCCCCGAAATATTGGGTTTTTTTGTCAACGAGTTTATTCGCGAACTGGACAATTACTACAGCCCGTTGAATGCTAGCTTGGCACAGCACGGTGTCCGACCTCACCTTGAGGCAGAGATCATCAACAAAGGAAGTTTGCTGCAGCAGGCGGAGAAAAGCCGTAGCGTTGTCCCCAAAATAGAGCACAAGCGTGCGCTCGCGTCCGATCCAAAACCGCCACTGGCAGCACCCGAAAAGAATGAACGCCAGTTTGGCGAGCATCTGATAAACGCCGCGGAAAACACCAACAAAGGGTCACACCAACAAACCGGCAACATGATTGAGCAGGTCGTTGAAGGGGTTGTCGACAAAATTAGTAAACACCTGGATCCCAATAATTTATATCGCTCGGTAATAGATGCGCTGAATTTCAAACGTGAGAACGAAGGAACCGTTGAGCAGAGCACTGGTGCGACCGCACAGGGTGCAGGCGGAGAACCACGGCTTGCAGATCCTCAGGCCATTGCGTCGGCCCTGGGTGCATTGCAGCGCAATGCTGAGGTCCGCAATGACCTCCAGCAGGCCGCTTCGCTGCGCGAGTATCTGTCCGCGAATAGTGGCCAGATTGGCGGACTGGAAGATACCACTGGGCTTAGCGATGTTAGCCTCAACCAACTCGACCTGGTGGACAACCTGTTCGGCACCATTCGCTCGCAGCTTGACGTCAGTAACGAGCTTAAGCCGACCCTGAGCAATCTGCAAATACCGCTGGCTAAACTGGCCTTGATGGAGCCCAGATTCTTTTTGGATCGCGATCACGCCGCTCGCTCGGTGGTAGACAAACTGTCCAAATTATCCAGCGCCGCCAACTTTCCCAATCGAGCTCTGGAAGGACGATTGGGAGAGATCGTTGAACAGATCGTCAATGACTATGACGACGACAGCACTGTATTTGATCATGCCCTGGGTAAGATAGATAAGCTAATAGAGCAACAGGAGCGCGCCCATTCTCGCAACGTAGAACGTGTGGTTCGCACTCAACAGGGGCAAGAGAAACTCAGCAATTCGAAGCAAGCGGTGGAGAACGCTGTAGGCCATTATATCTCGCCACCTGAAACTCCAAAGGTGCTGAAAGACCTGATTGAACATGGCTGGCGCGATCTGTTAGTTCTCACCCACGTCAAGGAAGGCGCGGATAGCGAGGGTTGGAAGGAGCAATTGAGAACCCTGGCCCTGGTATCACAGTGGCTCTACCAGCAGCAACAGGGACAAGTAGACAACGAAACGCAATTGCAGAGGGGACTGGAAGCTGAACCGCTAATCGACATGATTCGACAGCAGATTGGCGCAGCGCTGCCCGCCAACATCGCCCATGAAGCGGTACTGGATCAATTGCAGGCAACCATCGCCGGCAACCAGCCCATACAAACTATACCGATTGCGCCTCGTCCGGCAATAGTCACTGCGATCGAGCGACGGGCTCGGATTGAACAGCTTCCACGCTTACGTCGCTGGGTCAAGCGGGTCGAAGAGCTGGAAACAGGCAGTTGGCTGAACTACCGCAACAAAGCCGGTAAAAAGCAGCGTATGCAACTGGTCTGGATCAACGAGGACGGAGATCGGTATGTTTTCGTCAATGATCGTGGCCAAAAGAACGCAGACATGAGCAATGTGCAACTGGCTCGCCATCTCAGCCGAGGAGCCAAACCCCCGGCTCCAGCAGACGAAATGTCAGTGATCGACGAAAGTATGTACGGCACATTAGAGCATGTGCAAAAGACGCTGAACTTCGACCGCAATCACGACGCCCTGACCAAACTAATCAATAGAGATATCTTCCTGGATCAGATGAAACGGACCCTGGGGCACGCCCATCGCAAGGCGTCTCAACACGCGGTTCTTTACATCAATATAGATCAATTCAGCCTGGTTAACGAGGTTTACGACCAGGTCAACGGTGATCTGGTGCTGCTAGAGTTCGCTAAGTTACTCTCTCAACTACACGGCAAAAAAACCGCTTCTGCCCGACTCGGGGGCGACGAGTTCGCCATTCTGTTGGTCGATAAAGAGATGGAAAAAGCTATCGAATTCGCGGAAAAAGTCCGCGTCGACATCGAATCCAGCAGTGTAGAGATAGAGAATGAGAACGTCTCTTTTACGGTATCCATTGGCGTTGCACCGCTACTCTCGGCCAGCACCAAAGTGGAAGATGTTCTGGCGGATGCGCGCGGTGCAATGCAAATTGCCAAGGAACAGGGCCGCAACCGGGTGGTGGAATATACTCAGGATCAGGAACTGGTGCTGCGCTCCAAGAAAGACCTGGAAAATAGTCGACTCGAACTGGAACAGGCATTGGCCACAGATCGTTTCGTACTCCGGGCACAGCCTATTGTCCAAAGCACTGTTGTCAGTGGTGAAGAGGTATCTGCCCACTATGAACTACTGCTGGGCTTGAGCAATCCGGACGGCACCCTAGGCTCGCCAGAGGAGTTTATTGAGTCGGCTGAACGCTGCGGCTTTATGAGCCTGGTAGATCGATGGGTCGTTAAAGAGGCGTTCAGCTGGATCAGTTCACTAATGGACGCACAGAAAGTGGTCCCTAATCTTGCTATTAACCTGTCGGGCACCAGTGTCACAGACGACGCATTCATGGATTACTTGCTTGAGCAGATCTCTGAATTTGGCGTCGGCACCAGTAAGTTGTGCTTCGAAATTACCGAAACAGGGACCATATCCAACTTGGTAAAAGCCGCGGACTTTGTGCGTATTTTCCGCAACATTGGCTGTAAGTTTTCTATTGATGATTTCGGCACCGGGCTGGCGAGCCACAACTACCTGCGTGAACTGCCCGTGGACTACGTAAAAATCGATGGCACTTTTATCACCAATATTCACAACAACCGCAATGATTTCGCCATGGCAAAATCGATCAATGATCTCGCCCACTTCTTAGGTCAGGAAACCATAGCGGAGTCAGTTGAGAATGAAGAAATTATCGAACAGTTAAATATCATTGGCGTGGATTATCTTCAGGGCTGGGGTATCGGGCACCCGAAATTGCTCTCCGAGGTCGCCGCGGAACTGGCGAGCATCGACAAGTAAAACCAGGCGGCGTCTACTCAATGAAGACAGCCGATATTGACCTCCGTTACAACGAACTGATAAGCATGATTTACCAAGGGGCGATAGAAGACCCGCCGTGGCAAAGCGCCCTACCCTGTCTCAGAGAAATATTTGACGCCCAAGTTGTATCGCTGGTGCTGAGGCCACCTGCTGAGGGCGACTTGGGCGTCATTTTAAACAGTATCCGCCCGGACCCCACAAACAATCCGCAACGCGCCGATTCAGGCGACCCTGGCGACTGGGAACTCACCGCCTACCGGGAAGAATTTTTTGCGCTGGACCCCTTCGTCAATTTGCCACGGGATCAGGTCGTCAGTCTTGAGGATCTGGTGCCAGAAAGTGAGCTTGAGCTTACTGAATATTACCGCCAATACCTGCTGCCAATTGATTTGTTCAGGATCTTGGGGGTGGACACTCAGGAACCGGGCGGCATGCTGGCCCGATTGAGGTTCTCCCGCCGCCGACAAGAGCCTTTGTTCGATACCGAGGATAAAACCCTTTTGGAGCTAATTACTCCGCACCTCGCAAGAGCGATTCACCTGTACTCTCAACTCAGCCGCACAACTTCCGAGCGCGATATTTACTCTGGCGCCGTTGACCAGCTAGCCGTAGCCACTGTTATTCTGGACGAACAGGGCCGCGTTACCAATACGAATGCAGTCGCCGATGCTCTGTTGCTGCAAAGCGGGGGGCTCAGCATACGTGGTGAACGCCTGCATCTGGCGGGTCGCGACATAGACCGCGAATTGCAAGAGACTATAGCCGCTATTCTGGGTACACAATTGGCCGAAGAACCAGCCATGGTCCGTGCTCTGCGTATCCCACGAGAAGAAGGACGGGCGGATCTGGGTCTCATTATTCGGCCAGTCCCGATCAGACAGTGGGGGGAGGGACAATCCAGCCCCCGTGCCACCGTTTTTATCAGTGACCCCGACCTCCGCGAAACCGCCTCACAACACATTTTGAGCAAGTTGTTTGAACTCACTCCAGCGGAGGCTAATCTGTCGATATTGCTTTCGCGAGGTCTGAGTCTGGCAGATATCTCAGAGGTTCAGAGTATTTCGCCGCACACCGCGAGAGCGCAACTCAAATCCGTGTTTGCTAAAACTGGCGCATCGCGACAAGCAGAGTTGGTGCGCTTGATACTGAAGAGCGTAGCTTCTCTAGCCTGAGGAACTACCGCCATAATTATCAGGTGAGCTGAAGCAACTGCAGGCTTGCCAGTATCTGTCTGACCCTAGCCCTGGAAACCGCGTTCATAGGCGCAATACATGGCGCAGATTGAGTCCAACACAGTTCATGCTGGCAATGTCCCGTCTGGACGCAGGCAACTATCTGGGCCTCACCGTAGAAACGCTCAGCAGGGTTTTCAGTCGCATGCAGAAGCTGGGAGTCTTAAGCGTTGATAATAAGAAAATTAAGATTCTGGACGCTGAGCGCGTCCGCACCATAGCCAGCCTGGGCCTCTAAGCTTCGCCACGGTCCAGCCATTTACAATCAGTTGATACAGGTCAATAAGCAGATAAAAAGCACCGCTACAATGTGGGTAAATAATAACGCTGACACAGCCGGGAGAACAGATTGGCATGATCCAACATACCTTTGGCCTTTTAACTAAGCCTGGTAGCCAATGGCGAACGATAGCCGATCTACCCGAAAAATCACTCAGCATGCTGGTTCTCTCCCCCTGCTTACTGGCGATATTACCCGCTGTAGCGTGGTACTACGGCACCAGCCAGGTCGGCTGGACCGTCGGCGAGGGCCGCGACCCGATCAAGCTAACCGCCGACAATGCACGCCTTATCTGTATTCTTTTCTATGTTGGCATGATCGGCTGCATTGCGGTGATCGGCTATTCCATTCACTGGATGGCGGCCACCTACGGCGCGGCCTCCTCAATCACCAAGGGCATTGTCATTGCCAGTATGGCTGCTACGCCCATGTTCATTGCGGGTGCTTCAGGCTTTTATCCATTGCTATGGCTGGATCTGCTCATTGGAATTACGGCTGTCGCCTGGTCAGTCTATCTACTGTATCTGGGCATTCCCATCGTTATGAGCATCCCTGAAGAGAGGGGTTTCCTGTTTTCCAGTGCTGTGATCGCCATCGCGCTGGTGATACTGATCTGCCTGATGGGAGGCACGGTCATCCTATGGGATTTAGGGGCTGCTCCCGCTTTCACTGATTGAGCAATCGCACCGTTATCAACGAACGATAAAATAGAACTGAACCAGCAAATGGAACCGAACCATGAGTGAGCTGAACGCTGACCTGGAACACCCCATCTACAACTATAAGGTGGTGCGGCAGTTTGCTGTCATGACTGTGGTCTGGGGGATCGTCGGCATGCTGGTCGGTGTGTTAATCGCCGCCCAATTAGCATGGCCGGCATTAAACTTTGATTTGCCGTGGACCAGTTTTGGCCGTTTGCGTCCGCTACACACCAATGCAGTAATTTTTGCCTTTGGCGGCTGTGCGCTATTCGCCACTTCCTATTATGTGGTGCAACGAACCTGCCAGGTAAAATTGCTCTCGGACAGACTGGCCGCATTCACTTTTTGGGGTTGGCAGCTGGTGATCGTCGCAGCGGCCATCACGCTGCCCCTGGGTCTGACCACTAGCAAGGAATACGCCGAGCTAGAATGGCCTATCGACATACTGATCGCCGTCGTCTGAATACTCTATGCGGTGGTCTTCTTTGGCACTATCATGAAGCGTAAAGCCGATCATATTTACGTGGCAAACTGGTTTTTCGGCGCGTTTATCATCGCAGTAGCTGTACTCCATATAATCAAAAGCCTGGCTGTCCCCGTTGGCATAACGAAGTCCTATTCAGTCTATGCCGGCACCGTAGATGCCATGGTGCAGTGGTGGTATGGCCACAATGCGGTCGGATTTTTCCTCACCGCCGGCTTTCTTGGCATGATGTATTACTTCGTCCCAAAACAAGCGGGCAGGCCCGTGTATTCATACCGCCTTAGTATCGTCCATTTCTGGGCTCTGGTGGCGGTTTACATCTTCTGGGCTGGACCCCACCACCTGCACTATACGGCCCTGCCCGATTGGGCGCAAAGCCTGGGTATGGTGATGAGTATTATTCTACTGGCACCGTCCTGGGGAGGCATGATCAATGGCATGATGACCTTGTCCGGAGCCTGGGATAAATTACGCACAGACCCAATTTTGCGCTTCCTCGTGGTCAGTCTGTATTTTTACGGCATGTCCACCTTTGAAGGGCCAATGATGGCCATCAAGACAGTCAATGCGATGTCCCATTACACCGACTGGACCATCGGCCATGTGCACTCCGGCGCACTGGGCTGGGTCGCTATGATAACCATCGGTTGTCTGTACCACCTTTTCCCCATCCTGTTTGGCAAGAAAAAAATGTATAGCACCGATTTAATCAACGTCCATTTCTGGATGTCGACCATAGGCACTGTGTTGTACATCGCTTCCATGTGGGCCAATGGCATCCTCCAGGGCTTGATGTGGCGTGCCTACAATCAAGACGGCACTCTCACCTACAGCTTTGTCGAGTCGGTGTCCGCTAGTTATCCTGGTTACGTAGTGCGGGTATTGGGTGGCGGAATTTTCTTCGCCGGTATGCTGATAATGGCCTACAACGTTTTTATGACAACTCGCAGAGCACCGGTGGCATTTCCCGCCATTGCTGCGAGCAGCACGTCTTAAGGAGCAGGCCGATATGAAGCATGACGTAGTAGAAAAAAACGGCGGTCTGATGATCATTTTAATCATCGTAGCAATCAGTTTCGGCACGCTGGTAGAGTTGGTACCACTATTTTTTCCAAACAAATGTCTGAACCCATTGCCGGCTTAATGCCGCTGCCAGCATTGGAGCTTGAAGGCCGGGACATCTATATCCGCGAGGGCTGCCATACCTGCCACTCGCAGATGATAAAGCCCCTGCGCGCCGAGACCGAGCGCTACGGGCACTACACAGTAGCCGGTGAGCTTGTCTATAACCACCGTTTCCTGTGGGGCTCAAAGCGAACAGGCCCCGATCTGGCACGTGTTGGAAAACGCTACAGCGATGATTGGCACTGTGCGCATTTGTACAACCCGCGTGATGTTGTCCCAGAGTCCAATATGCCATCTTTTTCCTGGCTGTTTGATGACGAAATTAACAGCGAGCGCACCGGCAAAAAAATGGCTGCTCTGCGCAGTCTAAGCGTTCCCTATACCGATGAAGACATTACTACGGCTGCTGAGTCAGTAGCGGGCAGAAAAGAAATCGATGCTCTGGTCGCCTATCTCCAGCAACTGGGCACCTTAATACAAGCGAGGCGGTAAGCGGAATGGACATCAACGATTTACGAGGTTTAAGCACTTTTTTTCTGATGATTTCATTCATCGGTTTGTGTTTTTGGGCCTACAGCAGTAAGCGCAAGCCCTACTTTGACGACGCCGCGATGCTGCCATTTGAAGACGATGAATTGAATGAGCGTACCCTACAAAAGGAGCGATTAGATGACTAGTTTTTGGAGTGCTTGGGTAACAATCCTGACCTCTGTCACCATTATTGTCATCAGCTGGATTTTAATCGCCAACAAGCAATCAGATCGCTGCACGGGAGAGAGGACGACAGGCCACGTATACGACGGCATAGAGGAATACGATAACCCACTTCCCACTTGGTGGTTCTACATGTTCGTCATCACCACTGTGTGGGGTATTGCCTATTTGATCGTGTACCCTGGAATGGGTAATTACCCAGGTTTGATGGGCTGGACACAGATCGATCAATACGACCGTTCTGTAGCCGCTGCCGATGAAAAATACCGGGCCATGCGCGACCGCTACTTGGCGTTACCGTTTGAAGAAATTGCGCTGGACCCTGCTCTGCGCAAAATGGGCGCAAGAATGTTCAGTAACAACTGCGCACAATGCCACGGCTCAGACGCAAAAGGGTCTTATGGTTTCCCTAACCTTGCCGACAATGACTGGATCTATGGCGGCGATGCAAAGACTATCAAGCAGACTCTCATTGGCGGTAGACAGGCGGCAATGCCTGCCTGGGGCAATATATTGGGCGACCAGGGCGTCAGCGAGACCACGGCTTATACGTTGTCGCTGAACGGTCGGCAAGCCGACCCCGAGCTTGTCGCCGCGGGAGAATCAAAATTTGTCACCTATTGCGCTGCCTGTCACGGCGCTGATGCTGGCGGTAACACGGCGATGGGAGCGCCCAATCTGAGCGATGGTGTGTGGCTGTACGGCGGAACCGAAGCACAAATCGCGCACAGTATCCGGGCCGGTCGCAATGGCGTTATGCCCGCCTTCAAATCAACTTTAGGCGAGGACAAGATTCATATCCTGACCGCCTACGTTTATGGCCTGAAGCGGTAACAAATCTCGGGCTTGCCCCGCCCTCAACTGCCCCGGCGAAGTAAGGCCGGAGTTTTCACTTTCAAACTCGGTTGCGTAAATGTCAGACCCAGAACTGATCGATATACAGGACATCGCCCCGGCAGAAGTAGCCGAGGTAGATCCTTATCAGCATCGAGAAAAAATTTACACGCGTAACATAGAGGGTTTTTTTTCAACGACTTCGTCTTTACACCGGCTGGCCCTTACTGCTCGGTTATCTGCTGCTACCCTGGCTCAACTGGGACGGCCGTCAGGCAATATTGTTTGACCTGCCTGCCCGGAAATTCTATATTTTCGGTTTGACTTTTTGGCCGCAGGATTTTCCGCTGCTGGCCTTTGTGATGATAATCGCGGCCTTCGCGCTGTTTACTGTCACTGTGTTTGCCGGCCGGGTCTGATGTGGTTACACCTGTCCACAGACCGTTTGGACCAGCATTTTTATGTGGTGGGAACAGAAAAGCGAGGGCAGTCGCAACCAGCGAATCAATCGTGATCACAGCCGGTGGAACCTTGACAAGATCTGGCGAAAGTTCCTGAAACACAGCGGCTGGTTAGTCGCCGCCTTCATCACTGGCCTTACCTTTGTCGGTTATTTTTACCCGATAAGAGCACTCACTCTAGAACTGATGGGCTTTTCCACCGGCATCCAGCAATTTGCATGGACCGCATTTTTTACCTCCGCTACCTATATCAACGCCGGTTGGTTGCGGGAGAAAGTGTGCGCCCATATGTGTCCTTACGCCCGCTTCCAGTCCGTAATGTTTGATCAGGACACCTTGATAGTGGCTTACGACCCTCATCGTGGAGAGACCCGAGGCTCTCGCAAACGCGGTATCGACTATGCAGCACAGGGCCTTGGTGAGTGCATGGACTGTGAGCTTTGTATTCAGGTTTGCCCCACCGGCATCGATATCCGCAATGGCCTACAATACGAGTGTATTGGCTGCGCACTGTGCATAGACGCCTGTGATTCGGTGATGAACAAAATGTCTTACGACCCGGGGTTAATCAGATACACCAGCGCGCATCAATTAGAAGGCGATACGATACACTGGATACGCCCTAGATTCATCGGCTATCTACTGGTAGTGGCACTGATGACAGGGCTATTCAGTTATCAACTATTCAGTAGGGTGCCCCTGGCATTAACGGTTATCAGAGACCGCAACCAGCTATATATCACCACCGATTCAGGCGCAATTGAGAATGTTTATACCCTCCATCTGGTCAACATGGACAAAGCGCCGCACCAATTTGAGATTACAGTTAGTGGTGTGAACAATGCTATTGTTAACGGTGAGACTTTGTACGCTCTGAGCGGCGGTGAAGTACGCGCGATCAGCCTCCGTGTCAGCGCCCGCCCCGAGGCCCTGAATAGCCCAAGTTCCGTGCTGATATTTGAGGCCAAGACGATCGAACGCCCCACTCTACGAACACGTTCAGAATCACGTTTTCTAAAGCCGCTATAATTCTGACAATGAGCATACCAATCGACGCCATGACATGATGCCTTCGCCGAAAAACAGGATTGAGCCGCCCTGGTATCGCCAGTTCTGGCCGTGGTTCATCATGGCACTGCCTGTATCGGTAGTGGTGGCTGGCTTAGTCACTTTTTACATCGCCAACCGCCACGCGGACGACTTGGTGGTGGATGAATACTATAAAGAGGGTCTAGCCATCAACCGCCAGCTTGCTAAAAAACAACGTGCCGCCGACCTCGGTATCACTGCGAAGCTACTTATTCAGGGCAGCACGCTGAGGCTGTGGTCAACCGGGCCAATCCGCGACCCGATATTGAGACTGCGCCTTGCCCACCCGATGGAGGCCGATCGGGATTTTCAAATCAGCCTGGCCAGGCGCAATGACGGTAGCTACAGCGCCCCTCTGGCCGCACTCGTTGCGGCGCACTGGCATTCGATTTTGGACAGCGGAGAAAGCAGTGGCGAGAACAGCCTGTGGCGTTTAGACGGTTCACTCAGCGAGGTGAATTTTGAACCAGGCAGCGCCCACTAAAGTAGGGGCTGGCCCTGCCCTGAATTCCGCAGAGACCTGCTATCATTGCGGTGAACCTGTACTCGACTGGCCCAGCTACAAGGCAACTGTTGGCGGAACTGAGCAGGCCATGTGTTGCCCGGGCTGTAAAGCGGTTGCCGAGCTCATCGATGACAGCGGCATGGCACAGTTCTATCAGCAACGTACCGCTTTTAACGATACGCCATTACCAGCGGATTCGGCAGACGTTTCTCAGTTTCAGGCCTATGACCTTGCCGAGTTACAAGCAACATTTACCACGGTCGATACACAGGGTAACGCTACCGCCAGCTTATTGTTAGGCGGTATAAGCTGCGCCGCCTGTACCTGGCTAATAGAAACCAGTCTCGGCAAAATCCGCGGCGTCATCCGCAGTAATGTCAGCCTACAGCACAGTAAACTGGAGGTAGCGTATGACCCCAAATTGGTCAAAACGTCCACTCTTTTTAACAAAGTATCCGCTCTGGGGTATACGGTGCAGCCCTATGAAGCGAGCGTACAGCGCGATCAACTCATAACTGAGAATCGTAGCGATCTGCGGCGCCTGGCGGTGGCATGGCTGGGCATGATGCAGGTCGGCATGTTTGGCATCGCCCTGCATGCAGGTGACATCCAGGGCATGGCAGTGGAGTATCAACTCCTGTTGCGCTGGGTCAGCCTATTGGTGGCAAGTTTCGTGGTTTACTTCTCGGCGCGACCTTTTTTTGAGTCGGCCTGGCGGCACTTGCGTCAGGGTGCTCTTGTCATGGACCTGCCTGTTGCGCTAGCCATTGGCATTGCCTGGGTAGCCAGCATGGTGGCAACGATGTCCGGACGCGGTCAGGTCTATTTCGACTCGGTAGTGATGTTTACTGCTTTACTGTTGTTGGCGCGCTATTTCGAACATAGCGTTCGGCGCCGCAACAGTCTGAACTGGCTAAACGTTCAGGGTAATTTACCGCTTACTGTCACTCTGCGACAGGGAGACAGTTGGACCAGCGCACCTCGGCAGAGCTTGACTAGCGGCGCCAAGGTGTTGGTGAAGCCCGGCGCCACTATTCCCGTCGACGGCGAAATAATTGAAGGCGAAAGTGCCGTCGGTGAGCACACTTTTACCGGCGAGCAGCTGCCCAGGCCGGTCGGTGTGGGCGACGAGGTTTTTGCCGGAACCGTAAATTTGGAGGGAGCGCTGGAGGTTCGCCTCTCGGGCAATTTCTCGGATACCCGCCTCGCCAGGTTGCAGCGCAGCAGCCAGTTGGGCCGGCGAAGTAAACCCGAGATTGCGCTACTGGCGGACCGCCTGGCCAGTAAATTCGTAGCCGTCATATTATTTATTACCTGCAGTACCGCTCTGGCCTGGAGTTTCATTGATCCCTCCAAGGCGCTGTGGATAGCACTGTCGGTTTTAGTGATCAGTTGTCCCTGCGCACTATCGTTAGCGACCCCCTCAGCGCTAGCCAGCGCAGCGGCCGCGCTGCGCAGATGCGGAATAATGGTAAGTGGCGATAATGCACTGGCATCACTGGCACAGACCACACACCTGGTGTGTGATAAAACCGGCACGCTGACAGAGGGCAAGTTCGGTATTAAGCGGGTCGTAATCCTCGGCAGTTCATCCAAGGACGCAGTACTTTCGACGGCCGCCTGCTTACAGCAATACAGTAATCACCCCATCGCCAAGGCCTTTAGAGGTTCACCCGCCTGCGATGCGGCCAGCGAGCTTAAATATGTAGTGGGCGCCGGCATCGCGGGGACGTTGAATGACTGCAGATATAGAATGGGAAGCGAAGCCTTCTGCCGCGAGTTGCAGCCCTCACTGCCCACGCCACCGAACGGCGGCAGCTACTGGATTGCGCTAGTCAGCGAACGGCAAGTGCTTGCCTGGATCGATTTTGACGACCCTCTACGCGAGGAGGCAACTGCGGTCCTGCAGCAGGCTAAAAATCAGGGCCTGACCCTGATTATGTTGACCGGAGACAGTGGGCAGCAAGGGCAGCACCTCGCCTCCAGGCTGGGCATCGACGATTTTCAAACCGGTTTAAGCCCGGAACAGAAAATGGCCCGGGTAGAGCAATTACAAGACACCGGTGCGATAGTTACGATGGTGGGCGATGGGTTAAACGATGCACCGGTGCTAGCGCGTGCTAACACGTCAATTGCCATGGCCAACGCCGCTGACCTCACTCGCACCCAAGCCGACTTGGTCATTGTCGATGGTGGTTTGGAAACAGTCACTCTGGCGATGCAAAAAGCAAAATTTTGCCGCCGGGTTATGTTGCAGAATTTGGTCTGGGCCCTGTCCTACAACCTCTGCGCCATACCGCTCGCTGTTAGCGGCATGGTCGCGCCCTGGATGGCGGCAGTAGGCATGTCATTGAGTTCACTGCTGGTAGTGGCCAACTCTCTGCGCCTAAATAGAAACCACTAAGGAGATTCGTGGCAAGCCTCTACCTGTTAATTCCCATTGCGCTGATCTTTTGTGCAATAGCTATTCGTTTGCTGCTGTGGGCGATAGACAGTGGTCAGTATGATGACCTCGACAAAGAAGCCTGGAAAATACTGGCTGACGATGAGGTGAGGGAGAGTACCTATTCGGAAAATCAAGATGGCACCCAGCTTTGAGTCAGATCGATCTAGTTGCAGCTTTCGTTTTGGGACTCGCTGGCGCTGGCCACTGCCTGGGGATGTGTGGGGGAATAGCCAGCGCTCTCAGTATGGGAAAACAAAGCTCCATAGGAACTATCCTTGCCTATCACAGTGGTCGAATCGGTAGCTATACAGTTCTGGGCGCCCTCGTGGGACTGCTCACCGGCAGCCTGCACTTCGACAGCTGGGCACTGGCCCTGCGCTATCTCGCTGGCATTCTGCTTATTGCCATGGGCTTATATATTGGCAACTGGTGGCGCGGCCTCGCTAAACTGGAACAAGTGGGCGCGATTATCTGGCGACCGGTTCAGCGCCTGGGAGCGAAATGGCTGCCTGTACGTCACTGGAGGCATGGACTAGCGTTGGGCCTGTGCTGGGGCTTAATGCCCTGTGGTCTGATCTATAGCAGTCTGGCCTGGGCCGCTACGGCGCAAAGCCCATTGGAATCTGCAGGCCTGATGCTGGTGTTTGGTCTGGGCACGCTGCCCGCCATGCTGGCAACCAGCATGGGAGCTCAGCAATTGCAGGCGTTTTTACGCAGGCGGGGGCTGAAAATTATTATCGCATCATTACTGATACTCAGTGGTTTGGTGTCGCTTTACCTTACCGCCAGTCACAGTGACCATCAGCACACAGAGGCTGTCGGCACGGGCACTGAACAGCGCAATCACACCCACTGAATTACCAACAAATATAATACTTCATATTATTTCCAAGGATAATCCAGCACCATTCCACAACCGGAAAACTGTTCACCATTGAGCGTAACGGAGATCTCGCTGGGATAGTTCGCGCCAGTCTTAGAATCCCGACATTCATTATCCTCGATCTCGACAATTAATTCGTTGGCTTCAGTGATAGCGTGATAAATGCGGCCATCCGCGATCGCTTGCGCGCCGGGGTCCGGTGTCAATACGCGGTTCATGCCGTAATCACCCACGAACAATAATTGTTTCTCATCGCTTATTTCCAGTACCCAGCCTGGCTCATTACCAGCAGCCCGGAAACTTATGCCGCGCCGTCTGGCGTCTTCCCAGGGAGCTCGCTGCGCGTTCACCGAACACTCACCATGGCGTTGCCCACCGAGAAACAGAGTAGTTTCCTCGCCTTTGGTCCAGAAGATGACGTTGCCCTCCTGATACTTCACCCCGGATGCACTGCGCACCTGTGACAGAATCAAGTATTCGTCCCGCAGCCAAACTGCCATCTCCCCGGGCCCCAGGCGCGCAATAAATTCATAACCCAAACATTCATAGACCAGCGTTTTGGCCAGTTGCCGTTGATCAGGCAAAAAGGGATGGTCTCGCTCACGTGCCGTACCGGAACTGCAGGCGGCCAGCAACATTAGTATCGGCAAAACACTGCGCATTCATACTCTCCTCTTTACGGGTTACCGGTGGTTATTAGTCGACCTGACGAACTCCACACACGGCGGACACGACGAACATTATCGGTGGCCACCAAGCTATTAACTGGGCTGCAGCAATGACAGGGCGATCATCCGCACTGCAAGAAGCGTCATCAAGATTTTAAACCATCGCTGAAAGTCCAGCTGAGGAACATACTGACGCAGACGTGTTCCCGCCCAGGAGCCCACAGTGCTGGCTACGATCATGCCAGCGATCAGTAACAACCACGGTGAAAAGCTAAAACCCAGAATGGCGAAGGCTGCCACTTTAAGGGCATGGTTGATGCTCATATAAACCGCCGTATTGACCACCAGCCAATCCCGTTCAATGTTGTGGCGAGCCAGCACTGCCCCCCCTAACGGGCCCGTAGCACCTGCCACCATCCCAACGCCGGTCTGGTAAAAACCCAACAACACCAGCGCTGCTTGGCCACCCCCGCCAGGTTTTGGCAGTGGTAACCAGGTCACTACAAGAATAAAAAGACCAATTATCGCGGGCAGCCAGTGCAGATCAAGACTGACATAGATTCTCCCGCCTGCTGCGGCACCTGCGAAAGCGCCAATCAATACGGGAGCAATCAGAGACCAGTTAATTTCACGCCAGCCAAAAGCGGCTCTTGATCCATTACTGGCAAGTTGGGTAATGGCATGCAGAGGAACTATTGCGCCCGCTGGAATAAGGCCGGGCATCATCGCGATTAACAAAACGCCGCCGCCCATGCCTATCACCCCCGCCAGACAAGAGGTCATAAAAGCAACAGGGATTAAATAGAGCTCTGTCACTCGGGGTCGACACCCGCCTCATCTGCTACAACCACCCATGTTTCCTGGGAGGCGTCGCGCAACCACTCCTGCAGATGTTCATCGTCGAGAGCGTGATCACAGTAACTCTTAATATCTGCGGGTAATTTTAGTGCGTAAGCCTGGAAACGCATCACCACCGGGGCAAACATGGCATCAGCAATACTGAATTCACCCAACAACCAAGAGCCGGCGTCAGCGTGACTGGTCAGGCTGTCCGACCAGAGCGTCCACATCCTGTCCAAATCTGTCTGTAGGCTGGCGTCCATGTCAATGATGCGATTGCTTGCACGACAATTCATCGGCATGCGCATGCGCAATTGGGTGAAGCCGCTATGCATTTCGGCAATCATAGAACGGCCAAGCGCTCGGCTGGCGGAATCTTCAGGCCATAAGCGACCTTCAGCGAATTGCTCGTTAACGTATTCGGCAATTGCCAGGGAGTCCCAGACACACAGTCCCTCGTGCCACAGCACTGGTACCCGACCGCTGGGGGAATACTCCGCGATACGCTTGGTAAATTCCGGGGTGTCCAGAGGTAGCACTACAGTTTCGAATTCGACACCGGTCTTACGCAATGCGAGCCAAGCCCGCAGCGACCAGCTGGAATAGTTTCGATTTCCAATGACAAGTTGTAAGTCACTCACGGCGGCCCCTTGCTTCAAGTAAACACAGGGCCCCACCCTAGCGCAGCAGCTTGAGGAGTCAACTCCGTCTTTAATTTAAAAAGTCTAATCGTGCGCGAGAAAATCGAGACAGGCTCGATTGAACATACCGGCATGCTCAACCATAACCCAATGACCGCATTCCGATACCAGCACCAAGCGCAAATGCCGTGTGTGCTCAGTGAGTGCTCGCACACCCTCTTCCGGCATCATTTTTTCATTCAACCCCCAGAACCCGAGCACCGGACAGGCTAATTCTGTCAGGCGATCCGTTAAAACTGGAACCTGCATAGTCGCCATGACGTGGCCGTTCATAATCTGCATGATCTGCATGCGTTCGGCCACCAGTTCGTCGGTTGCATGAGCGGGATCGTGCATCAAACTGGTGGCAAACAAATCCTTCATAACCTCAGGAGTAACGGCCTGACCAGAACCAAACACCTGGAACATTTTCTGCATCCCGGGCATTTTTTGGTACTCGGCCAGCTCACTGAGTCCTCCAGGAGCCATAAGGACCAGTTTGCTGACTAAATCCGGATACTCCAGCGCCAGCCCGATGGCAATCGCACCTCCCAGAGAGTTGCCTACGACAGCGCAACGGGTTACCCCGGCGATATCGAGGGTCTGTTTAACGCAATCGACAAAAAACGACAATGGGTAGTCACAATCATCAGGCTTGTCAGAAAATCCGTAACCAATTAGGTCTGGAACAACACAGCGATATCCGGCAGCGACCAGTTCAGGATAATTTCCCTTGAAGTTACTATGGCCACTGGCACCGGGGCCGGAGCCGTGGAGAAATACGACTATCTCACCGTCGCCTTCATCAAGGTAGTGGATGCGCTGGCCATTGTCACACTTTGCGTAACGGCCTTCAGGCAGTACTCCAATCGTCGACATCGATTCTGTTCCAAGTTGATGATCAGGGCCGAAAGTCTATATTTTCCGCTCTCGGCGTTACATCCTCTGTTTGAGGTATATGGTAGTCACTAAGATACTAAGGGCCCAGCAATAAAGTCTATACTGGCGCAAGCGAGGCGACAAAATTCGACGCCGCGTTTGTGTCTCATTGATTTTGCAGCGGCCTCGGATATCCTCTAGTATTCCTGGCTCAGGTTCAAGTGATGCCAGCCGCAGGCTGAGAAGGCAGTAGTAGCAATGGCACAAAGCGCGAAATTTTCCAGCAACAACATTTCCCTAATCACATTACTTCTGCAAACCGTGGTCCTACTTTTGTCTTTAGCGGTAGCAATTTCTACCAGCTTTGCTGATCCAGGCAACCCGGAGCTACGCGAAGTCTATAGCGAAGCATCGCCTAAATGGTTGCAGTCAGTGGGAAAGCTGGATGTTCCGGGGATAAAATATGACAACGGTCGCAGAGTTCATCACCGGGAGAACTGCAGCGCAACCTTGGTAGGTTTACCGGGCCAGCGTGCCAGTTACATTATTACAGCATGGCACTGCCTCGAGTTCTATAAAGATCTTAGCCACACCATCACGTTTAACCTGAATGTTTCTGGCGACGAGGATCTCATCCTTGAGGTCCGCCCTATTATCGATGGTGGCAGCATGAATGCAGACTGGGCGATTCTGGAACTGGTTGAACGAACACCCCATCCCGATCAACCGCTGGGCATGGTGCTGGCCGGGTCGAACGCAGTGCACAGCAAAACAGTGTCGATGGCGGGCTACTCTCGCGATCCTGGACTGGGCGCCTCCGGTGCCGCACTTACCTATCACACAAATTGCCAATCGATAATTAGAGGCGAATATAGCACGAGCAGTAATTGCCAGGCCTACAAAGGTGCTTCAGGTGGTGCTGTGGTGGCCTATTCGGCGAGCGGTGCTGCCGTATTCGCGGGCGTCATCTCAGAGGGAGACAGTCAAGGCACCAGCACCTTTGTTCCGGTCTCCAACTTTCGCTCAGTACTGAATCGGTATATACGATAAGCACCGCAAAAGCCTTTGCGTGAACGGCTAGTATCCCTCAACCTGCTCAGGTCGCGGCTCCTGCAGGGCCAGCGGCGCAGCACCAACATGTGTCTCACCTCTTTTTGCAGCCAGCTCAATTTGCTTTTGCCGTTCAGCAAACCGCTGTTTCTGATCATCGCTCAGCGAATCGAAACAGCGGGGGCAACGGATGCCCTTTTGATACTTTTTCGATAGCTTGTCTTCCTCGGTAATGGGGTGGCGACAACCATAGCACTGATCATAGTGACCCTTTTCTAACTGGTGATTTACCGCAACACGGTTATCGAAGACAAAGCACTCGCCCTCCCATGCGCTGTCCTGTTCCGGCACTTCCTCAAGATATTTCAGAATACCGCCTTCAAGGTGATAAACCTCTTCAAAGCCCTCCTTCAACATAAAAGCGGAGGCTTTCTCGCAGCGGATTCCACCAGTGCAAAACATAGCGACCTTTCTCTGTCTAGCCGGGTCGAGGTTCTCGCGCACGTATGCAGGGAACTCTCTGAAGGTTGTGGTGTTAGGGTCAACTGCACCGCGAAATGTGCCAATGCCGAACTCATAGTCATTGCGTGTATCTATTAGCAACACCTCAGGGTCAGCGATCAGTGTATTCCAGTCCTGGGGTTTGACATAGGTACCAACGGCTTTATTGGGATCAATATCGTCAATGCCCATAGTAACAATCTCTTTTTTGAGCTTGACCTTCATTCGGTAGAACGGCATGTGATCATCGAAGGACTCCTTGGCCTTCAAGTCGGCCATACGACTGTCTCTACGCAGAAAGCCCATGACTGCATCTATACTCTCGCGGGTGCCGGCGATCGTGCCGTTAATACCCTCAGGTGCCAGTAGCAGTGTGCCTCTGGTTTCCGCTTGCAGGCAGGCATCGAGGAGCCGCTCTCGAAACTCGTGATAATCCGGAAGTGCCACAAACTTGTACAAAGCCGCTACAACGAAGTCAGTGGCGGAGTCTAACGCCATGTCATGCTCCGCCACTGCCACCAAGACACTCGGGAGACACCGGTGCATCGTCCTCACGCACTTGCCACTCTTCGGGCGAGTAGGTGTGCAGAGCCAGCGCGTGTACAGGACCTGCCAATTGCTCCGCTAAGACACCATAAATCAGCTGATGTCGCGCTACCTGCCGTTTCCCTTGAAAAGCCGGACTGACTGCAACAACCTTAAAATGCGTTTCGGAGTTGGCCGGCACATTGTGCTGATGGCTCTCGTTGACAACCGTCAGGTGGGTTGGCGTCAAAAACTGCCTAAGGCGCTCTTCTATCTGCTGCTGGATGGACATAGTTACCTCCATAATTTGCGGCACGAGTATAGCTGAGCATCTGCGCCGCAGCCAGTTCAGGCGGAATTGGGCAAGTCTGCCAAATTTGGTGAAACCGCCAGCATAGCCCGGGAGACAAGGACCGCGCCGGGTCTTCTATCTACGTCGGCTGGCTCTGAACTGACCCGGGGTCTGACTTGTCCACTTTTTAAACGAGCGATGAAAGGCACTAGGATCAGTAAAACCCATTTGCAGGGCCACCTCATTGATCGATAACTCAGGACGATCCAGTGACAGCTTGGCTGCCTCGCATCGCACCGTGTCTTTAAGCTGTTGGAAGGTGGTGCCCTCTCTTTTGAGGCGTCTGCGCAACGTGGGCGCAGACATACTGAGCGCACTACTGATCGTTTCGAAGCCCGGGAAACCGTTGCTGAAATCATGGCCCATCATGGCCCTGACCTGGGCCGACACGTTATCGCCCTCAGGATCATTTTCCATAATCAGCAATTGATAGGGCGCGGTGCGTAAAAATTCGCGCAAAGAGTACTCCGTATGCACCACGGGCCATGCCAGACAAGCACTGTCAAAATACAGCAAATCTTTCGACTGATTGAAATTCAGGGGACATGCAAACAACGTTTCATATTTCTCGATACGGTCTGGCGCTTCACCGACAAAATCTACTCGCTCTAGCGCTATCGGTCTGCCGCATAACCAACCAAAAAAGCGGTGCCACATCGACAGGCCGTAAGCATCGGCCGCGTCAACCTGCTGCGATCCTGCCGCGATTTTAGTGCTGTAGCCGACCCGCGCAAACTGCTCAGAAAAGTTCGCGTAGAGCTGGCTTCGCTCGTCAAAAAAGGTTCTGTAAAACTCGGATGCCCGGGTAATCGCCCGACCCAGATTTTCACAGGGGATAATGCAGTAACACATCATCCGAAAGGCGCCGGGCGCTACCAATTCATCACCGGCCAGTCCGAAGGTTTCATCCTGCATCAGATGGAGAACGTGTTGATAGATCCGAGAGTATTGCATCGCGCTGATCTCGCGACTGTAGGCTGGGTCATGAGGCTGCAGCGGATCAAACGTGAGGCCAGAATCGGCGAGAATGCCGCTAAAGTCGTAGCCACGATCCTCCACCATGCGTAGCAAGGTAATGACAAACTGTGTAGGAACGCGATCGCTCATACCCTTTTTCTAATCAGTGTCAAAAGAACAACCAGCAGTCTGTGTCGTTACTCATAATGTAACATTCAGAGTAACGAGGTACACTAATGAAAAAATCGACAGCAGTTGTGACTATGGACGAACGCTACAATATCTACTTTGCCGGGGTAGTACTTGAAGGCCACGACATCGCTCAGGTGCGGCTGAAATTAGGGAAGCTGTTTAACGCCGACGATCTCACACTGGATAAACTGTTTAGTGGCGACGCGCAGATGATCAAGCGGAGTTGCGATAAGAGCACCGCCGTGAAGTACCAGCAGGCAATGAAAAAAGTCGGCGCCAAGCCTGTGATAAGAGCAGCCCAGCCAGCCGCTCACGAGCAAAGTAATCTAGACTTCGACCTCGCCCCTGTCGGTACTGATATGCTGCGTCCGGAGGAGCGACCTGAGACAGAGGCACTGGAAATCGACACCTCAGCCCTGTCGCTTGCAGACACCGGTGAGCGGCTCTCAGATTTAACACCGGCTGCCCCGGCGGCGCCCGATACCGATCATCTGAGCATGGGTGACGTCGGTGAGGACATCCCCAATCTTGATAATGGCACACCGCCACCGCCACCCGGCACCACTGGCATTTCGATGTCTCCCGAAGATTCTGATTATTCCGACTGCGCTCAGAAGCCTGCCGGAGTGCCAGATCTGGACCTTTCAGAGTTAGCGTTGGCGGACCATGGCGCCGATATGTTGGACGATCAGTACAAAAAAGAAGAAAAACCAACGGTACCGGCTACTGATCATTTAAGCCTGGTGTAAGCTCCACGGGAAGATTGACCTTAACTCGCAATCCGGGATTATTGCTACTCAAACTGACTGATCCCCGGTGATATTGGGCGATCGCCTGGACCAGACTCAAGCCCAATCCATGACCGGGCTGCTCGCTGCGACTCGATTCAATGCGGTAAAACCTACGAAATACATTTTTGCGATCTGAGGCGGCGATACCCGGGCCCGAATCACCAAAAACAATAGCACAGCTCTCGCTACCGCCATCGTGCAGAGCCACCGATATGGTACCACCCTCGAATGTATGCTTAATGGCGTTATCAATGATATTCGCCGCCATCTGAAACAGCAGGTCGCGGTCACCGGCGTAAGGGAATGTGGGAGGGAGATGCAGTTTCAGACCGATATTTTTCTCGCTGGCTACCGGCTCATACAGTTCGACAACATCCTGCAGCAGCACCACCAGGTCGACCTCCGCATTGCCAGTGTGAAGCGCACCTGATTCCAGCGCTGAAATTCTGAGTAAGCCATTGAA
>JBLIEI010000002.1:0-121681 GCA_047633055.1 Halieaceae bacterium | reverse complement strand
ACGGACCGCTCCGCCGACCAGGTAGACTTTCATCGGGGCAGTGTACCGTTCGCGGTCCGGCGCGTCATGCTGTGTACCTTTGCATTGCTCACCTGCAGTGCCGCACCTTATACTCGACAGCGACGTCTTCGTGGAATAACTTTCTTCATGGCAGGTAATATTCTTGTAACCGGAGGTGCCGGGTATATCGGCTCCCACGCATGTGTGGCGCTAATCGAGGCGGGCTATCAGCCTGTGATTATCGATAATCTCGTCAACAGCAGCGCCGAGGTGATCAATCGTATTGAGAGAATTACCGGCGTTCGTCCCCCCTTTATTGAAGCGGATTTGCTGGACGACGGGGCGCTGGATACTGTCTTCGCCAATAGCGATATTGCCGGGGTAATGCATTTCGCCGGTCTCAAGGCAGTGGGAGAATCCGTTGATCAACCACTGGCCTATTACCACAACAATGTTGGCGGTACGATTTCCCTGCTGCAAGCTATGCAGCGAGCTTGCGTGCAGACTCTGGTGTTTTCGTCCTCCGCCACGGTGTATGGTGAGTCCCCCTCCAATCCCATGCGCGAGGACTTTCCGCGTCGCGCGACCAACCCCTACGGCCAGACCAAAGTAGTGATCGAGGATATCCTCGCAGACCAGCATGCTACGGGGGCGGGGTGGAATATTGCCTGTTTGCGCTACTTCAATCCGGTGGGCGCGCATACTAGCGGCCTGATCGGCGAAGCGCCCGGCGGTATACCCAACAACTTAATGCCTTATGTCAGCCAGGTAGCCGTGGGGCAGCGCAAACGGTTGCAAGTATTTGGTAACGATTATTCCACTGTGGACGGCACTGGCGTTCGCGATTACATCCATGTTGGTGACCTGGTAGATGGCCACCTTGCTGCTCTTCAATACCTTAAACGTCCAGGCGATACGCTATTAAATGTTAACCTCGGGCGAGGCGTAGGGGTGAGTGTATTGCAAATGGTTGCGGCCTTCGAGCAAGCCAGCGGGCAGCCCGTACCCTATGAGGTGGTGCCGCGCCGGGCGGGTGATATTGCCCAGTTCTGGGCCGACTCGGCACTGGCTGAGTCCGAACTCGGCTGGACCGCAACCCGGGGGGTAGAAGAAATGTGCGCGGATGCATGGCGCTGGCAGTCAATGAATCCCCGAGGGTACGAAGATTAGAAGTTAGGCGAAAGTTATGTCAGAAGCATTTGTCTTTTATTTGGATAGACGGGTCACCAGGAACTACCCGGTTTAAAGCCGCTCTATGCCAGGCTTTACTTTTTCAAACACTTTCCATTCTCACACTTGCACCGTGTCCATTCGCCGGTCTCAAGACAGTAAAATGAGAGTGAGCCGCCCCAAACACAGCCTGTGTCCAGTGCTATGGCGTTGGGGGTGTCAGTTTGGCCGTTTATCGAAGCCCAATGTCCAAACAGAACCTTGTCATTAACAGTTTTGCGGTGGGGGTGGCTAAACCAGGGCGAGACAGGTTTGTCGTGGTCTGGGGCGGTCCCTTTGCTATCCAGATCCAGAACACCCTTTTTGCTGCAGAAGCGCATCCGGGTCAGGTAATTGGTGATAACGCGCAGTCGCTCCATGCCTTGCAGATCATCAGACCAAACCGCGGGTTCGTTGCCGTACATGGCCTGAAAAAAATCATTGCACTGCGGGCTCTGCAATACGTTCTCCACCTCCCACGCGTGTGCCAGGGCATCTTCTACCGACCATTGGGGCGGGATGCCCGCGTGCACCATGGTGTAGCCCCCCTCGTGGTGAATTAAAGGGCGCTGCAGCAACCACTGCAGCAGCGTGTCGCGATCTTTGGCGGCGAGAATCTTGTCCAGTGTGTCAGACCGACCGGGCGCCCTGACCCCCGATGCCACCGCCAGCAGATGCAAGTCGTGGTTGCCCAGAACCATTACGAGGTTATCGCGCATTTTGTATAGGAAGCGCAGAGTCTTCAGGCATTTGGGGCCGCGGTTGACCACGTCTCCAGCTGACCAGAGCATGTCTTGATCAGGGTTGAAATTTACGCGCTTCAGCAGGCGCTTAAGCGGTTGCAGGCAACCCTGAATATCCCCAACAACGTAGGTTGCCATCGAACAGAGGGCCTAATTCAACGCGGTTGGCGTGTGCAGAGTAAAGGCGGGAATTGGCACCTCGAAAGCCGGTTGTTCAGTAAGGTCAACCTCGCCTTCAGGTACAATCATGGTATAGCTGCCCTCCATATAGCCCACGGGTGTAGGCAGCGTAGCACCGCTGGTATAGCGAAAAGATTGGTCTGGCGCGATCACTGGCTGCTCGCCCACCACGCCTTCCCCGCGCACTTCCTGCACCCCGTTATTGCCATCGGTAATGACCCAGTGACGCGATAGCAACTGCACCGGTTGATCGCTGGCGTTGCTGATGGTAATGGTATAGGCGAAGGTGTATTGATGATCCTCAGGCCTGGAGTGCGTGGGCAGGTAGGTCGTGAGGATTTGAATGCCTACTAGGGCGGGGTTGAAGTCCGTGTTACTCATGTGAGTTACTCATGCTGTTCCAGATATTTAAAGTCATTACGCAATTCTGACTGAGTCTAGGTGCGAAACATACCATGCATAGGCATTTAATAAGCCTTCTTTTAGCGCATATTCAGGACGCCAGCCGGTGCTAGTCAATCGCCTGCTGTCCATAAGCTTGCGCGGTGCGCCATCGGGTTTGGTGCTGTCGTATTCTATCGCTCCGCTGAAACCGATCACTTCCGCGATGGTGGCGGCCAGCTCGGCTATTGTGCAATCGATATCCGATCCTACGTTAATGTGAGATAACTGCGTTTGCGTTACGGCCTGATAATCTTCGAGAGTCATTTCCATGACGTGTACAGAGGCTGCGGCCATGTCATCTACATGCAAAAATTCACGCATCGGGTTGCCTGACCCCCAAATAGTGACGCTGTTGGCACCGCTTTCCTTTGCCTGGTGAAATCTACGTAGCATCGCTGGAATTACGTGACTATTCTCCGGATGATAATTGTCTCCCGGACCGTATAAATTAGTGGGCATTACACTCCGAAAATCAGTGCCGTGCTGGCGGTTGTAACTTTCGCAAAGTTTTATGCCAGAGATTTTAGCCAGAGCATAGGGCTCGTTAGTGGGTTCAAGTACACCCGTTAGCAATGCGTCTTCTGCCATGGGCTGGGTGACATTCCTGGGATAGATGCAGGAGCTTCCCAGAAACAGGAGCTTCTTGACACCTGAGCCCCAAGCCTCATGAATAACATTAGCTTCGATCATGAGATTTTGGTAGATGAAGTCGGCGGGGTAGCTGTTATTAGCATGGATGCCGCCGACTCTGGCGGCAGCGAGATAGACTTCATCAATTTTATGCTGCGCGAAAAACGCGCGTACATCGGCTTGTTCGCACAGGTTTAAATCCTTGCTCGATCTGGTTACCAGTTCAATCGAGTGATCCTGCGCCAGTCGCCGTGTCAGGGCCGAGCCCACCATACCTGTGTCGCCAGCGATATAAATTCGTTTGGACATAGACTAGGCCTACTCTCCGGGTGTGGACACGTCGTAGCCACTGTCTAGCAGTAAGCGATGTTTTTTGGCTTGGGACAGGTCGTTGGCCACCATTTCAACAATCATTTCTTCCATCGTGGTCTCAGGCTCCCAGGCCAGTTTTATTCTGGCCTTGGATGGATCCCCCAGCAACGTCTCTACCTCGGCCGGACGGTAGTACTTGCTGTCAACAGCTACCATGATGTCGCCGGGTTTGACGCATATCCCATCGTCAGCGACAGCGTTATCAATGGCTGCGACGCGTCCGACCTCCTCGAGTCCACTACCTTCAAAGGCTAAGGTGATCCCCAGCTCCCGCGCTGACAGGTGAACGAAATCTCGTACCGAAGCCTGTTTGCCTGTAGCAATAACAAAATCGTCGGCTACCGCCTGCTGCAGCATCAGCCACTGCATTTCTACGTAATCGCGGGCGTGACCCCAATCGCGCAGAGAGTCCATATTGCCCATGTACAAACACTTTTCGAGGCCCTGGCTAATATTACTCACGCCGCGAGTGATCTTCCTTGTTACAAAGGTTTCGCCGCGGCGTGGGGACTCGTGGTTGAACAGAATGCCGTTGCAGCAATACATGCCATAGGCCTCCCGGTAGTTAACGGTTATCCAGAAAGCGTAAAGCTTGGCAACCCCATAAGGGGAGCGGGGGTGGAACGGTGTTCTTTCCGTTTGAGGAGTTTCCTGCACCAGGCCGTACAGTTCCGAGGTTGAAGCCTGGTAAATACGTGTTTTTTTCTCCATCCCCAGCAAGCGAACCGCTTCCAGGACTCGCAAAGTGCCGATACCGTCTACGTCAGCGGTGTATTCAGGCTCCTCGAACGACACCGCGACATGGCTCTGCGCGCCCAGGTTGTAGATCTCGTCGGGCTGGACCTGTTGGATGATACGGGTGATATTTGAAGTGTCGGTCAGGTCGCCGTAATGCAGAAAGAAGTTGCGATTCTCGATGTGTGGATCCTGGTAAATATGGTCTATACGCTCAGTATTAAAGGAGGAGGCGCGCCGCTTGATACCGTGAACCTCATACCCCTTGCGGAGCAAAAACTCGGCCAGATACGATCCGTCCTGACCCGTAATCCCGGTTATAAGCGCTGTTTTCGGAGAGGCCACTATAAGCTCGCTTATTGATAAATTCAGGAGAGAGAGTTTACCTGTAAGCCTGTGCTGCGGCAATTTCACCAGGCTACAGCTCACGCGATGCGAGCAGGCGAGCCAATACCATCCGCCTAGAGCTTCTCGGCTTCAGTAGAGTTGATGCATATGGCTATTATAATGGTAAATATTGCCATTTTAACCCTTGATATACCAATATAATAGTCTATATTTGCCATATGACAGAGCTAACTGAACTGGCGAAAAATTTCACAGCTGCACGCAAGGCGAATTTTCCTAATGACAGCCTGGCTGACTTTTCTGTGCGGATTGGTGTGAGCCGGGCTACATTGCAAAAAATGGACAGTGGGGATTTAAGCGTCGGCCTGCACAGCTATTACAGGGCAGCCCAGATACTGGGCCTGGCTGCGAGCTTCGACGGTTTGTTTAAACGCGAGACTAGCCTGTTTGACGACTAAAGCGCGCTACGACATTTATCTGAAAACATCTGGTCTCGGTATTATGCACGCGGCCGAGTGTGTCGTGCAGGAAGAGTCTGCCAGCGTCCAGCGAGTGGACTTTCGTTACCGCAGTGAGTATTTAGAACATTCAGCCGCCTTTGCTATCGACCCCAGTCAGTTGCCACTGGGCAATGATGAGAGAGCACTGATTTGTCGCGGTGGCGTGCCAGCATTTTTGGATGATTATCTTCCGGATAATTGGGGGCGGAAAGTGTTGGCTCAAATGGCCTTCTACCGCAAGCAGCAGAAATTCAATTCTAATAGCGTCATCGAGTCGCTTGAACTGATCAGTAATAGTCGTATTGGTGCTCTGGCGATCGTTGCGCAAGGGCAGGTGCCAGACTACCAGCTCGGCCACAACGCGAGTGAACTGCATAAACTGGAACTGGCCGCTCAACAATTGGACAGTCAAAGTCTCGACCAGATGGAACTGGATGAGATGAGCCTGCTGTACTTTGCCAACGCGGGAACCGGGGTGGGGGGAGCTAGACCCAAGGCATTGCTCCATGATTCCAATGGCGCCTATATTGCCAAGTTCAATCGCCTGTGGGCCGATAATTATAATAATGCACGTGTGGAATTAGCCTGCCTGAATATGGCAAGCGCAGCGGGGCTAAATGTGGGGCAGGGCAAAGTGCACGAAGGCATTAACGGGCGTGAGGTTCTGCTGCTGGATCGATTTGATGTGCTTCCTGGTGGTGACCGCAAACACTTGATAAGTGTTAATGGGTTGCTCAAAGAGCCCGAGACACAGCGAGACTATGGGTCCGCCTTCCGCTACGACGATGTCTGTGCGTTGCTACAGCGCTACTCTACCTCGATTGGTGCAGATCTGGAGCAACTCTTGCGCCTGATGCTATTTAATCGTGCAATTAACAACACAGACGACCACGAGAGAAATTTTAGTGTAGTCAATGCCGGTGAAGGTTATCGACTGTCGCCAGCCTATGACATGGTGCCGAGTATATCCAGGGGGCAGTATCACGCGGCAGGCTATGCTTATCGGCCTTATCCCCCTACCCCGGGTGAAGCGCTGGAGTTTGGAAAAATTTTTGGGCTTAGCAAGCCGACAGTGGCGCAATGTGCCGAGCAGGTATTAGAAGCGGTTAATCACTGGCAGACCTTTGCCGGGGAAGCGGGTGTTGGCGGCGAGCAGATTGAAGCCATAGAGCGCTGTTTTTCCATTTAGGGCATTGGTGATTGTCTTCCCCAAGCAGGTCACTCCATTGATTGTCTAGGGGAGAAGCGACATCGACAGTAATGTGCTGGTACGTTACCTCACTGTCGATGACCCGGGTCAGCTCCCGGTAAATCATTCCCAGGAACGGGTTTCGACAGCATTGGCGATATTTATAAACTGATCCAGCTCCAGGGTCTCGGCGCGACAGCCTGGGTCTATGCCGAGTGAGGCAAGAGCCTCATCATCAATAATACCCTTAAGGTTATTCCGCAGCGTTTTACGCCGCTGCGCGAACGCCGATTGCACCACAGAGCGCAGCGACTCTTCGTCACAGGCGGGCCAGGGCGAGCTCTGCCTGGGTGCCAGCCGAACTATCGCCGATTGGACCTTGGGTGCCGGGTTGAAGGCTTCCGGAGGCACATCAAACAAATGCTCTACCTCACAGTGATACTGGGTCATGATTCCCAGACGCCCCCAATGTTTGCTACCGGGTTCAGCCGCCAGTCGCTGCACCACTTCCAGCTGGAGCATAAAGTGCATGTCCTGGATGATGGCCGCGTTTTCCAGTAGCTTGAAAATCAACGGAGTGGAGATGTTATAGGGCAGGTTGCCGACAATTCGCAGCCGTTCGTCACCTTCGAGCAGTGAGGCAAAATCGAATTGAAGGGCGTCGGCGCTGTGTAGCTTGAAATTCGGGTGAATGCTGAAGGCGGCGAGTAGGCCAGGCACCAGATCCCGGTCCAACTCAACCACGTCGAGCCGGCAGTCGCTGTCGACAAGTGATTCAGTGAGTGCGCCCTGGCCTGGCCCAATCTCTACCAGATGATCCGAAGCTCTGGCGCCAATTGTGTTGGCAATGTGATCGATAACCCCCGGATCGCGCAGAAAATTCTGGCCGAAGCGTTTGCGGGCTTGGTGTTTGACGGGTTTGCTCATGCGGTTATTTTTTATCCTGATGACGGTGTGCCAGACTCCGGTGTCGTGCCGGCTAATCGCTGATGTGTGGCAAACTCAGCTTTATCTGATTTTCCAAATCATCCACTCAGGCCTCACTCGCCTGGGGGCGGCATAAGCTCCGACTGTTGCCCGGCACGCCGATTCGCGACTGCATTGCGAATGAGGGCAATCGCACAGCCTAGAAAGCCGCCCAGAATCAGAGCCAGAGCGAGAGTCATGACTTTGCGTGGGCTCTCCGGCTGGGCAGGCGCGATGGCACGTTGGTCGATTCGCGCCAAGACCAGGTCATCGTAAGATTGTGCCAGTATGCCTTCAAGCTGCGCCATTTCTGTTCTAATGGCCGTAATACCTGCCACATATGGGCCAAAGTCTTTGCGAGCGGCAAGCTGTTCGGAGCGCCTGTTGTTATCTAGCAACCTAAGTTGTTCCTGCAACCCGCGGAGCTCGGGCGTGGCAAAGTCGTTAGAGTCGCGGGCCCTGAGTGCATCAAATTCAGCCTCCAATGCGCGGGTGCCGCGCATGTAATTTGGCTCGCTGGACTCAGAAACGTCGGTTGATACGGCAACAGAAGCGTTGGACCCCGAACCCTGTTGAGACAAGAGTCGCATGCTGGTTGGTTCCTTGATACCTAGCTGTTTGGCTATTGAGTGGGACTCCTCAAGCCGCCTTATCTCATCCTCTGCTTCTATGTTGGCAGTGTCTTTGACTCCATTGATTCGGTCAAGTAACTCTAGTTTCTTAAATTGGTCCTCCTCACCTAGCCGACTGATTTCATCCTGGCTGATGGTTTGTTGCAAGATTAACTGCTGTTGCAAGCGGGCATTCAGTGCATTCAGTTTTGAGGTCGCGATGCCCTTTACTTCGTTGACGATAGCGAGCCGCGCGTCTTCCAGACTCTGATCGGCCAAGGCGTTCGTAGTGGCGGCAACGAACTCCGGGTTCCAGTGCTTGAACGCTAAATTGGCGTAGATATCGAACGCGCCCTTCCTTACATCCACACGGCCAATATTGACGCTTATGTTTTGGGTAAATTTATCAGCAAAAATAATATCCCAATTATCCTGGTCTTCAGGTGGTTCTTGAGAAAAATCATTTTTAACCACCTCAAACACGGTTCGCTGTGTTGCAAGCGATCGTAACTCATCGGCTACCCGGTAGAGTGCCGCCTCATTGGTAATCTGGATTAGACTTGATGAGTTAATGTCCGCGATTTGGCTGGCCAGTGGCGGGCGCAAATGCACTTCGGCTTGATAGGAAGGCGTCATCCACGTGATTGCCGCCACCGCTATTGCACCCGTTAAGGTAGTGATAGCTATGACTAGCCACTTCTGTTGCCACACAGTTTCTACTAAGCCAAACAGGTCAATGAAGTCATCATCTTGCTCAGTGGGCGGATAATGCATGTGAATTTCCGCATCCAGTTCTTTGCCGCTGCTCATTCGTTTTTATTCTTCCCTGAACCGTTAATGTTAGCGTCTGTGGTGTAGCTGGTAACCAGTTGTACTGGCTGCTGCCTGGCACCCGGACTCTGGGCCTGAAGCCTTTCAGATACACGCCACGCCTTGCTCATTAGAACACAGTACAAACCAAAACAGCCCAGGAAAATGAAGAACTGGTGGGGCGTGCTGGCGCCCGATTTACTCAGCATCAGGCCCAGGAACGGTGAGGCGAGCCCGACCGCGGCTATTATCGTCAGCGCCCGGCGGTCGCTCATGCCCAGCGCCTGCATCAAATGATGGATATGCGTGCGATCTGAGCCAAGCACGGGTCTACGCCTGAAAGCCCGGCGCAGGGTAGTAAATACCATGTCGAATAAGGGCAGCCCAATTAGGTAAAGTGCGGTAACGGGCGCCAGGTACTTGCCGCCGCCGATCTGGGCGGAGGCTGCCGAGAGTATCAAAGCGACGACGATAAAACCTAACAGCTTGCTGCCGGCGTCCCCGAGAAACGATTTGGGCACCATAGGCGCCAAACCCAGGTTGGATACCAGAAACGCCACCAGTGAAAAGCAGATAAAAACGCTAATAAACTCGGGCTCTATGGCCGCAAACAGGTGGAAGGCCAGCAGGGTGATCAGTACCATTACCCCGAGTGCCCCGTCCAAGCCGTCCAGCATATTAAAAGCGTTAATCACCCCGAAAATGCACATCACAGTGAAAGGGTAGGCGAGCCAGCCGGCGAGCTTGATGTTGCCGGTGCCTACAAGGTCGCCCAGGTTGGCAGCCTTCAGGTCCAGCCCTTCAATCACCAGTAACGCAACACCCACCTCTACAACCACACGGGTAAACACACTCACGTGAGAGCGGTCGTCCATAGCGCCCAGTAGCACCAATATGCCGCCGCCCAGTAGGAATATGCCCAGAGAGCTGTCGCCGCTAGCCAGTATCGTCGATTCAGGCGAGCCCCAGATCAGTGCGCCCAGGCACAGGCTCAGGTAAATGGCGATACCCCCAACCAGCGGCACGTCGCCGGCATGAAGCTTCCTGCCGTCGGGCTTGTCCATCAGGTTATGTTGGGGTGCAAGCCGCGCAAGCAGCACAATTGCGAGCAGTGTAAGCACAAATGCGACTAGAGCTTGTTGTAAAAGTTCAGACACGGCGAGCCACAAAAAAGACATGGGGGCATACTATCCCATATCTTGTTCCTTGTAATAAAACGGTGGCAGATCTATCTATCCGGGCGGTAACTCAGCGGTAATTCACGCCTTGCGTTCACGGCTTGAACGCAGTTACTATACTGTGGGATACGGTAGTGTGGCTTACATGTCGAAATTATCAACATTAGAGCGTGACAGAGTGCTTCCGGTCCATGACTGCACTCGCCCAGGCTGCGTGTTTGATGTGATGCCTCCTACCAAGGCCTTGTCCGTGCCGGGGGTAAATACGTGAGCTGGTTGGCGGTATACACCAAGCCGCGGCAGGAAAAGCAGGCCGCCGAAAATCTTGAGCGGCAGGACTTTAAGGTATACCTGCCGCGTATCAGGCAACGCAAGAGATGTAATTCAGCTTACCAATGGACCGTAGGGCCGCTGTTTCCCCGGTACCTGTTCATTGAGGTGGTTATTGGCGAGCAAAATATTGCGCCAGTGCGCTCCACGCCAGCCGTTGTAGATCTGGTGCGCTGTGGCCAGCGGATGATGCCCGTTGATGAACGCATTATTGAATGCCTTATGCAGAAGGAAGACTCCGCAATACAGGCGCGTTGGTGTGAAGACAAAGGCTATGTTCCCGGTGACAGGGTTGAAATTCTTGATGGGGCGCTTACCGGGTTAACGGGTATTTTTCAGATATCCAGCGGCGCCCAAAGGGCTGAAGTGCTGGTGGCGCTGTTGGGCCGCCAAACCAGGGTGTTGGTGCAGCAGGATTCGATTGGTGCTATCGCAAGTGGTTAAAGCGACGGCCCGCTTCGAATAGTTTGCGCGCGACAAAGCAGCAGGAGTGCAGGGTGATAATCCTGCGGTAGCCTGCCCGTAAGAAATGCAATTAATCAGATGACGTGTCAGATCCAGAGCTTTCACCGTGTTAAAAAATGACTAAATCAAACTCCCGGGAAGAAGTACGCCTGCGTGTAATGCGGGTACTGCAGGAGCAACCCAGCATTTCCCAGCGCGGATTAGCGGAGGCGTTAGGGGTGAGCCTGGGTAGCGTAAATTATTGTATTAAGGCGCTGGCGGAGAAGGGGCTGGTAAAGGTAGAGAGCTTCCGAGCCAGTGAGAAAAAGCTGAGCTATGCATACACACTGACGCCCAGCGGACTCTTGGAAAAAACCAGACTGACCAAGCGCTTCTTGAAAAGAAAGCTACGAGAGTATGAGGCGTTAAAAAGTGAAATAGACGGCCTCCAGGTGGAAGTAAATGACTCTAGAGCTGCACACTAGATGGATGCTCTCTACCCTGATTGTCGAGAGTCAGCAGTGATTAATAAGAATTCTTACGGAGAACTGGTAGGAGAATGACAAAAATTGCGGTTGTTGGTACTGGGTACGTCGGCCTGGCAAATGCTGTTCTGCTGGCTCAGCACAACTAGGTTGTCGCCCTCGATATCAATGCTGAGCGTGTAGCCATGATCAACCGTGGCGAGTCCACGGTCGAAGATGCAGAGTTGGAATTTTTCCTGAAGGAAAAACAGCTCAATCTGGTTGCCACGACAGACAGCGACAGGGCTTATGCCGCAGCGGATTTTGTGGTGGTGGCTACCCCAACCAACTTCGACCCTGGTACTAACTATTTTGACACCTCGACGGTAGAAACGGTGGTCGCAGAGGCAAACCGCATTAACCCGGGCGCAACCATCGTAATCAAGTCCACCATTCCGGTGGGTTACACCCGCCAGCTGTGCGAACGCCTAGCGATCAATAACATCATTTTCAGCCCCGAATTTCTGCGCGAGGGCAGGGCGCTATACGATAACTTGCATCCATCACGTATTGTGGTGGGTGAGGACAGCGAGCGAGGCCGACAATTCGCCCAATTGCTGGTACGGGGTGCCGAAGACGAAGGCATCCCGGTACTTTACACTGGCAGTACCGAAGCCGAGGCCATCAAATTATTCGCTAACACCTACCTGGCGATGCGCGTGGCCTATTTTAACGAGTTAGACAGCTACGCCGCGACCCACGGGTTGGACACTCGCAATATCATCGAGGGCGTTGGGCTGGACCCGCGTATTGGAACCCAATACAACAACCCTTCATTTGGATACGGAGGCTATTGCCTGCCCAAGGACACCAAGCAATTACTTGCTAATTACGCCGATCTGCCGAGCAATATCATTCAGGCAATTGTTGATGCGAACTCGACGCGCAAAGACTTTATCGCCAACGACGTATTGAGCCGCAAGCCCGGGGTGGTAGGAATTTATCGCCTGGTGATGAAAGAAGGGTCAGACAATATTCGGACGTCTTCCATGCAAGGTGTAATGAAACGACTGAAAGCCAAAGGGTTGGAAGTTGTTATTTATGAACCGACTATGCAGCATAATGAATTCTTCAAGTCAGTAGTGATGACAGACCTTGATGCGTTCAAAAGGCACAGCGAAATCATTCTGGCTAACCGGATGAATGCGGAGCTGGAAGATGTTGCTGAGAAAGTCTACACACGCGATTTGTTTGGTGGTGATGCATGATGGTAACGCTTGTTATCGTTAGCAAAGGTAAGAGTTAGTTGAGTATTTTGACAAGCAGGCAGATTGAAGCCATAGAGCGTTGTTTTACCTTCTAGCGCAGACGCTACACAAAACCCCCTTGCTGCAACCGCGCTTTTGCGTTCAAGTTTGAACGCAAGCAGTTTCTCCTGAACTTATGCCCAGATTCACGACAGGGTAGAACAGTGGCGTGCCAAATTCCTCAAAATGATTGAAGATATCAACTATCAACGAAAAGGCAGTCTGCTCAAATGTACATTCAAGTACATAGTTAAATGTATATTATTTTGAGAAGTGGCGATGCATGAGAAAGTTATTAACCAGGCATATTGCTAGCATGACCGAAATGCGTGAACCGCATAAAGTGCTGGAATGCTCAGCCGGAAAGCCGGTGGCCATTCTTAAGAATTCTTCCCTGGTTGGTTATTTCGTGCCTGCGGGAGCCGTGCAAGATACGGAGATTGAAATTGCCTCTGACGCGGCTGTACTTACCAGCCTGAAGGCGCGCAATACTCAGACAACGCCGGTCCGCGACCACCTGCAAGTCAAATGAATTTTGTCTTATTAGGAGCCGCGAGCGTTGAGCTACTTCATGAGCAGATCATCGTAAATCTAAGCAGGGTAGTATAATGAGTACAAACGGACGTCGCTCAGTGGTCGCGCTGCTGATAGCTTTTGTAATTGCTAGCGCTGCGGTCGGCCTAACCCATTGGGAAGAAATTAGGCTACATCTGGCGCAACTACAGCGGGAAGCAAAAAAAATACAAGTTGGCGGTGACAAGAAATATGTCGAAAAATCGATTAGTGATCAATACGGTGTTTCTACGGGCTTCCAACGTTCTCACAGAGTCATAGAGTCAGCCGTATTGCCTCTGGATGTGCATACTTTCTCACTAAACCAAGAAAAGGACCTTTTTGCACAAGGTGGAGGATCGGTAACTATTGCTGAAGGCAATGTCGTAGTTTTGGATAGACTGGGCAACCTGTTCCTATTCGAGGACGGTCATATCCGCCAGCTGAAGCATGAACCACTTCCGACTCGACTGGCAGATTATGTTTTGCACTCAGATAATGTCAGCCTGAATAGCACCAAGATGCGTGCTCACTCAGTAGCATTTGATCCGGCTAGCAGAGACCTCTATGTTGCATTCACACAATATGAGAACGCCGAACAAAACTATTTTTTAGTATCACGCATTGATGTTGAATTCGATCCGCTCAGAATTACGGGAAATTGGACAGAGGTGTATAGAAGTGACCCGGTGCCAGTACGCTACGCAAGCCATGGTGGGGGGGGGAAAGTGCTGATAGAGAATGGCACGCTCTACTTCGCCCTCGGATACGATGCAGTTGGCCCACATCTGATTGGGAGAAAAGTTGTATCAACATCGCAGGATGTAGCGAGTAGCTTTGGCAAAATCTATGAAGTCGATTTATCTACCCAAAAACTGAAACGCAAGTCTATTGGCTATAGAAACCCGCAGGGGATGACGATAGCCACGAACGGGCAGTTGTTGGCCACCGACCAAGGGCCCCAAGGCGGAGATGAGATAAATGTAATCCTGGATGAGCTGAATCATGGCTGGCCCTATGAGAGCCTCGGTACCCGCTATGGAACATATGATCATGACTGGCCAATGGGTGCTACTCCGAAAAATTTGCTACTCACAGATCCAATGTATGCCTTTATTCCATCCATTGGTATATCGTCAATTCTGAGTATTCGAGACTTTGATCAAAGATGGAACGGTGACTTGCTAGTTGGATCTCTAAAAGCGCAATCTCTGTATCGACTCAGGTATGTCGACGGCAGGGTTGTTTTTGCCGAACCTATTTGGCTTGGGGAGAGAATTCGTGACATCACAGAAATACGAGGCAAGATACTGCTGCTGACTGACACCCCGGCTTTGGTCGAAATTTCTGTGAACAAGCCTTTACTAGATAAAAACGCAAGAACCGACATTTATTTTCGAGAGCCCCTTATACAAAAATGCTTTGTATGCCATCACTTTGGACAAACCAATCCGACGATGATGGCCCCTTCCTTAACAAGAATTGTTGGCAGAGAAATTTCATCGGATAGCTTTGCAAATTATTCGCAATCCTTGAACAGTATCGAGGGTGTTTGGACAAGGGATCGGCTTGTAAAATTTTTGAGTAGTGCGGCTGAATTTGCGCCAGGGACTACAATGCCGACGCAGGGCTTGTCTGAGGGCGAAGCGGCGGATATTGTGGATGCGCTAGCTAATTATTAGGGCGCTTTGCTCAAGCACGTGTAAACTAGCTACAGAGAATATTATGAGCTTTATTTACCGTGCTATCCTGCATTTTGTTGTATTACTAACCGTTTTTTCAGCGTCATTGGCCACGGCAGAGCCATCTGGAACAGTGCTCATTACGGGCGCGAATCGGGGCATTGGTTTTGCCCTGGCGGCAGAATTTTATAATAATGGCTGGCAAGTTATCGGAACAACCCGAAAACTGGAAAAAGCGTCGTCGCTGCGCTCCTTGGGAGTTCAGGTCGAAATACTGGATGTAAGCAGTCAGCCGAGCGTTGATGCCCTGTCTAGGCGACTTCAAAGGCAGACTATCGATATCCTGATTAACAACGCGGGAATCTTGGGGGTCAGGAGCGATGATTTTGCAGCGCTGGATATCAGTAAGCTCGATCGGATTCTCGATGTGAACACTCTGGGGCCGCTGCGAGTTATTCAGGCACTACTACCCAATCTGGACGCTAGTAAAAACAAGGTGATTGCCAACATTAGCAGTAGTTTTGGCTCTATAGAGCAGGCAATGGGCGGGTGCTGTTTGGGTTATGCCGTTAGCAAGACTGGGCTGAATATGGCCAACAAAATACTATCTACTGAATATGCTGAGCAGGGGTATATATTTGCGGTGCTGCACCCCGGCCCTGTCGCAACGGACATTCAGCTGGACGGTGCCACATCGAGCGCGCTGGACAAGAGCATAGCGAGAGCCAAAATTTTTGTTAAACAAACAATCTTGTCTAGTCCCGTTAATCGAATCACCCGCGAGCAGAGCGCCTCGGCTCTATAAGAGGTAAATAAGCGCGCTAAAAAGTTCAGACAATGGCAGGTTCTATGACCTATATGGCAACCCGATATCCTGGTGAAATTTTGAACGCAAACAGTTTCTCCTCAACGTATGCACAGATTCACGATAGGGTAGGGCGGTAGCGTGCCAAACCCATGAATCAAGACGCCCACTACAAGCTACTCAAGCTCCTCGAGCAAAACCCCCAGGCCTCCCAACGCGAGATCGCCGAGGACCTGGGCGTGAGTCCGGGTAAAGTCAATTACTGCATTAAAGCCTTGATCGGAAAGGGTCACATCAAAGCTCAGAACTTCAAAAACTCTCATAACAAGGCAGCCTATCTCTACCTGTTGACCCCGAAAGGGGTGAACGCGAAGGCCAGGATTACCGCCGCCTACTTGCAACGCAAGATTGAGGAACACGAGGGCCTGCGGAATGAGATCGAGCAATTGCAGGCTGAGAGCGCCAGCCATTAAATGAGCGATAAGCGTTCTTATCGGATGTTAAGGAAACAACAATGAAGATTGCCGTGGTGGGTGCAGGCTATGTTGGTTTGGCGAACGCCGTGTTGTCGGCCTAGCACAACGTGGTCGTTGTACTCGATATCAATGCCGCGCGTGTGGCGCAGATCAACCGCAGCGAATCTACGGTAGAGGATTTCGAGCTCGAGTTATTCCTAAAAGAAAGAAGTCTAAACCTGGTTGCTATTAGAGTCAGCGAACTGGCTTACGCTGGTGCTGATTATGTGACCGTAGCAACACCCACCGACTACGATCCAGACAACAACTACTTTGATACCTCCAGTGTTGAAGCAGTGGTCGCTGACGCCGGCCGCATCAATCCGGATGCAACTATCGTAATCAAGTGAACGATACCGGTGGGCTTTACCCGCCAGTTGCGGGAGCAGTCGGGTTTACAGAGCATCCTCTTTAGCCCCGAGTTCCTCCGTGAGGGTAAGGCGCTGTATGACAATCTGCACCCGTCGCGTATTGTGGTGGGTGATGTCAGTGAGCGAGGCCAGCACTTTGCCGACCTGCTTGCCCAAGGCGCGGAAGATGAAGATACGCTAGTACTGCTCACTGGCAGTACTGAGGCAGAGGCGATCAAGTTGTTTGCCAATACCTATCTGGCGATGCGAGTGGCGTATTTTAATGAGCTAGACAGCTACGCCGAGACCCAGGCTTGGATACGCGCAACATCATCGACGGTGTTGGGCTGGACCCGCGCATTGGCACGCATTACAACAATCCTTCTTTCCGGTACAGGGGTTACTGCCTGCCCAAAGACACCAAGCAGCTGTTGGCTGATTACGCCGATGTGCCCAGTAACATCATTCAGACTATCGTGGATGCCAACACCACCCGCAAGGACTTCATCGCTAATGCGGTGCTGAGCCGCAAGCCCGAGGTGGTGGGTATATATCGTCTGGTGATGAAAGAGGGGTCGGACAATATTCGCGCCTCTGCAATGCAGGGTGGCATGAAGCGCGTGAAAGTCAATGGCGTGCAGGTGATTGTGTATGAGCCCAGCATAGACGAAAAATGTTTCTATCACTCAGAAGTACTGGATGACATTGCCCAGTTCAGGCAGCGAAGTGATGTGATTATTGCCAACCGCCAGCATGCTGAACTGGACAACGTGGCTGACAAAGTATATACCCGAGACTTGTTTGGCGGGGACGCATGATGGCGCAGTGGCTAGCGAGCACATTTGACGGGATGTGCTATCTGAGAGCTAGACAGCTGACGAGTCTCGACGGATATTGCGTCCTTTGATGTGAGGCGCTGCTAGAAATACATGAGTTACTATGCTGACAGTAAATTTTTCCCGCTTGCCATCCTTCTGTTCTATAGCTGAGCTATATGATTTTGAAAGAGAACTTATAATCCAATGGTGAGATTACGGTTCAAATTGTGTAAAGAAAAATTTTCAGTTATCTCTCTTACTTCAATTGGTTGGAACAATGATTAAGAAAATATTAAAAAATATTATCAATCGATTAGGCTACGATGTCGCAAAATACAGCCAGTCATCGGCAAAAACAATGCTTGGATTGACAGCTTCTGAGTTCGATCTTGTCGTCGATGTTGGCGCAAATCGAGGTCAGTTTGCGAGAGTCGCTAGAGACAAACTACCTAATGTTGAGCTAATTTGTTTTGAACCATTGGGTGAACCATTTGAGGAATTGTCTAGCTGGGCTTTAACGCAAGGAAGCATGGTTCGGTGTTTCCAGGCTGCATTAAGTGATGAAGTAGGTGAGGTGCATATGAATGTTCACATTGACCATTTTCCTTCATCTTCACTGCTCGAAGCTACGGCAGTCACACACGAGCTATTTCCCAAGACCAAGAAAACTTCCACCAGGTCTGTTCGGCTTGACACTTTAGATAGCTTTTTTAATTCGAATAACTTGATGAGCAAATCGAACGTACTTCTGAAGTTGGATGTACAAGGTTCTGAAGATAGAGTATTGCGTGGTGGGCGGAAAACATTAGGTCAATGCTTAGCTGTTGTTCTTGAGGTATGTATAGATCAGTTGTATCACGACCAAGCGGACTTTATTGTTTTGGCGAATCTCCTATTTGAGTCCGGGTTAAGCTATAGAGGAAATCTCAACCAAGTGAGTGGCAGTGACGGCAAGGTGACCTTTTTAGATGCGGTATTCACGAGATGAAGGAATGTCCCCCGGGCTGCCCTTCATGTGGCTCATTAAGTAGAAAAAAGGGTGTCATCCCAGACACAGATGTATTTGCTGGGGTAAAGCAAAAAGACGTGATTTTCGGCGGATGCTTGTTCGAGTGCCCGAGCTGTCGTCTAGTTTTCAAGTGGCCTCAAAAAAGTAAGGTTGAACTAGATGACCTTTACCGGCTCGCGGCTGAGGAGCACTGGTCTGTAAATACGCATTTGCGGAACGATTGGCGGCTTGCTTATGACTGGGTAAAGTCGAATATGCAGCAAGGGACGAGGATATTGGATATTGCTTGCTCAGATGGTGCGTTTTTAGGCGGTCTAGGTGCGAGCTATCAGCGCTTTGGAATTGAGATTCACGAGAAGTCAGCACGAGAGACAGAAAACAAGGGGATAAAGATTGTTGGGCGTGACTATTCTCGAATCCACGGAACCTATGACCTAGTGACAGCTTTCGATTTAATTGAACATATTGCTAGGCCTGAAGAATTTATCGAACAGGCGTTGGCTTCGGTCTCTCCAAATGGATACCTACTGATCTCCACGGGAAATGTTGAGAGTAAATCTTTCAAGTTTATGGGAAGCAAATATTGGTATTGCACTATTGCAGAGCATTTTTCATTCTTGGGTCCTAGCTGGGTTGAGCATTATTGTTCATCCCATAATCGATCGGTCGTATATCAGGAGCAGTTTGTGCACTCTCAGCGGTCTTCATTAGTGCGTTTCTTAGACCAAGTGAAAAATATTTCATATGCGCTTCTTCCTGTACTGTGGCGCTTTTTACGTGCAAATGGAATTGGCGGTAAAGATGCCTCTAAGATGAAACAGCTAGCTCTCCATCCGCCAGCATGGACCAGCGCATCAGACCATTTCATGTTTGTCCTCAGAAATCGATAGATCATTGAGGTGACGAAAATTGAAGGTTTCAAAAAAATTGCGAAAAATGTGTAGTATTAGTGCCGATCCCGCTCGATGATAAAAAAATATAGCCTCGGTGATCCTTCTGTCAATATACGCTGTGATCCTGCTGCTGAGTATCCTGTGTATCTCTTTCGAGATCGGCGAAAAGAGGCAGCTTATTACTGCAGCTCTCTGGCTGAGATGCTTAGTTTTTTGACTGGGAAGTATCCGTTAAAAATTGATCAATCAGGCCTTTCATTTTTACTACAAAGCGGCTTTGTACCTACACCTAGCAGCATTTTCTCGGACCTATATATAGTTAGCATCGGCGACACGATCAAGTTGGAAACGAAAAATAGTGGCCTGTCAATTTCTCATGGGTTTCAATTTCCATTTGAAGGAGTGTGTGGCAATGGTGGCTCTAGTTATGATGAGGAAAAGCTTCTGGAGCTACTGGCCGATGGAGTGTTAACCAAAGTTGATTCCTCTAAAGAGTCCTACATATTTCACAGCGCTGGCAAGGATAGTAATGCAATCGTAATCGCCCTAGCTGCGGCTGGGCGGCAGTCTGAATTTACTCTTGTCACTCAGAAGTCTTCAGGGCAGTCTGATGAAAGTGCGATTTCTCAGAAAGTCGCAAAAAAATTGGGCTATCGTTCTCTTGTATTACCGGAAGTTAGTGAGTTAAGTGGCGGACAAGCATACGAAATTGAGCGTTATATGGCTAAAGCGCCCTTTCCATGCTGTGACCCTGTATCGTTAGCGTATCCGATCTATGCCCATGAATTCCCCGAGCTTAAGGCGGCAAATATAATTGACGGTATGGGCAATGATGTCTATTTGGGGCACATCCCATCAAAGAGAGAGTTACTACTGCAGAATCTTTCAGGGCTATCCACATATCTACAGTGTCTGAGAGCATTTGTTGATTCGAGCAATCCTTTGAACTATGTGCTGAATACTAGAGCTGAAGTGACTGGAATGAGCGGGATTTCATATCGGGATACTAAGAAACTAATGCCAGGCTCAACTAACGTCAGTAAGCACTGGCGTGAAGTGGCGAGGAAAGGGAATCGCGATTATATTGAATTTAGAGGCCAGACGAGAGGAGTCTATCAAGACAAGGAAATGTTTACTCGAAAAGTAGCAAATTTTTGTGATGTATATGACTCGAATTTGATTTTACCGTGGTGCGACCAGGCCGTTGTAGATTATGCAGCGGGCCTCCCAGAAAGCATACGCTTTGATCGTAAGAATCTGAGAAATAAAGTATTTCTGAGGGAATTATTGCTGGATAGATTGGGTATTGATAGCGATGCTCTTGGTAAGAAGGGATTCATGTTTTCGCACAGAGCTATTCTGCGTAAAGACATCGCCTGGGTGGAGGCGAGTATTTCGTCGTGCGAGAAATGGGATAAAAAGGGCGTTCAAAAAGTGGTAAAAAAGTTGATTATAAAACTTGATAGCCCGATCAAGATAGTTAGGTCGCGATCTGAACTCATGCTGGTCAGGCTATTGCTCCTGAGCCTGTGGTTAAAGAGCAGGAGCACCCCTACTTGATTCTGATGTCCATTAGGCTATGAGCGCCACTCAAACCGGGAAAAATATTCGTCGGAATGCCATAGCCGGAGCCTCCCAAACAGCTCTGTCGGCAATACTCCTATTTTGTCTTTATCGGTATATAAACTACGCGTTGGGCGTAGAGTACCTTGGTGTCTGGTCAGTAGTGCTCGCGCTCTCATCAGTTTCCAGCTTGGCGGACCTAGGGTTTTCTGCCGGACTAACGAAGTTCGTCGCTAAATATGTGTCGTTAAATCGTCCTTTCAAGGTCGTTGCTCTCGTTGACACGGTTACTATATCAATGGCGATGGTTATTATACTACTTACGCTAATTATGCTGCCGCTTGCTTATTACCTCTCGGATGTGATTTTTGACGATCCGTATTCACATTTTGCGAAAACAATTCTACCCATTGCTTTCATATCAGTAGTCTTCAACATAACAGCTTCAGCTTCGTTAGGTGGGTTGGCAGGACTCGGACGGATAGATGCAAAGTCACTTCTTTTATTTGCCTCACAAGCTATCTTCTTGTTAGCTACTTTTGTACTGGTGCCTCTACTTGATTTTGAAGGCTTAGCGTTTGCTCAACTTCTAAGCTCTTTTTTCCTTCTTGTAACTGCCAGATTGGTTCTTAGATATAACCACCAATATTTCACTATTATTCCAGTGGTTTGGCGTGTGGAAGTTATTTCGGAAATATGGAGGTATGGTGCGCAGTATCAACTTGCTTTGGTAATGCGGATGCTTCTTGACCCAGTAACAAAAGGCCTCCTTGCTAGCTTTGCAGGCCCTTTATATGTTGGCTATTTTGAAATGGCAACCCAGATTATTGCTAAAGCAAAGAATATGCTAGTTTCAGCCAATCACGCGATTGTTCCGTATGTGTCCTCTAATCTGAACAATCAACAGTTCGATATTAAAGAATTTTACTGTTCCAATTTTGAAATATTTTCCAAGGCTAGCCTGCTCCTTTTTTCATTGATAGTTTCGTGCGCGGGCCTAATGTCTTGGATATTATTGGGGGAGAATAACTCAGTCTTCATATTGTTGTTCTTGATACTCTCCTTCGCATGGATGCTCAATAGCTTTAGTGGACCAGCACATTTACTCAATTTGGCTACCGGAAAGCTTTGGCTAAGCACTATTTCCACGTTGTTAATGGCCATAAGCAATATCTTTTTTTGTAGCCTACTTGGATTTTATTTGGGTGGCCTCGGTGTTGCTATTGGATACGCTTTATCTATTACTCTGGGTGGATTACTTCTGCTATGGTTGGTCAATAGGGATCTCGGTCTAATGTGTAAGGATGTTTTTAGTTCCTGGATGATCTTTCACATAGTCATTGTTGTTCTTGCAATATGTAATGCGACCTATCTGTTTTACTTACTCGAAGACTCACAGCTAATTTATGCACTTCTTTTTCCTGTGGCTGTGATCATGTTGGTATTCGTAGCTGTTTTTGTCGATCCAATACTCAGAAAAATTGTGCTTGGTATTCTAATGCGATCGATTTCGAAGGATTGAGAACATGATACTTCGTTATTCCAGAGTTTGTAACTTCAGTGCATTCTTGGTAGGGGCGTTCAGTAGGATGCAGGTAGAATTACTCGGGCGTATATCTGTATCTGAGATTTTCTTGATTCTACTTTGGCCACTTGCACTGAACGTAATTTCGAAAAACGCATCAAAATTGAATAGGAAGCTACTTATACGTTCGGCGCTATTGATGTTTTTGTGGGTAGTAGGAGCACTCATATCCGATATGGTGGCGGGAACTGATAGTGACTACATACTGAGAGGAATAATGAAGCCGGCTTTTTGTCTTGTCTGGGCTGTATTCTTCATGATGCTCTTAGTTGTTTCTCCTGCAGCCCTGACTTATCTTGCGGCTGGGTTAGCAGCGGCTTCATTTCAAAACTACTTCTTGCCAACTTCCACCAGCAGCGAACTAGCCATTTCGGAGTACGCTGATTTGGTGTACAGAATATCGCCGGTAATATTGTCACTTTGTCTGTTTTTGTCGGTTGTCATCTATAAAAGAAGAGCTGGCTTGGCAGCGATATGCCTTGTGGTGGCAGGTGTTCTCATTGCTGCTATTGGCGGCTCTAGATCGGCGGCTGCTATTCCTATCGTATCCGGGGCATTACTTTTTTGGCCAACTCTTCGCCCAGGGCGAGCGACTAGAAGTGTAGGGAAAGTTCCAAAACACAACAAGATAGCGATTTTGGTTGGATTAGTTGTCTTCTCCTACCTACTAGTTGAGGTGTATATTTATGCAGCAGGAAACGGCTATTTGGGTGAATACCAACAAATTAAGTTTCTGAGGCAGTCAGGAACCAGTTTTGGAAATACCGCTCTCGGACTGCTCTTTACAGGCAGACCTCAGATTGTTGGGGCTGTGCTTGCCATTATGGATAATCCCGTTATAGGTACAGGGTCTTGGTCAGCAAACGCGATGGTGGACTACTTTCGCGAGGGCGTGTCTTTGGTGGGAGTCGATCGAAGTGTAAAGATGAACAACCCCCGTGTTGGACATTCAGCAATAGCAGTTATATGGCTGGAGCATTCCATTATGGCGGGATTCAGTATGTTATGTTTTTTCATTCTCTCGGTGCGAAAGTTGGTGGCGGCAAGCTCTCTACAGCGAGGGCCGCCCCAGTTACCTCTGATTATTTATCTTTGCTGCTTGCTGATTTGGGATTTGCTTTTTTCACCCTTTTATCTTGGGACCCGCTCCGGAATTGGACTGATCCTTGCGTTGACGTGTACTGGATACCCCCAAAATCTAGATACTCAGCATCAATCGATTGTTCAACGAGGATGCTAGGAGATGATCGTGAAGCTGACTAAAATATTTTTGATTAGATTGGACATTCAATTATGAGTAAGGATTTAAACTTTCATGATGAATTTTCGATTGAAACTAGACGAGATCGATATCCTCGTTTGATCACTATTTCTCATAAGATTACCAACATGCTAGGGAAACAATTTCCTGGGGCAGTTCCTTTGATTTTTGTGAGCGGTTTCCCTAGGTCGGGTACGACCTGGTGTGCTCAGGTATTGGCGGATTACTTTCAACTGCCGTTCCCACAACTTTCAGCTCTACCTTTAGGGTTTCCTGCAATATTACACGGGCATGAGCCAATAACATTGAAAAACAGATATGCAGTTTATGTCGTCCGTGATGGTAGAGATGTGATGGTGTCATTGTATTTGCATTTCTATAAACGATATTCGGCTCATGATGGTGGTATATGGAAGAAGAAATTCGCTCACATGTTTCCGGCTGGTGCGAGCAGGGAGAATATGCGAGAGATGCTTCCAGTTTTCATTGAAGCTAATATGACTAAGCCGAGAGCATCTAAGCTAAGTTGGCCGGATCATGTAAGTCGATATTTTGAGCTTGAGTCAGCTAGATATCCACTCGTTAAGTTTGAGGATATGTTGGCAACTGGAGCAAATACACTAAGTGATACGATCACGTCTTTGTCAGGTGCTCCCGCAGAGCAATCACGGATTGAGAGAACTTTACAAAAATATTCTTTTGAATCTCAAAAGAACTTTAAGCCTGATGAATCGAATAAGGGTTCCGGAATAGCAGGCGGGTGGCTGGAGTACTTCTCGGCGGAGTCAGCTGAAATATTTGGTTTTTACGCAAACGATCAGCTGATAAGACTCGGATACGAAGAGAGTTCCGACTGGTCGTCTTTATGTGTTTCTCTTTAATTATAGTAGAGGTTGGCACATGCCTAATTACATAGGCTTCATGTTTAGAAACCAGTGCAGCCTTTAGCATGAGATACTGTTTTTTAACTTTAGGAAGTAGTGAAAAAAGTGCGAGCTTCATGCGGCCACAGCTTTTGGGCGCCGAACTAATTAAAATGGGAGTGCACGTAAGTTATATAGTAGAAGATTACCCAGAAAACGTTCGTGCCGACCTTGTTCATGAAAAGGCTACGGTAGTTTTTGTTCCTAGATCTCGAGGAATGGAAAGTATCAGAGCTCGTAGACGCGCTGTTGGCAAATTGAACCCAGACTTCATGCACATCTTGAACCCATCCGCTAAAGCATTTTTTTCGCTGATATTCACACCCTCGGTTAAAGTTATTGGCGATTGGGAGGAGTGGCAGGCATTCAACTCGACGAACTTCAGTGCCGGAAAGCTGTTTCTAGAAAAGATACTAGATGCATGGCTTAGGAGGCGTTCTTATCTAAGGTGTGTAGTTAGTCAGTATCTCAAGATGGAATTCAAAAAGATGGGTTATGACTCAGTTTATGTGCCGTATGCACAGTATCTAGATCCCGTGCCAGAAGACGGAAGCTCTCCGTTTCAGGAGCCAGCAGCAGTGTACATGGGTTCTTTTCAGCCTAGATATGACCAAGATGTTGTATTTGATGCATTGCTTCTACTAAAGAAGAGAGGTTTTGAGGCCAATGTATTCTTCATAGGTGGCGGAAGGGACCTCGAAATGTGGAGAAATTTTGTTGAAGTGAACCAATTAGCTAACGTAAAAATTATGGGACGACTGGATTGGGAAGAGCTGTGGCCGTACATGCGCCACGCACACGTTTTGCTGTTTCCGATTAGGAGCAATCTGTTGAATCTAGCTCGGTGTCCTGCGAAAACGCTGGCGTATGCACAGGCAAGTAGGCCCATCGTAACTTGCGATGTTGGCGAGGTATCAACCTTTCTCGGACAGGAGGCAAAATATATTGAGTCAAAACCAGAGGCTTTTGCAGATGAAATTCAGTATTCGTTGACTACGAAAAAGGAAGAAGATGTTCTCTATCCTCTAAAAGATCATACTTGGAAGCACCGAGCTGAAGTAATATTGGCCGCACTGATGGTCAGTCATCACTCTGAGAAGTGAGTTAGTCACCAGCGCAGAGATAGGGGGTAAGTACTTGGCTGAAAAAATGAGGGAAAATTTGAGTTGTCCTCCAAAAATTGTCCATTTTACGCAAAGCATTAATCCTCGTTATGGCGGGCCTCCCCAGTCCGTCGTCAACATGCTCAATCATCTTGGAGAGCTTTCTTGGGCCAAATATTCTTTGGTGGCTCAGGGCCACGAATTTGAACCAAGGGTCCCGTTAGAGTCTAGCAATGTGGAGTCGCTAATATACGGCTCTAAGTCTGCCCTTCTTATGAAGCTGGGTATACCTGCACTCCGAGCAATCTCATTGATTCAGTCTAAAGGGGATATATCATTAATTCATGTTCATGGATTATGGCTGCCAATGAATCATTGGGCGGCAAAAACCGCTCTAAAGCAACGAGTACCACTTGTTATTCATCCTCGGGGCATGCTTGAGGCTTGGTCATTGAACTATCATAAGTATCGAAAAAGCTTGGCTATGGCAACATACCAGCGTAAAGACCTAGCGGGGGCGACATGTTTTGTTGCGACATCAGAAATGGAATACGAGAGTATCCGAAGGGTCGGTTTTACTCAGCCAATTGCAGTTATCCCCAACGGTGTTGTGCTCCCCTTATCTATGAATCTATGTCCTGTTCAATCGAAGACGCCGAGTAGCCGTACTGCACTTTTTCTTTCCCGAATTCATCCCAAGAAGGGGTTACTCGACCTTCTGAACGCGTGGCGGGGACTCAATCCAGAAGGATGGCGACTTGTTATTGCAGGTCCAGATGACGGGGGTTATAGAGGAGCTATTGAGGCCAAGATCATCGAACTAGAACTTACTGATACGGTAATTTGCGTGGGGGAAGTACAGGGAGCTCAGAAGGAGCAGTTGTTTCTTGAGGCTGAGCTATTTGTGCTACCGACATTCTCTGAGAACTTCGGAATTGTCATTGCAGAAGCGCTTTCATATGGTCTGCCGGTAATAACTACAGAAGGGGCGCCTTGGAGTGAACTCGTTGACAATCGATGCGGCTGGTGGGTGCCGGTTGGCGAAAAATCTATTCACCGTGCTTTGGAGAGTGCTTGTTCTATGGATGCTAGTGAGCTGAGACGCATGGGGAAAAAAGGTAAGGAGTATGTTAGAAAGTTCAACTGGAACTCTGTGGCACAAGAAACGGAGCAGTTATATAAGTGGGTTTTATATCAGGGGGAGCGTCCGGGGTGCGTCATAATTGATTAGAGGGCAGGAAGGTTGTGTATTTATTTAGTTTACTTTATTAATGCGCGTGGATTGAAAGCGAGCTCATCAATGTTTCTAAGGCAGCAGTATGGAAGACTCGGGGCGTATCAGTGCGGTTGAATGAATTCAATAGTAATGGCTTTGATCGAGGTGCATCGCGGTTCAAAGAGCTTTTATGGATTCTCCTATCTGGATTGATATTTGAGTCTTGGCTGCCGGGAACGATGTGGAGGTGTATGCTCTTGAGATTGTTTGGGGCAGAGATAGGCTCTGGGGTTGTTATAAAGCCAAGAGTGCGGATTAAGTTTCCTTGGCGGCTTAATGTAGGCTCGAACACGTGGATTGGGGAGGGCGTTTGGATAGATAATCTGGCAAATATAGACGTAGGCCAGAATGTTTGCATATCGCAGTCAGCCTATTTTTGTACCGGTAGTCACGATTGGTCACTGCAGACTTTTGACTTGATAACTATGAAAATTCAAGTTAAAGATATGTCCTGGGTGGCCGCTCAGGCGAGAATTGGGCCAGGTGTAACAGTTGGGTGTGGTTCTGTTGTGTGCTTTGGCAGCACACTCGTTTCGGATTCAGAGCCATGGAGTATTTATTCGGGTAGCCCGGCAATGCTTATTGGGATTCGGAAGTTGAAGGTGGATTGAAGCTAGATATGAATCAACTGTTTGGTCAGTGGTTGATTCTTTGAAAAAAAAGTTGGGAGAATTTTAGTTGGAATTCAATAGTGTTGATTTGTGAGTAATAGAATTAGATCTGATACTAGACAGCCGGTACTGATCGTTGGAGCAGGCCGGTCGGGTACAAGCTTTTTGAGCCGGGCCTTGGGGGAGGACCCCATCTTTTGGAATAGCTATGAGAATCGGTATGTTTGGAATTATGGCCAAAAGGATATGAGCCATGATTACAGGGCTCGCTCGGAAGCGAGCGCCAAAACAGGCAAATATATAAAATCCCATTTTGCTAAGCTCGCTAATAGGGTTAACGCTATCGTAGTTGATAAAACGCCTAGCAACGCATATAGGCTAGAGTTTATCCATGAGATTTTTCCCGATATCAAAATCATTCACCTTATTCGAGACGGAAGAGATAACATAGCCTCCCGGCGTTTGGAGTGGTTTGGGGGGAGGGCGGTTCTTGCCGATGAGTCTGGTGAAAAGGCCAAAGGCTACTTGATAAAACTTATAGCGCGGAGGCTAGATCATGCAGTTGCCTTAGTTCGAAGAGGGAATTTGCCGTTTGATAGAATTCCGGTTTTTCTCAAGGATAACATTCCTCAGTTTTTCCGTCATATATACAGCGGTGAGCCATCGAGATATGGAGAGCGATTTCATGAGATGGAGAGATTTAAAAGAGAAAATGGCTTACTCCCGACAGCGGCACGTCAATGGCAGGGTACTGTTGAGATCGCTATGCGCTCTGGAGGAAACTTGCCAAGCTCTACTTATAAAGAAGTTAAATTTGAAGATATGGTTCAGCAACCATCTATATTTTGGGGAGAACTGTCTGAGTTTATTGAGGTTCAGTATGAATCCCCTGTACTGAAATGGCTCGAAGAAAACGCTGATGATTCAATAATTGGCAAGTGGAAAGCTAGATTAACGCAGAAAGAGGTAGATTTGGTATCACCATATATGCAGGACCTTATGGAAACACTAGGCTATGGATGGAGTGAGATTTAAAAAACGCTGTTTGACCTTCTTGTGGTTTCAGAGGACTTGGTCATCATTTTTTCGGATAACGGGCGGCCCTAATCTTTGAATAAATGACCTTCGCGAAATCTAGATGTTGCAGAGGAATATGAGTGGGGGTTTCAGGCCTGGTCTAGAACTGGATGTATACATAGCTTTATCAAGGCTTAGAGAGCCACTGACCTGCCTTCCCCAAGGGCTTGGCAATTAGAGTCCATGGTTTGGGTGTGACTTCATTAACTCTCCATGCTTTTCGGTCATTGCGGTTTGCCTTGATTCGATTCTTCAAGCTCGCATTGCTCATGCCATCATTGCGCATATGTACCATCACCTGCGGAATATATGCCGCCTTCGCCTCATGCTTAAATAGCATTCTCAGCATGAGTTCATAGTCAGCCGCTGTACCCATGTCTAGCCGATAGCCACCATATCCCTCATATAGTCGGCGGCGCAAAAAGAACGTAGGGTGAGGCGGCATCCAGCCTCCGAAAAAATTCTCACGCTTGTAGTCGCCCGATCGCCAATTGCGAACCACTTTGGCCGTATCTACTTTGTCTACGTAATGCAGGTCACCATAGCTGGCATCTATTGCTGGCTGTGAAAATACTTGGTCCACCTGTCCCAATATATCGTCCGTGGGATAGAAGTCATCCGAATTTAAAACGCCTACTATGTCGCACGTGGAAAGCTTTAGACCTTTATTAATTGCGTCGTACATGCCCTGGTCGGGTTCACTGATGAGAACTGCATCGGGTGCTTTTTGTTGCTCGATGATTTCTAGTGTTCCATCGGTAGAGCCGCCATCTACCAGGATGTGCTGGCAACTCTCCGCCTGAGCATTTATGGAGCTAATGCACTGAGCTATGGTATCTGCGTTATTCCATACTGGTGTGATGATGGTGATGGACATTGTTGGGGCTTCAATAACTCGGTGTTTGGAGGGCCGCTTTCCACGCCTATGATAACTGTTTTTGCAGGGAAATGAGCCCCTATTCAAATTTGCGCTGGGCTAGGGCTAAAGGGCTTCCGGGGGCGGTTGAACGTTTTTGCTGATTTGAATAAGCGAGTATTACTAGAATTATCCAATAAACCATGCTGGGAGTTATATACATCAATGCTCGTGACAGTCCTTGATGCCCATAAGCGGCCCCGGGAGCGACAAAGCTATGATAGAGCCAAACGAAAATGAAGCTTGATAGAGTGGCCAAAACGACCGGGTGCGTACTCAGCAGCCAGGCTCTCTTGATTACGCTACAGCCGAGGACAAATAGAAACAGGTAAACAACTAAGTGCCAGCTTGCAAAAAAAAATGAGCTTTCAGTCAGAGGTGGAATTATTGATACGTATTCTTTTAGTATCACTGTCAGGCCGGACACCTTAAAACGATCCTGCCTGAATACAATCTCACCTACCAGGGGAAGGTCAACATTCACCTGATACTCTGTTGTGAATACAACTATAACTACTAGCGCTGCTCCCGCGAAGATTGCGAATGCTGTTAATGAAAGCCATTTCTTGTCCAGTTGAATCAAAATCTGGGCAATGATGCAGGCGACCAGGATTGCGCCCATGACTATACCGGCTTGTTTGATCGCTCCACAGAGCAAGGCGTAGAAAACTGAAAGTAACAACACTCGAATCTGCCTCGTATTTGAATACAGGGTCAAGGACAATATTCCAAGGGTAAACACCAGTGTAAGCCACAAGTCCGCGAAGCCGACGAGCATGCTGTGAATGTTCAGAAACGGTAGGCTGGCAATAAAATAGCACGCCAATAAGCTGATCAAGGGCGAAATTTTCAGTGCTCGTAAGTGCCCATACATTGCGAAAACCAGCGCGATTAAGGCAACTAACCAGGGTAATCCGGTTAGCGTTGTTTTTGTGGTGGATCCACCTAGCATCGTCCATAGATGAACAAGGTTCGAGAAAATACCATGAGAGTCTTTTATCGTTCCAACGCTGAAGGACAGCGACTGACTATCGTAAAACTGAAGTGTTTTGGGAACCCAGGCATCCCAGGCATCCCAGCCGAAGATCGGCCTCAACCACACCTCCTGCGCTATGCTGGCAAGCCGCAAGCAGATGAGACTTAGAAGGAGAACGCCAACTGTCTTCTCCCAGGTAGCCAATGCATTGGAGTTTTTGGCTTCTGCGCTCGCTTCGGAGACTGTTATCTTACGTCTACTAATAATGAACCAGGCTATTGCTGCGGCCAATATTATCTGGATTGAGGAAAGGCCCAAAAAGTTGAATGGCAGGCTCAAGCTATTTGAGGCGCGCAGTAATAATGTGCAAACGAAAAAGCCCAGCAAATAACCATGGCCAAGATACAACGCCATCGGATAGCGTTTTTTGCCTAAAATCACGCGGACAAGGAGCGTCCCCAAAATCCAGGGGATCGCAATCGATAATACAAGTCCTGGAGCACTAACAATGCTGGCGGCATTCATAACGGCAAGTTCCCGGGCGTCCACTAGGGTTTACCTTCTTGCGCTGGAACCACGCGATAAAGCGCCGCCACCTCATTGGCGTAAACCAGGGTCTCTTGTATGTCGTTGGTAATATCAGCTAGTGTATACAGGTCGGCTGTTCGGGCATCCTGCCCTGAAGTTGTCATTAAAATAAAATACTGCTCTTTTCGGGCGGCATTAACTTGGCCTGCATTAACCGCGTAGTGGTAGTCTGGATTATCCCGTCGCGGCCACGAATGATCTACATTAACCTGATGTTCAGGCAACAAATGGTAGCGCAGCCGACTTCCGAATGCGTTGGGTGTGTTTGGTGCTGCAAGTACCACAATATTTTGTGGTTCTGCAGGAAGAATATTGTGCTTTATGTGCTTGGCAAAGGCGTAGTATTTGCCGTCCCAGTCAGCAAGCAATTTTTCATCGTGGGTTTTCCCGGCAAATTGATAGCGCGTTTCAGCGTTCTGTTGCCACAGTTTGTCTTGCCACATGGTGTCCAGGGCAAGCCACGCCAGTGTTACAGTGATGGTTGCCATTGGAAGATAGCGCTGGTTGTCTGCTTCATTGGTTTTTCCCTTCCTTGTGTTTCGACCTTGCAGCAGCAAAGTCATCAGGCAACCTATGGTCGTCGCAAGGCCCGCCCATAGCGCGAGGCTGGGCACGGGGTACAGCAATCCCCGCCAGTTGGTGGGCACTCCGCGGTAGGCAAACACAGAGGTTTGTGTCCACGGCTCAAAGGCCGTCCACTCCCCCCAAATCGCTTCCAGCATACCCGCATTAGAGAAGGGCTCAACGGATAAGGCGTTCAGCATGAGCGGTGCGCTTCTTAGTTCTCCCACAACCACCAGGCCGATTTCGGTGATGGTGCCAGTCCAGTCGTCGCTTTGGGTCAGGTTCAGAGTTCGACCGTTATCACAGGTCCAGTGCGCTTTTTGCTGAAATAATTCGCTGGGTACCTGCTGTGTGCGCCAGAAAAAAAACACCTCCATGCCCGGATGCTGGCCGTCCATGTCACAGCGTAAAAAAGGGTAGTCGCTGGCCTTGAGGTAGGCCCGGCGAGCGATAATTGCCCGGTCGCCATTCAGTTCGGTTACCAGCGTGGCGCTGCCCTCCTGGCGGCCTTTGCCATATACCGGCTTGAAGCTGCTGCCGGTGAAGGTGCGGGTCCTTGCAGGTCGAGTATCAATGTAAGGTGCCAGTTCGGGGTGCAGTACACTCACAAAAGACAAATATCCCGGCACCAGGATAGCCGCGCTCAGTAGCAGCGAGCTAACTGCAATCAGCAGGGATTGCAAAAATTGCTGGTTGCTCAGTGCGCTCACCCGGCCTTGTTTGCATGGTCTATGGCCAGCGCTATCGCCTGGCCAAGGCTGCCTGGGTCGGCTTTATGGGTGCCTGCCAGGTCCAGCGCCGTGCCGTGATCTACCGAAGTGCGAATAATCGGCAATCCCAGCGTGATGTTTATAGCATTGCCGAAACCCGAATACTTGAGCACTGGCAGGCCCTGATCATGATACATGGCAAATACCGCATCACAGTTGTCTAGCACTTTAGGATTAAAGGCGGTGTCTGCTGGCAGGGGGCCTTGCAGGTTGATGCCCATGGCCCTGAGTCGATCGAGGGTGGGAATAATAATGTCGATTTCTTCCCGTCCGAGGTGACCACCTTCACCGGCATGGGGGTTCAGGCCGAGTACTGTAATTTTTGGTTCGGCGATGTCAAACTTCTTCACCAAGTCGTTGTGCAAGATCGTTAGAGTTCGCTCGAGCAGATCCGGGGTAATGGCCGCCGGCACATCTTTAAGTGGTAGGTGTGTTGTCGCAAGCGCTACGCGCAGTGTGTCGGTAGCCAGCATCATCAGGACCTGCGGCGTGTGGGTGACCTCCGCCAGGAATTCGGTGTGGCCTCGGAAGGGAATGCCGCCTTCATTGATGATTGATTTCTGCACCGGTGCAGTTACCATTGCCTGAAAGATTTTATTCAGGCAGCCATCCACTGCAGCCTGCAATGTGTTGATTACGTATTGGGCGTTGGCTTTGTTTAGCGTTCCGGGAGTGGTGGGTTCTGCCAGCGCTATTGGACGTATTTTGAGGTGACCTGGTGTGTGGACTACTGGTTGGGCTCTATCATCGAACAGCTGTAATTTGAGCGGCAAATTAATCAACGCAGCGCGTTCTTCCATCATCTGCGGATCTGCAATTACTACCAGCTCAGCAGCCCACTCTTGCTGGGCTGCCATAATAGTGGTGTCTGGCCCGATACCCGCCGGTTCCCCTGCGGTAATCGCTATCCGCGGGATGGCCATGGGTGCCTACTTAATATCAAAACAACGACTTCGGTTTCGTCCATGTTTGCCTTCAGCGCATTGACTTCAGCTTCGAGAATCGCCATGCGTTAAATCACCCCTTGATTACGGGTTTCAACGCGTGATCGCTCTACATCCATCAGTAGTATTTTAACGATAGCACAGAAAGTGCTATCGTTATTGCGAGAATGGGCGGGTAGGCAATTCCAATGTGCTGTGCCAAATTGTCAAAAATCTGGGGCTCGAACCCAAGTAACGAGAAGCCAATAGCAACGGTGCCCCAGGCCATACCGTGATTCACCCGCAGTCTATCTCTGCGTATCAGCAGGATAATAATGCCCGTAACCAATAAACCAACCGTTCGTGTAATTATAGCAACCACTAGCTCGACGCCTTCGAGCTACGATAACTACTCGCTCTGCTACGCTTGGAAAGCCCCAACAAAACCGTGTAGCAGATGTAGTACGCGACGGTTAGCCACGAGTTGAATATATGGGATCTTCCGTTTCGACGAGGCTGCATAGTCACGGCTACGTCTACTATCTTCAATCCCTTGGACTGTAGCAGCAAAACGCCGATGTCCTGATAATCCAGTAGAGTTGCCCGCCATGATGCTAATTCTCTAATTGCTCTAACGTTGTAAACACGAAAGCCCGAGGTGATGTCCTCTAGAGTAAGTCCCGATGTACGCTTCATCAATATCCAGGCAAATTTTCGCAGAGTAGAGCCGCGCTGAGTGCACGCTCCAATGGCCACACAGGCTGCACCTTCGGCGACCGGTCTGACAATGTCTTTCAATGACCTGGCCTCATGCTGGCCATCAGCGTCCATTGTTATCGCTATGTCCTAGCCGTGTCGCGCAGCGTAGCGCAGACCGTTCTGAGTGGCACCCCAGGCGCCTATCTGAGCTGGCAATGGGATGATCGTTGGCCCCGCGTTTTGCGCCTTGGCGATGGTGTCGTCGCTACTCGCATCATCAATTACGACTACCGGGTGATCGCATACTTCTCGGATTTCACGGATTACGTGGGATATTACCTCACCCTCGTTAAATGCCGGAACAAGTATCACGGTTGTCTCCGTGGCAGAACGGTCTAGTTTTTCAGTGGTCCTCATGACGTTTCGAATAGCTTCCTTACTGGAGTTGGGTCGAGTAGTAAATGGTAGTGCGCAATAACGGCAACGATGGGTCAATAGTTCTGTAAAAATGGCCAGCATCTAAAATTTTCATTATGCTCTGAACTCAAACGTTACCGCGGTTTGCGAGGGATGGCGTGGCTTGTCGGCACGCTCAATGAGGAATTTTGGGGGCTTTTTTTACCCCTTAACTAGGGTGTTCAGCTATTATGATGAAGGGTTATTCACCGCCTGATAGATTGCTGAAATATCGCTGGCGGACTTGTCGATGTGAAATTCACTCTCGAATTTTGTTCTGCCATTTGAGCCTAATCCTACGATTTTACTAGGGTAACTGGTCAGATATTGCAGGCGCTCCTGCAGGGCCTGCGAGTCTTGTGGCTCGAAGTGTAATCTCGTCATCTACTACCCAGCCCATGCCGGAGCCTGGCACGTTGCTAATAGCGGTTGGTTTTCCAAAGGACATGGCTTCCAGCAGTACCATACCGAAGGCTTCGGTGCGTTCTATAGACGGCAGGCAAAGGCAGTCGCAGGCATTGAGTTGAGCGCTTAGCTCAGCCGGCGGAAGATGGCCATGGAATGTGACTTGACTGTCCAGTTTGAGTTCGTTTACCAGGTCTTTCAGGTTTGTTTTCTGATCGCCATCTCCGACCAAGTGGATCACAATATTCTCGCTATCAGCACACGCTCGAATAAGGTACTCAAACCCCTTGTAGTAAGTAAGGCGGCCTACGGCCAATACCCTCAAGGGCTGACCCGTTCTACGCACTGGCGCGGTTGGCGGCATCGACAGGTTTGCTGGGTTCAGACCCAGGGCCACGACGTGGCACTTGGCCCGGTAACTGCGCAGTGGTGCACTGGCTTCGAGGTAGGGCGGTGAAGTGGCGATGATGGCGCTTGCCCGCCGTAAAATCAGCCGCTCGAAAGGGCGGTAGAGCGCATAAAACCACCTTAGGCCGATGTTGTATTTCGATGCCAGTACGTCTGAATGCCAGTGCACCACCCAGGGGATTTTGCGCGCGCCAGGCAGGATGATCGCCCAAAATACAGCCACGTTAGGCATATGAAGATGCAATATACCGGGTTCAGTGGCCTTGATTAGTCGTAGCAGCAGCCAGGGAAGCGTTGGGCTGATGGGAGTGAACAGCAGGCGCGCCCAAATAGCGGCCGGGTAACAGGTAGCTTTTTTTCGCCAGCTTCATAGTTTTCCCTCTCACTGGTGAAGCCGAGCTGTGACTGATGAATAAGTGCGGCGCTCTCGATGCCCTGCCGTTGCTGCGCGGCCATCAGGTCTCGGAGGTAGTTCTCCATGCCGCCAGCATAGGGAGGGAAATACTTACCGAGATGAAGCACCCTCACAGAGTAGAACCGTCAATCAATACTAGCTGGTTTTGGTCTAAAATCTTTAGTAGTACGCCAGCTTCCAGATCAATTATGGTTAGCACCTGCACAGCGTGGCGCTCTTCAATTTCTTTTACGATTGCCTGAGCTGATCTGGGCCGTTGACCTTGTGCCAGATATTGTTGCCGTATGGCTAGAATATAGTTGGTCTTGCCAACCGGAAATGATTTTGCATTGCCCGTAAAAGTGTATGACGGCAGCGGCAACAGCAGGTACTTGGCCCGCAGGTTCGCGAAATGCAACTCCGGCTGAAGCGTCCATATTAGAACCTGTGCTGTCCCCTCGACCAGCGCCAGCGTTTGGTCGGTAAGTTCGCTTATGGCCTCGTCATTGCCCATATCCAGGTGTGATATAGAAGGGTCTTTGTAGTACGCCATTGCCCATTACGTGGTTGCTCCAAGGGAAGCCTGCGCCAATCCAGCCCACGATGGAGATGCTAATAATGGCTGCGGGAATACGCTTCGACCTCCAATTCATTATAATCACCAAGGTCCATGCTAGGCCCATGCCAGGCCCATGCCAGGCCCATGCCCATGCCAGGCCCATGCCCATGCCAGGCCCATGCCAGGCCCATGCCCATGCCAGGCCCATGCCAGGCTCATCCAGATTGCGATTAGCGTTGTCAGGGGAGTGACTTTTTCTTGTGTATTCGTTGTCAAGAAATGTGCTGGTTTCTGGCTCCAGCGGTCTATGGCCAGCCATTCGTTGGCAAGTACTTTCAGTTGTCCGGCGAGCGTGAAAGGTGACAACCTGATAAGGCTATAGCTAGCGGGCCTATCGCCATCCTCGTAAAATAAGATACCTACCTCGCTTATGATTCCCTGCCAGCCGGGTTTGGTGTCCAGACTGTCCAGTGAGGTCCCCCTACCGCCCAGATCGATAGATTGTAGAGCCTCGGGATTGTTCCTTGGTCGGCAGAAGAAGCGGGCTGAGCGCGTATTGTCTCCCCCAGTGATCACCTGTAGTATTTTCAGTTTGTCCGCATCAATGTGCACGGTGCCCGTCGAAATCACGGCGATATTGTTGTCATATTGGCTGACGATGCCCTGCTCGCCAGCGCGGTGTCCATCACCTGCCATCACACGTAATTCCGCTGATCCGAAGGCCCGGGCGCTGCCCTCAGTTTTGGTGCCGATGGAGTTGAGGTGCCACGCTGTGCCAGCACAAGTAAGCACCAGAGCGAGCACGGGTGGAGCCCAGAGTGGCCCATCGTCCGAATGGAGATCCCCAATGAATACCCATTTGGGGTGCCTCAGCAGACCTCTTTAGCCATAATTGCGCAACTAAGGCCAGGCAGAGAACCAGAGCTGGGGCAAAATGTAGGGGTAGACGGTTGATTGCTGTCCATTCCTTAGCCCACTGGCCGTGCTCGGTGCCTGCGAAAATAAGAAGCTGACTGCCGGCAATAAGTACTAGCAGACTGAAAATTGATCGGCGAGTGATGCTGGCACGCGAAAAAAGTAACCACAAAAAAGAGGATGCGATGAGGTACCAGAGCAGGTTCCATGAGCCACTCTCAAAGAAGTTGATAGGATAGTCATCCCACAAGTAAAAACTGTGGAGCGTCTGGCTACCCACAAAAGGGATGTGCATTTGACCGTCTGCGATGTCCAGGCCGCCGAGCATGGCTAGATCGAGGTAATAAACACCTGTCAGCCATGCCGTCATCGCAACGGCCAATGCCAAACTGCTCGCTGCTATCGCGATGCGTGGGGCGTTTACGATGACTACCGTAGTTATCCCGAGAAGTAGCCAGGCAACCCTTCGTTTTTTATCCCGATGGCCAACGCGACCATGGTAAATCCGAGAGCGATTTGAAAGCGACTCGCGCTGACTAAGCCCACCAGTAAGGCTGTGAAACCTAACCCGGTGAACTCCATCATCCAACCGTCAGCCTGTCCCGCCAGAGCGAGATGGTTGCCCACAAGAGGAATAGAGAGCAGGAGGTAGGCCGAGAATGCGGCGAGCCAGCGGGGTATTTCCAACTCGCGACACTGCCCGTAGAGTCCCAGTGGCATCGCGAGCCCACACAACAGCACGGGACGGTTAACCAGAGTTTCGCTCCATCGGCCCGGTGCGGTAGACGCCCAAAGCGCAATAATGGACGGAAAGCTGGGATAGTTATGCCCCGCTACGTTGTATTTCGCTGTCGCATTTTCGCTGATGCAGGTTGCAGGCGCATCCATGGGCAAAATGCTGCCAACATAAAACCAGGCTTTGGCGCGATACATCCAGTTTAGCCAGGCATCCCATGGGAATATGGGGCGATAGATTATTTCGATAGACGCAAACAGCAGATGCAGCGCAGCCAAGCAACAAAAAACCCCAAATAAGGCAGTGGATATAGCACTGGTCGGGCTATTTTGCTTTGTAAGGCTTCTGGAGTGGAGAGGCGGAAGACAGGAATAGCAAAGCCCCGGGGACACTCAGAAGGAAAAGTATGTCTAGAATGGGCCAGAAGTCCACAGACCCGGTAAGCCGGTGAACGATCAATACCAGAGCTTGGACGCCAGCCAAGCCTAGGAACAGAGCATAAGCCACTTGCCGCGCCAGATCGGGGGGGGGGTGCGGATTGAATTTTCTCTCCAGCACCGCCAGCCAGCAAAAGGCACCCAGCCAAGGAAGTGCCAAGCTAGCGAAAAGTCGGACGAATTCCATAGTGAAGCTTATATCATTGTTATCAATCATCGACAGGATATTGGGTGTCGCAGTAGCGGTAAACCTGCAACCAGCGTATTCGCAGCTGATGTTGCGTTAAGGGGCAGTGTTTAGCCGTCTGCGTCAACGGAATTTGGCTTTTTTGGTACAACCAAAACGACTTCAGGGTCGACTCGCTTTCTTGTCCACGGCCTAACCTGCTAAAATGTGGAACGGTTACGATAATATTAAAATCTTCTCGGTCATGAATAAACAACAGCTATGACACTCTCTCATTACATACGCGCAGTCGACCTTCAGGCTCGCATGCTACTTAAAGCCGAAGCCTCAAGGTACAAGCTGGGGGTGCTGTGGTGGTTCCTGGAGCCGCTTCTCTGGGTGGCCGTTTTTTTTGTCGTCTTTAACCTGATTCTCGAATCAACTCGCCGCGGCGGCGATTTCATTATTTTCCTCGCCTGCGGGAAATTTGCCTTTATCTGGTTCTCAAAATCGGTAGGTCAAGCGTCAAATAGCATCGCAGCCAATAACAGTTTGATTGGCAAGATCAACGTGCCAAAAAGCCTTTTCCCAATGGCGGCTATTCAGGAAGGCGTTTATCGGCAGATGGCCGTATATACTCTATTAGGTGTTGGCCTCGCTCTCGCTGGCTATCCGGTTGGCTTAGCTTGGCTCTGGTTGCTGCCAGTTGCGTTTGTCTACTACCTAATGATCGTCGCATGCTCTTTCGTTGGCGCTTGTCTGGTTTGTTGGGTGCGCGATTTCAGTAAGTTTATTCCACTTGGCATGATGTTTCTGCTGTTCACTTCTGGAATTTTTTGGGACATCCGCGAACTTGGTGATCCGGAGAAGATTGAGCTTATTCTTAATCTTAACCCGATGGCGTTTATATTAGACGCGCATCGCCAGGTGTTGATGCGCCAGAGCGCGCCGGATTTGTTACACCTGTTGAAGATTGGACTTGGGGCTGCAGTGATCATTGCCGCCATGGTCAGTTTCATGCGGCGTAAGAGCCAATATCTGGCGCTCAAGGTGCTCACCTGATGGCGGAGGATCATCAGCAGGTCATGGTGGAGTTACATAATGTGAGTCTGAGTTTTGAATCCAGCAAGGGCACTTTTGACAATGGCATTCATCATATTCTCGATGATGTTTCGTTGAAGCTCTATGAAAATGAAACCCTGGGGATTATCGGTCGAAACGGTGTCGGCAAAACAACCACATTGAGAATCATGGCGGAAATTCTGGCCCCGACTTCCGGAGCGGTGACGACGCAACCGGGAAAATCCTCGGCATTGCTATCGATAGGGTTGGGGTTCAAGGGAGAATTGAGCGGTCGTGATAACGCAAAATTGGCCGCTGTTTTGCAAGGTGCCACTATTAAGCAGGCGATGGGATACCTGGAGGAAATCAAGGAGTTTTCTGGTCTGGGAGATTCATTCGAAGAGCCGGTTAAAACCTATTCCTCGGGGATGCGGTCACGACTTGGGTTTACCACTGCTCTGTTGACCCATGTCGATGTCCTGTTGATAGACGAAGTACTCAGTGTTGGCGATGCGCAGTTCAAACAAAAGGCCCAACGTGCCATGCAAGAGCGTATTCGCGGTGATCAAACCGTTGTCTTCGTGTCACATTCCGACCAGCAAATACAGGCACTTTGCGATCGCGTAGTGTGGCTGGATCAGGGGAAAGTTAAACTCGAGGGCGACCCCGGAGTTGTGCTAGAAGGTTACCGCAACTCCATCAAACCGTCTTAAGTCGCTGTAATTCGAAGTCGCCGCACGCAGTTTAACTTTGATGCCCCACGAAGACGCCTTGATCACCAACCTGAGCAAGGTGTTTGGTGACAGCGGTGACGTTTAAACGCTCACACAGATAAGCTGGTTATTCTGGATGAAATACAACGAAGCCCGGAATTGTTCGCCGTGCTACGGGGCTTTGTCGATAAAAACCGGGAGCAGGGTCGTACAGGGGGGCAGCTCTTGCCGCTTGGGTCGGCATTAATGGATTTGATGCGTCAGTCTTCGGAAAGCCTGGCAGGTCGAATTAGTGATATCGAAATGAGCGGTCTGAACATCGCTGTGATCAATGGTGACCAGCAGAATCGGCAGACCCTTTGGCTAAGGGGATCTTTTCCGGATAGCTATCTGACAGCCGATGATGATGTCGCTATGGACTGGCTTGAAAACCTGATTCGCACTTATCTTGAGCGTGACATTCCGCAAATGGGTTTTCGTGTTCCCGCAGCAAGGTTGCGCCGGCTGTGGACTATGCCGTCGTCTGAAGTCTGGGCTGTAGAGATCAAGTACGGAGTTGCGCCTAAAATCGGCAACCACTATAGCCAAACCTGTGATGATCTCGGCGCAACACACAAATACATTCTTTACGGCGGTGAGGATGAGTTTCCTGTGGGTAAACAGATAAAGATCATATCTTTGCCACGGCTTATGGAAAAACTTTGTTCAGCCTGATCTTGAAACATATTTGAACAGGGTATCAGCCCAGGCGAATAATCATAACCCTATGAAGTAAGGAAGAAAATACGCATTCCGGGTGAAATGAAAAGGAATACGCCGATCTCCTGAGTCAGCTTGGAGCGGTTCCGGGAATCTGGGTAACCGGCAAATTTAGCGATAATCCACGACCAATACCGTAGTATTCCAGACCGATTGCCGAGAGCTGACTCGGGTCATATAAATTGCGACCATCAAAAATGATAGGTTGCTTAAGTTCCTGCATCATTACCCCGAAATCAGGGGAGCGGAAGGTCCGCCATTCTGTGCAGATTACCAGGGCATCGGCATCAGTCAGCGCATCTTCTTTGGTGTCGGTTAGCGTAAGGTCCGCTCGTTCTCCATAGATTTCCAGACAGGCAGCGTTGGCCTGTGGGTCGTAGGCCTTAATACTGCCCCCGTGATTCCACACTGTTTCCATTACTGATCGGCTCGGTGCCTCGCGCATATCATCTGTGTTTGGCTTGAATGACAGGCCCCAGATAGCAATCGTTTTGCCGGTAAGATCGCTGCCCAGGCGGCTCAGTATACGCTGGCCCAATTTTTCTTTTTGACGTTGATTGGTTTGGTCTACGGCATTGATGATAGAGGAGTCGTAGCGGTTTTCTGTTGCCAGGTGTTGCAGGGCGCGTACGTCCTTAGGAAAACAGGCGCCGCCATAGCCACAACCGGGGTAGATGAATTGAAACCCAATTCTGGGATCTGAACCTATGCCCAACCGCACATCTTCAATGTCTGCTCCGGTGACTTCGGCGATACTGGCCATCTCGTTCATAAAGCTTATCTTGGTTGCCAGGAATGCGTTGGCCGCATACTTTGTCATTTCGGCGCTGCGGGCATCCATCATCAGAATTTTTTCATGATTGCGGTTAAAGGCCTGATATATCTTCCTCAGACCCGCTTCCGCCGGTTTTGAATCGGTACCAAGAATAATACGATCAGGCATTTGACAGTCACCTACCGCCGAGCCTTCCTTGAGGAATTCGGGGTTGGAGACGACGTCTATCTCGAAGGACTTCCCCCGGGCCTCAATGGCTTTCGCTATGATAGCTTTAACCTGATCTGCAGTGCCTACAGGGACTGTGGATTTGTTAATTACCACCTTGCTTGTATTCATTCGTTCGCCGATGGTTTGAGCAACCTGAAGCACGTATTTCAGGTCGGCAGCCCCGTCGATATCTTCAGGGGTGCCCACGCAAACAAAGAGGTAATCGCTGGCCGTGACGGTCGCTTCGGCATCTGCTGTAAATGACAGCAAGCCACTCGCCAGCCCGCTTTTTACCAGCGTCTCGAGGCCCGGCTCATAAAAAGGAACTTCACAGTCATTTAATCGGTCAATACGGCTTTTATCTACATCCATGCAAACCACGCGATGGCCCACATCCGCGAACACTGCGGCCTGAACCAACCCTACATAGCCGCTACCGATAATACTGATATTCATAGTTTGAAGTCACTTTGTTGATAGGGATAAGAATCACAGAAATCTTCCGCCATCGCGGCTTCAGGTTCTGTCGCGAAATCATCAGTACTGCTGCGCTACGCTATACTCCCGGGACCAGTATTTCAATACTTGGATCAATTGTGATTAGTTTCAAAGGCCGCCATCATCAGCAAGACATGATTCTACAATGTGTGCGCTGGTACGTCGCTTACTCGCTGAGCTATCGTGACTTGGAGGAGCTGATGCAGGAACGAGGCTACGCTGTAGATCACAGCAGCATTCAACGCTGGGTTGTACATTATGCGCCTCGCATCGAGAAGATATTTCGTAAAAACAAAAAGTGGAACGGCCTGCGCTGGCGTTTTGATGAAACCTACATCAAAATCAAAGGCGACTGGAAATACCTCTATCGCGCCGTCGACAAGCACGGCAACACGGTCGATTTCCTATTGACCGCCAGGCGCGATAAAAAGGCCGCTTTACGTTTTTTGAACAAAGCCATCGGCGCCAATGGCAAACCCAGCTTGATCAATATCGACAAAAGCGTTGCCAACACTGCCGCTATCAAGCAATACAATGTAGATGAAAACAAGCGAGTGAAAATTCGGCAGTGCAAATATTTGAACAATGTTAATGAGCAAGATCATCGTTTTATCAAACGCATCATCCTATCCATGCTCGGATTCAAATCGTTTCGGTCTGCACAAGCAACTCTTGCCGGAATTGAACTTTGGCGGATGTTGAAGAAAGGCCAAAATAGAAGTTCACTGCCAGCATGGGAGCAGTTTTACGCATTAGCACTGATAGGATAACTGCGCCTGGCAATCGCTGTATGTTCGATTTAGGGAAAGCTTGCGACAGAACGGACCAATTTCCACCAAGTGGTCTTCAGCTCCAGGGCCGATGGCGCCTGCAATAGCATCGACCACGTCGTGGTCGCGCAGGAAGTTCTGGCCGAAGCGTTTGCGTGGCCGGTGGTTAGCGAGTGTTTTAGACATAGCGGGATCGTACGCGACTCGGCCCCTTTTGTGTTGGCCTGAATCCCTAGCGGTTTCAAATTTTTGGTACACTTGGACTCAAAGTATCTAACAAAAGCCCTTCGCTCCTTACAAGGTCGACAACTCTTACTGTTAACCGAATAATCAATGTAGTAATTGTTGTAAACTAAACCCACTAGCGTCTACAGCATAGGCTAAGAAATTGAGCGATAAAAACGATAAGCCAAAAAACTATATTCCTTCCTTACAGGGCAAAGGATTGGATAAAAAACCACGTATTTACACACCCCCAGATCTTCCCGCTGTAAAATGGTAGTCATCCACAGCGGATTGAATAGGTTAACGGGACCTTCTGTTTTTCTTTGGCTTGAATGATCGATACAAATGCCCGAGAGGGCGCATCAATAGCAATTTTGCTTTCCACGTTTGATGGCGATGCCTACCTCGAGGAGCAAATTGAAAGCATTCGATCGCAATCTCATCAGAATTGGACACTTTATGTCAGGGATGACGGTTCTACCGACGGTACTATAGCGATATTAGAGGCAGCTATTGGCGACTCACGCATTCGGTTTTTGCAGCTGAGCCCCAGTCAACACCTTGGACTGGTAGGGAGTTTTGGGTCACTTCTCTCTACAGCTATTGATCAATCTGCAGATTACCTATTTTTTTGTGACCAGGACGATGTGTGGCTACCAGACAAACTAGAGCGACAGCTGTCTTATTTTGAGCCAGGCGATGTGCCGCAGTTAGTGTATTCAGATACGAAGCTGGTCGATGAATGTCTGCGGCCCTTACTTGGAAGAGCTGCATTTCAAGCTGATCGGAAAACTGGGTCAGCGGCGGTAGAGCTATTTTTTACCCAGAATAGTATTCCGGGCTGCGCTATGGCGATTAATGCCTCGCTGGCGAGGTTGGCGCTGCCCATCCCCGAAGCGGCAACTATGCATGACTGGTGGCTAGCACTGGTGGCGTCGGCGGTGGGCGAAGTAACGTGTGTTGAAGAGCCGCTTCTGTTATACCGGCAGCATTCGAAAAATAGTATTGGGGCTAACTCTATAGCCGGCCTGCTCGCCAATCCGGCGCAATGGCCCGCGCTCTGGAAACAAGGAAATAGCGAGCTCATCTTATCCGTGAAGCAGGCTGAAATTCTCTTCGAACGACTGGGGGGAAAAAGCGCCATGGCAGGCTCGATACCAGAGGCTTTGACCAAATATGTGCAGATACTTGGATCATCAAGGTTGAGTCGACTGAAAATCGCCTGGCGAATGGGGTTGAGAAAGGGTAAGCCTCTTCAGCAACTGGTGCTTTATGCGCGGCTTATCGCGATGAGTCGGTTGGATGCTCACCCTGATAATTGAGTCTAGACGCTCAATGGCTGCAACGCACGATAGCCAAGGTCGGCCAATCTCAACGTGGTTTAGCGCCAGGTCGGCCCAGCTCCCAATGCCATGTTTCTTGGCCATCTACTTTTCCCGATTAACGAAGCCTCTCCTCAATAATCTTACCTTCAATCTCCTCAAAATAACCCTGGTAGTAGGTTGATTCGCAATTCGCAAGTTTAACTTGCTCGAGAGCGCTTTCGAATTGACGGGCCCTGAATGTGAGGGCGGTTAAAAGCCCTCTAACCAATACCTGCTGGCTCATATTTTGAGAAGGCAGCATACGCCGAACGAGTTGGATTGCCTGATCTAAACCGTATTGGCGTTCCATACTCAGCCCCACCCTCCAGCAATGGGGGTTGGGCCCGGCAAAAGGTTCCATTAAATCCAATATTACGGCTTCACAGCAATCAGCATCCAGTATTCCACCCGTTAAGAACGAGTAACACAGCTGTAAATGGCGATGCTGTTCCGCTGTAACATCCAGTTTAATCAAGCCTGCTGCATTTCCACTGTCACCGATCTGCAGCCCCAGTTTTTCGAAATAGCTCTGCAGGGTGTCATTTTTAATAGGTGGGAAGAGGTGGGCGGCGTATCTAAGCATCGAACCCCACTGAGAGGTTGCTGCTATATCTTCGCCCGTCAGGCCACTTTGAATTCGCTTGGCCCAAGGAACGATTTCATCGGCTCTTGATAGGGTGTCAATGTGCTCGCGAATTGGACCCTTGAACGACAGGGCAGTTGCCTGTGAAATGCTATTCCAGCGGCTTGCGGCGTCAGCCAAGTGGCAATCTAGTAGCCTTTTGATATTGCCGGCGGCTTCCATCCGCTCCCATCGCACCTTGCGTTGATAATAGCTTTTCAGGGAAAAAGCATAATGGGCCTCAAACACCAATTTGAATCCAGTTTTGAGCGCCAGCCGCCTAAAATCTGGGAAGTTATAGTTGCAAGTCCATGTCGCTACGCTGCCAGAAGTACGTACCGAGAGTGGACTGTTGGTGGCTACGTCATGATCGTCCAGGGCGGCGCCCAGAAGTTCTATATGGTTAGGAAACCATAAGTCATCGTCTTGGAGGACAAATATCCGATCCGATTTGGCCAAGCGAAGCGCTTTTGCCCTGGCCTCGCCACCTCGATTGTGCCCTTTGGGCATATCCAGAACCGTGATGCGGCTATCCTTCGCGGCGGCGGATTTGGCAGCCTCTAGCACGCTGATGGTGGCTCCATCACAGGCCACCAGTATTTGAATATTCTCTATTGTTTGATTGCAGCCGCTGGCGAGGGCATGCGGTAATGTGGCATGGCTGTCATGGGTAGGTAGGAGAACGGTAGCGTAGGGCTTTGACATCTAGACGGCCACGGAAAATGCAACATCGTGAAGTGCTACTTTCTGTGGTTCCTCGAATTCAGTCGCTGGGTGCTGCTCGGCCACGAGTACCCCGGGCCGTATTCCAAACGTAAGGTATGTCTGGCGTATCCATTGGCAGCCGAAAGTGATCGGGATCTTCGTATTGGTAAGCAAGTGTGGGGAAATTGATAACCATTGAGTCGCAGTCCCCGAGATTTTGTAGGCCATGCCAAATTCCGGTGGGTAGTACCAGGAATGCTGGTCGGCGATCGCCCAAGTGAAACTCATTGACCATTCCATAAGTTGGACTCTGCTCGCGACCATCGTAAAGGACCGCTTTTATATGGCCACTGCTCACAAACAGTCGATCAATGCTTTGGGCATGGCAGCTCCATGCTCCAATCGCTCCAGGATATAGGCGAGATTGGTACGTTTGAAGTACTGGTAGACCGGTAGGGTCCCATTCGGTGCGATACATTTCAGTGATAACACCGTGATCGCGCGGCACATGGCGAATTTCCTTAATCACGACGCCATCGATCGCTTTCTGAAGGATATTCCAATCGCGGTCAACGAGTTGGCTGTCCTTTTGCGTTTCCATGGTCATCCCAAGCTCCCTTTTCCCAATATTTTGGGTAAATTATGTTTTGTGTAGATCTCGATATATCGTAGCACAAGAGCATTCTAGCGGAGCTATAAAGGCCGGGAGCGCGTTGGTGTCAGTTCATCGAAAACAGGTCGTGGCTCCAGTGCATCATTCGGCCCATTTACGCATTATAGTAAATTGAAATAAAGATTGAAGTGCAATCGTCTTTTCTGCTCCTCATTAGAAATAATATCATCGACGTAGGAGATCATTACGCCTACTGCACTTTTGTAGTGAGAATTATCCGGGTTCCAGGCGTCGGTGAGGCTTCCTGACCAGTACCGCTTGCGCATGGATGCGCGCTCGTCGAACACAAGCTCTCCTAGCAGTGATAGCGCATGCAGCCAGGCCCTTTCGGAGTGAATCAGATCTTTGGTGGGCCGAATAAGCAACATCCCTTTGGGTGTTGGTTCGCGGCGCATCAGGGCCTTGAAAGAGCCATTGAACAAACCCTGCCAAAAATGCCCCATTGAGAACATATCGGGTGCGGACAAAGGCCTGAGAGGAAAATTGGGCTCATCACGCAGCGGAAGTCGAATCCCATCGATATCCTCAGCTCTTACGTAACCATGGCAAAGAACCGCATCTGGCGTTGAGCGCAGCGTTTCAGCCAGGAACTCGCTGGCGCTGCTGTCGACTGTATCGTCGTGGGGAATGATTCGAAACAAGCTCATTGTAGTCGCCTCGATCAACAAATTCACATTGCTGACCCAATTGCCGCCAGACTCATTGCATATTACTTTTACCGGCGGCTGATTTCGATAACGCTCCTTGAGCTGAATCGCAGTATCGTCCAGCATGTGCTGGTCAGAGCAAATGACTGTTGCCCCACGTGCAATGTGATGCCGACTAGGCATGACGGGTACCAGGACAGATAGGATCGCCCGGAACTGTACGGAACATAGTCGCCATAGGGGCCAAGTAATAGGGTTGTTGGTGGCGCTGATAGCGTCGACGGAGTTTCGAATGAGAGGGTCGCCTTCCAGCGCCAAAGCCTGGGCATTGATGATGTCAATCCAACGAGCGCGTCGATGTGCAGGCGGTTTTCCCACAGGCAATTGTCCACCGCCTGTGCTTCAATCCGAATCGCTCCCTCAGCGCTCTGGGCATTAATGTTATAGGCGCCTCCGCTGTCTTTCACCGTCGTCACCTCGTGTCCGCCCAGGAAGTCAATCAAGGGTTCAGCCAGTACAGCGGCTCCATAAATACTGGCGACATAGTTCGGGTCAATCGCAATTTCCGACGTTTGGATTACAGCCTGAATTTCATCACTAAAAACCCCTGCCACCATGGTTCCGTCAGCAGGCAGAACGGGTTAAAGCTGTATATGACTGGTATGGTCAACGTGGGAGGCCACATATTCGTCAACCTTGGCGAAGTGTTTGTAAATCTGTTCAACACTAAGCTGTGAACCCGCCGGTATTGCGTAGAAAAACGGCTCCGACCGCGGAATCTGTGTCGGCGACACGCCAGTGAGATGTTGGTTCAGATCCAGGAACTGTAACGAACCTTCGAGGATTTTCCGATAGGTCTTGTGCTCGGGGTCCGCTGCATAGAGATAGCCCAGATGCAGCTTACCCTCGTTGTGTCGGCTGGCACCTGATACCGGATACTAACTTTTGTCGATCAACAGCACGCTATAGCCGAGTTGGGCCAATTTAAGTGCGGTTGAACACCCGGCCAGTCCCGCTCCTAATACCGTGACGCCGTGCTTTTTATTCATGGTTCCTTTGCTGGGTCAGCCAAAATTTCGATGGGGAATTTTACGTTCGATACTCTCAAATAGGTAACACTGCGGTCAGAAATATTCAGGGTAAGTTCAATCCGGCTCGGGATGTCTCGAACAGATCTGTCTGAGTTGCGCAGGAATTTGGGCTTGGACCCGCTCGGTATACCCTTACGACCACAATTTGTTGATACAATCTACCGCTCACCTATCGTACCTAATATGACTGCCCGACTATGCCGCCCACCCAATACTTAAGCTTGGTTGATTCCATGGCGCGAATGTCACTTCGCGCTGATGCATCAAAATATTATCTGGGGTACATTTGGTGGATTCTGGAGCCTTTGCTGTATGTGCTTGTTTTTTATGTAGTTTTTAACGTAATCCTTGATTCCAAGCGGGCCGACTTCCTGATATTTTTGATGTGCGGAAAACTTCCATTTATTTGGTTTTCCAAATCTGTGACCCAAGCTTCGAATAGCATTGTCGGTAACAAGGGGTTGATCGGCAAAATCAATATAACGAAGACACTCTTCCCGATGGCCATCGTTCAGGAAGGCTTGTATAAACAGGTGGCGGTATTCGCGTTGTTAATCGCCGTACTCATTTTTTATGGCTACTCCGTGTCTGTCACATGGCTGTGGCTCATACCCGTGATTATCGTGAACTATTTGATGATAGTAGCCTGTTCCCTGGTCGGCGCTGCTCTGGTCTGTGTGGTTCGCGATTTTAGTATGTTGATTTCCTTGGGCATGATATTCCTCATGTTTACCTCCGGTCTATTCTGGGATGTGCACGCTTTGGCCGACCCCGAAATGACTAGCCTTGTGTTAACGTTCAATCCGCTGGCGTTTATTCTGGACTGTTACCGGCAAATATTTATGTATCAGGCCACACCCGATCTGAGCCATTTAGCCATTCTCGGTATAGGCTGGTTGTTGCTGTTAGCGGCAATTGTATGGGCTATTAATCGGTCGGGTCAGTATCTTGCCCTGAAGGCGATGACTGCGTGAGTATTCCGCCACCAAAAGTGGTGTTGGAGCTGGACCATGTCACGTTGAGCTATCGGTCAAAGCGCACGCATTTCGATCAGGGTGTGCACAATGTCCTCGATGATATCTCGCTGGAGTTATTCGAGGGCGAAACTCTGGGTGTCATCGGAAGAAATGGTGTGGGTAAAACGACCATGCTTCAATTGATGGCCGGTATACTGGCGCCAACCAGTGGCACCGTACGTCAGGATAAGTCAAAGTCATCGTCACTATTAACAATAGGTCTCGGGTTTAGGTACGACCTGACGGGGCGCGACAACGCGCTATTGTCGGCCATGCTACAGGGGTCGACCAGGAAGCAGGCGTTAAGCTTTCTCGAGGATATTAAGGAATTTTCGGAATTAGGTGACTCATTTGAAGAGCCCGTAAAGACCTACTCAACAGGTATGAGGTCTCGCCTAGGATTTACTACCGCTCTCGTCACACACGTTGATATTCTATTGGTGGACGAAATATTGAGTGTCGGAGACGCCGGCTTTCGTACCAAGGCGCTCGCTGCCATGAAAGAGCGGCTAACCGGCGAGCAAACTGTAGTTTTAGTTTCGCACTCAGAATCACAAATAGCTGCCTTGTGTGATCGTGCGATTTGGATTGACGAAGGGCGGATAGCAGCGGCTGGAGAGACGGGTGTGGTGCTCGAATGCTATGGGAGTACTTTAAATCAATAAGGTGGTAGGGCCTAATCAGTCGGATCAGAGGTAGTTATATCAAACATTAAATGCTTCGAGATACGTGTGTACGAAACCAGTTCAGTCTTAAGTTTAGTCTCCCGATAACCGGTGAGCAGTCGTTTGAATAGATCGTATGATGTCTGAGTTCTCGGGGCCCGCGCCGCTGGTTATATAATCGCATTAGAGTTAGCCCAGCCAGGTTACACCGTAGCGCTGTTTGAGCGAAGCGAGCGTCCGGATGCTCAGTTGGGTTAATTTCAGAAATCCGTGTATGTGGCGCTGGAAGGCTACGATTGGCTTTCACAACCCTGCTCAGGCACACATACCACCTGTTACTTGCCTATGGCGACTATGTACCGTATCGCCCTGGTCGAGCTTACTTGCCCTGGTGCCCAAGTTGTACGATCGGAAAGACCAATCAAGGCGGCATGGATGTTGGCAGAGGTGATCGCCAATATCGACCGCTCGAAGACCCTTCAGGAGGCTCTTGAGGCGATTAATTCAATCATTCCGGAGCTATTAAAGTTTGGGATGCAGTTTCTAACGGTTACGTTATAAAATGCGGTTTTTAAGTCACTTTCATGGCGCTAGATGACACCTGAATGGCCAGTTTTGATCAGCCCGACTCTGGACTTGGTGCATGCAGAGCGAGCGTGGCTATATGCGGTATCCCTTCTAGGGGGTTTTATGTTTGAAGAAAGAGCCTCAATGGTAAAGCGCCATTGGACGGGGGGTGTTAGTGATGCTTGGAAACTTGGCGTGGCACACCAAATTACCGTCGCGAGTGTGATGGCTTTCTATGTAGATGACTTTGTAAGAGAGCCATGCATGCGCAGAGGCCTGAACCTAAATATCCATATCAATATGCTAAGGTTAGCCAACTATATTGAGTGTTCCAAGGGATTTGGACCTCGCTTCGATGTTAGAGTAGCAATGGAGTAAAGTGGCCGCGTTTTTGACTTGCTGGATTCTTTCCAATGGGGCGTGAACCCTTCGAAAGAGTCGTTAGGGGGTCGTCAGTTTCTGCCTAGAGCGTGGCTTATAAAGAACACTTGCATTCTTTTGGATTAATGAGACATGAAGATCAGTATTTTTGGCAGTGGCTATGTCGGCTTGGTGCAGTCCGCAATATTTGCCGATGTAGGGCACCAGGTTCTCTGCATGGATGTTGATCAGCAGCGAATTGAGCGCCTCAATAAAGGTGAATTACCATTCTATGAGCCGGGATTGGAGCCCCTGCTTAGAAGTGGCCAAGAGAGTGGTCTGCTCTCATTTACATCTGACACACAAAGAGCGGTAGAAGAGAGTGACGCACTGTTCATTTGTGTAGGAACGCCTTCTGCTCAAGATGGCTCTGCTGACTTAAGTTATGTGCTCCAGGTCGCCACAGACATTGGGCGCCATATGAACGAGCGCAAGCTGGTGGTAACTAAATCGACGGTGCCGGTTGGCACAGCCGAGAACGTTCGTGAGGCATGCGAATCTGCTTTGCGCGGCCGAGGAAAGCATTTAGAGGTAGACGTTGCGTCAAACCCGGAATTTTTGAAAGAGGGTTCTGCCGTTAGTGATGGTCAAAAGCCAGACCGAATCATCATAGGCACAGACTCTGATAAAGCACTTGCTGATCTTCGTTTTATTTATCAGGCCTTCAATCGCAATCATGAAAAGATACTTGCAATGGATTTGCGTAGCGCTGAGTTGACCAAGTATGCGGCTAATGCGTTCTTGGCCACAAAAATCAGCTTCATGAACGAGATGGCTAATTTGGCTGAGGAGGTAGGAGCCGATATTGAAGAAGTTCGACGAGGCATAGGCTCCGATCCCAGAATTGGTTTTCAGTTTATCTACCCAGGGTGTGGCTACGGGGGTTCCTGCTTCCCTAAAGATGTGCGCGCTCTCGAGTATCTCGCCTCCGAATATGGCTATAAGGCCAATATTGTGAGCGCGGTCCATGAGACCAATAGACTACAGAAAGAAAAGTTACTCGAAAAGCTGCTGCGCCGTTTCGGCGCTGACTTCACAGGCATGACGTTCGCCGTGTGGGGATTGTCCTTTAAGCCCAATACCGATGATATCCGCGAAGCCCCGAGTATTGCGTTAATGGATGGAATATTCGCTCGCGGTGGAAGTGTTCAGGCTTTTGATCCGCAAGCAGGAGCCGCCTGTCAGTCACGATATCGCGTACGTAAAGATTTGGCCATCGTCGATTCCAAAGAATCGGCACTCGATGGAGCCGACTGCCTGCTGATCTGCACAGAGTGGAAGGCATTCTGGTCGCCTGATTTCGAGGCAGTGAAGACCAGGCTGAAGAACCCAGTTATCATAGATGGTCGAAATCTGTATGACCCTGTGCACATGGGAGCGCTTGGTATTGAGTACTACGCTATTGGGCGTGGGAATCCACTTGTGCAGCTGAAAGAGGGTGCGGCGCTTTGAAGCTGATCATTCAAATACCTTGTTACAACGAGGCAGATACCCTTGCTATCGCACTGGGGGCTCTGCCGAGAGAGGTTGCGGGGTTTGATTCTGTTGAGTGGTTAGTAATCAATGATGGTAGTACCGACGATACGGTTAAAATAGCCAGAGAGTGCGGAGTAGATCATGTCGTTGAATTTCGCCACAATAAGGGACTAGCTAAGGGCTTCATGGCCGGTATCCAGGAGTGTTTGAAGCAAGGCGCAGATGTTATCGTTAATACTGATGCAGATAATCAGTATGAGGCGGCGGATATTCCCAAGCTGACGCAACCTATACTCGATGGCTCCGCTGAATATGTAATTGGCGAACGACCAATAAGCCAAACTGAGCATTTCTCACCCACCAAAAAACTATTGCAAAGACTTGGCTCCTGGGTAGTGAGAATGGCTAGCGGCACAGACGTTCCTGATGCTCCAAGTGGTTTTAGAGCAGTATCGAGAACTTGCGCCAAGCAGTTAAATGTCTATAGCGATTACACCTATACCTTAGAGACGATTATTCAGACTGGTCAGAGAAATATTGCCATCACTTCGGTGCCAATTAGAACGAATGCAGACTTACGGCCATCACGACTATTGTCGAGTATTCCTGACTACATTCAGCGGTCTGTAATTACTATTATTAGAATATTTGTAGTCTATCAACCATTCAAATTCTTCATGTCACTTGCTGCGATATTGGCTTTGACTGGAGCTGCTCTTGGTTTTCGCTTTCTATATTACTATATTGCAGGCGAAGGAGGTGGATATGTTCAGTCAGTGGTGTTGTCTGGTGCATTGTTAGGCATGGCACTGCAGGCTGGTTTGATAGCTTTTGTTGCCGACTTGTTATCAGTGAATAGAAAATTGCTGGAAGAAATACGACTGAAGTTGAATCAAGACTGATTCCGATATCTGAGAACGGCAAATTATGGGTATGAGGGCATGAGGGTATGAAAGTTTCTGAAGGGCTCAAAGAAGACGGTATAGTCGTAGGTAATACCTACGATAAATATGGATCCACAAACCCCATTGTCAGGAAGATAATGGCAGGGTTTCACAATGCTCTTGATGAGTTGGTCGACAAAGCAAATCCAACCTCGATCCACGAGGTAGGGTGTGGAGAGGGCTACTGGGTCAAAGAATGGAACAGCCGTGGTATAGCAGCGCGCGGATCAGATTTTTCCGAAAAAGTGATAGAGATTGCTCGCGAGAACGCTGAGGAAGCAGGTCTGGCGACAAACCTATTTGAGGCGAAGAGCATTTATGATCTACTCCCAAATATTGATGGCGCCGATTTGATCGTGTGCTGCGAGGTGATGGAGCATCTTGAAAACCCCGAAGAGGCATTTAGGGCATTGAAGGCGCTAGGGAGTAGAAACGTAATTCTTAGTGTCCCTAGGGAGCCAGTATGGTGTGCATTGAATTTGGTTAGATTTAAATACATCAGTTCTTTGGGGAACACTCCAGGGCATATTCAACATTGGTCTACCAATCAATTTGTGGGTTTAGCTTCCAAATATTTCAATATCGTAGAGATTCGAACGCCTTTGCCTTGGACTATGATTTTGTGTCGGCCAAGCTGAACTCAATCTATCGAATATACTCACGAATAAGTCGCTACAGATGCGTGATAACCAGCTAATTTTTAGCAGTAGCCTGCTAGAGATCGTGTTAGCAAAGTGCAAGCGCATTTTTTAGTTCATTTTTTGACAACTCCGAGAATGCAAATCGCCATATGCTTTCATCTTTCGCGGCACTATTCGGAAACGTCTAAGCATGTTTGATGGTAAAAAAGTTGTCAGGGGAATTGGAAGCGCTCTTACTGTTGGGGGAATTATTTTTGTTGTCTATCGGTTGGTAGATTATGGCGCTGATATTGATCCACAAAAAGTTGACTCCGTATCTTGGACGATACTGGGTTTTTTATCTTTTGCGTACTGTCTGGCAAGCATTTTTCTGGTTCTAGCATGGCGCGAGATCCTGGCGAGTCTTGATGAGCAGATAAGTTTTGTTACAGCGCTAAAATTGTATGGAATATCACAGATAGCCAAGTATCTACCTGGGAATGTTTTTCACCTTGGCAGTCGACAAGCACTTGGTATGGCAGAAGGGCTTGCGGGCTGGAAGCTTGGAAAGTCAGTATTCGGGGAGTTTGCCCTACTAATCGTGGCGGCATTGTTTTTTTTCATATTAATCCTTCCCAAATTCGGCGTGACTATGCCGTGGCAAAATGCCTTTTTACTTTTCATCGTAGGCGTCATAGTGGCGTGCCTATTTGTATTGAGGCTGGTTGGGGTGCACTTTTCGAAAAGTCTGCTTTATCTCGTAATCTTTTTTGCACTGGTTGGCATGGTATTTTACTTTGTGGCTATGCAGATGAGCGACATATATCTCTTTCCAGTTCAGCTCTTTGTTGGGGCTTTTGTAATTTCTTGGTTAGCGGGTTTTTTAACGCCGGGATCTCCTGCAGGTATGGGTGTTCGGGAGCTGATACTCTTAATGCTCTTGAAGGGCGTAATGGTTGAAGCAGACCTTCTAATAGCTATTCTCCTTGCTCGTGGTGTTTCGGTACTCGGTGATATCTGGTTACTGATAGTGGCAAGGCTCAGCTCTATTTTTTGTAGGCGCGTATCTTGTGAGTGATCTGGGGAACATCAGAGAAGCTTAGTTAGTAGTCGTTGAGGGCATCTTAATGAATAGATTGGCGCATATCCACACTAATTGACCAGTATTGGCTTAGTGTAGAGCCTGCCTCGGGCTAGGGAATCCCCATTGCCTCTTATGAGCTGCCACTTGAGTTTTTCTTTTGTTACTTATTTCGCGGCTCTTTGTTGTTGTCTCAGTTCTAGGCTAGTCACGATCTTGGCGGAGCCGCGCCGAGTTTAAAGCTGCAGTAATTTCATTGTTTCTCGTCAACCACGCGTGTTTTTGATGCCTCTATCGATGAGGGCCGAGTAGCGTCAATGGTTCACTCTAGTTCGTTCCACGGTGTTTTCGAGTTCAGAAAAACCATGGCGAACTAGGTACCTCACACCCTTAGGCGCACTGGTGGCAACCATCATTCTCTCACGAAGACTGTATTTAAAACGGATGGATATTCGGGTGTGGTTAGCTACACGCGAGAAGCAACCGAAACCTATGCAAACAATTTGGGCCTCAACTTTGCCGTCTTGAATTGGGCTCACCCCAGGCAAACGTGGACGATATTCTATAAGGATCAATTTCACAGCACGCTGATTCAGTCAGGTGACGTTTCCTGGAGTCGACCCATGGAGAAGTGAATGCAAAGAGATATAGAGCTGCGGCGCAAGTTAAATGGCCAAGTTGGTAATCGGTGACACAACGTTTGTAATATAGCGATTGCCAGTTGGCCTCGAAACTCTGAAAACTACTAGTAAGCTTTCTTGGAAGTGCTAAACTGATATGCTAGGTGATTCAGTACCGGGCTTTCCTTGAAGTGGGATTAGTTAGACCAAGAATCTCGAAAGCATAAATTAACTCATTGCTCATGCTGGCCGTAGTCGAGAATGATGGCTGAGCGTCCAGACACAGACGAACTGCGTTTCAGTACAGATATTTATATATGAATAATAGAAAAACCTCAGTTATGCCTCAAGTGGCCGCATATTTGTCGATGACGGCAATCCTGTTTTTGGTAAACATATACGATTTTAATAAGTACCTGACCTTTGAGAGCTTATGGGATAGAAATGCAGTAATAACTCAGGGTAAAAGTGATGCCGTAATGGATGGTTGGTTAATTGGGTCCATTTTGAATGCAAGAGATCGAGGTCTGCTCTCCTCAAGCCTGTTTACCGCCAGGTACATCCTAAAAGACGGGGAGGAAAAGGGGAAGTTGGGGCGCTCACTGATGTACCAGGCAGAAACTTTTGAGAAAGGAGGCGATTTGAATAGGGCGGGTTACTGGCATGTTTACAAATCAGCAATCAGGTTGCCTATACAGATGTACGTAGTCTTGGACAGCGTTGCGACATATTGGACGGGTAAAAAAGTAGTTAACGTTCAGTGGTTCAAAATTCTAGACACGATTTTAATCTCCGCTGTTTTGGCGGGTATTTTAACGTGGTTATATTATGAATTGGGCACCTTTGTAGCTTCGGTAGCGTCTTTATATTTTTGTTTCGCTACTCTTGTGAACTCTACACTACCTGGATATTCGGACTGGTTACCTTATGCGCTCCTACTTTTTGGTCTAAATTACTTTCGGCGGTACGTGTTTGGTCATAGTTTGTCGTGGAAACGTGCCTATATCTTAGGTGCCGTCCCTCTTCTTATTCTTTGCACTGCCAATAGTTACGACTACGTGATTATCGCCTTTGGAATGGGGATTATTCCATTAGCCTTCTATGCCCCCAGGCTTTCCTTGCTAGACTTCAGGCGACTAGCAACTATGGTTTTTTCATGCTGTGCTCTTGTTTCCTTGGTCGTTTTGGTAATACATTTTTTATTAGCTGTTGAGTATACGAATAGTTTTGATGCTGCTCTCGAATGGTTTTCGAGGAAATTCGTACAAAGAACCTATGGTGAGGGGATTCTGTTAGGGTTGGTTGAGACTCATAAGGCGACAGCAGGGCAGAGCGCGTCACTGTGGTCCGTGATTACGCGATTTACACTGACTCAATGGGGTTTAGTTGGATCTTTACACATTTTGATACTTTCATTGATATTTTGTGCTATCACTAAACAGCTGCTATTAGTCGAAAGTGATAAGAGAGTAATAACTGGATTGATATTCTCCATTTGCGCATCATACGCCTCAACCTTGACTTACTTTATTATCTTCAAGTCGCAGGCAGCAGATCATAATTTTGGCTTTAGATACTGGGAATTTAGTTTTTATCCCTTTGCGATCATAGCAGCATCCTTCTGTCTTAAAGCGCTCTTTTTCAGATTCTATCGATCAGGCAATGTTAGTGAAGTGTAGACTTGTTTTCCCCAAGCCTTAGTTCGAATAGGTCCAGTGTGAATATTTGGTTATTCAATCTGCACTCCAATTTTTAGAGGTGGCTTGGTTTGATTCTGACCTTTATTGCGGGAATAGATTTTTTTGACTAGACTCGATTTAGTCCTACTTGATTAAGGAGGTCTATGTGTTGTTTGTATTCCCTGATTACGTCTTGTGCGCTCCCTGAAGAAAAAATCGATCCCTCATTTATCCATATCGCTCGATCACAAAGTTCCTCTATCTGTTTATCGGAGTGAGAGACAAAGACGACAGTCTGGTCGCCACCAATCCTTTCCTTCATTGCCTTCTCAGCTTTATGCTTAAAGTACGCATCTCCAACACTTAATATTTCGTCCACAGGCAGTATGTCTACGTGAGTAATTAGTGGGGTAGAAAGCCCCAGGCGTGATCGCATGCCGGATGAATAGGTTTTTACAGGTGAATCAAATGCTTCCCTCAGTTCCGATAACTCCTGTACTTCATCAAGGTAAGAGAGAGCTTGTGCCTTTGCAGGGCCTTGAAGCATGGAAGGCAGGGTTGCGTTATCTCTTTCTGCGAAGTCGGGGAGGAAGCCCAAATTAATGGTGAGTATCGCGGCAGTTGTGCCACCACGTCAACATACAATAAAGGTTCAAGAATCCAGTAGCTGTAGCCAAAGAAAAATTTTGAGGCATCCACTTTTAAGGTGCGCCCTTGCCGGATTATCAATGAGTTAGAAGTATTGACCGAATGTCAAAGATAATGCTGAAAGACTCTGCCGAATCGGTATGATGCTAGTAATCTATTGGTATCGAACCCGTTCTAAAATGTCCGGATTAAGCGAAACTTATCGTAAGCTATGTGGGTCATGCCCGAAGTCGGTCAAAGTATGATCAATGTTGGTGTGGTAATTCTGAACTGGCGTAAGTCACTGCACACCATTCGCTGTGTTGAGTCGCTTTTGCTGGCGCGATCTGAAGCAGGCTCAGCCGCCAAGGTTCGGATCGTACTGGTGGATAACGACTCTCAAGGGTATGACGTCGAGGCGTTGACCTCTTGGTTGCAGGAGAGTGGTGCAGCTGACTGCCATCTGATATGCAGTAATGAGAATCTAGGTTTCGCTGGTGGTATGAATCTCGGCATCCGGTTTCTCGAGAGTTCTAAACCGGACCATTATTGGCTGCTAAATAATGACTTAGTCGTGGAGCCAGGGAGTGTGGATAGCTTGGTCTTCAGTGCTAAGGCTTTTCCAGATATAGCTATCTGGGGGCCTACGGTCGTCGATGCCACTACCAACCTTGTTCAATGCGCCGGTGGCTGCCGTTACTACCCCTGTATTGGAATGGACAAGTCTGCCTATTCGGGACTCCCCCTGAACGAAGTTTTGAATAAGCCGGAAGGAAAGTTTGACTATATATATGGCGCAGCAATGTTGGTGAAGGGGGATTTTCTCCGTAAGAGTGGGGGTTTAGACGAAAGGTATTTTCTGTATTTCGAGGAGTTGGAGCTCGCGTCGAAACTAGATAGTAAGCAAAGACTTAGCTGGTGCAAGAACGCAGTCGTTCGACATGTTGGAAGTAGTTCTATCAGTAACGACAAAGACTATAGGGCGCGCACCTCATACCATGCAGCCCTTAGTGCTTATCGGTTTACTTGGAACCATTATCCCATCTGCTTACCGACAGTCGTTGTTTTCCGCATCTTGGGCCTGGCGTTTAGGGCGCTAGTGGAACGAAACTCTCGGCTTGCCCTAGCTCCTGTGCGGGCGCTACTGCATTTCTCGGGCGTAAGCGCACGAATCGACTTATAATAGGCTCAAACGCGTTACTGATTCTAGGGCACTCCGCAAATCCAGATAGTAATTCAGGGAACTTGCGGGAATACATTTTCCGCTCATCTATGCAAACTCAATTTCTATTTCCGTAACCGTGGAGCGTCGTAATGGGATACCTCACTATAATTCCCCACGACTTCCGAAAGATCTGAAGGCGTTACCTTCTCTAAGGTGATTTTTAAATCACCGGGGCGGCTTATGCCTAGATGAGACAGTACGCTATCGTATTGCTCTGTAAGTCCCTCATAGTCTATTTTGAGAGAATCAGGGAATTGGTAGTCTAGGTCGTTCGTAAAACCGATCTGGCGAATAATGTAGTTACGAACCTCCTTCTCTGGGATATTGAATTTTTGAGGGATTTCACTTTTGATCGTTGAATCGCTATGACTAATACCAAATTTCGCCATGCGTTTCCTTGATGTTAGTGCGGCAAGAAAATTGAGTCGCCGCAGGTGGATTACCTTTAGCTGCCGGGATTGAATATATGAGACTATAGCGTCCTTATGTGGACCCAGGAAGAAGTCCTCGTAGACAATTTTGAAGCCTATAGATTGGTCACCAAAATTGAATATATAACTATCCAGGAAGGCTTCCAGATTTGAGTCTCTAGTATCCATTAATTTACGTGTAAAGGCCTCGGAGGATCTGAAGGCTTTGGGCTCATTAACGGGAACCAGCCCGTTTATCCATTTTCTACTCAACACCTCACCATGGCAAATTACCTCGGTTTCGGAGTGTAACGATTTCCGCAATAGAGTAGATCCACTTCTGGCCTGAGCGAAAACGATGAAGTTACAATTGTTCATGCACATTTGTCGCAAAAAATGAGGTAAATAACGTAGTAATAAAAAGCATGACTAAAGGCGCGTGCAGCGTTTTTTAAAGGAAAGCAGTTTGTCGTCGAAGTTCTTTATCCGGGAAATTCTTTCTGTAAGCTTGATGTCTGCCTTGCGATACATGCGGTAATCGTACAGGTTTTTCGAAAGCACGTAGTTTGCCTCTGTGCCTAATTCGTCTAGTGTCTCAATCATCTTCTCATTTTCGGTGAGAGCGCTATTATCCATCACATTCTGAGGTTTGTGGGCGAGGTCGATCTCAATGTCGTGTCGTTGGAAATGACTCTCTAGAACGACCATGGATTCGTCGTACCGATCGACTAAACCAACAAAGGGGTTGTGATCAATGACTTTCGCTGCTTCGGTATAGTCATGATCATTTATAAATATCCTTTTCCTTCCGCTCTGGGTTTTCGATAGGTAAGCAGTCTGATAATTTCGTATTGTATTAGGCACGTCATCTCGCATTCGCCATAGTGCGTATTCAAGAAACGAAAGCTTCTTTGCAGCCCTTGCCCCAAGGGAGTCCGATTTTTGTTGCCGCTCAAAATTGTAAACGGATCGAATTCTCGAAATAGGGTTTCTCAGCAGATAGCAAAATATAAGTTTATATTTCTCTGAATGCGGAATAGGAAAATTTAAATGATGGCTAGAGATCGCTACAATTTCAGAATTCTTTTCGAAAAAGCTCTCCAGGTATTCGGAGCCTCCCTCGCGCATCTCGAGATCATTTCTGTGATCACAGAACTTGTCACCAAAATTCCTTTTCAGTGACCAGTCAAATGTGGTGCCAGCATTTTTGAATATATGCCCATGAAGAATAACGGTTCGCATCAAAATATCTCGGCGCAAAAATGGGTGAACTTTTCCTTGGAATAGCTTTCAGCGAATGCTTTTTTAAGTCTCGATCTCATTAGCTTCCAGTAAACAGGGTCCGTTAGAAGCTTATTTACCTCATCGGAAAATTCGCTACCCTCGTCCTTCGCATAGAGTTGATAGAGGTCGGCGGATACCCCCTCCAACCCTACTGCGGTACTGACGATAGGTATCTGGTATCGCATTGATTCAACAAGTTTACCTTTCACCCCCGCTCCATGCAGCAGCGGTAAAATACTCACTCTTGAACTGCAATACAACTCCTCCAGCCTATTCTCAGAGACAAAACCTTCAATGACGATGTTAGCTGTCGCTAGCGCCTTAATTGAGTTGGGCATACTGCTACCGACTAAGGTAAGCACTGTATCGGGGTTGGTTGCTAATACCTTTGGCCAAACGTGTTCATGGAACCATAATACACCTTCGGTATTTGGCTTATGGCCGAAACCGCCTACAAAGAGTATGCCACTGCGTTCTTCAAATTCCGCAAGCGGTTGAGATGTTTCGTCATAGAGGTACAAGGGCACCTGATAAATGTCCGCGGCAACGTTTTCGCGCTGTAATATGTCTGCCTCATCTGTAGAAAAAGTGAGGCCGACATCAGACTTATTAAACAACGCCAGCTCGCTTTTTCGCCAACTTTCGGCTTCCTTTGCCAATTGTTGATCGCCCGTATTTTGATAGTCTCGGTCTACTCGTACGTGGTGTAAGTCGTGGCATTGATAGACAATTTTTGCATTGGTGTTTTCGCGTATGAAATCGATGTACTTGGGTGCTATATGAGGTCTGTGCAAATACACCACATCTATATACTGCGCATTTTCCTTAACCCAGCTACGCCAATTTTCTGCGTAGTACTGGCCCCTAAGTACCTCCACCCCTAATTCTTCCAATGCATCAGTGTAGGGTTGATGAGCGAAGAAGTTATCACCAATAAATTTTACGTTGTAACCATTTTCGATGAACGCTTCTATGTACATAAAGGTAGAGCGGGAGCCAGCATCTTTGTCGAACCAGGGCACATAATGATCGATGATTAAAATCGTTCGCTTATCAGCAGACCGGTCTCTCGCTTGAAAAACATCGACTCCATTCGGTGAGTGATCTCGCGCTAGTTTATCTGCCCATTTAGTACGAAACTTTTCCCGATTGGTGAGCTGGTAAGACTTTATTCCTGAGTTCTCATCTGTTCCATGCGTTTGCCCCTCAAAGTGGGTGACAACAGAGTGGGGGTGAAAAATAACCTGATAGCCTCGGCTCGTAGCCTCAAAAGCTAAATCCGTGTCCTCGTAGTACGCTGGGGTGTATTGAGGGTCAAATCCTTCAACTTCATCCCAAAAAGATTTGCGTACCATAATGCTGGCGCCGGAAATATAATCTACCGCCTTGGAATAGCAGTATTGAGGCTTATCTGGCGAATCCATGTTGCCATAATTCCAGCCGGAGCCGTCACTCCAGATAATGCCACCTGCCTCTTGCAGGTTGCCATCGGGGTAAACGAGCTTGGAGCCGCAGATAGCAATATTCTCGTTTTGTTCCATTTTGAAAAATAGCGCTTCCAACCAGTAATGGTGTACCTCAGTATCGTTATTGAGTAGAACAATGTAACGCCCGCGTGCCTCTTTAACTGCGTTGTTGCAATTTTGTAAAAACCCCAGATTTTCCTTTGGGCGGACAATTTTTAGGTTGCTGTACAGTTTTCCCGCATTGCTGGTTTCGTCTGAGGAACAGTCGTCCGCAAGAATAATTTCATAGGCAACGTCCGCCACCGATTGGATGATCGAGCGAATGCAATTGTCGGTAAACTCCCAATTATTGAATACGGGAACTATGATAGACACATCTATATTCTCGAAAACAGGAATGATTCTTGGCACGAGGTCATAATTTTCGATTAATTGATAGTCGGTTTGCTTTTGCGAGCCAGACACCAATTGCCGATAGTGGCTATATATTCTTTCCTTTTCTTCAACGGAGGCAATGAACAGGATATACAGGAAATTCTTTACTCTGGTGTAGTTGAGCAAACTCAAAAATTTGACTGGATGACTGGCCATTTCCAGGTAAAAATTTTTCATACGCTTATGTGTTTGGCCTCCCATGTTGTTATTGATTAACAAACTAAAGCATTGCTCAGTTTGTCGAGCCAACGTCCCTGGTTATTTTTCGTTGAGCTCGCTCTTCAGCGCAGCAATTAGCATCGCCTGCTGCTCGATTAAGTCCCTCAGGGATTCATTCTCCGCTTTTCTATGCCAATTCATTTGCTCTAATACACCGTTTCTGTAACTCGCGCGACTCTGGTCGTATATGGCGGCCGCAATCAGCTCTTCTTTTTTCGATTCGTCAAGCGAATGGCAGCTTTTTAGTTGCTCCAGGGCTTCAAAAAGCTTGCTGGCTGGTATTTTACTTTTTGAGGGGGAATTAAATAGGTTAGCCTCGAAGAATTCACTTTCGAATGTATCCAACTCCACTTCATTAACGGGCGAAGCCAGGAAGTCTGCGATACCTGCAATATGGTCGCGGATACTGCTGATAAAATCTTCGATCTGAATATAAAGCGTTGGCACATTCAGGCTTTGACGAATCGCATTCAGGTTATAATCGCTCCATAGCGCATAGGCGCCGGACTCCCCGATGTTGTTTCTTCGGATTAGAGATTGCGCTACCCCCGCTGGATTCCTGGAAATAAAAATTATTTTATAAGGGATGCTCAGGGCTTTACATTCTTCAATCCAGAAATTGGCAAGCCGGCATAATCTTGGGTCTTTGATGCCAATATATTTTATGTTTTCGCTGCTCGCAAGGCGCGCTTTGAGGTATGTGCGGACACGCTCACGCAAGGTATCCGCTGTTGCATCGCTTAGCTTACTGGGTGTATTACCAACGAGGGACCACTGATAGTCTAGTGTCGCCAGCATATTTTCGTTAATCGCATAGACCTGCTTGTCTTCAAAGAACCCTTTGGGGTTATCAGCTGCGGGCTGCATTAAGTTGCTGCCCAGCGAAACGCCACAGCATTCCAGGGCCTTAGCTAACATGCTAGAGCCCGATCTGTGCATTGATAAAACGAAAACTACACCGGTCATTTTTGATTTTTCGCTCACTGATTAGTCGGGGTCCCCGGACCATGTGGGGCCGGGACCTTCGGTTTCGTCTACTCTTGACTTCAGCGCATTAATCTCAGCTTCGAGAATCGCCATGCGTTGAATAAGCCTCTGGTTACGGATTTCAATGCGTGACCTCTCTACATCCATCAGTAGTATCTTAAGGACGAGAACAGAAAGTCCTATCGTTAGCGCGAGTACGGGCGGGTAGGCAATGCCAATGCGCTGTGCCAAATTGTCAAAGATCTGGGGTGCGAACCCAAGTAACGAGAAGCCAAGAGCAACGACGATCCAGCCCATACCGTGGTTTACATGCAGTCTATCCTTGCGCATCAACAGGATAATGATGCCCGCAACCAATACGCCAACAGTTCCCGTGACTATAGGAACCATTAGTCCGATACCCTCGAGCTACGGTAACTACTCGCTCTGCGACGCTTGGAAAGCCCGAGTAAGAGCGCATGGCACATGTAGTATGCGACGGCCAACCACGAGTCGAATATATGGGACTTCCCGTTGCGACGGGACTGCATAGGCACTTCCACGTCGACTATCTTTAACCCCCTGGACTGTAGCAGCAGCAAAACACCGATGTCCTGATAATCCAGTAGAGTCGCCCGCCATGAAGCCAGTTCTCGAATTGCTCTGACGTTGTAAACACGAAAGCCGGAGGTGATGTCCTCAAGGGTAAGGGCCGAGGCATGCTTCATTAATATCCAGGCGAATTTGCGTAGGCTAGATCCGCGTTGAGTGCAGGCTCCTATGGCGACATCGGCCACGCCTTCGACGACGGGTTTGAGGACGTCTTGGAGCGAGTGGGCCTCATGCTGGCCATCAGCGTCCATTGTTATGGCTATGTCGTAGCCGTGTCGTGCAGCATAGCGCAGACCGGTTTGAGTGGCACCCCAGGCGCCCAGCTGGACTGGCAGTGAGATGATAGTTGCCCCCGCTTTTTTGGATTTTTCGATAGTCTCGTCGTTACTGGCATCGTCTATTACGATCACCGGATGATCGCATACCTCTCGGATTTCACCGATCACGTCGGCTATGACCTCACCCTCGTTGAATGCCGGAATAAGTATCACGGTTGTCGGAGTGGTAAAACGGCCTAAACCTGTTGGGGTCGTCATGACGTTATGGGTAGCTTCCTGGCTGGAGTTGGGTCGAGCAGTAACTGTTAATGTGCAATAACTGCAGCGATGGGTAAATTGTTATGGGAAAAGTGGCCCGTATCGAAAATCACGACCATCCTCAATGGGTAAATGTTACCACGGTTTACTGGGGATGGCGTGGCTTGTCGTCAGGCTCAAGGAGGTATTTTGGGGGTTTTTCTCACGCCTGATCTATACTTTTCGGCGATTGTGACGGCGTATTATTCACCTCCAGATAAATTGCTGAAATCCTGCTGGACGACTTATCGATGTGGAATTCGCGCTCGAATTTCGCTCTGCCATTTGACCCTAGTATGCTGATTCTACTGCGTTGACTAGCCAAATATTGCAGGCGTTCCCGCAGGGCCTGCGAGTTTTGTGGCTCGAAGTGTAGTCCAGTAATCTCGTCGTCCACCACCCAGCCCATACCGGAGCCGGACACGTTGCTAATAACGGTGGCTTTGCTATGGTACATGGCCTCAAGTAGCACCATGCCGAAAGCCTCAGTGCGTTCGATGGAGGGTAGGCACAAGCAGTCGCAAGCGCTAAATTGCTGGGCCAGTTGCTCGGGGGATAGGTGACCATGGAAGGTGATTCTGGTCTGAAGGTTTAGGTTACCGGCCAAAGCTTTCAGCGCGGTCTCCTGATCTCCCTTGCCGACGAAATGTATTTCCACCCTTTCGCATTCCGCAGCAGCTTTAATCAGGTATTCGAAGCCCTTGTAATATGTCAGCCGACCAATAGCGAGAACCCTCAGTGGGGCGTCACTCGCAGTTGGAGATATGTCTTCGACTCTGGGCAGGTTGGTCGGGTCCAGGCCCAAAGGGATCACATGGCATTTTTCAGAGTACGGCTTAAGCGGGTCGCTGGACTCAAGATAGGGTGGAGAGGTCGCGATAATGGCCTTGCAGCGTTTTAGAATCGCCCGTTCGAAGGGGCGATAGAGATGACAGAATAAGCGAAGCCCAAGGCTGTGTTCGGAGGCCAGCACATCGGCATGCCAGTGCACTACCCAGGAGACCTGTCTGGCTCGGGGTATGAATAGTGCCCAGAACACGGACACATTGGGCATGTGCAGGTGCAGGATGTCGGGTTGTTGCTGTTTAATCAGGCGGTTTAGCAGGAAAGGAAAGGTGGGGCTGATCGGTGTGAATAGCAGCCTGGCCCACACAGCAGCGCGGCTGATAGGCAGTTGTTGATCACCAGCGGGGTAGCTTTCATCCTGGCTTTTGACAGTAATATCGGACTGGTGCACCACGGCAGCGGTGTCAATACCTTGCCTGGCCTGGGCCGCCATCAGGTCGCGTAAATAGGTTTCCATCCCGCCGGCGTAGGGGGGGAAGTATTTACCAATGTGGAGGACTTTCAATCGGGGCGGCCTAATTGTTCTGCAGCGCGGTTACTGGTTTTGGGCTGATCTGCAGCAGGAATCCGTCTTCATTATTCCACACGGGTGTAGCCAGCAGCTTGTTTTGCTTATTAATGATTTTCGCATAGGCCGCGGGCGTAGCAGGTTCGTGGCTGGTTTCAGCGTGGCGCTGCTTTAGCACGAGTACATAGTCAGCTATGTGAATGGGAGCGGACTGAATCGGGCCCTCGTGTGCCTGCGTGGCCGTGGGCAGGGCGTGGTATTTTGCTCTGAGTATCTCGAATCTCATTCGCGGGTTCTCAGCCATGATGACCGTGCGCTGGTTGATGCCTTCTATATTGGGCCTTGCCTGCTCGATCAGCTGCCGAGTGTGCTTGTCGTCCCCGAATTCCAGGTAGGTCGCGGTTACGAGGGGGTAAGTGCGCATGGTCTCGGCTGCCTGGGCGACGCCGTTGGCGGTCCAGCGCAGATCCAGGACCATCCAGGCGATCACGGCGCATAATAGCGCACTCGTGTAGGCTCCCTTAGTTCGCCGGGTCAAAATGGCCACAAGGAGCAACGTAATGAGTAGCCATGCGCTCATCCATATGGGCAATGGTACGCTACTTGTGCCACTTCCTGCGGCTATCCAGTGCACTGATTTTTGTGACCAGCGTGAGGTCTCGAACCAGTCGTGAGCAAGTTTCCTGATGTGCAGTGGTAGGGAGTAGGGGCTCACCGTGATCCGGTGAAACATCGCGGGTTTTTCGTCCTTGGCATAGAATATCACGCCTATTTCGGTGATTTGTCCCTGCCATTGCGGCAGGTCTCCCAGATTTACCCAGCCCTCTCCCCAGCCGGGAATTCCGGTGGAGTGTAAGTCTTCCGGGCCGCTTCCATTGCGCCAGAAAAATTGAGCATGCCCACTGTTAGCCTCTGCAGTCTCTAGCTTCAGCAAACCGAGCTTGTCAGCTTTTAGTCGCACCGGGCCGCTGGACAAAATGGCTATGTTGTTCTGGTACGATTCGATTATGCCTACCTCTCCCGCTACCCGACCGCCACCTGCCATAATGCGCATCTGCTGGGCTGTGAAACTATGTGGCTTAGCTGTGGTGGCCGGATACGCAAGCACAAGATATGCCGTAGCCCCCGCCAGAGCGATAAACAGGCCCATGATAGGTGTGTGAAAAGAGGTTCTCGCAGCAGAACTGGTTTTGCGTCGCTCCAAAAACGCTTGCACCAAAATGGCCAGCGAAAAAATAAGTGCTGGTGAAAAGTGCAGTGGCAGGCGATTGATCGCAGTCCAGTCCTCAGCCCATTGGCCCGATGCCGTGCCTTTAAATACGATTAGCTGTGCTGCCAATACGACGGAGTAGAAGATCAGGGTTGTTCGTCTGAGCAAGCCGCCCGGGGTAAAACACAGGCTGATTGCGGCAAGTACGATGCAAGTCCAGAGCAGATGCCAGGTGCCGCTCTCAAAAAAATTGGCCTGATAATCGTCCCACAGCTCGAAGTTCTGCAGGGAGTGACTTCCCATTAGCGGAATATGCAGGCGGCCATCGGTAAATCCGATACCGCCAATCAGTGGAAGTTCCAGGTAGGTAACACCCGTCAACCAACACACAGCCACAAGGCATATTACCAGCGCCAGTCCGCCCAGAACGAGTCCCGTGTGTTTGGTCGCGGTCAAGGTCAGCAGTGCGGCAAGAAACCACACGCCACCCTCCATTTTAGTGGCGATACCCATGGCGGCCATTCCCAGCCCGAGCAGAACCTGGAAACGATTGTTGCGGATAAGTCCATGCAGCAGTGCAATGAATCCCAGGCCGGTAAATCCGGCCATCCAAATATCAGACTGTCCCGCCAGCGCCAGGTGCGCGCCCAGCAGTGGCAGGGAGAGCAACATGTAAGCAGATAATGCCGACAACCATCTAGCGATACCGTATTCCCTGCACTGTCCATAGAGGGCAAGCCCCAGGGCAATGCCGCACAGCAGTACTGGCAGGTTGATCAGGGTTTCGCTCCAGTGTCCCAACGCCGTGGCGGCCCATAGGGCCAGCACGGGAGAGAAGGTCGGGTAGTGGTTCCCCGCTGCGTTGTACATAGCGTGACCGCTGCCGAGCAACCAATCGGTGGGGTTGTCCAGTACAAATATGTGCCCCGAGTAGAACCAGGCCTTAGCGCGGTACATCCAGGAGAGCCAGGCGTCCCAGGGGAACACAGGGCGGTGCAAGATCTCGATGGCCACGAAAAGCAGGTGAAGAGTGGCCCAGGCAGCGAAGATCCAGAATAGTGCTTTTGCGAAGTTTGAGTCCGAATGTGCCGCAGCCAGTTCGGTATCGGGTGCAGCAGGTATGCGTGTCTTGGCGAGTACTGCTCCGCCGACGGCCACTAGAAGGCCTACAAAACCCAATATTGGCCAGAACTGCACGGTGTTGAAGAGTGCATTGCTGGCCAGGACGATTCCCTGCAGGCCGCCATAGCCAAGGAATAGCCCATAACCGATCAGCAATGGGGTGTTGGGCTTTCCGGGATTTAGCCGCTGCGTGATCACCGCTAGCCACAGATAACCCCCAAGCCAGGGAATAATTAGGCTGATTGCCAAACGTAGATAATCCATATCTAGCCGTTCGCCATCGATTGCTCTCGCGGTGGGTTGGAATAGGTCGCTATTTTATGGGCTGGAGGGTGCGTGTGTAAACCGCCGAAGGTGCCAGGGTGCGAGCGCGAGGGATACGTCGGTCCGGTAGGGCCAAGTCAACTGCCCGAAATTGATAGACTTGGCGCATGAATAAAGTCACCGCTCACCATCTGGCTCAGTATCCAAAATACGACCCGGGGGGTACCATGGCTGCCATAGCATTCGATACATTAAAGGCTGCCCGTCATCTTATTGAAGCGGGTATGCCGACCAGGCAAGCTGAGGCACAGGCGGAAGTGATGGCGGAAACATTTGTATTTAACGTCGATTCTCTGGTGACAAAAGATTACCTGGATGCTCTCCGTGGTCATTATCAGCACCACTGTCCCGGCTCTAAGAGCACTGCTTAGCGGTTAGTTGGAGGTTAGGGTCAGCCCTTGCCCACTGATGTCGATGGCGACCTCTACTGCCCGTTGCAAGCTGTCCGGGTTCGCTTGTCCGGTTCCCGCTAAATCCAGCGCTGTCCCGTGATCAACCGATGTCCGAATGATTGGTAGCCCGAGGGTGATATTGATGGCATTGCCGAAACCTGCGTATTTCAGCACGGGCAGGCCCTGGTCGTGATACATCGCCAGTACCGCGTCGCAGTTATCCAGAACTTTGGGGTTGAAGGCAGTATCAGCCGGCAGTGGGCCGATTAAAGTCAGACCTTTTGCGCTCATTCGTGCCATGGCCGGGATGATGGTATCGATTTCTTCCCGTCCCATATGGCCGCCTTCCCCGGCGTGAGGGTTCAGGCCCAATACGGCAATTCGCGGTGTGCTCAGGCTGAATTTTTCGATCAGGTCTGTATTTAAGACGCCCAGAGTTTGCTCCAGCAGTTCGCCGGTAATGGCTGCCGGTACCGCCGACAGGGGGAGGTGAGTAGTGGCTAGGGCCACCCGCAGTTTATCGGTGGCGAGCAACATCACGACTTTTGCCGTTTTTGTGGCTTCAGCCAGAAATTCGGTATGGCCAGAGAAAGAGATTCCCGCATCATTGATAACCGATTTCTGTACTGGCGGCGTCACCATCGCCCGAAAGGTTTTATCCAGGCAGCCGTCTACTGCGGCCTGCAATGTGTTGATTACGTATTGAGCGTTTTCTTTATTAAGCATTCCGGGAATGGCGGGTTCTGCCAGTTCTATCGGCAGTATTTTGAGATGACCTGGAGTGTGGGCTGCTGGTTGGGCCTTGTCATCGAACAGCTGTAATTCGAGTGGCAGGCCAATCAACGCAGCGCGTTCTTCCATCATCCGCGGATCTGCGATCACCACCAGCTCAGCATCCCATTCCTGCTGAGCAGCCATAATAGTGATGTCTGGCCCGATACCCGCCGGTTCGCCTGCGGTAATCGCTATTCGTGGAATGGCCATGGGTGCCTACTTAATATCAACAAACGCCTCATCACGAATCTTCTGTAGCCACGCATCCAGTTCTTCCTGGTACTTACGGTTGTGCAGGTACTCCATCGCCTGATTGCGCCCCAGCTGTTCCGACATGTCCTGCTCCCGGCGGCCAGTCACTTCCAGAATATGCCAGCCGTACTGGCTCTTAAAGGCGAGGCTTACGGTGTCGATGTCGGTGGACGCCATGGTGTCTTCAAATACGGGCACCATCTGGCCAGAGGTGGTCCAGCCCAGCTCGCCGCCTTCCTGCGCGGAGCCGATGTCTTCCGAGTATTCCTTAGCCAACTCGGCAAAGTCCTCACCGGCTTCGGCGCGTCTTTTTAGCTCAGTTACCAGTGTTTCGGCCTGCGCTTCTGTCATGATTTCTGAGGGTTTAACGAGGATATGCCGTACCTCTGTTTCGCTGACCATTTGTTCGCCGCCACGGTTTTCCACCATATACACCAGGTGAAAACCACTGGGGCTGCGCACTTTGCCGGTTTCGCCGCGTGTCAGTGTCGGGGCAATGTCGTTGAATATACTGGGCAGGTCATCGAGCTTGCGCCAGCCCAGGTCGCCGCCGCTGAGAGGATAGCTATCCGCCTGCGCAACCACCTCCTGGAACGGGTCGCCATCTTGAATGCGTGCCAGCATGCGGTCGATATAGGCTTCGGCGGCTTCTACTTCGCTGTCTGGAGCGTCGGGAGACACCGCCAGTAGCGCCTGTACAATCCGGTACTCGGGTTGAACCAGCTTTTGGCCTTCCTCGGTGGCGATGAAGTTGTCTACTTCCTGATCGGTAATCTGGATACGGTTATTGACGTTGCCACCCTGTACCCGTTGAATGGTCATCTCGCGGCGAATCTGGTCGCGCATTACGGCGTACGACTGGCCCTGTTGATCCAGTGCCATACGAAATTGATCCAGAGTCATTCTGTTTTGGGAAGCCATTCGTTGCATCGCGGCATTTAACTGCGTATCGGCGATACGCACCCCAACCTGTTCACCCATCTGGAGCTGGATGCTTTCCAGAATCAGACGGTCCAAGGTTTCGCGAATAAGCACATCTTCTGCAGGCGGTTCAATTTCTCTGGCCCGCATACTTTCGGTGACGGTAGCCAGTCGCTCGCGCAGCTCACTGGCCATGATGATGTCGTCGTCGACAATCGCTACCACCTGGTCGAGCACTTCGGTGATAGCGAAGGTCAGCGGAACGGTGAGTAGGGTGGCGGCCAGGCCTGCGGCTAGCGCACATTTCTTGATAAACACGATGTTATGAATCCTCTTTTTGGGCGCGTGCTAACGGACCATTATACGCCGCAAGCCAGGCATTTGCTTTAGATTTCCAGCTCGGATGCGGCTTGACGTATGGCGGGCCATGCCGCCAGGGAATCCGCGAATCCATTGGCGTATTCGCGAAACTGAGCAAGCAGGGCTTGGTCTGGAGCGCCTGTATCAGCGGCGTGGTAATCCTGGAGCTTTGCTACCGAATTCAAAGCTTGATTGATATTGTCCGATGATTGCTGAAGCCAGTCAGTCCACGGCTGTGGCCGTGAAGTGTCATTCTCTATCAGGCTTTTGATTCTGGCAGCTTGACCGGCCTGGTTCTCTGCAACTTCGCTGCGATAACGGGTGATCAGACCTTGGTCGCTGGCCTCGGCTGTCTGCCGAATCAGGGCAATGAGTGACGCCAGCCTCGCACGTGTTGAGACCTTCGGGTCGTAGCAGGTTTCGTCAGTAATGCACTTGGCCCAATTCAGTGAACCCCGTCCAGTTTTTGTTGGCTGTGCGGAGTTGCCCGTGCGGGGCTCAATAGGAAAGTGAGGAACGCTCCAGTCGAATTCCATGACGACCGACTGCGGGTGTAAATACTCTACCATCGCACCAAAAAGATAATCTTCGCCACGAAATGCGGGGAAGTAAGGAGGTAAAAGAGCCGAATTATCCAGACCGGTTACTTGCGAGATGATTGCCAGTTTGCTGAATGCCGGCTTCTGGCGTCCTAACCAATAATGGCGATTGGTCAGGGCGCCCTCCAGCCCGCCTGGGCTAGACAGTGCGCGTTTCGCAGAGGCTGAATTCAGCTCATATACCCAACTGGTGGAGGGGCTTCCCGGGTCGCCTACCGTCCCGCACTGCGTGATCAGTACGGGAGAATCACCACGCCATTGGCCGAGATGTAGCACATTAGAATGCAGTAAATCGGCAGGGGTCAATTCGAATGTACCCAACTGATTTAAGGCCTGGCCCATGGTAAGGCCTATATATTGAGCATGCGCGGACAGAGGGTCAAACTCTTCACGCTCGGTATGCATTATCAGGTCCTGTTCTGAAGCGTAAAATTCTGTTTCTCTGCCACCGGCTGCAAAAGTAACACCATCCTCCGCATAAGGCGCCTTGACGGCGGCGCAGACGACATCGTCGTCCATAACGATAGCGCGCTTGTTAACTGACAGCAGCAACGACAGTGTCCGGGCCAGGCCGTAGGTTTGGCACCCGGCCCATTGATCGCGATCGATAAGAAATCGAATTCCGGCCTCGTGCTCAGGCAAGCGCTCGATCAGGCCCTGCAGCAGTTTCTCTCGCTCTTCGGTGCCGAAATAACGCATATTCCGGGGGCTTGTCAGATTGAAGTTTTCCACCAGTTCGCGGTTTTTGGCGGCATTACCGGGATCTCGAGAGTCGTCGATGAGTATCAATTGCTCGTGTCTGGAGAGGTTTCCCGCGTGCAACATCGATGTGAGTAGCCGCTCTATGGCCGCGGGTCGGTCGCAGGTGATAATGAAAGCTCGCGTAGCAGGTAGATCTACGGCGGCGGGGATATCGGGCGGGCATAGTCGCTCGCAGGTCGCAGTTGCAGTGGTTAGCAGCCCCGCATTCTTGACCATGTCCAGTACTTGGGTGACGTTGGCCTGTTGTCCCGATAACTGCGGGATGGTGGTGCAGAGTTCCTCAATATGTTCTGCAAGGGTGCGGAAGATACCACATGACGCCAGCGCAGTGGTCACCTCTGGTGAGACAATAAGCTGGGCGTCACTGTGACGGTGGATCAGTAGCACAGAACCCTTGCCGGTGTTTACAAGTTCGCAATCGGTGAAGGCATACAGCGCGTTATCCAGGTTCGGTCCAGCGGCTTTACCCTGTTCGGGCTCGCCGCCCATTTGGTAGGAATAAGAAATGGTTGGTTGATCAGGCATCAGTTCACTTGGGACTTTGGGGTGCAATAAAGCGTGATAGTGTAGAGGCTGGTTGCCCGGGTGTAAACTGGGCCATTGCTAGTAGGTGCGGGCTTCGAACCCGGTAATCATATCTTCCATAAAGCCCGCAACCCGATTGCCGAAGCCGCCCAGACCCTTGAGTACGATTTGAAACTGGGTAGAGTGCTCCCGCTCAAGGTTGGCAAGACCCAGACTGGGCTCTTGGCCTGGGATCGTGTCGAAATAGCGCAGGTGGAGTAGACGGAATTTCCAGCAGCAACTGTCGTATTCAATGCCGAACATGTCCTCAATGCTTTCCTGTTCTTCCACGCTATAGTTCCAGGCGGCGAATACGCTCCAGCGATGGTTGATCGGGATGTAGGCCGAGAGGCTTGCTTGTTCAGTCGGCGGCACCAGATCGCCAAAAATAGGTGAGCGGCGGAAGGTATAGCCCACGTTGAAAACGCTTCCCTCATCAGGCTTATAGTTGACTTGGAGGTTGCCGGACACCATGTTGCCGGAGTAGGGGTCGTACTGCAGGTTGCTGCGTACACTCAGGTGTTCATTGGGATAAAAGTTTAGTTCGCCCGCCATCTCTGAGCCGGATTGTTCCAGTGGCGGCGATACCGACAGCAGTCTTACCCGGCGATCGCCGAAGTAAAAGATCTGGCCGATACTGGCGTTAAATTTCTCCAGGCCAGTGTCTTCGCTGATAAAGCGTGTGGTCAGGCCCAGGGAAACCTGATTGGCATCGTCGATGCGGTCCTTACCCGAAAATCGTGTTTCCCGGAACAGTTGGTTGTAGTTGAACGTCAGCTCGGCGCTGTCGAAATCCGGCTGATCAGATTGATCTTCGAACGTGCTATACAGGTAGTAGACTCTGGGCTCTAGAGTCTGCAGCAGCCCCCGCCCGGCAATCTGTGTCTGCCTCTCAAAAAAGAGGCCGCCGTCCACGCTGGCAAGGGCAGCGCCAGTGGAGGGTGTTTGATTTTCAATCAATACGTTTTCGTTGAGGTCATATTCCAGATACCGATACTTCGCGGTAGGGGTGAGAAACCCCTGCTGCCAGAGCATGGGGTAGGTGGTGCCGACCTCGGCATAGGCGCGCTGGCCGGTTACGCGATCATCGTCGGAGTCGAAGTCGGAGTACTGCGCCACCACAATCGGGTCGAAATCAAAGGGTTGGCGGTCTCCTCGATAGGAGGCAGTTAGCTGAGGTAGTTTTTTGTAGTCGTTGTTAATGTCGTCGGCCAGGGATTGAAACTGTTGTACTTCAAGGTCTATTAGCCATTTGTCACCAAGATAGTCCACGGAGCCTAGTTGCAACAAGTTGCCCTGCCGGCGGGCATTCAGGCTGGCAGTGTCCATATCCCTGAGATAGTCGACGTCGCTGGCCTTGCTGTAGTCAACCTGGGTCCGCAAACGCTGTGTAAAGAGAGCGTTGTGCTGCACCGTGCCGAACCAGCGATCATGATTCCGCTCGTTAGGAAGTTCATTCTCGTAACGGTCATCATTGTCCATAAAGGCGCCACCCACCGACCAGTAGCCGATACGGGGGCTGAGATACCTAAGGTCAATATCATGATTTAGCCCGCGCTCTTGGATATAACGGGGCGTATAGAGGGCGTCGTAGTTGGCTCCCAGATTTAAATAGACGGGCGCAGCCAGGTCCAGGCCTCCGCGAGTATCGCTGCCAATGTCAGGAAATAAAAGGCCAGTGCGCCTGCGGTCATCCAGAGGAAAGCGCAACCAGGGTGTGTAAAGCACAGGCACCCCGGCAATAGCCACGCTCGCCCCGCGTGCTATGCCGACTCCCTCTTCCAGATCCAGCTCCATTTTCTCGGCGCGAATCGCCCAGTCGTCATCTCCGGGAGCGCAGAAAGTGAGATTGCCCTGATGAATGTGGATCGTGCCAAGTTCATCGCGATTGAGTTCACTCGCTGTGCCACGAACGTGTTGCTTATGCAGAATGAACTCGCTAATTTTCAGGCTGGCCTCATCGCTAGAAGAGTAGAATTGGACTTCTTTGCCCTTCAGTAAAACACCGGGCTCGCGTAACACGATATTGCCGGTGAGGATGCCCGCACGGGTGCTACGATTGAGTGTCGCCTCATCGCCTCGCAACTGCCGATAGCCCTGAGTGACTTCCACTCCGCCTTTCAGCGTTATAATATTGCCCTGCATTTCCGTGCTGGTGGCGGTTGCTTGAATATCCGATTCTTCGGGTGGGCTATCGTTGGCTCTGTCGGCCAGTGGATCAATGTAACGGCCCCTGCAGTTGACGCACAGGGGGTCTTGTAGCGCCTCGGGCACGTCTCGAATTTTTACCCAATCAAGATCTTCTTCAGGTACTGTTTCAGCGGTGGCAGGGGTGACACCAATTAATAGGGTTGCTGACACCAGCACGGTAGACTGAAACAGTCGCCGGAAGTAAAAAAGTCTTAAAAAAACTGGTGTCATCGAGTGCAAAGGTATTCTTTTATGATGATGCGGATAATAATGCATCCCTAGAGGATTGTCCGAGAAAATTTGAATGAGGCAACTTTTTGCTAGCCAGGCCGATACCCGCTGACCTAAAACCCTGGGCGCAAGAAGCGCTGGGTCTCGTTGCTGAGGTGTCAACGCCTGCACTTGAGATTATCGCCGGTGACGCCAGTAATCGACGCTATTTTCGGCTCGCGACTCCCCGGGGCAGCTACGTGGTGGTGGATGCTCCGCCCAGCACTGAAAAAAATACCGAGTTCTCGCGTGTTCATCAACTGCTGCAGAGTGCCCGGATAAGAGTGCCGGCAATGCTGGCCATGGATCTGGGGCGGGGCTACATGTTGCTTGAGGATCTCGGTGACCGTGTCTTATTGCCCGAGCTGGATGAGACAAGTGTCGATGGCTATTACCAGAGCTGTTTCAAGATATTGGCGCAATTTCGAACCATCCAGCCCGAGTCCGAGCTTCTTCCAAGATATGATCGGCCTTTATTGACCGAAGAGCTGAGTCGATTTCCTGAGTGGTTTGTAGCATCTTTGCTATCCTATCCGTGCGATGACGCTGAACGTGCTCTGGTGGAAAGATTAGCTGGGTTGTTAATTGACAACGCGCTGGCGCAACCTCAGGGTTTTGTTCACCGCGACTTTCACAGTCGTAACCTGATGTTGGTGGGGCAGGGGGATCTGGCGGTCATCGACTTCCAGGATGCGGTCTACGGCCCGATCACCTATGACCTGGCTTCGCTGCTTAAAGATTGCTACATCCGTTGGCCGCGAGCCCAGGTATGTCGCTGGGCACTGGCGTATCGAGATGAGCTGGTTGCCAGTCAAATTCTCGCGCCAACAGCAGACAGGGACTTTCTGCGCTGGTTCGATTTAATGGGTCTGCAACGGCATATCAAGGTCTTGGGCACCTTTGCGAGGCTCTATCTGCGCAATCACAAAGCGGCTTACTTAGACGACCTGCCCATGGTCATTCAATACGTGCAAGAAACCCTGCACTTGTACGCCGAGTCTGAGCCCGCTGTCGCAGAATTCAAAGATTGGTTTGATGACAGGTTGATGCCTTTGGTCGGTTTGCAATCCTGGGGTGGCACTGAGTGAGGGCAATGATTCTTGCGGCTGGCTTCGGTAAGCGCATGCTGCCTCTGACCGAGCATACTCCCAAGCCCCTTCTTACCGTGGCCGGTATACCACTGATTGAACACCACATACGTCGGTTGGCGGCGGCCGGGGTAACCCGGATTGTTATCAACGTGGCGCACCTGGGACACCAAATTGTTGACTACTGTCAGGATGGTGAGCGCTGGGGCGTGACCCTGTCTTTTTCCCACGAGGAAGAGCCACTCGAAACCGCAGGCGGGATCGTCAAAGCCTTGCCGCTGCTGGGACGAGAATCGTTCCTGCTAGTCAACGGTGATATCTGGACTGACTATCCGTTTGAAAGGCTGGTTGTACAAGCGCTGACGGATGAAGACTCAGCAAGGCTGATTTTAGTGGCGAATCCTTTGCAGCACCCGCAAGGCGATTTTTGTCTGGATGACGCCAGAGTGGTTAAACGCGCTGAGGGTGAGATAGGCCTTACCTATGCTGGTATCGGTCTGTTCAATGCAAAGCTATTCGCGGCAACGCAGCCCGGCCGAGTACCACTTCTGCCGCTATTACTCGCTGCAATAGAACGACAGACCTTGGCCGGTGAATTCTACGGAGGCGAATGGGAGGATATTGGTACCCCCGAGCGCCTTACTGCATTGAACGCGCGGCACAGCATCAGCTAATCTCCGACGATTTGGTTCCAGCGTGGGAGCCACCTGATTTGAAACACACAATAATTCCTCAAGGTCGTGAACAAAGCTTGCGTAACCGCTAGAATACCCGCCATCAGCGATTACGGAGCATAAAATGCGCGACTACCTCATAGCCCCATCTATTCTTTCTGCCGACTTCGCCCGTCTTGGTGAAGAAGTTGATGCCGTACTGGCGGCCGGCGCGGACATCGTGCATTTTGATGTCATGGACAATCATTATGTCCCTAACCTCACTATAGGCCCCATGGTCTGCAAGGCCCTGCGATCGCATGGCGTCACCGCCGATATTGATGTGCATCTGATGGTCAGCCCGGTAGACCAGCTCATCGGTGATTTTGCCGATGTCGGAGCCAGTTACATCACCTTCCACCCCGATGCCTCCACCCACGTGGACCGCTCGTTGCAGATGATCCGCGATGCAGGCTGTAAATCCGGCCTGGTGTTCAATCCCCATATGGGGCTGGACGTGCTGGAATACGTGATGGACAAAGTCGATATGATCTTGCTGATGTCAGTCAACCCAGGGTTTGGCGGCCAGTCATTTATACCCGGCACCCTCGATAAACTCCGTCAGGCGCGGGCACTAATCGATGAATCCGGGCTCGACATCCGTCTGGAAGTCGATGGCGGCGTCACTGCAAAGAATATCGCCGAGATAGCCGCTGCGGGTGCCGATACCTTTGTTGCTGGCTCGGCAATTTTTAATGCGCCGGATTATGCAGGGGTTATTTCCGAGATGCGTGCTGAGTTGGCTTCGGTTTAGGTCTTGCCAGGACGTGCGGACGGTGCGTTGGATTGACGTCCGTCCTCTCGAACTCTACCGCGACATAACGCGACCGCTTAAATCTTTTAAAGTCCCTATAATCCCGTTGTTTAGATCGCTTCAGCTCACCAGTTTCCGCACGCTCAGTCCGTTAGCTTGGAAATACCCTGTAGAGCGCATGCCCCTGATAAGCGATACAGGGTATTACCAAGCTAACGGGCGACCCAGGCACGTACCACAAAGGTAGAGGACACCCGCGAGCCCTAAACATTTGCGAATCCGCATCCGGGATGTACAATGGCGTGCTAGAAAACTCCGGAGACCGCTGTGTCTGCAGCAAAGCGTAACAGCATCGAAGTCTTGTCGATGCGCGAGGTCACTTGTTGGCGATGGTAGCCAGGGCTACATCGCGACCTTTTTTTACGCTCATCCACTCTCCAAGGACACCCCATGACTCCCGAGGACTTTGCTGCTCTTGCAGCGCAGGACTATAACCGTATCCCTGTCAGCATCGAAGTGCTGGCCGATCTCGAAACCCCGCTCAGCGCCTATCGAAAAGTCGCCGAAGGCTCTTACACCTACTTGTTTGAATCCGTTCATGGCGGCGAAAAGTGGGGCCGTTACTCGATCATTGGTCTGCCCTGCCGCACGCTGCTGAAAGTTTTTGGCCATCGAGCGGAAACTTGGGTGGATGGCGAACTGGTCGCCAGTGAAGAGGTCGAAGATCCGCTGGCCTATGCTGAAGCGTTTGGCCAGCGATACAACACGGCTCCACAGCCGGATTTGCCCGTATTTCACGGTGGTTTGGTCGGTTATTTTGGCTATGACACAGTCCGCTATGTCGAGTCACGACTTCGGGATTCAGCACCACCAGACCGGTTGGGCACGCCCGATATATTACTGATGGTGTCAGAAGAGGTTCTGGTTTTTGACAATCTTGCAGGCACTATCCGTCTCATTGTGAATGCAGACCCCGGACAGAATGACGCGCTGCGTTGCGCCGAAGATCGCCTGCAAATCCTGGCAGGCCGTTTATCGAGGCAGGTCGAACCGCTACCTCCCGTTATCCTCGACGCTGCGGATCGCGCTGAATTGGAATCTCTCGCGGAATCAGACTTCACCCGCGAGGACTATGAAGCGTCGGTTAATAAAGTCAAAGAGTACGTGCTGGCCGGGGATGTTATGCAAGTGGTGCCGTCTCAACGGATGAGTATCCCTTTTGCGGCACCTCCGCTCAATTTGTACCGCGCTTTGCGCAATCTCAATCCTTCGCCTTATATGTTTTATCTCGATCTCGACGACTTTCACATTGTAGGTTCCTCACCAGAGATATTGGCGCGTCTGGAACAGGGTGTTGTCACTCTCCGACCGATTGCGGGTACCCGTCGGCGTGGGCACACTGAGGAAGAAGATGAGGCTATGGAGCGCGAGCTATTGTCTGACCCAAAAGAGATTGCCGAGCATCTGATGCTAATCGATTTGGGGCGAAATGATGTGGGCCGAATTGCCAAAACAGGGACGGTTGAGCTCACTGACAAGATGGTCGTTGAACGCTACTCACACGTCATGCACATCGTCTCTAATGTCACGGGTGAGCTGAAATCTGGCCGCTCGGCTTTTGATGTACTAAAAGCGACGCTGCCTGCAGGCACACTCTCTGGCGCGCCAAAAATCCGCGCCATGGAGATCATCGATGAGCTAGAGCCGGTTAAGCGTGGTGTCTATGGCGGCGCGGTAGGTTATATTTCGTGGGCTGGCGATATGGACACCGCAATAGCGATTCGCACGGCGGTCATTAAGAACGATACACTCTATATACAGGCCGGTGGGGGCGTGGTTGCAGACTCCGTGCCGGCATTGGAATGGAAAGAGACCCGTAACAAAGCCCGGGTTATGTTCCGGGCAGCGTCTATGGTGTTGGCGGGGGAGGAATAGTTATGCTGCTAATGATCGACAATTACGATTCTTTTACTTATAACGTAGTGCAATATCTTGCTGAGTTGGGCGCTGAGGTCCATGTGGTGCGTAACGACGAGATTACTGTCGCAGAGATTGAATCGCTGAACCCCGAGCGAATTGTTATTTCACCCGGACCTTGCACGCCCAATGAGGCGGGTATTTCTATGGCAGTGATAGAAGCTTACGCGGGCAAGCTTCCGCTGCTGGGAATTTGTTTGGGCCACCAGAGCATTGGCCAGGTCTTCGGCGGTGCCGTGGTTAGGGCGCGCAAGGTCATGCATGGTAAGACCTCGCCCATTCATCATTCGGATGAAGGTGTCTTTAAAGGTTTAAGTGAGCCCTTTGAGGCAACCCGCTATCACAGTCTGGTGGTGGAGCGAGAAAGTTTACCGGACTGTTTGGAATTAACCGCGTGGACTGAAACCGACGCGGGTGAAATAGATGAAATAATGGGCTTGAGGCATCGAGACTTGGCAATTGAAGGGGTGCAGTTTCACCCTGAATCGATACTTACGGCTCATGGGCACGATTTGTTGCGTAATTTCTTGGAGCAGTAGGAGCGGATCATGAATATTGAGCAGGCTTTAGCGCATCTGGTTGAAGGTAAGGACCTCAGCCGTCAGGCTATGGCCGCGGTGATGACTCAGGTGATGACTGGCGAAGCCACAGACGCGCAGATTGGCGGGCTACTGATGGGTCTGCGTTGTAAGGGTGAGTCGATAGATGAAATCGCCGGCGCAGCCGCAGTGATGCGCGATTTAGCCACTCCTGTGGAGGTAGCACAGGATAATTTAGTGGATCTGGTGGGCACGGGCGGTGACGGTGCCAATCTCTTCAATGTCTCTACCGCTTCCACGTTTGTGGTCGCAGCGGCCGGTGCCAGAGTCGCTAAACATGGCAATCGCTCGGTATCCAGTACCAGCGGCAGTTCGGATGTTCTGGAGACCCTGGGAGTGCCTCTCGATCTAAGCCCTGAGCAGGTCGCAAGAGCAATCAACGAAGTGGGTATGGGATTCATGTTTGCACCTGCACACCACAGCGCAATGCGCCATGCTATCGGCCCACGTCGCGAATTAGGGATGCGAACTCTGTTCAATATTCTTGGGCCTCTGACCAACCCCGCGAAAGTGAAACGCCAAGTGTTGGGCGTCTTCTCAGCTGATCTGGTCGAGCCGCTTGCGCATGTGCTACAAGCCTTGGGTAGTGAGCATGCAATGGTCGTGCATGGCGATGAGGGCCTTGACGAAATATCCATAGCGGGCGGCACCCAGGTAGCTGAACTGCGCAATGGTGAAATCACCACCTACCGTATCTCGCCCCGAGATTTTGGCATGATTGTCCAGTCGCTCGATGGCCTGATTGTGGATAGTGCCGAGGCTTCGGCCGCTCTTATTCGGCGCGCACTCTCAGGCTCGGACGATGCCGCTGCGAAAAAAGCGGCAGCAATGATCGCACTGAACGCTGGTGCCACGATCTATGTTTCCGGCGTTGCTTCTACTTTGGCCGAGGGGGTGGCGATAGCCGACGATTTGCTGGACTCGGGTCAGGCGGAAGAAAAATTGAAGGCCTTTATAAACTTTACCCAGTTAATGAGCACTCAGGAGCGTTAGCGTGGAATTTGTTGGATCCGGGACCATTCTGGACAAAATTGTCGAGCGTAAGATTGAAGAAGTTGCGGCGCGCAAGCTGGAGGTTGGCGTTGCGACACTGGAAGCGAGTGCGAGGGAACAATCTCCTGCCCGAGGCTTCGCCAATGCACTGGTGGCGCGAGTTAAAGGTGCTGAGCCTGCGGTTATTGCCGAGGTAAAAAAAGCATCTCCCAGTAAGGGCGTGATCCGCGAGAACTTCAATCCCGAGCAAATTGCTGCCAGCTACGAACGTGGTGGTGCCACCTGTTTATCGGTATTGACTGACGTCGATTTTTTTCAGGGCTGCGATGACTACCTGCGCAGCGCCCGCGCCGCTTGTTCGATACCGGTGCTTCGCAAGGACTTTACGGTCGATCCGTATCAGGTGATTGAGGCCAGAGCGATGGGAGCCGATGCCATTTTGTTGATTGCAGCAGTGTTGTCCGATACGCAGCTGCATGAGTTGGCCGCCACCGCGGCAGAGGTGGGGGTGGATGTTCTGGTAGAAGTTCATGATCGGGCAGAGTTGGAGCGCGCGCTGCAACTGACTACGCCGCTGATTGGCATTAACAACCGTAATCTCCATACCTTTGAAACGTCTCTGGATACAACGTTTCGTCTATTACCCTATATTCCTCAGGACCGAGTGGTAGTTACCGAGAGTGGCATTCATACACAGGATGATATTTCGTCGATGAGGGAGCGTGACGTGCACGCGTTTCTTGTGGGCGAGGCTTTTATGCGAGCCGAAGATCCTGGTTCACGGTTGCAGGAATTGTTTGGCTAATCACTTTTCTGACGGGATTAATTTCTAGACCTTTTTCATCAAGTAAAATCCGCCGGTTATCCAGCCACGGGATTCCTTCCTGAGATTCGATTCCTCATAGGCGACCAGTTCAAATCCTGCAGCTTTGGTACATTCCACGATGTAGTCTTTGGAATGCGCATAGCGCCCTGTGGCGCGCAATTCATACTGCGACCCATCCATATGCTCGGTCGAGAACGCAAATACGGCGCCTGCAGCTGCCTGATTTGATATTGCCCCCATCACCGGATTCAAATCGCCAATGTAGACTAGCGTATCCGCGGCAATAAAAAGATTAAAGTCTTCTTTTAACGATTCCAGAACGGTGGTTATTGGACCCAGTTGCAGTGTGTTATAAAGTCCTTTTGATCCGGCCTGAGCGATCATTTTGGATGACAAATCAATGCCATCGATGCTCTGGTAAAGGCCGTCAAAGGCCACCGCACACAATCCGGTGCCGCAGCCCAGATCTATTGCCCTCAATAATGGCTGAGGTATTAGCTTCTCGTTGTTAACCATCGCGCGTAGCTTTTTGGGCGCATCGTACTCAAGGCTAAGCACAAGGTGGCTTTCGAATCGAGTGGCGTAATCGTCAAACAGACTGGATACATAATTAGTAGGAGCGGTGGAAGTTTGTTGACCTCTGGCTGCTGCGAGAAAGTGTTCCGCCTGGCCGAATTCAGGAAGCAGCGCAGCATTGCGCTCCAGTGCGACTATGGCTTCCTCCCGTCTGTCCAAGCCTAATAGAACCTGGCCCAGCTTGAAGTGTATAGATGGGTAATCGGGCGCGAGCTTTATGGCATCCGTATACCAAGAGACGGCAGAGCTTGCCAGCCCCTCATCTTTCAGTGCATCACCCATATATTCTAAGGCATCCACTCGCTTGGGATCGATTGCCAAGGCATTGCGAAATGACGTCATGGCGGCGTTTGCTCTCCCCAGCTTTTTGAGGGCAAGGCCGAGGCGAATATGACTGCGGGCGACGCCGGGTCGTAATTCAACTGCTTTTTCATAGTTTGCGACTGACTCAGCTGGTTGATCTGCGGCGTAGAGGACGTTGCCCAGATTGTAGTAAGCGTCTGCATAGTTGGGATTCATAGCAATCAGGTGTCGATAAGCCTCAATCGCTTGATCGTGCTGCCCCTCTATGTGCAACCCTGAGCCCAGGTTATTCAATGCGTCCAGATAGTCTGGAGCAAGAGTCAGTGCTGCCTTGTACGCAGATATAGCTTGCTCGTTTTTATCAAGCCCCGCCAGTATTGTCCCCATTACGTTCAGCGGCATAGGCTGATCGGGGTGCAGTTTGCAAAGTCGCTTAACCTGGGTAAGCGCCTGATCAAGCTTGGCTTCTGAATATAGCGCCAGCACAGCATCCATATCGGTCTTGAACGCGTCGGGAGACTTTTTACCTTCGGGTTTTTGTAGCGCTTTCAGGGCTTTTTTGGCTTTTTTATGGTGTGGTGATTTGGCTAAAATATTCTTATAAATACCGACTGCCGCTGCTGTGTTGCCGCGGCTGGTATGCTCTTTCGCCAGTGCTATCGCTTGGTCGGGCGTCATTGAAGGAGTACTCATCGGGTTCCAAAGACCACCATAGTTTTACCCGTCACCGACACCAGGCCATCCTGCTCCAGTGTCTTCAGGACTCGACCGGCCATCTCGCGGGAGCAGCCCACGATCTTGGCCAGTTCCTGGCGGGTGATTTTGATTTGCATGCCGTCGGGGTGCGTCATGGCATCGGGTTCTTTGCACAGGTCGAGCAGGGTCTGTGCGATCCTGCCTGAGACATCGACAAAGGCAAGGTCCTTGAGTTTACGGGTAGTCTGGCGCAGCCGCATGCCCATTTGTTGGGCTATCGCAAACAAAATGTCCGGTAACTGGGCGCGGATCTGATGGAAGCGCTCGTAAGAAATTTCAGCGACCTCACATTGGGTCCTGGCTACGATCATGGCACTGCGTACTTCCTCGGTTTCTTTTCCAAATAAGCCCATCTCACCAAAAAAATCTCCGGGATTGAGATAGCTCACCACCATTTTGTGTTCTTTATCGGCTTCGTCTTCTACCATCACGGAAACTGAGCCATCCAATATAAGGTACAGCGAATTGCTGTCCTCACCCTGGCGCATAATGACGCTCTTAGGCTTGTATTCATGCCGCTGACAGTGGCGTAGAAAACTCTCTACACCGGGGATTGCATTGACGATCTGGGGTTTAATCACCCTTTGCCCTCACTGTGCGAGAAAATTATCAGGTGCGAAGTCTAACCTACGCGGGGGCTAAGTAAAGGCGTAGTTGCTATGCTAAGCTCCCGCGTCCCGAAAGCCCCAATTTATGATGAGGATGAGTTATGCAAGCAACAGTTAAGTGGATGGATGGCGCTATGTTCATTGGTGAATCGGGCAGCGGACATTCCGTGGTAATGGATGGTCCAGAGGATTTGGGCGGCCGCAACATGGGCTGTCGGCCTATGGAGATGTTACTACTGGGCACTGGTGGCTGCGCCGTCTACGATGTTATGAGTATGTTGAAGAAATCCCGCCAGAAAGTGACCGATTGCCGGGTTGAGCTGCAGGCTGAGCGCGCCGATGCGGTTCCCGCTGTTTTTACCAGCATCAACCTGCACTTCGTCGTTACGGGTGTCGGGCTAAAGGAAACTCAGGTTAAGCGGGCGGTTGAGCTGTCGGCTGAAAAATATTGCTCCGCATCAATTATGCTTGCGGCCGGGGGTGTGGAAGTCACTCACAGTCATGAGTTACAGGAATTCATGGCGCAGTAGCTGGGGAAGCCCCGGTCTGTAGAACGGGGCGGCACGCTGAGCGACGATTTAGAGGGCGGCGATAGCGATCATTAAACCCAGTAGCTACTCTTGGTCATTACTGCAGATACCACGGTCATGGCGTTTTTCACTGGCGCTGGGAAATCGGTGCCACCGGCCTCAAGTGCATTTTTACCGTGACGTTCTTCATCTTCCAGCATCTGCTGCAAAATAAGTCGCGACTTGCGGTCCTCGTCAGGTAATTGCTTGAGGTGATCTTTGAGGTGATTGCAAACCCGCTCTTCCGTGGCTGCCACAAACCCGAGGCTTACCTTGTCGCCAATAGCACCGGCGATAGCGCCCACTGCGAATGACATGCCATACCATGCTGGATTGAGCAAACTTGGGCGGCTATTGAGTTCTCTCAGGCGTTCCTCGCACCACACCAGATGATCGATTTCTTCCTCTGCCGCCTGCTGCATCTCTTCAGCCACATCTGGCAGTTTGGCCGTCAGGGCCTGACCTTGATAGAGGGCCTGGGCACAAACTTCACCCGTGTGATTGACACGCATAAGTCCAGCAACGTGCCTGCGCTCCGTTTCATTCAGGTCCGCTTCGGTGTGGCCTTCACTAGGTGAAGTTCGTGCGGCGGTGTTGCCGCGGTTGGTCAGAGTGCGCAGTACAGAGTTTGTTTCACCGATGAAGCGATCGACCAGTGATAGGCGGCGTTGATGCACAATATGCTCCAGCAAGTTTTTAGTCTTGCTGACTATAACGGGCTATCGCCCGCCAGCCAATATCGCGGCGCAGCGTCATCCCTTCCCAGCTTATGGCGGCGGCGGCCGCATAACTGGCTTTTTGCGCGGTGGCAATGTCGTCGCCGAGCGCAGTGACACACAGAACCCGGCCGCCATTGGTAACAATTCTATCGTCTTCAAATGCGGTACCGGCATGGAACACCTTGATATTTTCAGACTGCGCGGCGTCCAAGCCCGATATAACCACGCCCTTGCGGTAGTCTCCGGGGTAACCCCCCGCGGCCAGAACGACGCCAATTGCGCAGCGCTTATCCCATTGGATGCCGACTGTGTCCAGCACGCCATCCAAGGCGTCGTTACAGAGACTGACCAGGTCAGACTGCAGGCGCATTAATATAGGTTGTGTTTCCGGGTCGCCCAAACGGCAGTTGTATTCGATGACGCGGGGCGCACCCTCCGGGCTGATCATCAGGCCAGCATACAGAAAGCCGGTATAGGCATTGCCCTCGGCTGCCATGCCGCGCACAGTGGGCCCAATGACTTCGCGCATAATGCGTTGGTAAACGTCAGAGGTGACAACGGGTGCGGGTGAATAGGCGCCCATGCCGCCAGTATTGAGTCCGGTATCGCCCTCGCCAATCCGCTTATGGTCCTGGCTAGTGGCCATCGGCAGTACATGCTCGCCGTCGACCAGCACGATAAAACTGGCTTCCTCACCCTCGAGAAATTCCTCGATGACAACCCGGCAGCCGGCCTCGCCAAACGCATTACCTGAGAGCATATCTACTATCGCGTTCTCGGCCTGCTCTAAGGTCTCAGCGACGATAACGCCTTTGCCCGCTGCCAGTCCGTCTGCCTTAACGACAATCGGGGCGCCCTTTGCTCGTAAATACTCTAGCGCTGGTTCCACTTCGGTGAACGTGCCATAGGCGCCACTGGGAATGTTGTGCCGTGCCAGAAAGTCTTTGGTAAACGCTTTTGAACCCTCCAGTTGGGCGGCGCCCTCACGAGGTCCAAAGCAGCGCAATTGTCTAGCCTCGAAATAATTGACTATGCCATCGACCAAAGGGGCCTCGGGTCCGACGATAGTCAGACCTACATTGTTGCCCACTGCGAAATCCGCCAGGCCTTCAAAATCCATAACGTCCATAGCAACATTTTTTACGCCGTCTTCGCCAGCAGTGCCCGCATTACCGGGGGCTACGAAAATGGTTTGTGCGATAGGCGATTGTGCCGCTTTCCACGCTAAAGCGTGTTCACGGCCACCGCCACCAATAATTAAAACATTCATAGTCTTAATGACGCTCGCTGTTTCAGTGGCGGAAGTGACGCATACCGGTGAATACCATAGCCATGTTGTGCTCGTCAGCGGCGGCAATGACTTCCTCGTCGCGAATTGAGCCGCCGGGCTGAATGACTGCAGCAATGCCCGACTCGCCGGCACTGTCCATGCCATCGCGGAACGGGAAGAATGCATCGGAAGCCATTACTGATCCACGTACTTGCAGTCCCGCGTGCTCAGCCTTAATAGCGGCAATGCGGGCAGAATTGATTCGGCTCATCTGGCCGGCACCCACGCCTACGGTCTGCCCCTGCTTGGCGTAGACGATAGCATTGGACTTGACAAATTTGGCGACTTTCCAGGCAAACAACAGATCTACCCACTGCTGCTCGGTAGGTTGCAGCTTGCTGACTACGGTCAGATCAGCCTTGACCACCATGCCAAGGTCACGATCCTGCACCAGCAGACCCCCGTTAACGCGCTTGTAATCCAGTGCAGGGCCGGAAGTTGTCCATTGGCCACAACTTAACAGGCGTACATTTTTCTTAGCCGCAATAACCGCGGCTGCTTCTATACTAACGGCAGGAGCAATGATGACCTCAACAAACTGACGTTCGCAAATTGTGGCGGCGGTGTCAGCGTCCAGTTCCCGGTTAAAGGCAATAATGCCTCCAAACGCCGACTCCGGATCGGTGGCAAAGGCCAGGTCATAGGCCTTGCTGATGTTTTCGGCGACGGCAACGCCACAAGGGTTGGCGTGCTTGACGATTACGCAGGCGGGTTGCTCAAAGTTTTTGACGCATTCCAGAGCGGCGTCGGTGTCCGCGACGTTGTTGTAAGACAGCTCTTTGCCCTGCAACTGGCTCGCGGTAGAAATGCCCGCTTCGCTGGGGTTGGCCTCTTTATAGAACGCGGCGCGCTGATGGGGGTTTTCCCCGTAGCGCATTTCCTGCGTTTTAAAGAACTGGGTATTGAAGGTGCGCGGAAAATTTTCTGAACCAGGGTTTACCAGCCGGCCAAAGTGGTTGGCAATGGCGCCATCGTAGGCAGCAGTGTGCTCGTAGGCTTTAACGGCCAAGTCGAATCGGGTCTGCAATCTGGTGGCGCCGCTATTGGCTTGCATCTCAGCAGTGATTGCAGCGTAGTCATCTACGTCGACCACGATACTGACGAAACGATGATTCTTGGCTGCGGCTCTGACCATTGTGGGTCCGCCGATGTCGATATTCTCAATAGCGTCTTCCAGGCTGCAACCCGGCTTGGCGACAGTGGCCTCAAAGGGGTACAGGTTGACCACAACCATGTCGATGGCATCGATACCCTGTTCAGCCATAACGGCATCGTCTTGCCCGCGCCGGGCCAGGATGCCGCCGTGTATTTTGGGGTGAAGTGTTTTAACGCGGCCGTCCATCATCTCAGGGAAGCCGGTGTGCTCTGATACCTCGGTAACCTGCAGCCCATTTTCCTGCAGTAGTCGGTAGGTGCCGCCGGTAGAAAGCAGCTCAACGCCGGCGTCGCGCAGTGCGCTGGCAAACTCAACAATACCTGATTTGTCAGAAACGCTAATCAGCGCGCGTTTAACGGTAGTTAGGTCAATGTCGCTCATGGTGACGGTCTATTCCTCGCCATTATTACTGGAAATAATATCGTACTGCTTTAGTTTTTTACGCAGTGTGCCTCGATTGAGGCCCAGCATAATGGAAGCTTTGGTCTGGTTATTGCGGGTGTGCGTCATTATTTCAGTCAGCAGGGGCGCTTCGATCTCAGCCAACACCATTTGGTAAAAATCAGTCGTCATTTGACCGTCTAATTCCTGCAGGTAATTACGCACCGCGGTAGTAACTGCATCGCGCAAGTGGCTAGGATGTTCGGTGACTTGATCTTTGTTGTCAAAATTGCTGTCGTCGTTGCTGGCCACTTGGGGTGGTAAGGGTTCAGCCCTTGTCATGCTGCTACTGCCTCTTCAAATTGAGTATGGGATAGTTGAGTTATGAGTTTTAGCTGGTCCGCTGAGGATTCCAGGGCATTGAAGGTTTTTCGCACAGTGGCGAGCCCCGGGTGCCGCTGCAGATACCAGCCGATGTGCTTGCGAGCGATACGTACACCCATAAATTCACCGTAGAACACGTGCAGTGCCCGCAGGTGTCTTTCAATAATGCGGAGTTGTTGGCAAAAATCAGGCGCCGCTGGCGTCTTGCCGCTTGCGAGGTAGGTCGCAATCTGGCCGCACAACCAAGGTTGACCCTGGGCCGCTCTGCCAATCATTACGCCAGCGGCGCCAGTGTGTGCAAGCACCGCTAACGCTTTCTCCGGACTGTCTATATCACCGTTGGCAAATACGGGAATTTCGATGGCGGCAACAATATCAGCGATGGTGTCGTATTCTACGGCCCCCTTAAAGGCGCAAGCTCTGGTTCGGCCGTGAACCGCCAGGGCGGCGATACCCGCATCCTGCGCGATACGGGCGATGGTCACGCCGTTGCGAGTGTCTGGGGCACTGCCGGTACGGATTTTCAGGGTAACCGGGACATCGACCGCAGCAACCACTGTAGATAATATGCTGGCTACCAATGATTCGTCTGCCAGCAGCGCAGATCCCGCGGCTTTTCTGCAAACTTTTTTCGCCGGGCAGCCCATATTGATGTCAATGATCTGGGCGCCTTGAGATACGTTATAGAGGGCGGCCTGTGCCATTTGCAGGGGGTCATTGCCGGCGATTTGAATCGAGCGCGGTTCCGCTTCGTGGTCGTGCTGGCTGCGTAGCAGGGTCTTGCGCGAATCGCGTAACTCAGGCTTGCTGCTGATCATTTCAGACACCACGAGCCCGGCACCCTGCTCAGCGCAAAGGCGACGAAATGGTAAATCTGTCACACCGGCCATCGGGGCTAGCGCGACGAGATTTTGTAAGGTGTAAGGTCCGATCTTTAGCATTATAAGATGTTGGTAAAACCGCCCCAAAAACGAGGGCGCTATGATACTCGACCGCTGTGCGTGGTAAAAGAAATATTGGATAAAAAACCGTCAATTCTGACGCTGATCGATTAACTCAGTCCGCCTGTTGGTTATTCCTGTGCAGGTCGTATGCCGGAAAGGCAAACCCAGCCTTGATCGACGCCGGTAACGATGATCGGCACCGTGGTTCGGTAGTGCTCGCTAATCGCTTCGGCCTGATTGGCCAGCAACCCTGACAGCAGCAAGGTACCTTCGGGTTTTAGCAGGTCGAGCAAGGTCTCCGACAATTCGATCAGCGGTCCGGCCAGGATATTGGCAACAACCAGATCGGCGCGTTGTGACCAGTAAGTTTGATCGTATGCCCCTGGCAGGGCAACGGTGATAGCATTGTCGGGCATATTATTTCGCCTGGCGTTTTCGATAGTGGCAGCGAGAGCCTGGGGATCGTTATCCACGCCCAATACTTCCCGTGCGCCCAGCTTGCACCCTGCAACAGCTAGAATGCCTGAGCCGCAACCATAGTCGACTATCACCGAGTCCTGTAAGGCCAGGCCTTCCAGCGCTGTGAGACACAGGGCAGTGGTCGGGTGAGTACCAGTACCAAAGGCCAGTCCGGGGTCCAGAAGTAGGTTGATAGCATCGGGCTCGGGTGGCTCCAGCCAGCTTGGACAGACCCAAAGACGCTGGCCGAATTGCATCGGTCGGTAGTGCAGCATCCACTCCCGCTCCCAGTCTTTGTCTTCCAGGATCTCTACCCGCTGATTACCTGCGACCAGTTGCTCGGATGGAAACTGACTGAGTACCGCCTGCATATCGGCATCGGCGCTATATAGGCCAGTGAGCCGGGTATGTCGCCACAGAGGTGTTTCGCCGACTCCCGGTTCGAGCACCGGGTCGTCTGCATTGTCTTCCAGCGTGACCGAAACGGCCCCGGTGGCAAGCATCAGGTCTTCCAATGATTCCACAGCGGCGGAATCAGTATCCAGTCGTAGTTGCAGCCAGGTCATTGGGAGAGGTTACCGAGAGTCTTCCAGCTTGCTTTCCAAGTAGTGGATGCTTACACCACCGGCCTGAAATGAGGGGTCGCGGACCAGGTCCTGGTGCAGCGGGGTATTGGTGCGGATACCCTCAATCACCAGTTCGTCCAATGCCTGCCGCATGCGAGCAAGTGCCACCTCGCGGGTCTCGCCGAAGCTAATAATCTTGGCGATTAACGAATCGTAGAAAGGGGGCACGGTATAACCATCATAGAGATGCGAGTCGACCCTAATTCCCGGGCCGCCAGGTGCGTGAAAGGTGGTAACTTTGCCTGGAGAGGGCAGGAAATTCTTCGGATCCTCAGCATTGATACGGCATTCAAAGGAGTGGCCACGGAAACGAACATCTTCCTGTTTGAGCGATAGCGGAAAGCCACTGGCAATGAGCAGCTGCTCTCTAACGATGTCGATACCGGTTATCATCTCAGTCACCGGGTGCTCGACCTGTACCCGTGTGTTCATCTCAATAAAATAAAAGCCACCGTCTTCATACAAGAACTCAAACGTTCCGGCGCCGCGATAGCCAATCTCGACACAAGCGTTGACGCAGGCCTCGGCAACCTGCTGGCGCAGATCGTCCCCAATATCCGGGGCAGGGGCTTCTTCCAACACTTTCTGATGGCGTCTTTGCAGCGAGCAGTCCCGATCGCCGAGATGGATAGCGTTACCCTGGCCATCGGCGAGCACTTGAACTTCAACGTGACGGGGTTTTTGCAGGAATTTTTCCAGATACACCACATCCGAACCAAAAGCGGCGGCAGCTTCGGCCTGGGTAACCTGCACCGAGTTGATGAGTGCTGCTTCATTGTGTACGACCCGCATGCCGCGCCCGCCACCGCCCGCAGCGGCTTTTACGATCACCGGAAAGCCGATCCTGCGCGCAACTTCGAGGGTGCGCTCAGCGTCGTCGGTGAGTGCGCCGTCGGAACCTGGTACTGTCGGTACGCCAGATTGCTTCATTGCCTCGATGGCAGAAACCTTGTCGCCCATCAAGCGGATGGTGTCGGCGGTAGGACCAATAAAAACGAAACCGCTTTTCTCAACCTGATCGGCGAAGTCTGCATTCTCAGCCAAAAAGCCATAGCCAGGGTGAATAGCGCTGGCGTTGGTAATTTCGGCCGCGCTAATAATCGCGGGAACATTGAGGTAACTTTCCGTTGATGGCGCCGGTCCTATGCACACTGACTCATCAGCCAATCTCACGTGCATTAGGCCGTGATCTGCGGTGGAGTGCACTGCAACCGTGCCTATACCCAATTCCTTGCAGGCCCGTAATATTCGCAGGGCGATTTCGCCTCGATTGGCGATCAGCACCTTTTCTAACATGGGCATGGCATTTTCCTCTACTTGCGGTATTTGTGAGACGTGGCTTAAACGATGGATACCAGCGGTTGGTCGAATTCAACCGGCTCGCCGTTCTCAGCTAAAATGGCCTCTACCGTGCCCGCCTTGTCGGCTTCGATCTGATTCATCATTTTCATCGCCTCGACGATGCATAACACGTCACCAACTTTGACGGTCTGTCCGACTGCAACAAAGGGAGGCGTGGTTGGCGACGCAGAAGCATAGAAGGTGCCTACCATAGGAGAAGTGACCGTGTGGCCTGTGGTCACAGGCGCTGCGGTTGGTGCCGGAGCCTCAGCAACGGGTGAGGGAGCCACAGCCATAGGGGGCATCGGCATTGGCGCTCCATAGGGTGCGTAGCCAGGGGGGGCAACCATTAACTGCTGGCCGCCATTGCGACTGATGCGGACGGATTCTTCGCCTTCCTTGATCTCGATCTCATCAATATTTGACTCTTCAAGCAATTCGATCAGCTTTTTTACTTTGCGAATGTCCATAGTGACTTCTCTCAGTTGTTGATTATGAGGTTTCTAATTGGTGCAGCGCCGCCTGTAATCCAAGCTCGTAACCCTGGGCTCCCAGGCCGCAAATTACGCCGCAAGCCAGGTCGGAAAAATAAGACTTACGGCGAAAGTCCTCACGCGCGTGCACGTTAGACAGGTGGATTTCGATGAAGGGAATGGCTACCGCGGCTAGCGCGTCGCGCATAGCCACACTGGTGTGAGTGAACGCGGCGGGATTGATCAGAATGAAATTGACACCCTCCTGGGCGGCTTCCTGAATTCGCTCTACCAACTCATACTCTGCGTTACTTTGCATGTTCAGCAAGTGGTGGCCTCGGGATTGGGCCAGTTGTTCCAGCTGCTGATTGATATTGTGAAGCGTGGTGGTACCATAAATATCAGGCTCGCGTTGTCCCAATAAATTCAGGTTTGGACCGTGGAGGACGAGAATGGTCGCCATGGGCGGACGCTCACTGTAAAATTATGATATCTTAGGCAGTTTGGGTGAAGAAGTGAAGTTTGTCTAGCCAATTGTTATTTTTTGGGATTTTGGCTGCAATTCGCGGCAGAATTGCGGAAGTTAGCCCGTTTTTAGATTTTGTTGGCTACTACGAGCTAATATTGACCAGAAGTCGGATGTTCTGTAACTCTCGCTGAAAATGCTGCTAACGCCCTAGAAATTGCGTGCTATCCCCTTGTTTTTCGCAACAACTGTCTCAATAGCCGCGATCACAACATTGTCAGACAATATTTGTGGCAGGATTATAGGTGGTAAATCGCTTTGAGCGGGATACATCAGATAAAGAGGTATACCGCTGCGGCCATGTTCGGCGATGAAAGCGGCAATTTCCGGATCGTAGTTGGTCCAGTCGGCGACCATGTAGACGATACCGGCTGCTGCAAACCGGGCCGTCATCTCGTCGGTGAACAGCACCGCCTGTTCGTTGGCGATACAGGTAAGACACCAGTCAGCGGTTACATCGACAAATACCGGATTGCCAACAGCGCGCGACTGAGCGAGGGCTTTCACTGACCAGGCAACGGTTCCGGTCGCCAAGCGCCGGTCATCTTCACTACCCGCACCGCGCCAAGTGGCCAGCGATATGGCGGTGGCAATACACAGCACCGCAACGCCCTTGCGCACAGTGCCTTCTCCCCAGAGCCAAAGACCGAGGGCGAGCATAAGCGCTCCTGCCAGCGCGACGGTCATGGTGTTAATGTCGGTCTGGCGCCCTGCAACCCACAACAACCACAGGGCCGTGGCATACAAAGGAAAGGCCAGAAGTTCCTTCAGTGTTTCCATCCACTGGCCAGGCTTTGGCATCAGTCGTCGCGCCAGCGTGCTGTAGCTCAGCAGCAGTAACGGTGCGGCCATGCCTGCTCCAAGCGCAGCGAACACCAATAGGCCGACGGCTGCCGGTTGAGTTGCGGCGAAGCCAAGCGCCGTTCCCATAAAGGGTGCGGTACAAGGACTGGCCACTACAACGGCCAACACACCGGTAAAGAAACTTCCCGCTCCACCGGGTTGTTCCGCGAGTCCACCGCCTAAATTCATCAGGCGGCCGCCAAATTGAATAACCCCGGAAAGAGATAGACCCATGGCCACGAACAGGTAGGCTAAAGCGATTACAAACCCCGGAGTTTGCAGTTGGAAGCCCCAGCCGATAGCGCTGCCAGCCTGTTGCAGTCCTATCAACACTGCGGCCACAGCCACGAAGCTGCTGACTACGCCGACCGCATAGAACCAGCCATGAATATGTCTGTCATGATCTTCACTACGAGCAAAGCTCAGCACTTTCAGCGACAGAATCGGGAACACGCAGGGCATCAGGTTGAGAATTATTCCGCCAGCGAATGCGAGCGCTAGCATATACAGTAAGGTTGCGATGGACGTGGGTGGGGCCGCCTTTGCCGGGCTGGCTGCCGGGGTGAGGGTCTGGACTGTTTCAGTGGTTGTCCCGCTGTCAAAATCCAGCATAAAATTTTGCGTGCGAGGCGGATAACACAGACCTGCATCGGCGCAGCCTTGTGATTTTACCTGCAAGTACATTTGTTCGCTGGCGCGTGAGGGTGTCAGGGTTACATCGGCATCGCGGTAGTAAACGTGCACTTCGCCAAAGTATTCGTCGGTTCTAGCCAGGGCAGGGGGTAGCGTTGCATCGGCGCCTATAGCCCCGTTTGCATCCGTCAGGGTAAATGTAAACCGGTGCTGATACAGGTAGTAGGTGTCTGCTATTTGCCAGTACAGACGAATATTGCCATTGGTTTCGAGTTCAATAGCCAGTTTGTAGGCTTCCTCGACGGGCAAAAATTCGGGCTCATTCGACAGCGTCTGGAATGGGTCGGAGTTATTGCCTGTGGGAAAGGATTGACCGTAGCTCAGGGCGGCGGCCAAGCAGAGCAGGCAGGCGATCAAAGCGCGCATTAAATATCCTTGGGCCGGCAACGCCGCTGGTAATGGGTCGGGTATTGTACCAGTGTGCAGGCGACGGCCCTAGCTGGAGCAGTCGCGACAGTGAGGGCACCGCTGTAAATGATGCATCATCACATTATTTAGAGGTGCCCCCGGTAAATGGTATAGTGGTTAGACGCCGGTGCAGGGCGTAAGTTTCACTCAAGGAGAGGTAGTTTGAACAATTTACGGATACTGGCGGCGATGTTGCTATGGACAAGCGCCGCCGCTGGCGATGGTATCGTGGTTGAGGATGCCTGGGTGCGCGCTTTGCCACCCACACAGACCAATACTGCAGCGTATCTGCGTGTCACTAACACCGACTCAAAGCCACAGGAGATAACCGGCGTCATTGTCGAATTAGCCGGGCGTACTGAAATTCACACCAGCATTACGGAGGATGGATATGTCAAAATGCAGCAATTGCCGTCTTTGGCGCTCGCGCCAGGTGAGTCCGTAGAGTTGGTTCCCGGCGGTAAGCACTTAATGTTGCTGGATTTGGAGCGCATGCCGTCGCCGGGAGAAGACTTACAGCTTTGTCTGATTGTCGCCGCTGGCGGGCAGGCTTGCGTAATGGCGCCTGTGCGCAAGGGCGCACCGGCAGACGACAACCACCAGCATCACTAATGGAAGCTTTGCAATGAATGACATGACCTCCGGTGCCGGAAAAAATCGCCTACGTAATTTTCTCGATGACTACCTGCCGGCTGCAAACTGGGCCAAATGGGTGGCCCTTGTGTTGGCTGTCTATCTTTTTCTGGCGGTATTGGTGGGCATTTACTGGAGTATGTCGCCCGTCAATTTTGACGTTGAGGACAGGGCCGCAGCCTATGCAACCCAGGAGGGAGGAAGCGTTGTTACGGGCTCGGTTACTACCGCCGCGCTGATGGGCGTCATGGAGACCCTGCTCGATAAGCCCGGTGGTTTTCTGCACAATGATCGCTTCCCACCCGGTCTATGGCTGGACAATATTCCAAATTGGGAATACGGCGTCCTGATCCAGGTGCGCGATTTGGCTCGTGCAATGCGCGAGGTCCATAGCAGGTCGCAGTCGCAGTCGTCTGAGGACCCAGATCTAGCGGTTGCTGAACCGCGTTTCAATTTTCAGTCTGACAGCTGGGTGTTGCCGGCCTCCGAATCCGAGTATCGCACTGGCCTCAAGTTCACTCTTAGTTACTTTCGCAGGCTGTCTGATGTGAACGCCAGTGACGCACAGTTCTATGCCCGGGCTGACAACCTACGGTATTGGCTATCCACCGTCGATATCCGCCTTGGCAGCCTGTCTCAGCGCCTCAGTGCCAGCGTTGGCCAGCGACGGGTAAACACCGATTTAGCCGGCGATCAGAGCGCCACACAGTCAACGAGCACCCCCGTGGAGAAGCTGGTACGCACGCCTTGGGCCGAGATCGACGATGTGTTTTTTGAGGCGCGCGGGACGGCCTGGGCGCTCACCCATTTTCTCAGGGCGGCACAGGTCGACTTTGCTGAAGTGCTACAGGACAAAAACGCTGAAGTCAGCCTGCAGCAGATCATTCGCGAATTGGAAGGCACCCAGGAAACGGTTTGGAGCCCAATGATTCTCAACGGTTCTGGTTTTGGACCCCTGGCAAATCATTCACTGGTGATGGCGTCATTTATCAGCCGCGCAAATGCCGCGATTGTGGATCTGCGTGATTTGCTCTCGCAGGGTTAAACCGTGGGGTATGGCTGCGCGCTAGCGTCGGTCGTAGCGCAGTCGTGTGCCTGTATCCCGCGACAGTCGAATCTCGGTGGCGCTTATCTGGTCGGGGAAATAGGTGCCTGAGAGTTTTGCATCCAATAGACTCGCGCCCAGCAGATTGGTGTTGCGAAAGTCGATGCCACTGAGATCGGCATTGCGGAAATACGAATCGCTGAAGTCGAGCCCATCGGCATTCATATTGCGCAGATCGCGGCCCCGATAATCCCCGCTTCCCAGTTCACTATTATTGAGAGTGTCGCGCTGCTCATTGAAGCTCTTGATATCCTCGTTACGCAGCAATTGGTATAAAGGATCCTGTTTGATGACGGGCTTTTTCATGCGGCTTTTTTCCTCAACTTTTTATCCTCAACCGATGTGCATAATAATCAGCACTGGATACAGCTTAAGCCAGAGCGGGCTTAAAGGATAGTCACCACTGGAGGTAAAGTTGGCAACCCAGAGTACTCTAGGCTTTCTTCTCACCCGTAATTGGAGTGATCGTCAGGGCGGAATTGAACTGGAGTACTGGTTCGCCACGGACGCCGGCCCGCTGCGGGTAACGGTGTGTGGGCAGACGGCGGTATTTTTCCTGCGACAGTCAGAGTTTGTCCAGGCCGCGGGGGCGCTGCAACGTTTTCGAATAGCCGAGGTTAAGAGCGTCAACTTACGCGCCTTTGATTTGTCGCCGGTCAATGCGCTGTACTTCTCCAGCTACAGGCAGGCCCGAAGCTGTGCAGATCAGCTGATTGAAGCGGGTTTTGATCCCCTTGAGGCAGATATCAACCCTGCAGAGCGGTACCTGATGGAGCGGTTTATCACCGGTAGTGCTGAGCTTGTCGGCGAGGTGGATGATGCCGGCGAATTTAGCACTCTGGATCAGCCGGTGATGCGCTCTGGCGATTATCGCCCGCCATTGAAAGTGGTTTCGTTCGATATCGAGACTGCCCTGGACGGGGTTCAGCTCTATTCGATTGGCGTGCATGCTGTGTGTCCCTCAGGTGCTGAGGAACGGCAGGTGTTTATGGTGGGCGAGGGCGCTGGTCAGGATTACGTGGAAAGTTATGCGTCGCAGGCTGAAGTTCTGCAGGCGTTTTTGGCCTGGCTGCGCTGCTATGATCCCGATGTGTTGATAGGCTGGAATGTCGTCAATTTCGACACCTGGTATTTGCAGCGTGTAGCGGATCTTTTGGGGGTGCCATTGTCTCTGGGTCGGGAGCAGCGGCCGGTGCGTTGGCGAGAGCTGGACGAAGATGGTGAACGTAGAGCGGCACACCTTACCGGCCGGGTGCTGCTGGATGGAATCGAGCTGCTGCGCGCAGCGTTCTACCGCTTTGAAAGCTTCTCTCTGGAAAATGTCTCCCGGCAGATTTTGGGCGAGGGTAAGTTGCTGCATGGCAGTGATCGGGGGCTGGCGATCAGCGAATTATTCCATCAGGACAAGAGCCGCCTGGCTGCCTACAATTTGAAGGACTGTGAGCTGGTATCCGAGATATTCAAGGCCACCTCGCTGCTGGAGTTCGCGCTCGCTCGCTCGGCGATTACCGGTCTGAACCTGGATCGTCTGGGTGGTTCAGTCGCCTCCTTCGATAACCTCTACTTACCCCGGTTGCATCGCAAGGGCTATGTGGCCCCCAATGCGCGGACGGATCAGGGCGGCAGCCCCGGCGGCTTCGTACTGGATTCCCAGCCGGGTATCTATCGGCATGTGTTGGTATTGGATTTCAAAAGCCTTTATCCCAGTATTATCCGTACTTTCTGCATCGACCCTCTGGGCCTGGCAGCGGGCGTTGGCGGAGAACTCGATGAGCATGCCACAGTGCCGGGCTTTCTTGATTCACAGTTTGCCCGCGAAGGGCACATTTTACCGGGGCTTATCACCAGTCTCTGGCAGCGTCGGGATCAGGCCAAGGCCGCTAGTGATGCGCCGCTGTCGCAGGCGATCAAAATCATTATGAATTCATTTTATGGCGTATTGGGAACTCCGGGTTGCCGCTTTTTCGATGCCCGTCTGGCCAGTTCAATAACCTTGCGCGGGCACGAAATATTGCAGCGCACCCGGGACCACCTCGAGGGCCTGGGGCACCGGGTAATCTATGGCGATACTGATTCCGTGTTTGTATGGATACGCAGTGCCGCCAATGACCAGCAAGCGCAGCAGACAGGGCGTGAGTTGCAGAGCTTGCTTAATCATTGGTGGACGGAACAAATCCGCTCGGAGTTTGGCTTGGACAGTGTGCTGGAGCTAGAGTTTGAGACCCACTTTAAGCAGTTTCTAATGCCAACGGTGCGTGGCTCAGACAAGGGCAGCAAGAAGCGCTATGCCGGTGTGGTCGCGGGCACTGATCGCGATGAACTTGTATTCAAGGGCCTGGAAAATGTACGCACGGATTGGACCCGGCTAGCCCGAGAGTTTCAGGAGCTATTGTACCGGCGCATATTCCAGCAGGAACCCTTCGAAGACTATATAAAAACTCTGGTCGGGGAAGTCGTTGCGGGGCAGCGCGACGAGCAGTTGGTTTATCGTAAGCGGCTGCGGCGGCGGCTGGACGACTACCAGCGGAATGTTCCGCCTCACGTGCAGGCGGCGAGGTTATGTGCTGATCGCGATTTGCCGGTACCCTCACGCGGTAGTTGGGTCGAGTATGTGATAACGACAGCGGGTGCGGAGCCGGCAGCGCGCGCGCTCGCACCGCTTGATTATCAGCACTATATCGATCGCCAGCTGCAGCCCGTTGCGGACGGCATTCTAGGGTTCGTCGGAACGTCCTTCCGCGCTATCGTCGACAAGCAGTTCGATCTTTTTTAGCCCGCTTGGTCGCCATAGAACGATGAAGTGAGAGCGGCGTAATCGTCTTTGTCCAGGCGTGGTCCGTAGCGTGATACCGTTTCGCTGGCGGCCAGGCAGGCGAAGCGGCCTGCGGTTTCGAAGTCTTCACCGCGGGTGATGCTGTAGAGAAATGCCCCTGCGAACATATCGCCGGCGCCGTTGGTGTCTATTGCAGAGACCTTACGCGGTGCAATTTCCAGTAATTCTTCGCCGTTGTAGACCAGCGCGCCTTTTGCTCCCAGGGTGATTGCAAAGGTAGATGCAATTTTTTTCAGTGCATCAATCGCCACGTCCATTGAATCGGTCTCTGCCCAGCCCAGGGCTTCATCTTCGTTGCAGAAAATAAGATCCAGGCGATCACCGATAATTTCTTTCATACCCTCGCGGAAGAATTTCACCATACCCGGGTCGGAAAAGCTCAGGGCTGTTTTTACGCCCGCTGCCTCAGCTAATTCTCGAGACCGCACGGCTGCGCCAAGGCTGGAAGGGGAAGTGACTCTGTAACCCTCAATGTACAGATACTCTGAATCGGCGATGGCCGCCGCGTCCAGTTGTTCCACGGAGAGTGTGTCTGAGATCCCAAGGTAGGTGTTCATGCTGCGCTCAGCATCAGGCGTGATAAGGACCAGGCACTTGCCGGTGACTCCATCTTCTCGCACTTTGCCGTTATTAAGACAATGGTCGACGCCGGAGGATTCGAGATCTGCAAGGTAAATATCACCGTAGGCATCTTGTGCAACTTTACAGGTCATAAACGATGAGCCGCCGAAAAGCGCCACGGCGATAATGGTGTTGGCGGCGCTGCCGCCACTGGCGTGGCTGGCGCTGACCAAGTGATCTTTCAGATGTGACAGCAGCGCTTGCTGTCGCTCCTCATCAACCAGCGTCATCAGGCCCTTGTCCACGGCCATTGCAGCCAAATCGTGGTCTTCAACTTTAATTTCGGTGTCCACCAGCGCTGCGCCAATGCCGTAAACTTTGTATTTTTTCATGTTGCTATAAGCTCGGATTTGATTCGCGAGCTATTATCCTTATCCACGAGACAAAAGAAAGCATGTCTGGTGTACACTCGCAGCCCATGACGCGCACCCATCGCCCCATTCTAAAGATATTTGTCAGCCTGTCGGTGGTTGCAGTACTGATGCTGGTGTATCTGGATGCGCGCATTACAGCCACATTTATTGATAACATGTGGGAATTACCCGCTAAAGTTTACGCTCGACCGCTAGAATTATTTGCAGGCGCGAAGATCGCTCCTGATGACCTTGCCTACGAACTGGAAATTCTTGGTTATCGAAAAGTCACCAGCGCCCGCAGGCCTGGAGAAGTATCCCGCGCGGGTAACCGCTTTGATATTTATACCCGGGGCTTTAATTTTGCGGATGAACGAGAACCCGCCCGTGGCGTCAATCTGACATTTAACGGCAAGCGTGTTGATAGCTTGCGCAGCGCTGGGAATACTGTCGATCTGATGCGTTTGGATCCGGTACAGATCGGCGGTATTTATCCTCAGCATGGAGAAGATCGGCTGCTGGTGCGTCTGACTGAGGTGCCAGAGACTTTGGTGGGCGGGTTGTTGGCGACCGAAGATCAGCGCTTCTATGAGCATCTGGGCTTTTCCATAACCGGAATCGCCCGTGCTGCGTTCAGCAACGCGCGTTCCGGGCAGGTGGTGGCTGGTGGCAGCACCATAACCCAGCAATTGGTGAAGAATTATTACCTGACACCGGAGCGTACCATTACCCGCAAGCTGACCGAAGTGGTGATGGCAGTTCTGCTGGAGCTCCATTACAGCAAGGAACAAATTCTCGAGAGCTATCTCAATGAAGTTTACCTGGGTCAGGACGGTCCACGCGCGATACACGGCTTTGCGCTCGCGGCCAGGCATTATTTTGACACCCCCCTGGAACAACTCGGGCTGCATCAGCAGGCGCTTTTGATAGGGATGATCAAAGGGCCATCATTGTATAATCCTTTGCGCAATCCCGAGCGGGCGCGTCAGCGCCGTGATTTGGTACTGGGTTTAATGCTCGAGCAAGGCGTTATCAATGCAGAGCACGCCGTCATTGCCAAGGCTATGCCCCTGGGCCTGAATGCCAATCGGCTGGTGCGCAATAGCTTTCCTGCGTTTGTTGATCTGGTGCGCAGGCAGCTTCGGCTGGAGTACCGGGATGAAGATCTCACCACGTTAGGACTGAGTATTTTCACCAGCTTCGATCCCATTCTGCAACGCCAGTTGGAACGCAGCACAACAGAGGTGCTAAACCAGATAGATAGCAGTGCGGAGCTTGAATCAGCGACGGTCGTTACGCGTTTCGATACCGGCGAGGTCGCAGCGCTGGTGGGCGGCCGGCGGGTGCGATATGCCGGCTTTAATCGAGCCCTCGATGCCCGAAGACCTGCCGGCTCGCTGATCAAGCCAGCGATTTATCTTGCCGCTCTGGAGCAGCCCGAGAAGTACTCGTTGGCGACAATGCTGGCTGATACCAAAGTGTCGGTGACCGGCCCCGGTGGCCAGCTGTGGGAGCCCCGTAATTTTGATCGCAAGGAACATGGCAATGTTCTTTTGCACACAGCTTTGGCACGGTCTTACAACCTCGCCACTGCGAGATTGGGCATGGAGTTGGGTTTGGATAATGTCGTTGAGATGCTCAGGCGTCTCGGCGTCGACGGCCCCATTCCCGAGGTGCCGGCCCTGGCGCTGGGCGCTGGGGAATACTCGCCGATGGCGATGGCTGCAATGTATCAGGCGATTGCGGCCGGGGGATTCAGAATGCCCTTGCGCAGTATTCGGAATATCGTCGATGCTGAGGGGGATACCCTGCACCGCTATTCTCTGGCTTACGACAGGACGGTCAGTTTGCAGGCCGTACATTTACTGCATTACGCGCTACGCGAGGTGGTCCAGGAAGGCACTGGTAAGGGCGTCTATCGCTATCTGGGAGAGAATTTCGCCGTCGCGGGTAAAACTGGCACCAGCAACGAGGGTCGGGATTCCTGGTTTGCCGGCTTTTCGGGTGATCTGCTGGCAGTGAGCTGGGTAGGCCGCGATGACAATGGGGCCACAGGGTTGACCGGTAGTACCGGCGCGCTCAAGGTCTGGGCGCACTTCATGTCGCGCTCGGCCCAACGCTCTCTGGGCTATCGCATGCCGAACAAAATAGCGCCTCAGTGGGTAGATGACCAATCTGGTTATCTTACTGGCGAGGGTTGCCCGAATTCACGGTTGTTGCCCTTTATTACCGGCTCAGAGCCAAGTCAACGCAGCAGTTGTACGGCGGGCTCAGGTAAGAATTCAATTACTGACTGGTTTCAATCGTTGTTTGGCGGAGATAGATGATGGTCATGCGTATAAGACGATTTAAGGTGCTACGTGGGGTAGTGCTGGCTGGGATCGTGATTTTTGGCGGTTGCTCAGTGTATAGCGTGCCTGGGGGCGATCCCGCGCCGGTGGAATCGCCAACCGATTACACTCCGGGAAACGCTGACTCTTCGTCGACACCAGCCGTGCCAGAACGCCCTGTTGCGCCTGAGCCAAACGACAGCAATGCTTATGGTCCGCTGTTGGCACGCGCGAGCGCGGCGACAGATAGAGGCGACTATGAACAGGCGCTTGCTCTGCTTGAGCGCGCTCAGCGGATTGACTCTGATAGCGCCGAGATATACCTGCACCTGGCAGCGACCTATATGGCTAAGGGCGATGTGGCGTTGGCGACAGCCACTGCTGAGCGCGGCTTGCTCTATTGTCAGGGGCAGTCGCAGTGTGATGCCCTGCGGAGTTATACGCGCTAGCGGTTACGTTACCCGGTTCGCTCGCTGCAAACGACCTCAAAACCCTGCGCGCCGGGCTCGAAGTTTAACAACTGGGTAATGCAACTCGGCATCTCGCCTACCGAATGGCTGACAAAAATGATTTGGGTGTCAGAATGCTCGGCAATGTGATCTATCGCTTTCAAAATCAATTCTCGGTGGTAGCCATCCAACCCCAGGGTGGGCTCGTCCAGCACTAGGATAACCGGGGCCTTCACCATAGCCCGAGCCAACAACACCATCCGTTGCAGGCCGAAAGACAGAGCGTCGAAGCTTTCCGTTTCGGTATCTGCTAGCCCCAAGGCGACAAGCCAGTCTTGGGCTATATCGCGCTGGTTATCACCCCAATCGTCATAGAGGCCAATGGTATCAAAAAACCCTGATACAACCACCTCAATCACCCGCATACCGCGGGCGAAACTCAGGTGTAACTGGGTGTCAATCTGGCCGAACTTTTGCTTGATATCCCAGACGCTTTCGCCAGTGCCCCGGCGTCTACCAAAAAGTGTGATGTCTTGGCCATAGGCCTTCTGGTTGTCTCCGGTAACGAGACTGAGCAGAGTCGTTTTACCGCAGCCATTGGGTCCTGCGACGCAGCAGTGGGCGCCGCGCTCGAAGGTCCAGTTGACGTTTTTTAACACCTGCAGTTCAGCGTAGGCGACCGCAACATTATTGAGCTCGATCAGCGGTACGCTATCAGGCAATTGGTATTCGCGCGGAGCTGCCGCAGGCAACGTACCCATCGTCGGTGGCGGAGGATTCATTAAAGAGCGTACATTGTTTTGATTGATGATCGCAGCCCGCTCTCCCGAAGCCATCAACTGCCCCTTGTCGAGCACCATGACGTGAGTGCACCCAGTGGGAACATCGGTTAACTGACGACACAGCAGCAGCACCGGCATGGGGCCTGTCAAGAGCTCATCGATCACCGCGCGCATTTCCTGTTGCGAGCGCAGATCCAGGCCATCGACCGGACTATCCAGAATCAGCAGACCGGGCTTGGCAAGAATGGCCTTGATCAGCAGGGTCTTACGCATCTCACCGGTTGAGATATAGCGTAGTCCGCGATTCAGGATATGTGTGACGCCCAGTCTCTGGACCCAGTCGTGAAATTCTGCATCGGGGCTCTGCTGGCCGAGGATAGCCTGAGAGACGCTGGTCCCGGTGTCACGAGCGTCCGGACTAAACTCTGAGTCGTCGAGCTTTTTGTCGCGGTCGCACATGGCTTTGGCCTGCTCGAAGCAGACGTAGGCGATACCCTGCTGCAGGGTATCCGCGCGGTAGATGGTGCCTGAGGCATGCTGCGCCTGACCGCTCAGTATCCGAGCCAGGCTCGTTTTGCCGGCACCATTTGGACCCAAACAGGCCCACTGCGTCCCAGGCTCCAGCGTCCAGTTAATATCCTGCAGCGCGGGCATAGCCCGATAAACAAGATTGACGCCTTCAAGTTCTAGCAGCGCTTTGCTCAGGGCGTGTACCAGATAGGAGAGCTATAAGCGCGCTGTTGGGCGATCATGTCTACCTTGTCCATATCCTCAGGAATTGTCGCGCCATAGCTGAGTACATCGAAAGCGGGCCAGCGTGGTGTGGGAATCTCAAGTACGCGCACATAATAAAAAGCGGGTCGGACGGGATCGAAATTCGGATCGCTCCAAACCACTGACATCTGCGGTGAACCGATACTGTTCTCGTAACTTGCGCTGGCGATGTTAACGGTATTTCCTACCGGTTGAATCTTGCCGTCTTCGTCGGGCTTGCGCAGGCCTCCGCTGCTCCAGGCAACATTGTAAACCTGCTCCTGCCGAACGCCGTCGGCGCCTAGCCATCCCTTAACCACTTGTATGCGATCCAGGTTGGCGCCATTGGGGTCACGCTGCGCTGAGATAAGGAAGGTTGGCGCTGGCGAATCCTCGTCGTCATTAGCAGGCAGTTCCCCGCCCATCGGGACGCCCAGTGAATAGCCAACCTGAGCAAGATCCTGCGCGCGTAGATCTACGGTGCTGTAATCCCAGCCGCCAAAAAAGCGCAGTATCATACGGGGGCCTGTGGTGGCATAAACCTCTTTGCGCATCATGGCGTCGAAAATGGCTTCCCGGGTATTCGCTGTTGCCCAGACACCGGCATAGCCTGATGCGAGTTGGTCCCAGCCTTCGATGCGAACTTCGCCGAAGGAGGCCATGGGGTGCTCAAGCCGTTTCGGACCGGGCTCAGTGCCGGAATGTTTACCAAAAAACAGCTTGTCGTCTGCGGTAGCGAGCGATGTGTGGGAGTCGGTGGAGCCTATGACGCCAAATTTGTAGGGGTTTAACCCTTCACGTCGCTCGATCTCCAGGCCAATTTTCAGTGCCTCTCTGGCGTACTCATATTTTAGCATATCGTCTGTCTTCAACTCGCTGGCGTTGAGGTTGCCTCTATCCCAGCTGCCGAAGTCAGCGAACTCATCGTTCGGTGAGAGAAAGGGGTGGGCTTCCCCATCCCCCTTTATTTGGGTGATTTCGTACAGGGGTTCCCAGCGCATGCGCGTCTCTGCATAAGCCTTGTCGACTTTGCCGCCATCGTAGCTCTCGACGGTAGGGAACATAATCCCGTTACTGAGGTTGCCGTTGTGGGCTATCGCAAGAATCTTGCCGCCCGTTTTGGCTTCGTAGTCACCCAGCCAGCGCCACAGGTTACGGGGGTTGGGACTACCTTCCGGCGCTTCGGTGGTATAGGGGGCGATTTGATTGGCCAATTCTGCGCCATCGCGGTAGATGACAACCCTGTGCATATTGGCGCCAGGCGGTACCAATGAGGTCCACTCGTAGCCGATCATGGCGGTAAATTCACCGGGAGAGTTGGCAGCTTCGGCGGCGGCGGTAATCGACTCCCAGGCAGAGGTAAATCCCTCGGTTCCCGGACGCACTTCCAGCGCCTGCGGAAATGTTCCGCGAGAGATATGGTCTGCCAGCTCCAGGGCCGCTTTGACCGCTTCCTGTCCGCCAGCCTGCACCATGTCATACCAGCGCTTACCGGTTTCGTTCGCTAGAAGCTGGGGGTCACCTGCGACCAGTTTGGGAAAGAACCCGAGGTTGTCTGAGTGGTCTGAGATGACGAGAAAGTCGAGAGCCTCCTGCAGTTGCGCGCTTACGCCGGTGGAGCTGGTCACTGCCTCACCTTTGGCGAAGCGGTAGGCAGCCTCTGGCGCCAAGCGGTTCCCAAACAGTCCAGCGTCCATCGAGAAAGAGGTATGTAAATGGGTGTCCCCCCATAAGACCCGATCGGCATGCTTGGAGTGTGGCCGTCTGGTCATAGTCGGCTCAGGTGAGGGTGCAGCGGCGACCAGTGGCGCAGTTGGCTGAGTAGCTTTTATTGCAAGTGGCGGGGCACCCTGACTACAGCCAGAAATCGCCAGCGCCAGCAGGCAGGTCAAAGTAGTCAGTTTCATAACCGTCATAAGGTTGCTCAGGTTCCCTTGTTTAGCGGCTTAGTGTAGTTGCTGACTGGGTGGGTTCCAAGTGCTGGCTTGCCTGTTGCCCGGGTGAGTGGCTTAATCAACCAAACTAATGTCTTCGAGTAAGCTTTGCCGATTCAGCTGCTGCAACTAATAGAAACCCGTTTATCTGAGCACAAACCAGGCCGTCAATTATTGCGACCGCTGATGAAGCGGTCAGCGGTCGCAATGATACTGCAAATACGCGACGGCGGTTTACAGATTCTTATGATAAAGCGCGCTGACCGTGTCGGAGATCCCTGGTCAGGTCAGATGGCCTTCCCCGGCGGGCGAATGGATCCTGATGATAGACATGGCTACGCAGTGGCAGTGCGCGAAACCCACGAGGAGGTGGGTTTATTGCTGACCGAGGCGGATGCCTGCATCGGTCGTCTGTCAGATTTGAATGCCCGGCCGCGCAAAGGCACATTGGGCATGGCGGTTAGTCCTTTTGTATTTCGTTTGGACCGGGAAGTAAAGTTCCGCCCGAACTACGAAGTCGCAGAGACTGTCTGGGTGCCGCTGGAGTTTTTACTGGATACGGCTAATCGTGAAACGATGGTGTGGGAGCGTAAAGGTCTGAAAATTCCCATGTCCTGCTATTTTTACGAGGGTAGACGGATATGGGGACTATCACTAATGATGCTGGACGAGTTGATGGACCTGGTGGAAGGTCGCAATCCGGCCCGTAAGGTGCTACGGCGCTAGCAACTAATCCTCATCGCCCCTAAGAAAAGCACGCGTATCCAACATCAGCTCCTGCAGGGCCGGGTCTTCCCTACTGGCTTCCAGCAGGGAGTCTTGGCTGATTAAACCTTCAATATGCTCGCCTATCAAATCCAGTAGCACCGGCGTCATTTCAGGCTCTCGTACCCATCGGGGTGCGTTGATCAAATTACCGGAAATCAGGTTTTCGCTTTGGCTGAGCCAGTAGCCACCGCAGCTGGAGAGGCTGTAATCACCAATCCGACCGTAGCTGATACTTGGGGTGCTCGGGTTGAAACCGCCGTCGATCACCTCGTCGATACGATTAAGGGCCATTACCCATTGACTGCCGATGGGGAAAGTTTCCGCCTCTGGGCGACAGTAATTTGCGGCTTTCAACCAGATGCGAATGTCTTCCCGCTCATCTGCGCCTAGTAATTTCCGGTCTACTGAAAGATCAACCGAGTTACCTTTACCACCGACGACGGTGGCACTGATTACCAGATCGCTAGCGGGAAATACATCCACGAAGGAACCTTTCCAGATACATTCGCACTCTGCTTCAGGTGTCGGCTGTGCCGCCAGACCAGAGGTCGTCAGGAGCAGGGCAAGCGAAACGAGCCAGCGAGCAAGCATCAATCTACTGCAGGGCTTTGGCGGCGTCGATCGCAAAATAAGTCAGAATACCATCGCAACCGGCGCGCTTGAACGCAATCAGTGATTCGAGCATGACTGCTTCAGGCTCAAGCCAGCCATTCTGAAATGCCGCCTGGTGCATCGCGTATTCGCCACTCACCTGATAGGCGAACGTGGGGGCGGCCAGTTCCTGCTTAACCCGTTGGATAATATCCAGGTAGGGCATGCCGGGCTTGATCATTATCATGTCCGCGCCTTCTGCCAGATCCAGGGCGCATTCATGCAAGGCCTCATCGCTGTTACCGGGATCCATTTGATAGCTTCGTTTATTGCTGCCCTGGATATTGCCTGAGGATCCGACTGCATCGCGAAACGGTCCGTAGTAGCTCGAAGCGTATTTTGCGGCATAAGCCATGATCAGGGTGTTGGAGAACTTGCTTTGCTCGAGCGCATCGCGAATCAAACCGATGCGCCCATCCATCATATCGGAAGGCGCGACCACGTCAGCGCCGGCCTGTGCATGCGAGAGGGCCTGATTCACCAGAATTTCATTGGTGACATCGTTCAGCACGTAGCCGCTCTCGTCGATGATGCCGTCCTGACCGTGTGTAGTGAAGGGGTCCAGTGCAACGTCTGTAATCACGCCAAGTTCCGGCACCGCATCCTTCAGGCTCTTGACCGCACGCTGCACCAAGCCGTCCGGGTTGCTGGCTTCTTCCGCAGTCAGGGTCTTTTTGTCAGCGCTGACGACCGGGAAAAGTGCCAATGCCGGTAGGCCCAGTGAATGGGCCTGTTTTGCCTGTGCAACCAGCAGGTCTATGCTCAGCCTTTCTACGCCCGGCATGGAAGGCACGGCCTCGCGTTGCTGCTGCCCCTCAAGTACAAACACGGGAAAAATCAGATCGCTTGGGCTCAATCGGTTTTCTCTCACCAATTCGCGCGCGAATCGATGCGCCCGCAAACGTCTCATCCGTGTTTTAGGAAAGGGGCCGTGCTGGCTTTGGAAGGTCATTATTTTCTCCTGATCAGAGACTTGCAAACGCGGCGCGCGCTGCGTCCAGCGTTTGCTCTATGTCTGCATCGCTGTGAGTGACCGACATGAATCCAGCCTCATAAGACGCGGGGGCCAGATAAACTCCGCTGTTGAGCATCGAGTGAAAAAACTGATTGAATGCGTCGGTGTTACAAGCCATTACCTGAGCGTAGTTGCTAACCGATCTTTCGCTAGTAAAAAATCCTCCGAACATGCTGCCGGAATGATTGGTGGTGAAGTCAACACCGGCAGCAGCGGCAGCTTCGCGCAGGCCTAAACAGAGCTTTTCGGTTTTGGCAAACAGGGGCTCGTAGAACCCTTCCGCGGATATTACGTCCATGGTTGCCAGCCCCGCAGCCATGGCGATGGGGTTGCCCGATAGGGTGCCGGCCTGGTAAACCGGCCCAAGGGGGGCGATGTGCTCCATGATTTCCCTGCGGCCGCCAAATGCGCCTACTGGCATCCCGCCACCTACGACTTTGCCCAGGCAGGTGAGGTCAGCCTTGATATTGTAAAAGCCCTGAGCGCCCTGCAAGCCGAACCTGAAGCCCGTCATAACCTCATCCATAATCAACAGCGCGCCGCTGTTATCACAAACCTCTCGCAGGGTTTCAAGAAATCCTGGAGCAGGCGGGATACAGTTCATGTTTCCCGCAACCGGTTCGACAATGATGCAGGCAACGGTGTCGCCCAGTTCGGCAAAAGCTGCGCGAACCCCGTCATTGTCATTATAAGTCAGGGTGACGGTGTGATCGGCCAAAGAGGCAGGGACTCCCGGAGAACTGGGTACCCCCATGGTCAGAGCGCCTGAGCCCGCCTTAACGAGTAGCGAGTCGGAGTGGCCGTGGTAACAACCCTCGAATTTTACGATAGTGTCCCGGCCGGTAGCGCCTCTGGCCAGCCGGATAGCGCTCATAGTCGCCTCGGTACCAGAGTTCACCATCCGCACTAGGTCCATGCCTGGCATGATTCCACATATTCGCTCAGCCATCGCAGTTTCGAGCTCGGTTGGAGCGCCAAAACTAAGACCCTTTTCACTTTGGCGAATGACGGCTTCTCTGACGTGGGGGTGGTTGTGGCCCATGACCATCGCACCCCAGGACAGCACGTAATCAATATAGCGTTTCCCTTCGCAGTCAAAAACGTATGGTCCATCGCTATGATCAATAAACACCGGGGTGCCCCCTACCGCTTTGAAGGCTCTGACCGGTGAATTGACACCGCCGGGTATGTGCGTCTGCGCTCGGTTAAATAGTGCTTCCGATGTGCTCATTGGTTTGTATTCCATGCTCTCAGGGTGATAGGCGGCTGCCAGGGATTTACCTTGCAGCCCAGGGTAGGAATTATCGGGGCTGGCCGCTTTAATATCCAGCCCCACTGTTTCTACAGGCTGGGCTTTAATACCACCAGCAGAATGATCGCGAACAGAAAAAAGACCGGTACCTCGTTAAAAAACCGGTAATAAACATGGCTGTGATTGTCTTTGTTTGCATTGATAGCGCGCACATAGCGACCACACTGCACATGATAAGCGACCAATAGGGCCACTATAACCAGTTTGATCCACATCCAGGCGGCGCTCAGATAGTAGTCAACGTTGGTCGCTAGCATGGCTAAACCGAAGCCAATGGACAGCAGCATAAAGGGTGTCACAAAGCGATAGAGTTTGCGGGCCATAATGGCCAACTGCTGGCGGGTCTGCTGGTTGTCACTGGCGGCGTAGTAAACCAAAATCCGTGGCAGATAAAAAATGCCAGCAAACCAGCATACGACAAAAATCAGATGAAAGGCTTTCAGCCAGAGCATGGGTCAATCCTTGTTTAAAATGCAGCTCTCGGGAATTACAGTTTTGCTAATGTAAATTTTTCTATGCTTTCTCGGGTTACCACGCCCTGTAAAATTCTAGCGCCACGAGCACCGTGGCCATAGACACAGACGGCTTCCACGGTTTTACCACGTATGGTATCCATTGCCTGACGCAGAGTAGCCTGCCTCGGTACCGTGGCGATGGTCCATCGCCGAATGTCTGCCTGGGTAATATCGACCGGTTCAGTGCCTGGCACCTGTTCTGACAGCCAGCTAACCAGATCGTTGCCTGCGACCAGAAAAAGGTCCTCCTGTTCGCGTTCAACCAGGCACCACGGGAGCGTGGCGCGTTGCAGCTTAACCACCTCTGTCTGGTCTATTGAAGCGCTCACTCTGGTTACCAGGCGGTCCATAATTGAACTGACATCGGTACGGTGGAGCAACTGATTCAGCGGGTCATTGGGAAGCTTGCGTTGCAGTTGGCGTAGAATTGTTTGGTGAGCTGAGCGCTGGCGGAAAATACCTGTGTTGGTCAGATTTGCCGCCACAATAGCTAAGAGAGCAGGCATGGCGACGCCAATCGATTGGGTCAGTTCTATCACCGCCAAAATGGCAGCCAAGGGCGCATTGAGCATCGCTCCCATCGCCGCAGCCATGCCGATAACGATGTAAAGAGCCTGATTGGACGCGAGGTCCGGATACATGATCGCGGCAACAATCCCCATAAGGCCACCAATACACGCTCCGATTACCAAGCTGGGCGCGATCACTCCAATAGGCATTCCCACGCCACAGGAGAAACTGGTGGCAAATAACTTACACAAGGCAATTGCCAACAAGGCCAGTAAGGTTATTTGGCCGTGTAGCACCCGTTCCAGGGTGTCGTAGCCAATGCCGAGCACTTCGGGTACCAGCAGAGCCAAGCTGCCGGTGAACAGGCCTGCCATGGTGAAACGAACGAGCACCGGTAAATGCCCCAGTTTGGCCGCCAATTTACTCGAACGAATGAATAACGCCATCGCGGCACCACAGCAAATACCCAGGGCCACAATGAAAGGGATTTCCCACAACGAATTCATGTGAATTAGCGGGATATCGAACAGGCCAACGCTGCTGCCGCCAAAATTTCTGCTCACCGCGGACGAAGCGACTGCGGCTAGCATCACAGGTATAAACCCCGCAACCGTATATTCAACGATAATAACTTCCATCGCAAAAATAACGCCGGCCAATGGAGTATTAAAAGCGGCGGCAATACCTCCGGCGGTGCCACATGCGATTAGCACTCGCAAACTATTATTGGGCAGTGACAACTTTTGACCGATCAGACTGTTGATGGCGCCGCCCAGGTGCACGCCGGGACCCTCGCGGCCACCGGATTGGCCGGTTGCAAGGGCGAAAGCGCCACCAATGAATTGCACCGCGGCATTGCGCCAGGGTAATGCCCCGTAATGTGAGTGCATTCTGCTCAGTACGTGGACAATGCCGACCTCGCGGTCATCCGGGCGCAGGGCAGAGAAAGCGAGGCCCAGAACAACGGCACCCAAGACCGGCAGCGCCAAGGCCAGCCAGCGCGGTAGTGATTCGAAGTCTTCAGCACCTGCGACTCCCCAAACACCCGCCAGCTGTTCTATCGCGAGTTCAAAAGCCAACACCACCAGCCCCGAAAATACACCTCCGACAATGCCGAGCAAGGCATAGGCCAGCACCGACTCGTAGTTGGTGAGCCTGCGCCGATAGTTGTCGAGAATGCGGTACACTCGAAATGTCCCTCGCTGCAAAAGTCGAATATTACCAGTTATCTGTTTTAATATTACTTTTATACTGGCTGGCGGCGGGGATATTGCGGGTTGGAGCGAAGGTTATGTCGATAAGAGTGATGAGGCGTTAGATGATCAAGGTTGGAATTGTAGGCGGAACTGGCTACACCGGAGTCGAGCTCCTGCGACTATTGGCAAGTCATCCCGAAGCGGAAGTGGTGTCTATTACTTCGCGGGCTGAATCCGGCCGGCGCGTCGACGGTCTATTCCCGAACCTGCGGGGTCATTACGATCTGGAGTTCTCTGAGCCCTCTTCGGAGCGACTGGCAGAATGCGATGTGGTGTTTTTTGCGACCCCACATAATGTCGCTATGAACTTGGTACCGGAATTGTTGGCACGTGATACGCGGGTGATTGATCTGTCTGCCGATTATCGAATTCGAAATGCAGACCTTTGGTCGCAGTGGTACGGTGAGCCTCATGCGAGCCCAGAATTACTATCGCAAGCGGTCTATGGTCTGCCTGAGTTCAATCGTAAAGCGATTGCGGCTGCGACCCTGGTAGCCTGTCCCGGTTGTTATCCAACCTCAGTTCAGCTCGGGTTTATGCCACTGCTGCTCAATGATTTGATTGATCCGTCCACCCTTATCGCCAGTGCGGCTTCAGGGGTTAGCGGGGCGGGGCGGCAGGCAAAAATAGATAACCTTGTGAGCGAGGCAGGAGACAGTTTCAAGGCTTACGGGGTTAGCGGGCATCGACATCTACCAGAAATTGAACAAGGGCTCACCGACATAGCCGGCAGAGATATAGCTCTGACCTTCGTGCCTCACCTGGTGCCGATGAGTCGTGGAATACATGCAACTCTTTTTGCACGCCTCAAAAGTGGCGGTGTCGACCTGCAGGAAATCTTTGAGGAGACATATGCTGAAGAGCCGTTTGTAGATGTATTGCCGGCGGGTGTGTATCCCCAAACGAGATCAGTGCGGGGGACCAATACCTGTCGCCTCGCTGTTACTGTGCCGCAACAGCGGGATACGGTGGTGGTTACCGTTGTCGAGGACAATCTGGTCAAGGGTGCATCAGGCCAGGCTATCCAGTCGATGAACATCATGCTTGGTTTGCCTGAGGTTATGGGCTTAGGGCAGATCGGTCTGATGCCTTGATGTATTGTCGTGTCTAGCCGTCGCCTCCGTTCCAATAGTAGCCGCAGAGCAGCTCGTCGCCGCCTTCAAATTGCGGTCGCCACGATTATTCTGGCGGCGGTGCTGGCGGTGGGATTTTATCTTGGCCAGTTGGCGGCTTACAGTGGTATGGGTGCAGATCCCGTACACTATCGGCAATTGCGCAGCACAGAGCCGAAAACTCTCGATGAGGTGGCGGTATTGCAAAGTGAATTCGAGCAGTTGAAAACGCGTAGTGATATTGATAATGGGGCGCTTGGTATGCTGCGTGAAGAGATCGCTAGGCAGAAGGAAGTGATCTTTGACCAAGAGGAAGGACTGCGTTTTTACCGCGAGCTAATGGCTCCGGAAGAAATAGCTCAGGGCCTTGGTTTGCGGACTCCGGAGATAGTAGCGCTGGAGGGCGATGGACGCTTCGAATTCAGGTTGGTGGCGCAACAGGAGGCGCGTAAGCATGAACGCTTGCGAGGCGAGTTGTATATCGAGTTATCTGGGCGAGAAAATGGCGAGAAAGTAAGCTATTCGCTGGCTGCATTGTCGGCAGATATCGAAGACAAAGTGGTGCCATTGGGCTTTCGCTACTTTCAGGTTATCGAAGGGGTGGTTATCTTGCCCGCGGGCTTTGAGCCACTTTCAGTCAACGTGATTGCAACTGTAAAAACACCGCGTAAAGCGGAGGTTAACGAGCAGTATCCCTGGCAATTGCAGGAGAGGTTCACGAATGTTGGGAATTAAGAGTCGTTCAGGCAGTACCACCATCATCTCCCGTGACACTGTGGTCGTTGGCGACTTGCACTTCAATGGAAGTCTCGATATCGAAGGCCTGGTACAAGGTAATATTATTGCCTTACCCGGAAAAGATGCGATCCTGAGGGTCATAGAGCGAGGCAGGGTCGAAGGTGAAATCCGCGCGCCGAAAAGAATCCAACGGCGGGCAAGCAATAAAGTTGACTAAAATAGTCGGGTTTATCATAATACACAGTCGAAATTTAAACACGGGCGAAGAACGTGCCCAGAGAAGCAGCAATGTCGATAGCCGAAACATTCAATCCCAGCGCGATTAATCTTTCAGAGCGGGCGGTGAACAAAGTTCGCGCCTTGGTCGAGGAAGAGGAAAACAACGAGTTGAAACTGCGTGTGTTTATCACAGGGGGCGGCTGCTCGGGATTCCAGTACGGCTTTACTTTTGATGAGCTGGCAGCTGATGATGACACTGCCATCGAAAAAGGCGGAGTGACGGTGCTCGTTGACCCAATGAGCTTTCAATATCTCGCCGGTTCAGAGGTCGACTATACAGAAGGTCTTGAAGGTTCCCGTTTTGTTATCACCAACCCTAACGCTACCACCACCTGTGGATGCGGTTCATCCTTCTCAATTTAGCCAAACCTGGGCTTATTGTTAGTGCCTCTGTCGTTTGGCTATTGGTGGTCAGCCTGCTTGCATCGCCAATTTTGGCAGACGGAAACCCCGCTGCTGATCAGCACTATTTGGCAGAATTCGAGCTGCACACGGCTCAGGAAATGCAGGGGGTATTACTGCGAGCTGAACAGTTGATGATCGACGGCGCTATTCCCCTGGACGGAGAGCCGCGAGTTGCTTTCGTTCTGCACGGACCGGAAGTTCGGATTCTACTTCGCGAGAACTATTTACAGAACAAGGCAGTTGTAGACAAAGCTGCGGCTCTTTCGGCCCTAGGCGTTGTTGAAATCAAAGCCTGTCGTACCTGGATGGGTAGCGATGAGATAGACCCGGCGGACTTGCAGTTTTTCGTCGAGACGGTGCCCTATGGACCAGCAGAGAGTGCGCGCCTTTTGGAACAGGAAAGCTACATCAGCTTCTGAAATTAAGCGCAAAAAACTCCTCCCAACACCCTCGGTCCTGCAGAACCTGTAACAATCGGCACATTGCTGGCAATGCCCTTTATGGTTCTGTAAGCGAACCATGCGAACGCGGCGGCTTCAACCCATTCAGGCGGCATGCCCAGCACGGCGGTGCTATCGAGAATCGCTGGGCTAATCCTTTGATACAGCCGTCGCATTAAATCGGTATTGCGTGCGCCCCCGCCGCAAACGTAGACCTCATCGACGCGTATGTCAGCGCCAGCGATGGCGCCAGCGATAGACTGGGCGGTTACCTCGGCAAGAGTGGCCTGTACATCTTTGGGATCCGGTTCTGTCAATTGAGCCAGATGCGGTTCCAGCCAACCCATATTGAATAATTCTTTGCCAGTGCTGCGAGGGCCCAGGCGGGCAAAATACTCTTCTTGCATTAACGAGCGATAAAGCTGATCGATGGCTTTTCCTTGGGATGACCAGCGGCCGTCCTGGTCGTATTTTGAACCATCGAAGCGCTCTATCCACTGATCCAGTAGTGTATTCCCGGGACCGGTGTCGAAGCCTGCGCACAGTTCGTTTCCTGCAAGTAGTGTCACATTAGCAATGCCGCCGATGTTCACAATGGCGCGGTTAATACCAGGTTTGGCAAAAGCGGCAGCGTGAAAAGCAGGAGCCAGAGGGGCTCCTTCTCCGCCTGCGGCTATATCGCGGCGCCTGAAATCGGCAACTGTGGTGATCCCGGTGGTCTCAGCTATAGTATTCGGGTCGCCAATTTGCAAGGTGAACGCATGCTCAGGCGAGTGCCCGGCACTGACCGGTCGGTGACGAATGGTCTGCCCGTGGCTGCCAATTGCGATAATCGAATCAGCAGCGCAACCAGACTTACTTAATAACGCCAGAGTAGCTGTTGCGAACAGTTGACCCAACTCCCGGTCGAGAACCCCCATGGCCTCAATTTCATTGTTACCACTATGGCTCAGTGCAGCGATGCGTTGCCGCACTGTTGCAGGTATGGCGTGTTCATGGGTCTCAAGCAACGCGATTTGATGGTTCTGGCAATCGATCAACGCGGCATCGATGGAGTCAATGCTGGTGCCAGACATGAGTCCCACGTAGAGGGAGTCACTCATAAGGGCTCAGGGTGTTCCGGTCGATTCGTTGAGAGCCAAGGTAGAATCAGTCTGCAGGCTTGCCAGCTGCTGCGAAGCTTTCACTATCGCCCGTTTGAATGACGGCATTTCACCTGCTGCCAGCGCCTTAGCCTTCGGCAGTTGTTTATGAATGGTGCGCGGATCGCGGTGCACACCGTTGACGAGAAATTCATAGTGTAAATGTGGCCCGGTGGCAGCGCCGGTAGCCCCTACGGTGCCAATAACCTGGCTTTGCGACACTCGTTGACCCTGTTTTACCTTGCGCTTGTGCAAATGCAGATACTTGGTAACGTACTGCTCTCCGTGTTGTATAAATAGGTAATTGCCGTTGGCCGAGGTATAGCCTGCTTTGACGACTCGCCCATCGCCGGCGGCAAAAACGGGTGTACCCGTGGGGGCCGCATAATCAGTGCCGCGGTGGGGGCGGGTGGTTTTATAGATAGGGTGCTTCCTGCGTAGATTGAAATTTGAGCTGACTCGAGTGAAGTCTAGCGGTGCCATCAGGAATGCCTTACGCATGCTGACGCCCTGTTCATTGTAGAAGCCGGGGTAGCCGCTTTGGTCAGTGTAGCTGTAGGCGTAGAAGGTTTCGCCCTGGTTGATGAAAGCGGCGGCTAGTATATTGCCGTCGCGCAGCTTTTCTCCTTCCAGATACAATTCCTCGTAAACCAAATAAATAGTATCGCCCTGACGTGGGTCGAGAATGAAGTCGATAACCCCCCCAAAAATATTGGCTAGCTCCATGATTAAATTGTGAGATAAACCAGCGTCCTGGCCGGCCATAAACAAGGAAGATTCTATGGTGGCCGTTGTCCAGGCTTGGCGGACTTCAGGCTTTAGCACTACGCGCTTGCTTTCAAAGCCGGCTTTGGTCCTGTCGTAGGTGACGCTTTCTAGTGCTGAAATACGATGGCGAACTGCCGCCAATTCGCCGCCTTCAGTGAGTTGAAAACCGATGGTCTGGCGTGGATAAATCTTGGCCAGAGCTTTTCCGTCTTCTACAGTGCTAACGATTTGGTGTAATTCTCGGTCACTGAACCCGGCCCGCTTGAATAGCAAGGACAGGTTGTCCCCGGAACGAACTGTTAGTTCGGTCCACCGGAGCTCAGGGGGTGTCTCTGCGGGGAAAGCCGGTGCTGCCGTTGCGCTCAGAACTTTCGAAATGGCTGACTCGGTTTCAGCCAGGCCAGCGTCCTCTGCGATTGTCGGAGGTTTGTTGGCCTCGACCTTCCCAGAGGGCGTGATCATGGTAGCCAGAGCGATGCAGGCGGAAAGTAAACCGACCACCAACAGGTGTTTTCGCTGTACCCCGCGATTCTGATCACTAACTGCGGTGGCCCCCCGCGGCTTATTGGTTGCTGACATGTCCCTGATAATCCTGTTTGTTGGGTGTAAGTATATAAAACTTCGGAACATTCCGACAGTCAGGATCTTGCGCTTGCAATTGAAGTGCTGTGTTGTATCGTTGTCGCCCTTTTTGTAGGCGCGGGGCCGCGCCATACGGTAGAGACAAGTCATGAGTAGTGCACTGCTAGCGGATTTACAGGGCCGGGGTCTGATTTTTCAGATGGCCGGCGAGGACAAGCTTCCCGAATGGCTGGATGCCGGCCCCCGTACGCTTTATTGTGGCTTTGACCCGACCGCGGATAGCCTGCATATCGGGTCTTTGGTCCCGTTGCTGATGTTGCGGCGATTCCAGTTAGCGGGTCATAAACCTCTGGCCCTGGTCGGCGGAGCCACCGGTTTAATTGGCGATCCCAGCTTCAAGGCGCAGGAACGACAGCTAAACACTCCGGACGTGGTCGCCAGTTGGGTGGCAAAGTTGGAGAAGCAGGTTGCGCAATTTATTGACTTTGATAGTGGCGAATCCGCTGCAGAGGTAGTCAACAATCTTGATTGGACTCAGGATATGGGTGTTCTACCCTTCTTGCGGGATATCGGTAAGCATTTCTCAGTCAATGCCATGATTCAGAAGGAATCGGTAAAACAGCGCCTGGATCGAGAGGGCGCGGGTATCAGTTTTACCGAGTTCACTTATATGATTTTGCAGTCCTATGACTTTGCCGAGCTTAATAAGCGTTTTGATTGCTCGCTTCAAATTGGGGGCTCCGATCAATGGGGGAATATCACCAGCGGTATCGATCTGACGCGTCGGATGAATGGCGCCCAGGTTTTTGGTTTGACTATGCCGCTGATCACGAAGTCAGATGGCACCAAGTTTGGCAAAACCGAATCGGGAACGATCTGGTTGGATCCCGCACGGACATCGCCCTACTCGTTCTATCAGTTCTGGTTAGGAACTGCCGATTCAGATGTGTATGACTTTCTGCGCTTTTTCACTTTTCTGGATCTGCCTGAAATTGACGCTATTGAGCAGGGAGACCGCGACCGCGAGGGCCGGCCTCAGGGCCAAGCCGTTCTGGCAACGGAGGTAACGAAGCTGGTGCATGGCGACAGCGGGCTCGTTGCGGCGCAGAGGATTACGCAGGCACTCTTTTCTGGTTCCATAGAGGAACTATCGGAGGCGGACTTACAGCAGCTCCGGCTGGATGGAATGCCTGCCAGCACTATTAAACGCAATGAACTACCCGAGACGCTAACCCAGTTACTGACTGAGGCGGGTATGGCGGGCTCGGGGAAGCAGGTCAAAGATGCGCTGGGTCGTAATGCAGTAAGCATTAATAGCGCGGACATTGGCTGGCAACAGAATGCAGATCCAGGTGCATGCTTCGATTCCGGGCTTGGGCTTTATGGCCGCTTTTATATCGTGCGCCTCGGCAAGAAAAAATATCACCTGTTTGAGCTCGGTTGAGGTCCGACTCGGCGCGAGCCTACGCGGCATAAATTGGCATTTATTTAATATTTGCGTAAAGCACTTGCACTGTAATTTTGCGCTGCGTATAGTGCGCCTCCTTTCGCGGGGTAATGGCGTAGTTAAGCCTCGCGAAATCACCTTAAAAAGTTCGAGCTATCAATAGCTTAGCGATTTGAAGTGGATCGATCTTCAAACTGAATACAGTGACTGAATGTACAAAATCTAGTTGCTTAATGATGATGAGTCGGTATAATGCGCCTCCGCGGTTGAGGGTCACTCCTCACCGTTAACCCCAGTCCTGGCGACCGGGGTGTTGATTAACAAGAAGATGAAGACAGATGTGTGGGCACTTGTTGGGATAGTTGATCACGACTATTCAGATACAATAAGTGA
>JBLIEI010000001.1:0-144134 GCA_047633055.1 Halieaceae bacterium | reverse complement strand
AGCCCGGTAAAGGCGCGTTTTAGGCACACCTTTAAAAACCCGAATCAGATAGTTGTCCAAACGCTGCCCCTCGGCAGCTTCGTCAACCGTCACCAGCTCAACTTTAGGTCTGTTCTCCTCACTCACAGGAAAAATCTTTTTATAATTGAAGCACTTATCATTTGCTGTTATATTCCCGCTGTGTGATCAAGGCAGCCAAATTACGTTTACTCGACTGACCTTAGGATTTTTACTGGCGACATTTGAACCAGCCGATGAATTGCATGGTTCCGCACGTAACGTCACACAGATACAAAATGGATGTCGACACTCCTGAGGCCGTATGAGCACTTTGTGCTCCGACCTTCGCCACGAATGGACAGCCGTGTCGGCCTAATTATGAACCGAGCAGCAGGTACTGCCGGGACAAAGAATCAGTTAGCAGATTCAGCACAAGTGTCGCTCTTCTCAGGTGCAGCGACACTAACAAAAAGGCCGGGAGAGCGCCATAAACTTTCCGGGCACAAACGCTGGTACAACGTCATTAACACGCGTTGCGTAATTACAGAGCACCTGAGCGTAAAGAGTAGCGAACCCGGGCACTGTACGCCCTGAAAGAGCCTTACAGGCTCCGCCAAGCCACTCCTAATGCTTGACTCCGGTCAGCTGTGCAACTGATTCCTCCCCGCCAGGCCTGCCTTATAAAAGGCTTACGGCAAATGAAAAAAATGTTAATCAATGCGACACAACCTGAAGAGTTGCGCGTCGCTCTCGTTGACGGTCAGCGACTTTACGATCTTGATATCGAAAACCGCACCCGGATACAAAAAAAATCCAATGTCTACAAAGGTAAAATAACCCGCGTTGAACCCAGCTTGGAGGCGGCCTTCGTCGACTTCGGTGCTGATCGTCACGGCTTTCTGCCGCTGAAAGAAATCGCTCCAGAATACTTCTACCGCAAACCTCCGGGTGGCGAAGGCCGGACGAAAATCCGCGATATAGTCAAAGAAGGCACCGAAATTGTGGTGCAAGTCGACAAAGAAGAACGCGGCAATAAAGGTGCTGCACTGACCAGCTTTATCAGCCTGGCTGGACGCTACATGGTTCTTATGCCCAACAACCCCAGAGCTGGCGGTATATCCCGCCGTATCGAGGGTGATGATCGCAATGAACTCCGTGAGGCCTTAAGCCATCTCGAAATCCCCGAGGGCATGGGCGTGATCATCCGTACTGCGGGTGTCGGACGGACCAGCGAAGAACTTCAGTGGGATTTGAACTACTTGTTGCAGGTATGGGAAGCCATCAGCAACGCCGACAAAGAAAGCAAAGCCCCGACCCTGCTATATCAGGAAAGTAACGTAATTGTTCGCGCAGTGAGAGATTATCTGCGTGAAGATGTCGACCAGGTACTTATCGATTCCGAAGACGCCTTTAAGCAGGCGACCGATTTCGTTAGCTTGGTCATGCCCCAGTACATCAGTCGTATAAAAATGTACGAAGATACGATCCCCCTGTTCAGCCGTTTCCAGATTGAGGGGCAGATAGAGACCGCTTTTCAGCGTGAAGTTCGCCTGCCCTCCGGCGGCTCACTGGTCATTGATCCAACGGAAGCACTGGTTTCCATCGACATTAACTCTGCCCGCGCTACCAAGGGCAGCAATATCGAAGAGACCGCATTACAGACCAACCTTGAAGCCGCTGACGAAGTTGCACGCCAACTGCGTTTGCGCGACATGGGCGGACTGGTGGTTATTGACTTCATCGACATGCTGGCAGCACGCAACCAGCGCTCAGTAGAAAATAGAATGCGGGATGCGTTAACGGTAGACCGCGCACGGGTTCAGGTAGGGCGTATTTCACGCTTTGGTCTGCTGGAAATGTCGCGCCAACGGCTTCGTCCTTCGCTGGGCGAGACCAGCGCCATTGTCTGCCCGCGCTGTACTGGCCAGGGCACAATTCGCGATACCAAGTCGTTAGCGCTGTCTATTTTGCGCTTGCTCGAGGAAGAAGCTATCAAAGAGCGCAGCGCAGAAGTCCGAGCCATTGTGCCGGTAGATGTTGCTGCCTACTTGCTCAACGAAAAGCGCAGCGCGCTAGGCGATATTGAGCAGGAAACAAATGCCAGGATTCTGGTTGTTCCCAATCCTAACCTGGTCACGCCACATTTTGAAGTGCAGCGCCTGCGCGATGATGAAGTTGTAGAAGGCGACCACGCCACCAGCTATAAAGTTGACCTGGCAGAGCCGGACACCGATTCGATCAGCGACAGCCATTCTGGTGCAATTTCGCAGCCGCAAGCAGTGGTGCAAGCTATAGTACCTCAGGCAATGGCGCCAGAGGCCGCCACCCCGGCACCCAAGACTGCAGCGGACAAATCAGCCAAAGCAAGTGCTAAGGCGCCCGCGCAAGCAGCGCCAAAAGTGGGTTTATTTTCCCGTGTGGTCACCGCAATGTTTGGGGAAGAAAAGAAAGAACCCGAGGCGGCGCCGAAAACGCAGAGTTCAGAGCGCAGCGCCAGCAATCGTCAGAGCAAAGGACAATCCGCGTCAGGTGAGCAAAAACAAGGCCAGGGTAATCGGAACCGGAACCGCAATCGTCGCCGGTCTGGAGGCAGCGATCAAGCTCGCAGCCAGGACAGCGGCGATCAGAATCAGAATCAAGATCAGGAGCGTAATCAGGACCGCAAGCAAAGCAGTGGTAATCGCGACGGAAATCGCAAGCCGCAGAGCGAGAGCCGGGACAACAATCGTGACAACTCTGGTGACAAGAACCGTCAGGCACCGCGCCGGGACGATGAGCGGGTAGCTGCAACGCAAGCCCCTGCTGATGACAACGCGGACAATCGCGACAAGCCGCGTAAGCGCCCCAGCGACATGAAGCGGAATGAACCTCGCCGTCGACGTCGCGGACCCAAGCCAGAAGTCGCTGCAGTGGCAGATAATCCCGTGCTCGATGAGCAGCCTACAGCTGCACCGATTGAGGCTGTGGTAGAAGCGGCTCCCGCAGAGACTCCAAAGGCTGTTGAAGCAGTCGCAGCGCCTGAGCCCTCTGCAGTGAGCACTGCCGATATCGATGGTAATATCGCGGCGGTTGCGACCAGCGATGGCCCTGCGGTCGATGAGCAACCGCAAGTTGCGACAACTGAGCAAAGTACCAGTGAAACTGCAGGATTGGCTGTCGAAGCTGTAGTCGAGACTGCAGAGCCTGTTATTGACGCTATAGTGGAAACTGTAGAGCCGGTTATTGAAGCCGCAGTTGAGTCCGTTAAAGCACCTGTAACGGAGCCAGCACCAGTCGAAGCTAGCACAGAGCGCGATTCTACAATCGATACTAGTGGACTGACTGATGGTGGCAGAGCAACAAACGATCCCAGAGAAGCTCCCAAGCCCGCGGGTGAGGTGCTGATCGAGACTGGGAAGTCGCTACTGTTCAAAGATACTGTGGCACCCCCCGTTGTTCCCAGCGGCCGTGTTGTGTCCAGAGCCAGTAACGACCCCCGCGGCTCTAATGCTCCACTAGCAGCAACTGAGGCAACCGCACAGAACTAAAACGACAAAAGCCTGTTGTTTGGGCATTTGAGAACTGTATAATCCCGCCTGCTTCGCGCATGCGGGCTTGTACAGACAAAAAGTTTTTTGGTGGGCTGGCTGAGTGGTCGAAAGCGGCGGTCTTGAAAACCGTTGAGGGTTTATCCCCTCCTAAGGTTCGAATCCTTAGCCCACCGCCATATTTTGAAACGGCCCCTTTTGGGGCCTTTTTTTTGTTCCCAGGCTTACCATTTCCCACTGCGCCGGTGAAGCAAGCCTATTAATAGAAGATCCGTGCGATTTCGACTATAGTTCGCCGGTGGCTAACGGGAAACGAGGTCGAAATGATCAGACACCTACTGGCTGTGCTGTTGCTAATTTTCCCCGCCCTACTAGCACAGGCACAAACAAAGTATTTCCGCTGCACCGACCAGTGGGGGCATGCGATTTTCAGCGAACGACCCTGTGGGGCGGACGCCCAAGAGGGTAGCGTTCAGGGCCCGAGCGTCCGTGAACAGCCAAAGCCATCCTCAGGCATCAGTTCCACGACTTCCCCGCCACTCGGTATAGAAACTTTTTCCCACGAAATCACCAGGGCTAAACGTCGGCTTACTGAAATTGAGACCTTGCTCGGACGCAGCGTAAAAAAAATCGCAAAGTATGAGAGAGAGCGAGACCAGGAAGTCCTCCGGCTAAACAGTCAATCCCGCTACGTGAGTAATGCTGGAGCAGCAGTGGCCTGGCAAAATGACTTTGTCGAGGAAGTACGGACGGTTAAAGAACAATACAACGCCAAAATACAATATGAACAGGAGGAAGTGAAGGATTTGAAACGGGAAAGGAAGGATTTGAAGAAGGCGCTGGCAAAGTCTTGATCCCCCGCCGGCTTGGCGATTAATGTCAGCGTCTTCTCTGTTGAAATTAACTGAACTAACCCCAGCTTTATCGCTCCAATTACCGGGTAGTGAAAGGCCCGAAACCAAGCCTCCCTGAGGCCTTGAAATTTCAGCAAATACCCCTACTTAATACAGGGTTGGAATTTATTGAATTCACCTTTATTATTGGTGGGTAACAAACGCATTTCGCGTCAATGGTATTACGGAGTTAACGATGCAAGACAAAAGTTTGTACAACATGCAGAGCGCAGGCATGGAGTCGGTTCTCAGCACCAATAAAGTACTGAAAAATACCTACATGCTTCTGGGCATGACATTGTTGTTCAGCGGCCTAACCGCAGGTATGTCTATGGCAATAGGTTTACCGCATGGAGCAGCGCTAATCCTTATGCTGGTTGGGTTTGGTCTTCTCTTTGTCGTCCATAAAATGGCTGACTCCAGCAAAGGCTTAATTGCCATTTTCGCCTTCACTGGCGTTATGGGTGCTGCTTTAGGCCCTATGCTCAACCACTACATGGCTATGCCAGGTGGGCCAGCGCTGGTAATGCAGGCTCTTGGTGGCACCGGCGTGGTGTTTTTTGGACTCTCCGCCTATGCTCTTACCACACGCAAGGACTTCTCTTATATGGGTGGTTTCTTGATGGTTGGTTTGTTAGTGGCAGTGGTCGCTATGGTTGCGAATATTTTCCTCAATATTCCAGCCCTTTCGCTGACCATCTCTGCGGCGATGGTCATGATCATGTCTGGTCTCATTCTGTTTGACACCAGCCGGATCATTAATGGCGGCGAAACCAACTATATTCGGGCAACTGTCTCTTTGTACTTAGACATCTACAACCTGTTTATTCACTTGCTGCACTTGTTGACAGCGTTCGGCGGCGACGATTAAAAATCTCCGCTCCATGACTAAACCCCGGTGCCTACCGGGGTTTTTTTATTTCTTGGTCTAAATTTCCGTGAACTACTCTCTGCTCGTTCTATCAGCACCTGCTACAAGCAGCAGCAACCTCGCTGCGGCTCGCTTCGCAGCTGCGGTATTGGCTAAAGGGCATACCCTATTGCGAGTGTTTTTTTTGGATGCCGGGGTAGAAACCGGCCTGGCGACGAGGGTATCTGCACAGGAAGAACTAGCCACACTGCCCTTGTGGAGCACTTTGGCTGAGGATTACGACGTAGAACTCATTTGCTGCATCAGTTCGGCTCTGAAAAGAGGTGTGCTAGACCAGCAAGAGTCGATCCGCCACAACCGGCAGGCCGCAACCCTGCACCCGGCTTTCAGCATTGGCGGACTGGGGTTGTTGGTAGAGGCAACCAGCAAGTCCGACCGTCTGGTAACCTTCGGTGGCTGAAGTGATGAACAGCAATAGCGGACAAACGCTTGTGGTGCTGCGCCACTCACCCTACGGAAGTGGTCTCAGTCGATCGGGCATTGATGCTGCGCTCGCGGCGGGCGCCTTTGAGCAGTCGGTGAACGTGCTCTTTTTAGGCGCCGGTGTACTGCAGTTAATGCCGCAGCAAAATGCTTCCGCTATCGGTGCAAAAAATATCGGTAAAAACATTGCTGCGCTGCCTTTGTATGATATAGAAACTTTTTGGGTGGACGCGCAAGCCATAGCAAAATTTGGCATCGACCCGGGAGTATTACCTCCCCAGGCCCGGCTACTGGACAGAAACGCCCTGCGCACGCTTATGTGCAACCACCAGCATCTGTTGAGCTTTTGACATGATTCTGCATACCCTTAACGCGTTACCCGATACACCAGCGTTCAATGATTGCTTAGCGCTGTTATCGGGCCAGGATACGCTGCTGTTACTAGGCGACGGAGTCTATGGCGCGCTCCCGAAAGCTCTTTTACAGTTGGAACGTTCCGGATTGAACATATGTGCTTTGAAGTCGGACGTTTCCGCTGCCGGATTAACCGATACTTTGCCGGCGCAGATCAAGCAAATCGATTTTGACGAGTTTGTCGCGCTGACAGAGCAGTATGTGCGGCAGCAAGCATGGTTCTAGCTCAAAACGCAGGCGATGCTGAAGTCGACAAAGAGGGCTTTCTCCGCGATTACACGACCTGGACAGAAACAGTTGCTACGCAACTTGCGACGGCTGAAAACATCACACTAACACCGGCTCATTGGGAGGTAATTACGCTGTTACGCGGTTTTTATCACGAGTTCGATAGCAGCCCGGCGATGCGTGCGCTGGTAAAATACTGCAAGGTAAAACTCGGTCCGGATAAAGGCAGTAGCGCTTATTTGTTGTCTCTGTTCCCGAACTCGCCCGCCAAAATTGGGAGCAAGCTCGCCGGACTCCCCAAACCCGATAACTGTTTATGATCACCTATGACGCCAGCCACTGAACTGCTAAGCGAACATCCATTCGCACCTTTTGTTCGTATCCTGGGCAAGGGTAAAGCGGGCACCCGCTCATTGTCTCGACAAGAAGCCCATCAGGCTTTCGCCATGATACTCGCTGGCGAGGTCGAACAAATCCAACTCGGCGCCTTCCTCATGCTGCTGCGGGTCAAGGAAGAAAGCGGTGAAGAACTCGCCGGATTTGTTGATGCCTGCAGAGCAGTTTTACCCCCCACCCAGACCTTGCCACAAGCAGACCTGGATTGGTCCAGCTATGCGGGCAAACGAAGTCAGAACCCCTGGTTCATTCTGAGCATTCTCCTGTTAGCGGAGGCCGGGCACTCCGTATTTATACATGGCAGCGCAGGCCACACTAAGGGACGCCTTTACACAGAGCAGGCATGGCAGGCACTGGGCCTGCCTATCGCCACTGGCTGGCAGCAGGCTAGCACCAGCCTTACCGTCCAGCGCGTATGCTACATGCCGCTGGCGCACATCTGCCCTGCCCTTGAAGATATTATGCAGCTAAAGTCCTTACTCGGGCTACGCTCGCCGGTTAATACCCTGGCACGCATGGTCAATCCGCTGCGCTGTGCAAGCAGTATTCAAAGCATTTTTCACCCGGCCTATGGCCGTTTGCATCAAGAGGCAGACCGACTTCTTGGGCAACCACGCTCGATTGTTTTTAAAGGCGATGGCGGTGAGGTTGAAGTGAAACCCCAAGCCGATACCCGGTTGATGTTGTTAGAAGGGACAGGTTTCCAGGAACGCGTTCTGACCCGCACGATCGACACCCGAATTGCCGGCGAAGAAACCCTGTCAACAGAGCCATTGCGCAAGCTCTGGCGAGGCGAGCAGTCGAATACCTACGGCCTGGAAGCGACCCTCGCAACAGCCACCGTCGGCTTGCTTGCTGTAGAATCAGACCTGTCACCGATGCAAGCCAGAGCGCAGGCCGAGGATCTTTGGCAAAACCGAAACCGGAACACCCTGCACTGATGCCGTTAAGTAATGTAAAGCCCGCTGAATACGAGTCTCTTCTTGAGGCTAAGGCATTGGAGACTGCTGGCTTACTAGCACCTTTTGAGCCACCGCCCCCTGTCGTTATTGCCTCTCAAGTTCAGGCATATCGAATGCGAGCTGAGTTTCGCATGTGGCACGAAGGCGACGACCTCTATTACGCTATGTTCCGTCGTGACGCCCCTAAAGTACCGGTAGAAATTACTCACTTTCCCGTCGCCTCAGACCGAATTCAATTGCTGATGGGTAAATTACTCGAACAAGTGAGAACGAATGAAACACTGCGAACCCGAATATTCCAGATTGAATTTCTGGATACGCTGGCCGGGGACACGTTAATCACCCTGATTTATCACCGACGTCTGGACGACGTCTGGGAGGTTGAAGCCTCAAACCTCGCCTCCGAACTCGGTGTTAGTATCGTTGGCCGCAGCCGGAAACAGAAGGTGGTTTTGAGTCGAGATTATGTGACCGAGTGTCTTTCCGTTCACGGTCGCGAATACACGTTTCGCCAATTTGAACAGGCCTTCACCCAACCCAATGCAAGGGTCAATCAGAAGATGATCGAGTGGGCAAGAGATGCCGCGAAGGACCTTGACGGTAATCTGCTCGAGCTTTTTTGTGGCAACGGAAATTTTACGCTACCACTAGCGGAAAAATTTGATCATGTGGTGGCCACCGAGCTATCCAAGGTCTCTACTCGGGCGGCGAGCCATAATCTTCAAGCCAACGGAATTAATAATGTAAATGTCGTTCGGTTATCCGCGGCCGAGGTTGTCGAAGCGATGGCGGGGAAACGAGAATTCCGTCGCTTGGCTAGCCTGCCAAAACCGCTGGCGGAGTTTAACTTACGTGCGGTCTTCGTAGATCCCCCAAGAGCAGGGCTCGATGAGGATACGGTAGCCATGGTCGCGGCATTCGACGCTATTCTCTATATTTCCTGTAATCCACAGACACTGGCTCACAATTTGAAAACCCTGCATAGCAGCCACCGTATCGCTCGCTTTGCCATGTTTGACCAGTTTCCATATACGCATCATATGGAGTGTGGCACACTGTTAATACGTCGCTAGCGCATTCATTCGAATATTCTCAGGAGAACGTATTAGTGAAAGTTCCCGCACTCAATAACACAGAAATTGCCACCGCACTGGCTGAATTAGCTGGCTGGGAGATACAGGACAGTAAACTTTGTCGGCAATTTTCCTTCGCCGACTTCGTCCGAGCCTGGGGATTTATGTCACAGGTCGCCTTGCTGGCGGAGGCGATGGATCATCACCCGGAGTGGTCAAATGTGTACGACACGGTAGTCATAAACCTAACTACGCACGACGCCGGGGGGATTAGTCGGCGCGATTTCGAGCTAGCTCACAAAATAAACAAAATTCTCTAACAACGAATGCCAAATGCGAGCAAACCTCTGCCCAGCACTTCATCCAGTTTCTCTGCGTCAGCTGCGTTAACTTCAATACTGCGCAACCCCAGCTCTTTGTAGATATCACGCTTGTGCAACTTGGCCGACAACTCACCGGCAGGAACTTCCGCCTCCCAACAATCGATGTAGACATTGCCCGCTGGTAGATAAAAGTCCGCTAGCACAACCTCTTCGATAGGCAATGCGCGTCGATACGCATGCGCTAGCTGCGCGAGGTACAGCCAGTTGCAGACCCGCATCTCTAACTGTCCATTTAAACTGTGTCCGTCTATCCCGTTGAACTCTTCTAAAGAAAGCGACGGATTGGCAAACAAATCGAGCTCAGAGGAACTGACCAGAGCCGCAGAGGGCTCATTCTGATCGGTCTGGCGAGACAATTCGCGATGCACTACCGGGTGATCGACAATTTCATGGGGCCAGGTGACATAGAAGGCACCCGTATTCTCGCTCTCTTCCTGTTGGCCGCCCAGGGTTCTGCCCAGCGCACTCAACTCCCAACCCACGATACTGTGGTGCTGCAGACCCATTTCTGCCAAGGCGCGATTAATTTGCCGCGGATGTAGGCGCGGGTAATATCTGCGCATGCCCGCTGCTGTTATGCGCTGACTGCTTTCAATGGCGACAACCAGCGGATGGGTCTCTATAGTCTCCGGCCAGACAATGTAGCGACCGAAACGACGGCTGTTCTGGTAAGTGCCGCCCTCAAATTCACCTTTAGGGGTAAGACCCCAGTGCTCCCCATGGCGCTCTATCCAACCGTAATCTCTGAGGGTGACAAACAGCTGCTGCGAGGGAATAGACAGCTTCTTGGCAAGCGCCGACGTTGAAAGCCTATTCTCCTCGACCATGATTCAGCCCGTTGGGGCAAGTTCCGAGTAGCGCTGTGACAAGGCCAGATAGACTTGATCGGCAAAATCGTCTGCGGATTTATCGAGAGCGACGATCAACTCAACCAGGTGTTCATTGTCTTCGCGGCCCGCCCAGTTTTTACGGTAGCTTCCGTCTTTATAGCCATTGTCCTGACGGAAGAAGTTTAAGACGTTCTTGCTAACATAGGCGGTATAGAGCGAGTCAAAATCCAGACCCGATGCCAGCATCAGATCCCAAAATTTAGTGGGTGAAAAGCTTTGGGTCTGCAATGAATCCTGTGCCAACACTTCGGTGGCGATACGGACATCGGCGCCACTGGCCTGATGGCTGGCCAATTCATTGGCAATAGTGTCCGCCATATCTTCAAGCCCAACGCCAGGCTGGAATAACGCTGAAAGCCCGAAGTGCCAGATATCGATCACTTCAAGCTGCACTTGAGGCAAATCAGGCTCCTGTTTTTTCCACCATTTATAACCAAAGTGCTCAATGAGCTCTCCGCACTCGACCCAGATTGCGCGATACCATTCAAAGTTTTGCTCTATCCACTGCGGATGAACCCGGGTGTTCATACGGTCTTGCATGGTCAGCATATTGATCAGAGCTTGCTTCAAAGGACTCTCTCTAGCGCAGCAAAAAAGAATTGTCGAGGATACCAGTGATAAGGGGCAAAATACAGATTCGGCACCGCTAGTGCTCAGTATCCAGCCAACCCCTGGGTATGTTTTCTTCCACCAGCTGGCTGATGCTGACCGTGATAATGCCATGGTCTTTGCCTTCTTGCTTGGCAAACCCGGACTCTTTACTGGTACGCGTGATAATCATCGACTCGGGGTATTTGCGGCGCAACCACAGCGAGGTACGGAAGTTGTCTTCTTCACGCCCAGTGCCAAGAACGAAAACGGTATTGTCCGACTCCAGATCTACCTCTCGATGCAGTTGATCCCATACCTCAGGGTTCGAAATGTCGCCCTCGTAAATCTCACGACGGTAGTCGCCAAGAAAGGACATCTGTTCCTCGGCAACTCTGACCCGGCGATGAGCATCCATTTCAATAATCACCAAAGTCGCCAATTCACTGATAGCGTGTAACTGTAACTGCTCAAGGACCGACTGACCAAAACGTCCAAAGCCCGCGATAACCACCACATCTTTGGGTTTGGTTTCCTTAAAATACTGCAACATGTGACCTCGCACCAGGCCAGAGGCCGCTAGGTGGTAGGCGTTGAAGGTTTCGCAGCTTCGCGCCACGCGGGTGTTCTCCATCGCGCGCATGAAGCGTAGTTTGGCGCAGTGAATAACAACGCGCGGCCCAATACCTGGCACTAGATTCAGCAGAATACTACCGGCCTCGTAGCTTCTGAGGCTGTTATCTGAAAACAGCAAAATCTTACGGGCAGACTCTACACGCAGCTGGCGCAAGAAAAACTCGTGAGTAATATCTCCGGTAACCACTATCGCGCCGAAGCCTTGTTCAAATTCATCCAGCGCTGATTGCTCCATCGCATTACGACAGGCGACCACCACAGTTATTTTCTTGTCATGCTTGCGCAGCACACGCAAATAGCTCAGCGACAGATTGCCACCACCGACCAGAATAATATGACCTTTCAAGCTACGCATTAGCCAGGCCTGAGGCGCAATCGCCCGCAGCAGCGCTTCGATCAGTGCAGACGCCGCCAGCGTGGGCGCCCCGAAATATGAAATCCAAACCAGAACACGGCCATACAAGGGGCCGCCATAAGGTGTACCAAGGTCGACGCCACCCACAACGAAGAGGCTTAAACTGTAATAGGCGTGGGTTAGAAGGCCTGCAGAGCCCACCTCGGACCTTTCGGTTACTGAAACTCCCAAAGAAAAACCCAAAACCGCGCCGAAAAACATAAACAGGGCCGCCGCCGATCGCCAGGGAAACGATCGCTTTTTGTACTCTGATTCAGCGATTGGCAGCATGAAGTTCGTTATCGTCTCAGTCGGTGGTTATTAGCGCGCACGGTTTAGAGCACATTATACAGCAAAGCGGCGAGAAGCCTCTCTACGGCACTAGTGACAATTGACCCGTGTTCGGCCGATGAGATTAGTTAGTCTAGCTAGCGCTTTCAGTGCGCCGGCGAAACGCTAAGATGTCACCCGCTGTGAACTCAGGCCTCTCGCCTGACTCCAGGGTGGCATAGCGACCCAGTACGGGCTTGTTACCGCCGGCTGGCGTATTCAGTTCCGGAGTCCGAAAGTTTCAGGATACCAGCCAGGGTCGGATGATGAAGCCCGAGAGAAGGCACAATTAATGCGATGCGAGGATGCGTTTCCCATGTTGCTAGTTGCCCCTCGATTTCCACTTCGATGAACGATACACCTCGCGGCCCCCAACCAATGTCATCATAACCCGGGCATCCTTAATTCGCTCTGCGGGTAACTCAAAGATATTTTCATCAAGAACAATCAGATCGGCAAATTTACCGATCTCGACAGATCCGGTCAGACCGTCCTGATTCATCGCGTAAGCGGCATTAAGCGTGTATGCGCGGATGGCAAACGGGAGTACGTCTTCAGGCTTCATTGCCGACGAAAACACAACGGCGGCACGATAGAGCGAGTATAGAGGATCAATACTTGCAACATCCCAATCACTTGATAACACAATCCTTGCGCCACTCTCAAACAGCTCGGGCAATGCATCCATATCGGATTCGGTGTTAGCGTATAGCGCGTCCCATACATCCCGTTCTACGCCATCAGTACTAACGTCAATACTCTCAGGCTCGAAATTGATTTGGGTATCGGCCGTCACATTGAGTTGTGCAAAACGGGGGATGTCCTGCGGGCTCAACCAACCCACGTGTGAAATATAATGTCTGCGTGTGCCGCCTAACTGGGGATTTTGACGTTGTGCTTCCTCAATTGCGTTGAGCGCCTCACGAGCACCCCTGTCGCCAATTGCGTGGATAACGACACCAAACCCGACACGTTCCAGCTCTGTGATATAGCGGCTTAGTCGCTGTTGGGTAAAGTAGTTCAACCCGATCGGGCTGGCTTCAGGAAATATAAGATAACCATAAGGCTGAAGCACCGCCGCAGAGTTGAGATCTGGCACGCCGTCCATATAAAACTTTATCTGTGAGAGACGTAACATTGATTCTGGACTGTCTGCGTATAGCGTCTTTAGATACGCCAACTGGCTATCGTCGTCCATGTGCGGATAGGCCCAAAGCGACAATACTGTGCGCGTCTTCAGCGTGCCTTCCTGCTCTGCGCGTAACCATGGCTCAAGATTACCTCGCTTCCAATAAACCCTGGCATTGTTTGCAGAGGTAATTCCATGTCGGACCAACAGGTCCTGCGATATCAGTAGAGCTTGGTAACGCGCCTCCTGCAATTGCGGCGTTTTGCTCAGTGCGATATGCATTAACTCATCACCGGCACTGTCGGACAAAATTCCGTTAGGTTCCCCGGTCGACGGATCATGAAAAATTCTGCCGCCCTGCGGATGAGGTGTGTCCGCCGTTATGCCGACAACCTCCAACGCCTTGCTGTTCACCCACATGGAATGTGATGATTTTTCCATAAACGCAGCGGGGGTATCTGGAAACGCTTCATCGAGTAACTCTCGCGGCGGCCGATCAAGCTTCAGCAATTGAAGGTTGCTATGGCCGCCACCCAGCACCCATCCATGAAGATCGATATCTTCCACACAGGGTTTGATCAGTTCTATCCAATTTTCAGGATTTGGATCCTCGTTGGAAATATCGTACAGGTCGCAGCCCATGAAGGTCTCGAGACTAGCGCCCTCCAGCGGGTGGACATGGGCGTCCTGAAATCCAGGTAGAACCAGTCTGCCATCTAAATCTTGCACTCGGGTGCTAGGGCCAATCCACTGCTTGGCGCCAGCATCTGTTCCCACATAAACAATTTTTTCACTGGCGATAACGATAGCGGATGCCCAGGGTTGCGCGGAGTTCACGGTATAGACCCGGGCATTGTGCATCACCAAATCTGCATTTTTAACCACTGCTTCTGGTTCGCGCGCGTTAATGATTGCACTTGCCAGCATGCCAATGACAGAGAATATGCAAATGGACTTGTTAAGCATAGGGATACCCATAATTAGAGTTTTTGTAAAACAACCTGGAAGATTGCTATATTCGAGAGATTTTGACGGTAGAAATGCTGGTGCCCAAGTGGCCCCAATGTACACCCCTATGTACGCCAAAGGCTATATCGGCCCGTATAAATGCAAAGCCTCAGAGCGGACAGGTACGTTGGCAACCGGGCCAACGCCAGGCGGCAAAACCTATGACGCCATCCCAGATCAAACCGCAACGACAGTGTCTGTTGTAGATGGCCAACAGGTAGTCATTCAGCGCAAAACTGGTAGGGACTATAGCTTGTAGAGCGCAGCGCCAAGCTGGTCTTGAACTCAGGTGGAGCAGGTGGCAGCCAACGAAACTTACATCGCGCTAACGCCCCGCGCGCACGATGGAAACGTTACCGTAGATGTGACTTACTCAAATAAACAATGCGATAAATCTAACGCCTACAGCAGTATCGTAAGTGGCAAACTAGGCAGTTGCGTTGTTGGAATTTTTGTTGCTCAACATGTTCTGGTTCAATGCGCCCATGCTTTTGTTGAATATGTCCAGCCTCTGGGTGATGGTCTGAGCCGAGGACGCCAACTGGCCGGATTGGTTAGCGGCATTCTGCCTAGCAATGGTCTGCAGCCGCGCATACGCGATCTACTGCAACTGTTGCTCCACCTGCTCCCGTTGCTCCCGCTCCCGCTGCTCCGCCTGTTGCTGCGGCTGTTGCTGCGGCTGGGGCAGCTGTTTCCACTGCGCCAATTCCTCAACACTCTTCTGTATCTGTTCTATGCTCTGCAAGAAGGCTTTGACTTGCGACTGGCTTGTTCCTGACGGACCTGTGGCGTAAGCGCCACCACCAACAAGCATGGCTGCAAGTATCACAATAGTGGACGTAGCTGGCTGCATAAGAATCCTTCTTTAGTTTGAATAAAAACAGGTATTGGTGATCAGCGGCAACGCACAGGTTCAACGTGTTGCGTCGATCTTGAAGTAACAATTTGAACGTTAATCGAACATGCACACGATAGGGCATGCTGTAGCACAAAAGAAGCAGATTTAACCAATGCTAAAAATCATAAATAACGAACTAATGCCCTTAATATCCATCCGCCTAACGCTGCAAATTGGGGCGGCGGTTACGCTGTACGCAAGCCTGCTTTTTTATATATCGATTACTATCAGGCATCTAAAACACGCCCGAAGCGACGCTGGATCTAGGAGTTGTACTGAATGAGAGCCAACCCTCGTCCCAACCATTGAGCCTAGCGGGGCAGTTACACGCGCTACCGATGTGGGCTTTACCGACAACGCAGTATAGAGCCAAGGCCTCAGAGCGGACACGTATGTTGGATGGCCTCTAATGCGTGCCACAGAATTCAAGACCAGGTTTGGTTGCCTCTTCTAAACCGATCACCATCGACCTAATCCCCTCCCCCAGCCTGACCCTCTGGTCCGTCACATACATGCGATATGCGGCCCTCTTGTATCAAACCACTAGCTCGGTGTAATTCACGACGGGTGGATGAACCTCACTCTTCATAGATAGGGAAGCGTGCAAGGACACTCTTATTTTCGTTTGTGCAGCCAGCCAGAAGTACGGTAATCGAGGCTAGCAAAATATTGTTTTTTATCCAAAACATCTAAGATATATTCCAAGAATAGAATTTCAATGAGTCTCGCCTTTTAGTAACTACACCAATGTAAGAATAGCAGGATCTGCATGTCTCCAAATACGATACAAGGTTGTAGAAGCGCTTCTTTTGACATACATCAATTTAATCTCCCTGAAGCAATTCATAATGAAGGTATAAGGATGTGTACTATGGGGCCAACAAGGATGGCCCAACTTTTGATAACTCTGAGCACTTGTCTCGAAACATCCTTTGCGACTGATCACGACTCGCCAAGTGTAGCAGACCAAATCTGGCGGGCAGCTAAGTACCGGTTCCGATCATAAGCCACCTAAAATTTACGACAAAAAATACCCCGTCATGTGAGAGCTATACATCAGGAGTACTGTTTACGCTTTCTTGCGGCGTGGCCAACCAAGGCCTTAGGGTAAAATCGGAATCAGCTTATTCCTGAAAGTGTAAAAAACTGTGACACAATGTAACCCTTTATTGTGTATCGCTATATGCTGGAAATGTCTCTAAGGAGTTGAAAACGGCTCAGCCTAGAAAACTACTCTGCGAGATCGCGAATGTGACATTAAGAATCATCACCACAAACCGAGACAGAGCTTGAAGTCAGTGATAGATTTTGAGCGCTGTCGCTTAAAGTGGACTATCGGTCTACACAGACATTCAAAGTTGACAGACAGGAGCTCCCATGGAATATCACAACGCCCTTGAGCCCAACGAAGAACAGATTACCGGCTTTCTTGCGCCGAGCGATGGCCGGCCCATCTACATGCTCAACCTGCTCAAATACAAGGACAAGGCCGAGTACGCCGACGGGCGTGACACCGAGCTATCGGGCCGTGACGCCTACCTGGTATACGGTGTGGCTGTTATTGAAAGGCTGGCGACCGTCAAAGGTGGCATCATTTTCTCCGGCACTGTCTCTCGCCTGATGCTGGGCGAAGTTGAAGAACTCTGGGACGATGTGGCGATCGCGATGTACCCCAGCCGCGCCGCCATGCTGGAAATGATCTCCAGCCCCGAATACCAAGACATTGCCGTGCACCGGGAGGCCGGGCTGGCCGGACAGTTGAATATTGAGACTAACGCGCAGTTTGCGGCGTCAATCAACTGAAATCGGCTGATTCTTTAAGACCGCATTGAGTCGAAAGCCGCCGCCAAATTAGTGATCTTATCTCGATGACGAACGGCCGTATCCGCACGGTCAGGTCTTGCCTTTTGCCCTGTGCGCATTGGTGTTTGTGCCAGACGCAGATCAGCGCTCAGACTTTTCATCCCTAAATTCTGGCGGTAACAAGACGCAAGATCTGACTCCAAATTCCCTACATGCTGTAGCTTAAATGCGGAAATTATATCTAATGAGTTGTGGCAGTCCGGCCATAACTTTTTTTATGGATAAAAGGGGTTTTCCGCCTTCTTACATTAGATCGCTATTTACGATTTATAGCGCTGTTTAAATCTGTTTTCCCTGTCTCACTACATGTCATATAGTTGTCGTCCGGTTCTGATTTTTTATTCAATTGGGCCACTCACTTTACCCAACAATGGAGAGAAGTTTGTGAAGTGTCTAAAACTCAAAGTTCTTGCTACAGCATTTATTCTGTCAGTCTCCGCCCAACAAGTCGCCGCCGCTTGCACTAGAGCAACGATTCAGGGTGATTTCGAAGGCGAGTATCATTTTCCCCAAACGGAAGATTTCTGGACCTCTCAGGGGGTACTAATGCTTAATTTCAATGGCACAGGTAGAGTTTCAATCAGGAGGCTCACAGAGGGATCTGATGGAACGGTCAGCACTGGCTCCGGCTCTGGCGTCTACAGTGTTACTCCTAACTGTACAGGCGTTGCGAGATTCAGTATGAGACAAGGCGGCATTTTAGTGGCAGCGGGAAGGATGGATTTTGCAATAGGAGGAACAGAAACCAATCCAGAGGTCTTGGGTGCGTATACAAATATCAATGACCAAATGTCCGGCAACGTTCGTCTGATTAAGTCGAATTTCTAAGGCTTGATATAAATCGAGTCTGATGCTCCCCAAGTATTCCGGACACTCTAATTAAGCAGCGGCCTTCATATTCTCATATTCAAGTGGTGCTTTGTAGTTGAGATGTGAGTGCCGCCGTTTCCGGTTATAAAACAGTTCAATGTATCTGAAGATCCCGTGCCGTGCATCGTCCCGTGATTTGAACCTTGCCCCATAAACCAGCTCGCCCTTCAGCGAGTGAAAGAAGCTTTCAGCAACCGCATTATCATGGCATTCGCCTTTCCGACTCATGCTGCACGTCATGCCGTTTGCCGCTAACTCACTCCTATAACTCGCTGCCGTGTATTGGCTGCCCTGATCAGAACGTACTAGCAGGCCAGGCTTTGGCGCCCTGTGCGCGATGGCCATTGCCAGCGCATCCAGAACCAGTTGTCCGTCTATCTTGCTGCTCATGGACCAGCCCACGATCGCGCGGGATTACAGATCCAGAACTATGGCCAGATAAAGCCAACCCTGGCTTGTTTCAATAAACGTGATATCTGACACCCATTTCCTATTGGGCTCCAACGCGCAGAACTGCCGGTCTTAAACTTGAGGGGGCAGAGCCCATTATGCAAAAGTTTAATGGGCTAATGCGCTCTGTCCCCGGCCTGTCGATTACCAGTAGTCGGGACCTTGTAGTAGATTGAGCGAAATCAGGGGTATTTATCATTCCTATACTCAAGCACCTTTGTAAGAGTCACCATCGGTGGCAATGTATTCACTCTCGCCATCTAAATAGCCCTCTTTAAAGTCACCAACGTACTTGTCGCCATTTGAGTTCGTAAACTCTCCTTTGCCAGCCAAAGCCCGGTCTTTAACAGTACCCTCAAAAACCGAGCCATCTGGAGATTCATGGGTGCCCTGACCCGTAAATGGAGCCGTCGGCCGAATGAAGAACACCTCGTCCCACTATTTCGCCGTTAAGGAAGTGGCCTTCATAAGACGAACCCTCTGGCCATTCAATCTAGCCCTTGCCATGCAACAAGTCCCCCTTCCGCTCACCGATGTACTGGCCTCCATCGGGAAGATAGGGAACGGATGTCTATTCAATCAGGACAGTACTGTAAAGCGTGAAGAGAATGCCTCTGCTAAGCAAAGCGCCGAAAATGAAACTGACTATGGTTTTTTGCATCCTGCTACTTCCTTATACCGCGTAGGTTCATCCTTAAAAAACGGGCCGCTGTGGCCATAGGCTATGGCGTTTTAATGTGTCACAGCCCTAACATTGCCGCGCGGCCTGTGTCACGCCGCATGGTACGTCAGTAATACAAGCCATGCCGACTTTATGGCGATGAACCTGTATGACGAAGATGCCCTGCGCAGTTTCCTGCAGCGTCAGCGTTTAAAACAATTTGATCTGATGCTGGTAGATCCACCGCGCAAAGGTTTTCCGGCGCTCAATGACTGGGTCAATAAATTAAAGCCAAAGCGCCTGATCTATGTCAGCTGTAATCCGGCGAGCTTGGCGGCCGACGTGCAGCGTTTAACAGGCGACTTAACGCCTGCACAATTTATCCATCACAATTTTCTTTCAAAAAAGACGCCTACCTTGCCGGCGACTAAGGCTTGATCCCCAGCTCTTCATAAATATCACCGAAACGAAAAATTCTATCTGCAGGCTTAAAATAACCGCAGTAATGAACCTCGTCGGGCGTGACATCGCCGTGATAATGACCCGCCTGCTGCACGGACGTATCCGGGTGATAAAAGTGCGTGTGCTCACCGGAGACTCGCAAATTGAGGTCTCCGCCGGTTGGATCACCTGTCCACAACGCCGCGAAAAACAGTAGGCCAGGACCCATGTGATCGTAAAACTGCAGGAAATCCTTTACTACTTGTTCTTTTTCCACATCGTAATAGCCGTCAATCAGGCAATCATAATTCGGCATTACATGGGATTTTATCTGTCCAGCGAGTAACTGAAAGACACCGCCAATGCCGACGTGCTGCTCACCGCCGGTTATCGCAGACAAACTATCCCGCATGGCTTGAGTCAGAGATGTCTGATCACCGATGCGTTTTTTGACATCAATACAGATGACTTCGCCCGACGCGCCTTCACTAACAAATAAATTGGCAATAGGTCCACAGGTATCGGCCGGATAAGGATCCGAGATACACTGTTTGTCCGCACTCACTCGTGCAACCCGACTCAAGTTCTCATCTCCAACATTCGAAATCATTTCTCCCGCGTTACCCGCTAGCGCAGCAGTATCTGCCATGGCGGCACCAAAGACTTTCGCGTTATCGATGCCACTCGCGGCCAACATCTCCCCAACGCTAACACTCGTGCCACGGTACTTCGGGTTATGAGCGTAGGGTTCTCCGCCAAACTCGAGCAGCGCGGTCGCACCGCACATGCCGCGGGTCGCTACACCGATCGTCGACAGGTCCGGACATTCGATCGCCTCGACACTGACGGTCTCGAAGTGCAGTTCCAATCCTGACTGCAATGCAGCTACCAGATCGCTAATCTCAATATTTGCGAATTTTGCCGATTTCGATGACATCATTTTGCGCTGTCCGTGTTCAGGTAATGGGCCTGCAAGCCATGCACCAATGTCACCAGTGTTTGGTTAACAGGTACCGGCACGCCGTGCTTGATGCCTAGTTTTACGACAGCGCCATTGATGTAATCAATTTCACTGGGACGTTCGTTCTCGATATCGACACGCAGGCTCGATTTGTTTCCTGGCGTACCGTTGGGTCCTGCAATTTTTCCGAGTATTTCTTTGGCCTCGTCAGCACTCAGTTCGACACCTGCGGCATTGGCGACCGCACAAGCCTCGTCCAGTGCTGCGTAGGAAACATCGTCGGCGCGGTGTTCATTGAAAATCTGGCCTATATTCAATCCGGTAATACCACTGCATGCACTAATCGCAATATTGGCCATTAATTTACGCCAGATATCCAGCCGAATATGTTCACTGGGTTCGGTCGGAAGTCCCGCCGCAGATAGCGCCGCAGCGATAGCTGTCGTACGCTCTGATATACCACCTGCCATTTCGCCGATGTAGGATGGCAGCTCTGCGTGATTGCGAATGACGCCCGGCCCTTCAACGTTGGCACCCTGAGCGGTCAAACCGCCGAGCACGCGATCCTCACCAAAATATTCAGCCAGCTCTTCTTCATTGCCAAGGCCGTTTTGAAAACTGATGGCGACGGTATCGGTATCTGCGCTGAACAAATGTTGAACGCTCTGTGCTGCTGCCGCGTTAAAGTTTGCTTTGCACTGCACAAATATCACGTCGGCCGATTCGATTTCCGCCGGATTGGTGGTTGCGCCGATCGGCACATAGCGATCACCCCCAAAGCCAACCATCTTCAAACCATTCTTCTGTATCGCCTCGATGTGCTCCTGCCAGGGATCGACCAGTGTGACTCTCATCCCGCCTTCGGCCAGTAAGCCACCAAACAAACTTCCCATTGCGCCCGCGCCGAGCACGACTACATTTTCTGTCATAATACAATCCTCATCTACGTTTTAACCCATCCACCATGTCGGCACCCAAAGTACCAACGCTGGAAATACACAAATCAATATTAATATAACGACGTTAGCGAACAGAAACGGGGCGGCACCTATAAATATCTGGCCTATGCCCAGTCTTGAAATTGCCGCTCCAACATTCAGGCAGTTACCAACTGGTGGCGTACAAGCACCAATCGCTAAACCAGAGATCAACACCACGCCAAATTGAATAGAGCTCACGCCGGCCGCTTGTGCAGCTGGCAATAACGTGGGTGTGAGCAAAAGAATCGCCGGACTGACATCGATGAACGTGCCCAGCAACAATACGAAAACACTGATCAATAACAGCACGGCTACAGGGCCCAAATCTAGCCCAACCACCAACCCTGCTATTTGCGACGGGATTCCTTCAAGCACAAGAATCCAGACGAATAACTGTGAAAACGCAATGATCATCATGATTCTCGCGCTCATGAGCACAGCTGCCTGCAGCGACTCGGGGACAGTTTCAATCCAGCTGCGTCCGCCCATAATCAGTCCAACCAACATGGCAAACGTGACGCCGATTGCCGCCGACTCCGTCGCCGTCGCAATTCCAAGCACGACGGACCCTACAACCGCCACGGGCATGGTCAGTATGACTAACGACCCAAAGTATCGGGGCAGCCGTGGCCCATCGTGCGCGACTCGCTCGGCACGTGGATACTTTCGCTTGTAAGCAATCGAAAACATAATCCCGAGCTGTAACAGCCCGATCATCAAGCCTGGCACCAAGCCACCCAGAAACAATCGGCCAACAGACTCCTGAGCAACGATGGCATACAACACAATCGGCACACTGGGTGGAATTATCATCCCCATCGTCGATGACGCGACGGTAATACCGGTTGCGAACGCTGGCGAGTAGCCGCGTTTTTTCATTTCCGGAATCATCACCGCGCCTATTGATGCTGTGTCTGAAGTTGATGACCCTGATATCCCGCCGAAGATCATACTCGCGGTGATATTGACGAGCCCGAGGCCACCACGTAGCCGACCCAGCAGCAGCATCGACATATCGATTAGTCGAGCAGTAATGCCGCTGGAATTCATTACCTGACCCATTAGAATAAACAGCGGTAAGGAAATCAGTGCGTAGTTGTTCATGCCTGAGAATACGCGTTGTGGCATGACGATCATAAGTTCCGGAGACACGAACAAAAAATACGCGAGACTGGAGAGCCCGAGTGCGTAGGCAATCGGCACACCAATCCCAAGGAATACGACCAAAGTGCCGAATAGAATAATCACCGCTGGAAAATCCTTGCGACGCAATAGACAATACTCAGTACACACCCTATCGGCACACTTATCTGAGCTAAGATTTGTGGCACGCCCAGCGTAGGCATCAGAAAGCCGCCGGTGCGCTCAATCCAATCAAAGGCGTACAGCAAAATCGCTGCGTTTATAAGGATGAGGAGCAACAACCGCAGTACCGAAATTTTCCGCTGTAATGCTTTCGGCAGCTTCAATACGAAGTAATCTATCGCAATATGCTCGTCTCTTGCGATGGCGACGCTCGCGCCAATGGCAGTCGTAAAAATAAAGGCAATCACGGTCGCTTCGTTGCCGCCTATGATCGTTGTCGCAAACACATACCGCAGAACAACAAGAATGGTTACCAAGGCAAACATGCCGAACAACACAATGGCCAGCAGCTGCTCGAGGACTCGGGTCAATCCAGGCAGTGTACTTTTCATTGCTCCTCTCCGCTTGCAATACGGCGTGCACGTTGGATCTCGGCCTTGCTGATTCTGCCTTGCTCTACAAAGTGTTCATGCACCCCAGCCGCCAGTACCTGAAAGGGTTGGAGCTCCTCACTCGTCAGGTAGTTCACCTCGAGTACAGCTTCGAGTTTCGTGATCATTTCCTGTTCAGCCACTCGATTGAGCTTGTCGGAATACAACATCGTTTCGCGGGCTACCTCGTCGAAGAGTTTCCTGAGATCGTCAGGCAATGTCGTGTACCAGTCGAGATCTACAATGAACGGATCGGGTCCGGTGGAATAATGTGTCACCGTCATATATTTCTGCACTTCGAAAATGTGGTAGTCCCAAATATTCGCTGGAGGATTGTCTTGGCCATCCAGGACTCCTGTTCGTAACGCGCCGTAAATCTCGGATGCGGGCATCTCTTGCGGGCTTGCGCCAAACACTTGCGCAGTAAGCACATAGACTTCCTGAGGCGGGACTCGCATTTTCAGATCGGTAAAATCCGCCGGAGTGCGAATGGGCCGCACATTGTTCGTGTGCGCTCGAAATCCCTGACTGATCCCCGTCGCGGGCACGTGAAAACCATTGACTCGCGCTGCGGAGTTTATCTCATCGGTTAGCGTACTATTGACAAGACGTTCTGCCTGATCCCAGTTCTCGACCAGGAACGGCAACATAAAAATCGAGTACTTGGGGTTCGCATCGGCAAACAGGCCGCCACGTGTTCCTTGCAGCACGCCAGTAGCAACCATATCCATCATTTCACGTTCGTTGCCGAGTACTCCGGAGAAATAATTTTCAACTGTGATCCTGCCGTTGCTGCGGGCCTGAAGCTGTTCTGCGAAGTACACCATCGAGGAGCTACGCGTTGACGCAGGTGACTGCGAATGGCCGTAGCGGAACAAATGGGATTCCTGTGATTTGCCACAAGCTGCCAGAAGAATCACTGCAAAAAATGACATTAGCAACAGACGCAACTTCAACTTACTACGCATCGTGCCTAGGATTCCAGAAGGTATAGCGGATAAGATGCTCGTGACTGCAACGCCAACCACTGCTCCGATCGACTCAATCATCAAGGAAACTCCAGCGTTACTCGCAGCCCGGGGTGATTAGACTCCAGCTCAATGCTAGCCTCGTGTAGGTCGATAATCGCGCGAACAATTGACAGACCCAGACCAGAGCCGGGTTTGTTTCTACTCGCATCGAGGCGATACAGGCGCTGAAACACTTTCTCTCTATCTTGCTCGGGAATTCCGGGCCCATTGTCCTGCACGCAAACCGTTCGATCTTTCAATACTAGGCTAACTGTATCACCACAGGCCGCGTACTTCAGTGCGTTCTCCACCAGGTTATAAAATGCGCGAAACAGTAAGTTCTTGTCACCATTAACTAGCAAAGGTCCTTCGAGACTCAGCTCCAGTGCAATATATTCGGCTTCTGCCATCGGCAAAAATAGACCGTGAATATCCTCCAGAACAGCACTGAGGTCACAGACTTTCTTAACGCGCGGTGTCACACCACGCTCCAAGCGAGACAGCTCAAGCATAGATTCAAATGTCTCAATGAGTTGGTCCAGATCCTGAAGCAGAGCTCCGTATACGTCACTCGAAACACCCCCCTGCGCCATCGAGTCTTCCAATCGAAGGCGTATACGAGAAAGGGGAGTTCGCAAATCATGAGCAATATTGTCTGTTACCGCTGCAACCGACTGCACCAATTCGTCAATTTGGTTGAGCATACTATTTATTTGAGTGGAGATAACATCATACTCATCGCCGCGCGGTGTGATCGGTAATCTCGCGCTCAGGCCACCCGACTTTACCGTGGCCGAAAATTCACCCATGACGCGCAAGCGTCTCAATACCCGCCAGTTGAACACTAGTCCGGCGAGCATTGTTAAAACAAGGGATACAACCAATGCTAATATCGATGCGCTGATAAAGTTTTGCCGGCGAGCTTGATAGTCACCGGAAAAAATTCCTACCACTAGATCGCCAAATTGGGTGGAGAAACGAGTACCCGCAGCAAGCATGACCGTCGGGTTTCCGCTGGGATCGGTAACGGCGACCGGGAAATTGTCTATATCGGGAAACTCAGCCAGATCCTGAGGTACAACAGTAAGATTACCGCCCACTTTTCCTTTGGCATCTAGACTGAGAATCAAGGAAGCAGAATTGCGAGTTCTGGTATCTACAATCTCGATAAAGCTTTCAGCCGTCATTGACGTGCTGGTCGACAAATCTCGATAGGCTTGAGCGGCTACCAGCAGAGAGGCCTCCATTTGACGCCTAGGCTCATTCAGCGTCGTGTGATATACGATTGCCAGTACCGCCAGAGTTACCGACAAAACAATCAGCGTGAATATTAAGGTGAAACGCCATATAGAGGTACGGGAAAAAACCCTAAGATTCTCTAACCACATAGCCCGCTCCACGTACTGTATGGATTAACTGGCTTTGATCATTTGACTCCAATTTCTTCCTCAAATTTGCGATATGGACATCGATCACATTGGTCTTAGGGTCAAAGTGATAGTCCCAGACAGACTCAAACAGCAATGTCCGTGACACAACCTGGCCTAGGTGTTCCAGTAAAAAGCGCAGGAGCTGATACTCTTTAGCTTGCAACTTTATTTCGCTACCAGCCCGAAAAACCCTATGACCGAGAAGGTCCATGGACAAATCGGCCACGTCTAGCTGGGTGCGCTGCTCGCCTGTCCCCGAAGAACGGGCGATTAGCTTGTTCACTCTAATCAACAATTCGGCAAATGAAAAAGGCTTGGTCAGGTAGTCATCGCCACCTGCGGACAACCCTTCAATACGCTCGTCTACCTGCCCTAGGGCACTCAATATAATGACTGGGGTAGAATCTCCGGCAGCGCGCAGGGCTGCCAGTACAGCCAGGCCGTCTAGTTGCGGTAGCATTCTATCCAAAAGAATGAGGGCGTAGCTTTCACTGGTTGCAAGGAACAAGCCATCTGGTCCAGTCTGGGCAACGTCTACAGTATAGCCATTCTCTTGCAGTCCCTTCTTCAGGTACTCCAAGGTCGTGTCATCGTCTTCGACAACCAGTATTTTCATTCAACATGCCGAGTGAGTGTTGGAATAATCTGTTTGCCTTGTATGTCGATTAACCACTCTATTTCTCCATCTGCAGCTAAGGCTTCGAATTCAAAGTATCGCAATCCCTGCTTCTCTTCCAACTCTATCTCCAATAGCAGTTGCCCGTCCATTAGCGGCTGCACTGCTATCGCTTCGCCGAGAGAAAACTGGGCATCTTGCAATGCCAGCGCAGTGACCGCGTCTTCATCGTCTTTCACAAACCAGCCAAAGTCATAGCGCTCTTCCTCAACAGTCAATTCTCCAGTCTCTATATTCACGCTAGCTTTTATCTTTCTTTCGCGTTTGAGGTCTACCACGTCGAACTCGTGCACGAGACCATCCTCACCTTCATCAAGTTCATATTCGTAGACAATACCAGGCACTTCCGCCTCTACCTGTGCCAGCGCTTTACTCACAGATAACCCAGACTGACCGATGGCATAGAGACCCAAATCGAGCTCCTCTTGATCGTTGCCGGCCAAGACAGCACTGCCCACCATTAGCGATATCAGTGAAGAAAAAATAGTAATGTGATATTTCATATCCATTGTTCCTGCTCTTTTGATACCCACACGTTACGCTATCAGTCCTCAATACCCTGTGAACGCTAGATTAATTTTACTTTATCTAGCCCCAGCCGGAGCTCGCCTACCTAGCCCCGAATGGCCCGCTCCAGGGCCGGATATAGATTCGCGCCTGCTGCCAATACTTCTCCGCCCTTCTCCAAAGCATTTGGGTCGCCCATAAAATCGCAACAACTTCCGCCTGCTTCAGTGACCAACAGCAAGCCAGCAACAGTGTCCCAGGCGTTCATATGAGGTTCGAAGTAACCGGCCAAACGCCCAGCGGCAACATATGCAAGGCTCAATGCCCCGCTACCGCAGCGATGAAACATGCCGTCAGCCGTTAACAAACGGGCCATTGGTTCAAGCATTGCCTCGGGTGAGACCCGCTTGGAATAGCCAATCCCCACGAGACCATCGGCTAGGGAAGATACCGTGGTGGCCGAGCAACTCACACCGTTCAGGGTAGCCCCTCCACCCAAGCGGGCGGCATACATTTCATCCTGGTTGGGATCGAAGACCACCGCGACCAGCGTTTGATCATCGGCTACGTAGGCTATGGCAATGCACCAGCTGGGGATGCCACTAATAAAAGGCTGGGTGCCATCGATAGGATCAACCACCCAGTTGCCCTGCCCCCGCTCGGGCTTAAAATCTTCACAGCTCTCCTCACCCAGGAAGTTGTCCTGCGGATACTCGTCGCTCAACGCTTGGCGAATCATGGTCTCTGTATCCACATCGGCCTCGGTGGCCATATCTTGTACACCTTTGGATTGGATGTGGAGGGCGCTCAGGTTTTGAAAATGCCCTAGTGCAAACGCACCCGCTCGACGCGCTAGATCACAAGTGAACTTTAGGCGTTTATCCAAATCTTGTTCCGTCATACTCATTTCTCCGTTATAGCACTGGCCGCGAACATAGCCTTGGGGCACTGACGACTAATCACAAAGCGTTTTTCCACCACAGGTGTATTAATCCGCGCCTCCACCTCCTGCAAGTGAGGAAACTCATCGAAAATACGCACCGTCACCGCCCCAAGTTTATTATCGACGCCGCAGCTCAGCTTGTAGTGCACGGCTAACTGATCACCACCGGACTTAAATTCGACGGCGCCCGGAACACAGGCTCGCTCTGCTTCAATGCCAAATATCGCTTCGGTATTTACAAGCTGCTGTGCCAACAAAGCATCATCACTCGAACCGGCTCGTTTAAACGCCGACAGTGGCGCAATCAAATCGGCTTCGACTTCGCCATCGGCAAGATAGCGAACGTGAAGGTCAGCGACGATGGCCAAGTGCTCCTGATGCAGAGCGCCATGGTTGTCGCAATAGGGGTTTGCCTCTTTAGTGGAACAAGCAACAGACAAAGGGAGTGACAGAACAATTAAAAAACGTAGGCTGATCATAGTATTAATCTGATGCCCTCACGTTCCACAAACTCGTAGCGAGGATTATTGACACCACGGACGCACCCACCCAAAAGAAAATTGGATTAGTGTAGTCGTAAAAAAAGACCTGCACGTTTCTGTCGTCTAACGGAAAGTTAAATATTAACTCACTATCTGAAATAAGCTTGCCGCTGATATAGTCCTGCATTCCTGCACCTATGTAACTGAATACACCAATAAAACCCATCGCAGCCCCTGCGACCCGCTTGGGCGCAATATCAATAGCAAACAATCCTCCCAGAGATGCGAGGATGCCGCTGAGCCCAAAACCGTAAACAATCAGCGCAATAGCGAGAATCATTGGATCCTTTGGCCCCCAAAAAATGACATACAAGGGCAACAACTCCATTAAGCCGAACATCAAATTACTGGGTGGCCTGCGAGCATCAAACCATTTATCAGAGATAAAGCCGTAGGCCAAACAGCCAAAAATACCGGCTGCGGTGTTAAAGAAGATAAATAGATTGGCATCGAACAGGTCGAAACCACGGATTTCTTGCAGATAAACGTTGCCCCAACTATTGATCGCATAGCGGGTGATATACATCGTTGAGCTGGCCATGGCCAGTACCCAAATTGAGGGGATGGTTAGAATTCGCAGCTGCGTACGCCAAATAGATTCGTCGCCGTGAGCCGCCGCAGCTTGCGTTGCGCCGTGATCTTTTCGCCAGTCAGCTACCGTTGGCAATCCAAGAGCACGGGGACGATCAGGCAACATTTTATATATCAACAACGCCGCGAATAGGCATATGATTGCCGGAATCCAAAAGCCCCACTGCCAGTCAAGACCCAGCCCCTTGGGCGGCGAGGCTATCAGCCACGCTATTCCAAGATAAGTAAGCCCCTCGCCAATAGAATGAGCCGTGCTCCATATTCCGTAATAGCGCCCTCTCTCTTGATTGCTATACCAGCCCGCCAGCGAAACAGAGCAGGACGGAGCACCGAAGCCCTGAAACCAACCATTGAGCCCCCAAAGTAGTGCCGACAGCCAAACCAACTCCGAACCACTCATACCGAAGTTCGCCAGAGCAGACAATAAGAGGCCTACCGCAAAGAATCGCCCCACGTGGGCATGGTCTGCCAAAAACCCATTGGTAAATTTACCCAGCGCATAGCCATACAACAGGGTTGACCCTATGATGCCTAGCTGCTCGGGAGTAAAAATACCTGCATCCATGAGCGGTTTTTTAACCACGTTTAATGCCAAACGACAAACGTAGCCCAAACCATAGCATAGTGTTATCAAGACGATGACATTGCGACGGTGATAGTGAAACAGTTTATCTACAGCAACAGAGTCAGCCATAACCGGCTGGTCAGCACCGGTCAAGAATACGCGCGTAAGCAGACTCATTGGCTTAGTTACTCCCTGTACTATTTGGCCGATGAACCAGAGCGACGCTGGAACTGATGTTGCATTTCGGGGACCACTTCGCCACTACCATCGTTGGGCGTGGTAAACATCGATACCGTCGCAGTATCACCCTCCAACTGCAGGTGCGCAAACCCCCATGCCATCCCCTTTGCCCAGATGGTATTATTTTCCGGGTAGTTTTCAGTCTGATAGCGCATAAAACCAGTATTAACACCGCGTTGCTTCGCCGCTGCGCCGGAAATAATTTCCGTCAAGGGCGTGACTTCAGAAGTCTCTGAATACTTTGCGCAACTGTCTTCATGTAACTCCAAAGCGTGTTCGTGTCCGGCGAAGTATGCATCCGCATAACGACACATCGCCGGCATTAATAGAGGGCGCAAGGCTCGCGCCTGTTCGTACTTAGACCCACCCGTAGACCATATCGGATGGTGTGCGATGACGAACTTCCACCGAGCCGTAGACTCACGCAAACCCTTCTCCAGCCAGTGCATCATATTGAGCTCTAGCTCAGTCGCGGGTTTAACCCAGGATTCAAAATCTTCTACCTCTTTAGAGACGCCTTCACTGCCATCAGGATTGAGGCTGTCTTCCATCACCGTGGTCGATGCGAGCAATACGGCGGTGTCGATAATGAATAGTTCGATTTCTCCGCGACCAGCAGGAGGTTTTACCCTGTAGATATTACTGTCCACATAGAAAGGGGCGTTCTTTTCCATGTATTCGATTTGAGCCATGGCGCCTTCGCGAGACGTATTCCAATCATGATTTCCCATCGCAACATAGATACGATAATCGTCGTTGCCTGCCCCCATATCGCCAAAGGGAACTTCAAACAATTTTCGAAAACGCTCTTCATCATCGAAACCGTCGGTCCCCATAGTTGCGCCATCGGGGTAAATATTATCGCCCAGCATGACCGAAAACTCGCACTCAACCGACAGGCAGTGCTTTTTCATCGCGGTTGCTACTGGAGTCAGACCGCTGGCCTCAATATAACCACCGTGTTGTTCTAGAAAGTGTGGCACGGGGGGGGTGAAATCTGCGGCTGCCCTATGATCTTCCAGCCAATCCTGACGCGCGAGTTCGTTGAACTCTTCCAAAGTCCTCACCGGCGGCAAATAGTCTTCTTCCTCGATGTAATCGGCGTGATAACCACTGTCACCAAACGCAATAAAGCCAACCGACAAAGGGGATTCATCAGCAATAGGGGTACTGACCTTTGCAACATCACTAGCACCACAGGCTTGCAGGAAAAACATCGTCAAACACACTGCGACACAGCGAGGCTTTAATCTAGTGTGCAGCTGACCGAACTTAGAATATTTCATCTTAAAATTATCTCCTTCACATGTATGGGACTTCAATTTCAAACTTACTGGGCCAACGCGATATACACCATCACGGTAGCCACACAGATGGCAGTCGCAGCCGTCGACGTCCAGCGCCAGGGCGTTAAATCGACAGCTCCAGACGCCTCAAATTTAAAAACATTCGTTGCTGGCCGACAGTGACTTATTGTCAACATCAAAATGACAGTCAAGGTAAAAACAATCGCCAACATATGGAGAAAATGAAGCCCATCGGCAAGGCCAAAACTGGCTTTCAGAATATTTTGCAAGGTGTCACCACCAACAAAAACTAGCAAATAGAACAAACAGGGACCCAACACAAGAGCTGCCTTAGCCGCTAACGCCGATACCCGAGTTGTGAGCATACCCAAGAGAATCACCGCTAACATTGGCCCAAAAAAAGTCGCGTTTATTTTTTGCAGGTAGGCGTATAAGCTGCCACTGGTGTCTACAAACGGCGCCACTGTCATCGCGCCTAAAGCCAAAACAATACTACAGGTACGCCCTGCTCGAACCAACTGACGATCTGTGGCGTGCTTATTAATACACGTATGATAAATACCCTGGCTAAAGAGCGTTGCAGAACTATTCAGTACGCTGTTAAAAGTACTCAATACGGCTCCGACCATAACCGCCGCAAAAAAACCTATCATAGGGGAAGGCAAAACTGTTTTAACCAACGTGGGATACGCGAGTAAATAGTTTTCCGGGGTAATTTGATCCTTAAACATATGGTAGGCAATGACACCTGGGAGAACGATAATCAACGGGCCGATAAGCTTAAACACAGCGGCGATTAAAACGCCCTTCTGACCTTCTTTAAGGTTTTTTGCTGCCAGCGCTCGCTGCACAATGGACTGGTTTGTACACCAGAAAAAAACCTGGTTTATGATCATACCGGTAAACAGCACACCGAACGGTAAAAATGACCCCGGCTCATCGCCAGTAATATCAAACTTCTCGTGCTCGGCCTCAAACACTTCCTTGAATCCAGCAATGGCATTGCCATCGCCCAGCATCGAAAGCGCCAGATACGGAATAAGCAGCCCCGCCACCAAAAACCCGACTCCATTTATGGTATCAGCAATTGCCACAGTCTTTAGACCACCTATCACGGCGTAAGTCGCCCCAAGCACACCGACTACCCAAACGGTCGCCGATAGCGTTTCTTTCCGTGTCCACCCTGTTGCCTCAGAAAGGTCAAACAAACTTTCCAGCCCAGTGGCGCCAAACAGGAGAACAATGGGCAATATCGCAGCAACGTAGGAAAAGAGAAATATCGTTGAGGCAAAGACTCTCGTTTGTGTATCAAAACGCAGCGCAAGAAATTCTGGAATTGTTGTGAGCCCAAGCTTCAAATAGCGCGGCAGAAAATAGACTGCAGTCAACACCATCGCCAGCGCCGCAGTAGTCTCCCAAGCCATAACCGCAACCGTATGGTTAAACGCATCACCGTTAAGTCCGATCAGATGTTCGGTAGAAAGGTTAGTTAGGATGAGGGAGCCAGCTATTACCCAGGCACCTAAACTACGACCGGCAAGAAAGTACCCTTCAGAACTGGCTAGATTGTCGTTTCGTGTAATCCAAAAAGAAAGCAACAGCACCAGAATCGTGAAAGCTAGAAATGTGGTGATAGCCAGTGTGTCCATTACCCTCTGATCCCATTTTTTCTAGCCGAAAAAAATTCTCTTCCAAAAAATCATCGGGAAAATCGTGACTCATCGGGCGCTTCGAAAAGCGCCAGAACAAATCACGAAAGAGTGATCAGTAGATGAACTGCACACCGATTACGCCGGTTGTTCCAAACTCATCATACTGCAGCAAACGATTGCGATTACCTGAATAGTAATACTCTGGCTCTTCATTTATATTTGCCAGCTCTGCATACACTAACCAGTTCTCACTAACCGAGTACTTGGCGGTGAAATCCCACTGTGTGTGCGAGTCTGTAAAGCGATCTTCATCTTCACCTTCGATAGAATCCAGATACTTGTCTCGATACTTCATCGCAAGGCGTAAATCCAGGCCGTACTTCTCGTAGCCAATGACAAACCCAGCAATATTATTAGCCTGCTTCGGCATGGAGATCTTGCGATCTTCCAACTGAGCTTCACTATCAACATACGTATAGTTGAGGCTCACTAGCAATCCATCAAAGGGCTCGGGCAGAAAGCCAAAGTGCTGTTGGTAGTTAAACTCTAAACCAAAGACTTCTGCATCTTCACCATTATTGGCGATGGTCGCCTCGTCATAGACCACACCGTTGAATTCGAAATCATCAAAAGTCTGGTAATAAATAAAGTCACTCAAGTCTTTATAGAACATACCCACTGACAATACACTCAGCTGCGAGGGATAAAACTCTAATGACAGGTCATAGTTCCAAGAGCCATAGGGGTCTAAGTCTGTATTACCTATTTCGGCCTCACCATCGTCTACCGCGATCCGCGCGGCAACATCTTCGAACAGAGGTCGAACCAATGACTTCGATACAGCAGCGCGCCCCACTAGTTTCTCGGTAAAGTCGTACCGTACATTCACACTGGGCAGTACATCCGTATAGCCTCTGTCTGCGTTGACGCTGGTACTCTGGACAAACTCATCATCGTCGGTTTCGATCAGTTCTACAAAGTTTCCGCTTGAACTAAAGTCAGTATACTCGACTCGAATTCCACCAATTATCACCATTTTTTCGGTGTAGTACCTGACCAGACCATATCCGGCAAAGATATCTTCTTCGACTTCCCAGTCATTCACAGTTGAATCTATTTCGGAACCCAGTGCGTCGAATTCCAAGCCGTTACCGCTCGCTAGGATACTGCGCACACCACTGGCACTTGGCGCCGGTTGAATGACATTGGGGAAGCTGTAATCCCCAGTCGATCTCAGGTCATCGTAGCCTTGCATTGTAATCGAGCCATCGCCTTCATAGACCAGCACGTCTTCATCGCTCGTCTTTTCCCTGAGACGCGCTTTCGCGCCAAACTGCACTTCAAACCGTTCAAACTCACGGGTTGCATCAATCTGGAACGACCATTGCCTATCCTCAATTTTGGCTGACTCGTCGGTTATTTCGTCCAATTCATACCGGCTTGGATCGCGTAGCAGATTAAAATACTGAGACTCCACACGTGGTTGTTGAATGTCCGATGTATTCAGACTCAACACGGAGGTATCAGCTGCAATGCCATCTTCGCCGGATTCAAACTCGGCCTTCCATGCAGACTCGACCAAATCTGGATCTTCTTCCTGCCCGTAGGAATAACCGATCTTTGAATCAACATTCCAGACATCCCACTGGCTCTCAGTGCCGAAAACGATAGACAATGTTTCGGCCGTCTGCACTCGATCCTTGGTACTCATTTCGATTTCGGCAAGGCCGTAATCCGCCAAAGTGTTAGTCACAGAGTCATCCGTTAGTAATTCGAGATCACCGTAGGTCTGCGCGGTTCGAAGCTCGCTGTCTTCAAACTTACTGTATAAAGAGCGCATTGTAAGTGTAGTGTGATCTGAGAAATCGTAATCAAGGTTTAACACAGCACCAATACGCTCACGGTCAATGGTGTAATGCCTAGGTTCAAACTCCTCAACGTACTGAGAACCGTTATCGGCGACTTCCCAGCCATCCGCTTCATTGTTGTCGGCCTGTAGCTTTCTATCTTGCCAGCTCAACGCACCGGCAACACCTAAACGACGACCATTTTCCAGCTCAAAAATATTACTGGCAGCGACTGATGCTTTGGGGCTCCACTCTTCGCGAAGATCGTTATAGCCCTCCTCCACTCGCCCCTTAACAAACAAACCTTTTCGATTGAATGCGCTCAGAGTTTTCACATTAATTGATCCGCCAATGGCATCGCCATCCATATCCGGTGTGAGTGATTTTTGAACTTCAATGCCGTCTAATACATCGGACGGAATCACATCAAGTTGCAACGCCCTGCGACTTTCCGCAGACGCCGACCGAACACCATTGATTGAGGTGGAGTTCAAATCTGGATCCATACCACGGATAACCACATAACGCCCTTCGCCCTGATCATTCTCCACCGAAATACCTGACAGCCTGCGCAGCGATTCCGCCACGTTCTGGTCTGGGAACTGTCCCATGCTATCGGCATCAAGCACCGACTTTATATTATCGGCTGCACGCTGCTGGTTGATTGCACCGGCCATTGCTGCGGCCTGTCCGGTAACCAAGATTTCCTCAAGAATAAACTCGCCGTCGGCGCCCACAGTACCAAGGACTACTTCGCCCATAGCCAAGTCACCCTCGCCCACCGTGATAGCAATACTGCGAGTCTCGGCACCCACATAATTGACCGTCAGTGTATAGCTCCCGGGTGGGACATTGGACAATCTGAAACGACCACGAGAATCGCTTGTCGTCGAAACATTCAACTCCTCGAGCTTAATTAGTGCGCCTTCAAACACGGCAGATTTTCTCGTATCAGTTACCTCACCAGTAATATTTTCGGCATAGCTATTTGCCGCACCCATTGTGGCCACAGCCAGCCCTAGAGCGAGGGTTAATTTCTTGAGCTGGGGTTTAAAAGGCATTCGCGGACTAGGGTTTTCTGTAGATAAGATCGGATTTGCAATGGTCGCTTTCATATCGGCAGTTCCTGCAGTTTATTGTGAGCGATTAATCTGACGTCTTTACCAATTCAGTATATGGCAAAACATCAACGATAGTAAAATATTTATTCTATTTTATTTTATATACATATATATATTCTATAAAATTGATTGCCCAGCCAGGAACGGACCTACCAAAACCATCACAGATCAACCGGCTTTCTGTCGCGACAGGACTTCGCAGCAGCCTCAGCAAGGCGCTGGGCACGCCAACCGTCGTCGCCACTGACCGGCGCGGGAGTGCCGTTTTCCAGTGCTAATATAAATTCTGCCAACTCACGCCTATAGGCATCTTGATATCGTTCCAAAAAGAAATTTAGCGGCTTTTCAGTGACCACCCCCTGAGCAGTGAAGTGCTGTAACCTGGTAGGTGTTTCATTTTCAGCCCGCAGCATTCCACTAGAGCCGAACACCTCAATACGCTGGTCGTAGCCATAAACTGCACGTCGACTATTGCTAATACTGCAAAGCACACCGCTGGGGGTACGCAATATCACCAGTGCGGTATCAACGTCACCTGCGGCAGCTACAGCAGGGTCAACCAAAGCGCTAGCGGTAGCGTAGAGCTCACAGGGCTCTTCGGCTAACAGCCATCGCGCCATGTCAAAATCGTGAATCATCATGTCGAGGAACAAGCCACCGGACTGTTTCAAATACGCTAATGGTGGCGGTTCGGGATCTCGACTGACGATGGATACCATCTCGAGCTTACCAATGTCTCCGGCACGTAAGCGCCTCTCCAGCGCGGCAAACTGTGGATCGAATCGTCGATTAAAGCCCAACATCAAAAAACTGCCGCTATCTCGCACTGCGGTTAAACAATGCTCCACCCGCTGCACATCTAGATCCACCGGCTTTTCGCAAAAGACAGCCTTGCCCGCTGCGATCGCTGCGGTAATAAGGTCAACGTGGGTGGACGTCGCACTGGCGATTAGCAGAGCACCAACTTCGCTGTCAGCCAGCGCTCGCTCTAGAGAAACCGCCTTGGCGCCAACATTCGCAGCCAAACGCGCAGCCGCTTCAGCATTGATATCCACCACGTAGCGCAACTCCGCTGCTGGATGCGCTGCCACATTAGCCGCATGGATAGCACCAATTCGACCAGCACCCACTAGACAAATTACATTCACTTTGAATCGCCCCCTATCAGGTCTCTTTCATCTGGAGTTGCTCATTCAGACACTGCGCCCGCAGAAAGTCATACCCCATGCGAGCGTATGTAAGCGGATCGGCTTTAGCTGGATCTTGCTCAGCCTCAACCACCAACCAGCCCTGGTAATTAGTTTCTTTTAGCGTTCTAAGCACGCTAGAAAAATCTATACTGCCATCGCCAGGAACTGTAAAAACACCAGCCAACACAGCCTGTAGAAAACTGGTGTCATTGTTTAGCGCTGTGTCCAACTGCTGGCGTCGCACATCCTTGCAGTGAACATGCACTACGCGATCAGCATGGCGACGAAGAGTTGCCACTGGGTTGCCACCAGCAAAGCTCAAATGCCCGGTATCCAAGAGCAAGCCTACTGAGTCATCACATACAGCCATCAACCGATTTATCTCCCGCTCGCTTTCCACCACGGTACCCATGTGATGGTGATAGGCCATACGAACACCTCGACTCAACATCGAGTCAGCCACTTCGCTTAACTTGCGTCCAAACTCAACCCACTCACCAGCCCCAAGCACTGGACGACAAGACAAGGGTGTATCAATTTCGCCATGAACACAGCCACTGACCTCGGCAAACACGACTACCGTAGCTCCCATCTGTGACAGCAGTGTGACGTGAGACTCCATTGCCTCGATTTCTTCCTCTACAGACCGCTCCAGTAATCGACCGCTATACCAGCCGGATATGAGATCAAGGTCATGCTCTGCCAACAGCGGACGCAATACTTCTGTCTCTCGAGGAAATTTATTGCCCAACTCAAATCCCGCATAGCCAGCCTGCGCGCCCTCCGACAAACACTGAGCCAGAGGAGTATCTCCCCCCAGTGCCGGCAAATCATCATTGCTCCAGGTGAGCGGATTAATTCCAATACGCACACTCATTGCTAGATCCTCACGACCGACGCTGATTTTGTTTGTCGGATAGATAAGTGACACGGGCCGACTGCGCTTCAGGGCGCGAGGAGACTTCTGCGACTGCCACCTCCCACCACGCTCCGCCCTCTGCGGTACTGACCATTGGGTCGGTCTCAATCACAATCGCATAAGTAGCTGTCGCCTGAGCAGCGCGTGCCAGTGCCTTTTGTAATTCCTCGAGATTAGATACCTTCTCTGAAGTAGCTCCTAGCGCAGCAGCATGGGCTGCAAAATCAACAGCTGGCGGGCCAGACTGGCCGGACCGAGAGTCACGTAATAGATTATTGAAAGACTCGCCTCCACATCCCCGCTGCAAACGATTAATACAAGCGAAGCCTCTGTTGTCGAGGATCACTAGAATAAGCTTCTGATCCAGCATGATCGATGTCGCAACCTCCGAGTTCATCATGAGGTAGCTACCATCGCCTACAAGTACATAAACTTCCCGCTCCGGCATTGCCATTTTAACGCCCAGCCCACCGGCAATTTCATAGCCCATGCAACTGTAACCATATTCAACGTGATAGCCGTTGGGCTGCTCCGATCGCCACAGTTTATGCAACTCTCCTGGCAAACCACCAGCGGCACACACCACCACTGCATCGCCGCCTGCAGCTCGGTTAACCATACCCAAAACCTGCGCATCACTGGGTAAGCTGACATCAGACACAGCCGTGACTCGATCTACCACCTGATTCCACTGGGTCATTTTTTCGCCTGCCAATTTCGGCCAACGCTGATCGGCAGACCAACCCTCCAGGCCCTCTGCCAACGCTTGCAGACCGGTCAGAGCGTCACCCACAAGAGCCAAAGCACCGTGTTTTTCTGCGTCAAACGGCGCGACGTTTAAACCGACCAATCGACACTCTGGATTGGCAAATAACGAACGCGAGGCGGTGGTAAAGTCCTGCAGCCGGGTGCCCACGCAAAGCACCACATCTGCCTCGCTTGCTAATTCATTGGCAGCACTGGAGCCGGTAACGCCAATAGCGCCAACATTACAACTGTGATCCCAGGCCAAAGCGCTCTTACCCGCCTGCGTCTCAGCCACCGGGATCCTATATTTAGCGGAAAACTCTGCCAACTGCTCACACGCTCCAGAATAATGAACGCCGCCACCCGCAATAATTAAGGGCTTTTGGGCACCGCGCATGATAGCGATTACTGCTGACAATTCGTCTACATCAATACCTGCTCTTCGAATTCTGTGCACTCTAGGTGTAAAGAAACTCAACGGGAAATCATAGGCCTCTGTTTGCACATCCTGCGGTAGCGCGAGGGTCACTGGCCCGCATTCAACCGGATCTGTCAGCACCTGCATGGCACGTGGCAAACTGGTCAACAGCTGCTCGGGACGAGTAATTCTGTCCCAATACCGCGACACACATCGAAACGCGTCGTTGGCGGTGACCGTAGGATCATCAAATCGCTCCAACTGTTGCAGCACCGGGTCTGGGGCACGCGAACAAAATGTATCGCCAGGTAACAGCAACAAAGGCAGCCGATTGACATGCGCCAGAGCTGCCGCAGTTACCATATTGGTCGCACCGGGCCCAATAGAGGTAGTACACGCCATCATCCGACGCCTGTTGTGAGCCTTGGCATACCCAATCGCCGCATGTGCCATGGCTTGCTCATTGTGCGCGCGATAAGTGGGCAGACTGTCACGCGCCTGCCCCAAAGCATCACCTAGGCCGGCTACGTTTCCATGCCCAAAAATTGCCCACACACCGGCAACCAAGGGAACCGTTTCGCCATTCAACTGAGTTTGCTGGGCACAGAGAAATTGCACCAATGCCTGACTGGCCGTTAGTCGAACCGTTGTCACTGGAAATCCCCTTCAATTTTCAATTTTGCACTCCGCGTTGATGAGCTCGCCACTGCTGCACCATGAACAAAAATTTGCCCGCAACTTCTTCAATTAACTGCTCGTCATTTAAATCCTCGCGCAGCCAATGGCCAGCCGAATCGCCAAAAATACTGCGACCGATGGCAAAACCTTTACAATACTTTCTGCCCGCGGCAACACGGAACCCCTCAATTAACTCCGCATCAGGTCGATTGAGACCCAGCAATACAATCCCTCGACAGTAGGGATCGAATTGATCAATTAGCGCCTCCAATCCAAGCCACTCTGCTTGGGTGGGCGAAGGTAGCTTCCACCAGTCGGGGAAGACCCCAAGCTCATAAATAGCACGCACTGCGCGCTCCATCGCAGAATCAATGGCAGGCATGTCCGACGGTAAAATAACCTCCAACAGAAGCTCATGACCACTGTGCTGGCAGGCCTGAAATAAATCCAGTAGCCGGGCATCCTGCTGCGCCTTGAGTACTTCCTGGTCATCCGCATGGTAAAAGACCAGACATTTTACTATGTGTTCGCTGGGCCAGCTCTGAAGCTCCACCGACAAGTTATTGCCCGCTTCAAACTCCAACGGCCTAGACTGCGGCAGCTCTACCGGCCGGGCAATCCAGAGACCTTTGCCAGTAGCGGATTCGAGCACATGTTCGCCGTATCGACCATCGGCAAGAATACCGGCATGCCCGTGCAACTGTTCGCGCTCGTTAACTCGACGCAGAGCCTCTGCGATCAAAGATTTCAATTCAAAAATTCGGGATAGATCGGCTCCACACTCGCGGGCCATATCCTCAAACTGACTGCGGTGGTCAAATGCGAGCGCGTAAATATCACCCCACGACCGGCGCGGCGCCGTCACGCGGTGCAACCGGTTAAGGCGAGCATCCAAGTCGGGGCGAGGAACCGAATCAGACCGACTCAAGTAATCATCCAGCTCTTCTCGTGTGGGGATAGCGGGCGCGCAACCGTGCCTTGAGACCACCAATGCACCACAGGCATTGGCATAACGGCAGCAATTTTCCAGTGACTCGCCAGGCACCCAACCGCGCATAAAACCACTGACAAAAGCATCACCTGCACCCAACACATTCAGCACCTCAACTGACACTCCTAGTGTTGAAACACCCTGTTCAATCGTGGCAGGAATCGGCCCTTCGAATACTATGCAACCTAGAGGACCGCGCTTTAACACAATCGTCGCTGCTGTCAGCTTTCGAATAATGAGCAGAGCCTTGAGGGTGTCAGTCGTTCCGCCTGCGATATGAATTTCTTCTTCGGTTCCTACGATCAAATCAAAATCGGGAATAATTTCCTGCAAATGGGCGGACACTGCAATGGAAGATACAAATCGATCTTCGCCCTCGCCGTGCCCCGCCACACCCCATAGGACAGGGCGATAGTCGACATCCAGCACCAAGCGTGTGCCATTGGAGCGCGCAAAATCCATCGCCTTGCGACATGCATCATGGGTAGTTTGGGTAGAAAAGTGAGTACCGGTGATAGCCAACACGCCGGCCGACGCAATTAAGCTCTCGTGCACGTCTGCCTCGGTAATCGCCATATCGGCACAATTTTCTCGATAAAAGATCAACGGAAAAGTCTCTCTATCTTTGATCCCCAAAACTACCAGCCCGGTGAGCCGCTCAGGATCAGTAGTCACGTGACTCACGTCGACGCCATTGCGAGCTAGTTCCTCGCGAACGAATCGCCCCATATGCTCGTCCCCAACACGGGTCAGCATGGCGACTTTAAGCCCCTGCAAAGACATCCCCACCGACATATTCGCGGAAGAACCACCCAGATACTTGGCCAAAGATCGCATATCTTCGAGGCGGGAACCTAATTGCTGGCCATAAAAGTCGACGCATGCTCTCCCCATGCACACCACATCATAGATCTTTTCGCGCATGCCCAGTCCTGGGTTATCTGTCATTCTTTGCACTCCCGAACTCACCAACTCGCACCCAGCGTCGCTGCTCAGCAGACACTCTTGCCGCCTCGTTAACACGATCCACTTCACAGGCCGCAGCAAAGTCTGGCCAAATGGGTTTATGCAATACTATCCCCTCAACAAGATCGCGGACTTCAATTATTTTCTGATCATTAAAACCGAGACCATGACCGGGCGCACAACAAAATGCCCCGTAGTCTGGATGCTCGGGGCCTATCAATATTCGCCTAAAACCCGCCCTATCACTTGGGTCGGAGCTCGAATAATAATGCAACTCGTTGGGAGACTCCTGATCGAACAGCAGCGTTCCAAGCGTGCCTGTAATCTCGTAACTCAGTCCGTTTTTCCGCCCCCATGCAACTCGGCTACATTCAATCGTACCCATCGCTCCATTGGCAAAGCGCACCAACATATGCGCTTGATCCTCATTCTCTACCAGACCCTCACCGCTGCCGTCGGAAAAAGGTCGCCTAGGTATCACTACCCCCATATCAGCGCACAGTTCCTCGATATCGCCCACTAACAGCTGCGCCATAGAAACAATATGACAAAGATCTCCAAGAGCACCTAAACCAGCGGTTTCTCGCTGAACTCGCCAGCTCCAGGGCTCGCCGGGATTGGCCATATAATCTTCTACATGACAGCCCCGAAAGTGCACTATCTCACCAAGCTCACCGTTAGCAATCATTTCTGCCGCCAGTGCGTTTGCGGGGTTTTTAGCATAGTTAAATCCCACTATGGTTTTCACACCAGCCTCACCTGCCAACCTGGCCATATGCTCTGATTGCTCAAGCGTCAACGCTAGCGGTTTTTCACAGTAGATATGCTTGCCACTTTCTATAGCGGCCAATGACATCTCGTAATGCAGATAGTTGGGCGTGCATATATCTACGACATCGACATCGGCGTCAGCAACTAGAGCACGCCAGTCATCGGTCCAACGATTGAAACAGAACTCTTTCGACTTGCTAGCTGCCTTTTCGGCAGTTACATCCGCCAACAGCTCGCAGACCGGCTCTGCGGGCAAGTCGAATACCGCGGGTGCAGCGCGCAAAGCCAGAGCATGCGCTTTACCCATGAACCCCGTACCTATTAATCCCACACGTAGTTGCGACATAGCATTAATACCTAGTAACGCTGCCGTAGCGTTGATTTTAAAATAATAATAATATTCTATTTTATTTATAAATGTTATATTACTTCTATACTGTAAGCTAGCCTCAACAGGCTTTGAATCTTTTAAAAATGAAATATATATTTCATTTTAATAAAACCTGTGGAAAAGTAAGATGCGGCACCTAACCGCCACCCCGCATTCCAAGAGATCAGCACCAATGTCTACCACACCACCACAGGACTACGATACGCTGCGATCAGAGATGACAACTCGCTACGATTCGCTAAGTAACCGTCTGCGCCAGATTGCACGTTTCGCATGGGATAATCCCACGTCAATGGCAATGGAAACGACCTCGGTCATCGCTGAACGCGCCGGAGTTCAGCCCTCGGCGCTCATTCGCTTCGCCAAAGCTTTTGGCTACTCCGGCTTTACCGAGATGCAGCAGCCGTTCCAGGCACATGTGACGGAGCGCTCAGCCAGTTATAAAGAGCGCTTCCGCACAGTCTCTACGGATAGTGATGCGCTCAAAAAAGGCGGCCCTACCGACTTACTGCAGGAGTATTGTGAGGCTAACAAAGCGGCCCTATCACACCTGCAAGAGGGCGCGGCTAGTCTAGAATTAGAAAAAGCTGTGAAGATACTTCGCAAGGCTCAACATGTTTATATTATGGGACAGAGACGCTCCTATCCGGTGGCATCTTACATCAGCTACAGCTTGAACCACGTAGAGTGTCGCGCCCACTTGCTGCACGGAGTGGGCGGAATGCTGGCAGAGCAGAGTCAGGCTATCTCCAAAGATGACGCCCTAATCGCCATCAGCTTCAGTCCTTACTCTGAAGAAACTGCAAGAGTCGTTTCCATAGCTCAGGAAAAAAAGGCTCCCATTATTGTCATCACCGACAGTCTGCTCAGCACCATTGCCAGCCAAGCCACAGTTTGCTTTGAAGTCCATGATGCCGACGTATATGGGATTAGGTCTCTCACTGCCTCTATGTGCCTAGCACAGGCGCTGACTACTTCTCTGGCCATTGACCAGAACCTGGCTCCAAAGAAGAAAAGAGCCAAAAAACGTACATAAACAAATGTTAATCCACCGTAAGTCAGCAATTTACTGAGACATCGTTATTCTATCGAAAAACCTCAAACGGAAATTGTCATCATGAATCACAGCTCTCGCCTAACCTTACCCGCTCTCTACTTATCGCTGTCGGCCAGCCTACTGGCAGGCAGTATCAGCACCTTTGCCGCCGCTCCTGAGATCTTCCCCGAACTGGAAACTCGATCCCACTTTGATGACGAAGCGGGAAACTATACCGACGTGGACGACCCCGCTATCTGGATTCACCCACAGCAACCGCAACACAGCATTGTAGTTGGAACCTTAAAAGAAGGCGGACTGGATGTGTACGACTTGCAAGGCAAACTCATGCAGCACATACCCGCTGCAGCTGCACCCGCCTGCGCTAGCGCTAGCGCTAGCGAGCAAGAAAACTGCCAAGAGAATTCAGCCGGAAGACTCAATAACGCCGACCTTGTATATAACTTTTCATTGGGAAGCGAGAAGGTAGATCTCGTCGTCGCCTCAGATCGCGGACGAGACACCCTTGCCGTTTACAAAATTGACTACAGCGACAAGACCAACATTCGCCTGATCGATATCACAGCGGCCAAGCAAACCTTTATTTTTTCGAAAACACAAGATGAAGTCAACCAAGGCCGCACTGCCTATGGTCTAGCTACTGTCAGCACAGATAAGGTTCGCGCCTATGTCAGCCAAAACAACACACCAAAAGTCGCCATCTTAGAACTCTATGACAATGGCGATGGAAGGGTTGCCTATCGGCAAGAAAAGCTTCTAGAGTTTCCAGCCACATTTCCACTGGACAATGGTGGCAGCTGGACTCCCTGCACGGGCGATGACGGCGACCTGCCTCAATTTGAGGGCATGGTAGCCGACATTGAAAACAATCGGCTCTATTTGGGGCAGGAAAATGTCGGTGTATGGAGGGTTGCCCTCGATGCACCCACAGATCAGTCGAGCTGGGAACTGTTTGGCAAAACCAGCGACTTTGGTGTGCCTTACAGCCGTGGCTGGAGTGATGTGGAAGAGGAGTATCTCTGCACCCTGGATAAAGAGAAGGATCCTGGCTATGGCAGTGCGCAACTGCAAGCGGACGTTGAAGGCCTCACCCTCTATAGAGGCGGCAAAGGCTACCTACTGGTTTCAAGCCAGGGCAATAATACTGTTGCAGTCTATGAAGCTAATGGCAACAACAAGTACATCGGCTCATTTACCGTCACCTCAGGGACCGTTGATGGAGTTAACGAAACTGACGGTATGATGGTCGTCAATAATCAACTGCCTGGCGCTTTCGCGGAGGGACTAGTAGTTATGCAAGATGGCGAAAATGTCACCGGTTCAACAGACCAATCTGAAGCCGACCGAGAGAGCTCAAACTTCAAGTTTATCTCATGGGGCAACATCGCCAGAACACTCAAACTCGACGTTGACACTACTGATCACAGCCGCGACTAGCGACTAATAAAAAAGGTAACCAAACATGTCTCACCTACTCTCGCAACGACGCCCACCTGACGAGCACGGCTGCACGCAAAAAATCACGCCGGAATCAGCCGACTGGGAATACGTAGGATTCGAGGTTTATCATCTTGAAAGCCAGCGGGAACTGGCTGGGTGCGAAGAGAGTAGAGAAACATGCCTGGTGCTCCTTTCGGGCCTAGCGAATGTCACTACATTGGGCGAAGAATGGCTGAACATAGGCGAGCGCACATCGCCCTTCGATGATCAGGCACCCTATGCCGTATACATCCCTCCGGGGCAGGACTACACCGTGTCGGCCATTACACCGTTAGAGCTCGCGATTTGCTCCGCTCCGGCTGTCGGCAAGCTGCCCGCGCGATTGATTACACCCGATCAATGTGTGATCGAAGAGCGCGGCGCCGGCACCAATCGGCGTCACATTCGCAATATCCTATTTGGCAATGCCGAGGCCGAGCGCCTGTTGGTTGTGGAGGTTATTACCCCCAATGGAAATTGGTCGAGCTACCCCCCTCACAAGCACGATACCGATGCGATCCCCAACGAAACGCATCTGGAGGAAACTTACTATCATCGCCTGAATCCCCCTCAGGGCTTCGCATTTCAGCGTGTTTACACAGATGACCGGAGTCTGGACGAGACCATGAGCGTTGAAGATGGCGATGTGGTGATGGTGCCTAGAGGATACCATCCGGTAGGCGCCCCACACGGCTACGATCTTTACTATCTGAACGTAATGGCGGGACCAAAGCGAGAGTGGATATTTCACAATGACCCGGCCCATGAGTGGATGCTGACATCCCGGTAAGGTAATAATGTAATGAACCATCCCCACCCTCGCCGCTAGCGCGATGGCAACCTTCAGACTAGGCTTCTAGCTGAAGAACCTTAACCAACTTAACTTCTTGAGATGAGAGAAATCTCGCCTCAACTCTCAAGCAACCGCCCTACTCCAATCCGCAAACGCACCTATCCTGAGATTCCGATAGTGTTCAGCGTTGATCAGGTGCCTGCCCAGATTGAATAAATTGCTAACCGCAGCATGGACACCCAAAAATTTTTGAGCCTGCTTGACCGATTTGAATTTACGCGTCCCCCGCTCCCTCACCCTGGTCGGCGCATGCGATTGCTCTGCTCGATTATTCTCATACTGTTCAGTGCTGTGGATCACATCCGGTATCAGCTCCCGGTGAGCGACGCCATAACTACGGAGCTTATCGGTAACGATCTTCCTCGGTACACCACCGTAGCTTCGCAGTAGACGCTCAAAGAAGCGCTTAGCAGCAGTCCCGTCTCGCTTGGCCTCCGCATAAACATCAACCACCTCACCGTCTTGATCCACTGCCCGTCATAGATAGTGTTGTTTGCCATTGACCTGAATGGTCCGGCACACCGGTAAAGACTTTATCGATGTAAAAGGTGTCGCCATAGCCTCGGTGTTTTCTTTTCAAACAACGGGAGTAAATAGCTCCAAATTTGATACACCAAAGACGGATTGATTCGCCTGTGACGGTAATACCTCGTTCAGCGAGGAGATCTTCGATGTCTCTGTGGCTGAGATTGAAGCGATAGTAGAGCCAGACGGCGTAGGAAATGATGTCTAGCGGAAATCGGTGGCGTTTTTATGTATTCATTCGCTGAATCTATCAGTGACAGGCTTTTAGCTTGGCAGTACCGCACTGCTGGCTCTGGCCATCTTTCAAGGCGACAGTATTTGCGGATAGTCGATCGCTGGGTGTCTGAAATAGGGCTAGACCCGGCGCTATAGGGGACGCATTCCCTGAGGAAAACCAAGGTTTCGATTATTTATCGGAAGACCAAGAACCTTAGAGCCGTTCAGCTCCTTCTCGGCCATTCAAGCCTGGAGAGCACCGTCCGATACTTGGGGATAGATGAAGACGACGCATTGACTCTGTCTGAACAGATAGAGGTCTAATAATCTGTAGTGGATTCTTTAAGGGGTTCGCTTTCGCCTAGCAGCGGTCTTTATGACTATGCTTTCGCCTAGCAGCGGTCTTTATGACTATACTGTGCCGAGAGGCCGCTGTTTACTCATTGTGGCCGGTCGCGAGATTAGAATCCAAGTAAATCACAGCGAATATCGTCAGGACGCTATCGCTTACTTTGCGACATGTCGTCTATCGCTCTGGGGAATTCAAGCAGACAAGGGAATTGTAATGAATTGGGAAGTCATTAGCGCAACTGGGGAGTGGGCCGGGGCAATTGCGGTTGTCGTGACGCTTTTCTATTTGGCAAAACAAATCCACCAACAGAACGCCCACAACGCGCTGGCAATGCAGGATAGCATTTTAGACGGCTTCAATAGTGCCAATGCCTTACTAGCAAACAATGAGGAACTCTCAGTACTTTTCCTTAAGGGACTTTACACGCCTGATGAACTCACGGATGGGCAGGCAGCACAATTTCAATGGGTATTTCGCCTTTACGTAAATTGCTATCTCAAGATCTACAGAATGAAGGAAAGAGGCGTGATTTCTGAACAAGATTGGTCGATCCACGGAGCTGCGGGTGGCACGCTGTTCAGTACTCCGGGCGGACAGCTATGGATATCATCCAATGCAGACATTACCAACACTGAATTTTATGACGAAATAATAAAGATGTCGCCAGATGGCCCTGCTATCAATCTTGGCCTTGGTAGATTAGAGAAATAACAATGACGCTTATGAGGTGGTAGCGGTCTGTCATCTATTCCCGATTCGAGCTAAATACAGGACGAATCGAACGACCCTTCCTGGCACAAAGCGGTCCCCTGAATAGTTAAAATCGACAACTTCTTACGGCCGCTGTGAGGTGGAAGCGGACTTCAGCGCTACCCGCGTCAGAGGCAGAGTAGACCATTATCAATCAACAGGCCCAGTTGCACATCCAGGATCTGATCTGGCAGAGTTTAATGGGCTCTGACCCCTTTAATAATCAGAGAGATATGCGGTTTCTTGCATATTATCAGAAGCCGCTGTATAAAGCGCTTTGTCCAGTTTATAGATTATTGGCTCAAGGGCAACAGGCATCTTCTTGCGTATTCGGTATGGCGGTTGGATTTAAGCCTTCTAACAATTCAACGAGAAAGGAACTTTCGAATGGCGATAGCACACTTACCCATTACAACATTCGGTCCAGATTCAGTTCGTCATAGCTTTTCCAGATATTTCAACGGTAAAAGGTCGTTATTCGGGCTTGTCTCTCTTTTGGTTATTTCAGGTGGGGCTGCCAATGCAGCGTTTGCCGGAGTCGAAAGTATCGGCATCACCCCAGACGGGACCGGGAGGTTCTCCCTAATAACTGATGACCCTTCCGTGCCTTACTTGAGATGCTATAAAGATGACGCTCTCGAAGCGGGCCGTCCTTATGTGCATCCCACTACGGATGCTCTGGCAGTTACGGTGGCCGATGAGGAAGCCAGAATTGTCGATTTGGCCGGCGCCGAACAAGAACGTAATTTGGCGAGAGACGCGTATGAACTAACGATTGAATTTGTGCAGGACGCGCCTGATCCCAGAAGCACCTTGGCCGGGGCCTTCGCCTTTTCGCTGGCAGAAAACGCTGCAGGCCTGACCGAGAGGGTCTACCAGCGCTTTATAGAACTCAATCCGTTGGCCAAGCGAAGCCTTATAGAGGACACCATCAATGACCCTATAGGGACTGGTACCGGAGAACTGGTAGAACTGAAACGGGCGATTTCAAGGGCTCTGGGTAACACACCACCGACACCACCACGCTTTGCTTTAGCGGAGGCGAATGACGAGGTTGGCGAGATAATCAATGAACTTTATATTGTTGGGATTACTGATTTCTTAAAAGACGCACGTGATGCTGCCCTTTTGATCTATAACATTCAGCTCAATTTAGTTCCAGACGGTATACCAACCCGCATTGCTGACCCGGATTTGCAGGAGGTTTACCAGGCCAAGCTTCAGATATGGGAGGAGGCCAGTGAGGCTCTCGATGCGTCGGGGCTTGCAAGGTTCGAGGCAGAGTTGAACGAAATGACTGCCGTCTCGGATCTGCCACCCTGTGACTCCGGCGAAGTGCAGGAAACTCTAGGACAGACTTTTTGTACCGCCGACTATGCCAACCCGTTTAACGAAGCGGATGAGCTGAATGCGCCGGGTATCGTAGCGCGCTTTGACGCATTTCGAGATGAGGTTTGTGCTGCCGTCGTCTCGAGTGTTACCAGCATTTCCTCAACTGGCACAACGGGTGACACCGTCACAGTTACATCCACCCCAGGCATCGAAAGCTCATCCTGTAAGCTCGATACCCTGTCTATCGAACCGCGCACGCCATTGCTAAGCGAGCAGGCCGGCCTCAACGTTCAAACGAGCTTCTCACTCAGTCAATGTCTGCCGGGAGAGACGGTTCAGATGACTATTGATTTCAGGCAGCCTATACCTGCAGGTGCAACGGCATTCAAGGTTAGCGATGCAGGACTACTCACGGAGATCTCACCCTTTACCATATCGGGCAGTCGATTGACCTATTCGCTACAAGACAACGGTCCCTACGATACAGACCCAACGCCGGGTGCCATCTCAGACCCGGTAATCGTTGCAATCTATTCTCTTCCCACGTCTGCTGACGTACCTGACGCACTTGCAGAATCGCCAACACCAGTTCCTACGATGCCACTTTGGGCTCTATTGTTAATGGGAGGGTGTTTGGGCTTCTACAGCATAAGTACACTGGCGATGCGATCGCGACCTGAATTCGAAAGATAACCACCTTTAGAGCGTTTGAATATATTTTTAGCCCACTGTCGTTCCGGTTGATTGGACCTGACAAATGACCGGTCTGGCCTCTGGTTCAAAAACTGTGCTGCGCCGGCCGGTCTTACATGCCAATGATCCCTCATGGCTGTGATCTCATTCGGGACATTAGGCTAGACTCAAGCGAGGGGTTGCTGCCTACTCTGGATATACTTCAGGGAATAGAAGTGGACCGATTGTTGCGATATTGTCGCTAGTCATCGCAACTCGCCCCATGATCGAACCTGGTGAAATACTGACGAATGAATATCGTCTATTATGGGGATATTAACTAGCTGACATCTTTAAAAAAATGCGAGATATTCTACTATACATGGTGCCCGAGGCCGGAATTGAACCGGCACGACCGCTAAGGTCGGGAGATTTTAAGTCTCCTGTGTCTACCAATTTCACCACCCGGGCGTTGGGAAGTGTTGCTATTTGCCCCCACGAGGACGGCGGAATCATAGCATAAATTAAAGCCCGGTTGGCAACTCTAGAGCTCTGCATGCCTGCCGGCGTAATACCCATGCTACACTCACCTAAATAGCTTGAATCCAGCTCTCATCTCTATGCGAATTTTTATATTTTCCATTCTATTCGTCCTTCTTCTGCTCTTAACATCAGCACTGGCACTGAAATCGGAGCGTTTTGTGCTGGCGGCGCTGGAATGGGGCATAGACAGCTTCACCAGCCTGGATCTGGAGCTGCGCCATCCGCGCATTGATTTGTTCAGGCGCACAGCCAGTGCCGAGGAAATCCATCTCTATCAGGATGAAAGTGATGGTTTGCCTCTGGTATCAATCCTCGATTTCACCGGCTCCGCCAGTTTGCAAGACTTGATCCATGCAAATTTGAAACAGACGCGTCTCCGTGCGAGGGCAGTTACCGTATATATCGCTGATAATGACGATGTGAAAGACCCTACTCCTACCACTTGGCTGAGCTATGCCCGCTGGCTACCCCAGGCATTGTTGGTGAACTCCGTGCACGTTATCTCCAACGGTCAAGAAGTGTGGGTATTGCCATTAAAGACAGTGGTCGGGAAGCGCGATAAGAAAGGCTCTTTTACACTTACCGCAGATGCCGATTATGAGGGAGAACCACTGGAACTTGCGTTCCAGCTATTGGCTATCAGCGAGGAAGGTCGCAACACCGGAGTCGAACTAAACATCGATGCACACGCCCCGGAAAGCGATAGCACAGTAAGAGTGGCGGGGGAACTGAGAGGCGACGAAACCGGGCTAAGCTATGACCTCGAACTCGATGCTGACTATAGACGTATCGAAGATTTTCTCGACGGGTTTGACGATTCTGCCAACCTTGCCAATGGCTCGCTGCGCGTCCGGGGCCGATTGTCAGGGAATCTTCAGACATTTATTTTGAAAGCAGAAGAAATGATTCTGGATAACTCACCCGCCTATCGTTTTCAGGCGTCGGGAGAACTCACCCATCAACAAGACCAGGAAACTCAGATTCATCTTAAGGCGAGCGGCGAACTGGAAGCCTCAGGAAACTTGCTCTCCAGGACCGCAATAGACCTGTCGGTGCTCGGTAAAATAAAAGCGACTGCCATCGTCAGCGGCACCATCGCACGGCCGCGAGTTGACCAGTTCACGCTCAAATCGACAAGCGCCGCCGGCCTTGATCTCAGCGCATCCGGCAAGCTCTCATTCGAAGAGCTAAGTCAGGGCACCCCAGAGGCGGACAATGCCATTGCGATCCTGATTAGCGGGCCCCAGCTGGCTGCGCTAGCGCCCTGGGTGGGCGAAGTTCCCTTCGAACCCGGGCTTTGGCAGGCAAGATGGGATATCACGACCACTGGCGATGCAATTTCTATTAAGGGACTCACAGCAGAATTTGGAAAACCCGAGACCTTGCAGCTTAAGGCACAGGGCAAGATAGACAGGATCGACTTCGGGTCTGAATTTGGTCCTCACGCATTAGAGGGCATTGCTCTTGAGTTCGAGTTCAATACCGACGACTCGGCCGTGTTGTCCGAGTGGTTTGATCTACCCCTGCCACCAGACCAAAAACTTGTTGGGCAGGGATCGATACGGGGCCAAGGCGATAACTTACAAATAGACGAAGCTAAATTGCACGTAGAAGGCAGCGACCTGTCAGCCAGTTTCACAGACCTTCAGCTGGAGCTCTCAACCGGCGCTGAAAGCACGCTTGAGGTAACTAATCTCAAGGCCCGTATTGTGGCAGAACTGACCGACACCAGCGCCCTCTCCCAGTATCTGGACGGAAACATTCTCGCGCTGGGTCAATTGAACGTATCGGCCAACTTACTCCAGCAAGGCGAGTCATTCGCACTGAAAAACATAGACGCTAAGGTTGTCGGTGAAAGCCTGATCATCGTGGGCACCGGCACGGTCGCCAACCTACCTAACGCCATGACTGCTGGGCTCAACGTCCGCTTTTCTGGGGCGAAAAACGAAACCCTTTTAGGCGCCCTGCTGAGCGATTTTTCTTATGGAGAGCCGCTGGGGTATTTAGAGGGCTCTTTTGACCTCGCGAACCGGGAGCAGGAATGGGACATCTCCAAGTTAGAGCTCAAGAGCTCCGGTAGTACTAAGCTCAACATGACGGCATCAGGCGAGATACACGATGTGACCGGCTTTATCACCGCCGACTTGAACAGCACCTTTGACATAGAGGATCAGGCGCTTCTGGAGGCGCTGACGGGGCTGAAGCTCAATCCGGTGGTGGGTAAAGTCAGCATTAGCAGCAGCCTGGGTCAGGTGGGTGTCAGCGCAGCTGTAAAGGTGGGTGGTAGTGAGCTGTCGGCAGAAGTTACGGCGACCCATGCACAGGATAACATTACGTCTCTGGATGTGGACATCACCGCCCCCAGGTTAGTGATGGATGATCTGGGTCTGCAGTCACAAGCGGAAGAAAAATACAATCCGGTTGAGCGTATGGACCCGCTCACAAAATCCAGTTTGGACAGACTATTGCTTCGCAGCCCCAGATATCCAACCGATATTTTTCTGAAAGTAGGGTCGCTAAAGGGTGAACACTTCGACATCGATAGCATCGATATTCACACCACGGGGGAGGATGGCCGATACACGCTGCGGAAATTTAACCTTAGCTATGCAACTGGTTCGGCTGAGGTACGTGGAATAATCGATTTGAATCCACAACCGATTGCGATAAGTCTGGCAGGGCAGGGTCTTAACATCCCGCTGAACAGTCTGTCCAAGGACCTTGGTGCAAACACCAATATTGACGGCAGCGCCACTTTCAGAGGCGGCATCACGGCACGCGGCACCAATCTCAGTGAATGGCTGGGCTCCCTCGATGGCAACCTCGCGCTCGCGCTCGAAGAGACGGTGATAGAGGGCGCCGCGTATGACTTACTTGCTACCAGCATGCTGCAATGGATCTACTCCGGTGCCGCCCTGGAGAAAACCACGACCATTGATTGCAGCATGCTGCAGCTGCAAATCGATCACGGCATTGCAACCGGTGACAGCCTGTTTATTGAAACCCGAAACATGATTGCCACCGGCACAGTCAAACTCAACCTGGTTGAGCAAACAATGAATGTAAAACTGGACCCCCGTTCAAAATCCCGTCGTTTCCAGATCCCCTCCACCGTCACGATCAAGGGCGATATGAACGATCCGCGAGTAGTTGCGTCACCGATCACAGCGACAGCTGACGCCTACGCAGAAGCGCTCGCACTGATCCCCGGACTAACCATGAAAATGTTTGGCATTGGTAAAAATCATTCACAGAAAAGTCGGCCCTGCGCACCAAACCCGGGCCGTTAAGTCACTCAAGTTCATGCTACACTTTGGTTTGCTTATCAATAATTAAAAAATAGCGAATGTTACTATGGCAGCAGCGCGCGGCGAGTTCAGTTCTCGATTCGGATTTATTATGGCAGCCGCGGGTAGCGCCGTCGGACTCGGCAATATATGGGGCTTCCCTACCCAAGCCGCTAGTAACGGCGGAGCGGCATTTCTCTTGGTGTACCTGGTGCTCGCTTTCACCCTCGCCTATCCCGCACTTATGGCAGAGCTTATTATCGGACGACACGCTCACTCGAACGCAGTCAACGCCCTCAAGTTGATTTCTTCCGGTCCAACTACTCGTCGAATTGGCGCCACCACTGGTATTATCGGTTTTGTTGTGGCGAGTCTCATTTTGAGTTTCTACGCCATAGTAGCGGGTTGGATGATGGCCCACAGCCTTGGCTCACTAAGCGGCCTTGTCGGTTTGAACAGCATCGGAGAATGGCTCACCAACTTTGGTATGCCACGCAACCTGTCCTTCATGCTGATATTCATTGCCTTGACTGTAGGCATTATATCCGGTGGCGTACAGCAGGGCATAGAGCGCTGGTCCGCCCGCCTTATGCCGATGCTGCTGATATGTCTAATACTCCTGGTTTTGTATGTACTGAGCCTTGACGGGGCCAGCGAGGGGCTTAAGGTCTATTTACTGCCAGACTTTGAACGCGCAATGTCACCGTCTCTGATCATCAGCGCGCTAGGAGCCGCCTTTTTCTCCCTTTCGCTAGGGGTGGGCACGATGCTGGTATACGGGTCTTATATCAATGACTCCGAAAACCTTCCCGTCGTTGGCGGCCTGGTGACACTGGTCGATATTTCGATTGCCGTACTCGCCGGCTTTCTAGTGATCCCCGCCATGTACGTGGCACAGCACAATGGCGTTGAAATATTTACCGTAGCGGGCGAACTGATTTCAGAAGATACACTGATCTTCACCGTGCTCCCCGAACTGTTTCTTACCATGGGCATTGCCGGCAACGTTGTCTCATTCATCTTTTTCTTCCTAATGAGTATTGCCGCCCTCACCTCGTCTATATCAATGCTGGAGGTTCCAGTAGCCTACACCATTGAAGAACACGGCGTGAGTCGAAAAAAATCAGTAGTAGCGATCGGTAGCGGCATCGCCATTCTCAGCACCATCATTCTGCTTAATTTTGAGCAACTCTTTAGCTTGGTTGTTGAGGTCACCACACGTTATAGCCAGCCATTATTAGGCTTTATGTTTTGTATCTATGCGGGTTGGGTGTGGCATCGTGATTCAGTTTTGAAGGAAGTGCGCAAAGGCAACCCGGAGGTGGAAAACACCCTATTCTGGAAGATTTGGCCGACCTATATCAAGTTTGTCTGCCCTGTCATTATTTTGGGTATTTTCGTCCAGACTGTCTTCGGCTAGCTAATTTAGCGCAATTCTGCCCGACTCATCAATTCGCTGGGTTGGCACCAGCCCCCTGAAATCTATTTTGGCTCGGAAGCGGTATTCAAGCTCTTCCGACTGATTGAGACCCAGGCTAGAAAGCAAGCGTAAAATATCGAATAAGTTGATACCGGCCTCCAACATTATTACCCCGTCTGTATACCCTTCAATTAATGGCACCTCGTTGGTTACGCCGGATAGTATCTCTTTATCCAAAAAATCCATGGTGTAGCTGATACCCGCAATATTCAGAGACTGTTCATTGGGATTAGTAATGCGCAGGGTAATTTCAAAGCGCGGACCGACGCCCTCTGCTGGAAGAGTGCGAATATTTTCAAAGCTGACTTTTGGAGCGTCCATGTTCGGCATGACCGTAGCGCAGGCAATGCAGGCCAACATGACCAAACCCAGTAACATTCTGGCGACCTGCTGCGACCCAAACCTTGCCACTTTAAGCATGCTCGCGATCCTTTTAATTGTGATTCTTGCTCGAGAGGAAAAACAAAAGCGCGTATCCAATGCTACCCACTACAAAGACAGCGGCCACCCAATCTCCGGTTTTGATATACATATAACTACTGAACAGAAACATGGCGAGCGCCACCATCAGCGCGATCAACTTAATTGTCAATGTCATTACCCCCTTCGTGTGTAATGAATGTAAGACGCGGCTATCATAGCTTACTTACCTTTAATTCATTCTACCGCCGTTTCCAGGCAACCGCCTCAGCCTATTCGTGAGGATAAAAAGTCCTTTAAACACATCCGTGGCTTCTGCTATTCTACGCAGGACGATAGAGGAATTTCATGGCGCGCTTTATTACAGTTTTCACCTTAGTCCTTGTGGGACTTTTTACTCTGGAGATGCAGGTCTCAGTGCAGGCAGCTGCAATTCAGCCCTTTACCTCCCTTTTGGCGACCATAAGTGCCGGAATTATTATACCTTTCGATGATGCAGTGGTGGCTTACGGGAGAATCATCGAACACCGTACGGCGCAATTCGCGGTGTCCATTGAGGCCGGTTGCAATGGGGTGGAAGCGACCATTGTCCTCGTCGCGGGTGTACTGGCTTTCCCTGCTAATTGGAAACAGAAAATTTGTGCCATAGCACTCGGTTTTATAGCGGTACAGTCCATCAACATAGTCCGCATTATCAGCCTTTTCTATCTCGGCCAATGGGATCTGGCTATTTTCACCTGGACCCACCTGTATATATGGCCCGTATTGATCATGCTAGACGTGCTGATCGTGTTTATACTGTACCTGCGCTACCTAAACAGGCAGCAAACGATGGCGACGCAGCTCGCTTGAACAAACAGAGCGTAAGGCGGTTTTTCGGGCTGGTACTTTTGCTGCTGCCTGTTGCCTTTGTTGCGTGGCAAGTACTGGGCTCGGTTATCGCGGCGCCCGTGGTGTGGCTAGCGGGCTTAATTTTACAGTGGTGGATACCTGAGTTGGTCAGCAGCGTCACGCTCGACAACACGACTATGGTGATCGCCTCAGCACTGGGCGAGTTGGACGGCCAATTCCTGCCTGCTGCCGAAGCGGGCAATCAACTGGCTTTCCAGGTAGACACCCGGGGTCTCACCTACTCCATTCCCTTCTACGCGGCTTTGCATTTTGCCACGCCTATGGAATCCCCTGTAGAGCGCTTTGCGCGAGGTCTACTCATCCTCTGGTTACTGGTGATCGTCGGCTTGGTATCTGTAGCGATAAAGACACTTATGCTGGGTTTGGGATCCACCTTTTTCGCGCTAGGCACCGTACCCTCGCCAGATGTAATTGCACTCGCTTTTCAATTTAACTCCTTAATGGTGCCACCCATCGCCCCGTTGCTGATCTGGGCTTACGAGGCTCGAGATCTTGGCCTGTTTCCCAATCTACTGGAAACAAAAACCCCAGCTGACACCGACGTCCCGAAGTCTCCAGAAACCTGAGAAATCTCTCGGTTATTGCTCAAAGGCGTGGACGCTTGAACTGCAGGCAAAAACCGTTGACCCGATTTGAGCACAGGGACTGGTCGCAACTCGAGGATGGGTATATTCTCTGGCATCAACTTCACAAATAACGAGTAAGCTTCAATGAAATTAATTCCAATTTTGCTGACCACCTGTACCTTGTCCCTATTGAGCTTCGGCACCCAAGCACAAGACGTTGGCAAGCTCATGGAAGCCGTCGATACAGACAAAGTCACTGAAGCTGTTGATGCCGGCAAGCTTACAGAGGCTGTGAGCAGCGGTGATATTGACTACAAAAAAGCTTACGACTCTGTCGATAAAGACAAGGCAGTTGATGCAGTAGACATGGACAAAGTAAAACAAGCCATGACCGCGACCAAAGAATAGGCGATAGCAGTAGTACTACTGTCCGCGGCGAGCTAATAATTGGAGGTAATATGCCTTATGGATACATCAAGCCACACGATCTACACGCTGTTCGCACAATTAGGCCTTCCCAACAACGACGTTGCTATCGAAGCCTTCATCAAAAACAACCATCTACCGAATGAAGTGCCGCTGCAGCGGGCCGCATTCTGGAGCGCTGGGCAGGCGCAGTTTATACAGGAGGCTATCAACGACGATGCCGATTGGGCGGAGGTAGTGGATCAGTTAGATGCTCAGCTGAGACACTGATGGCCGTTGGCCCTATTGGCTAGCCTCTTTAGACGCACCTGCTCCCACTCAACCCACAACTCCTGCGGCCACCTGAACGGCACCGACTCTAGTGAAGTCAGACTCTGCCAGCTTGTTTATCTGCGTGACATCTTTCTCCCGCACACCTAACAACTTAAAGAGCACAAACGAACGGAGCCTCTTGCAGCATTTGCTAAATCCGATCTGCGCGCTTGTCGGCCTCAAATCCGTTAACGACGTAAGTAACCAACTAACATTAAGTCAGCAATGAATTACCAGGCTATAAGCAGCGCCTATAAGCTGCAAAACGGTGCTGGCAACCTCCCCCATAAGCCCAACCTCTTCGCCGCCGTTGACAAGTTCAATATCTCTCTCCACAAGTACACAGCCACGTGAGCGAGCGGTATTCATATACTCGGGACTAAATCCCGGACTCGAACCACCAGTTACACAAAGGCTTTTCATACTTTAATATCAGGACATGGAAATTGAGTTTTGAACGTAAAAGCCCGGAGGCTTGGCCCGAGGTCATTCAGTAATTCAAGTCTATTCAATCCTTCCTGAGCTGACGGCGTGTGGGCTGTCGGAATCCACCACAGTACTTGGTAAGGGTCCTGCTGTTTTTCAAACCATTCTCTGCGCTGAACCAACACCTCCTGGTGCTTTGATTTGTACACGTAGCTAAACAGTGCATCCGCTGATCCCACACAGACATGTTGGCAAGAAACAGCGGCTTCCCCCCTACGTCAATGTCGGTGGCGTTGCCACTATCGCTTTGCAGTCGCCAGACAAACCCTGGGCTGTGATCAGCTAGTGCATTAATTTCATCAAGCCGATTCATAAAGCCGCTCATTCGAGGGTCTTCATGCAAGTATCTAATGGTGCCAACGTTCATCTGTGCGAGGTGCCACTTTTGAACCATCGTGCATGCCTCCTTAACAGAGTCGGGGCAGGTGTTACTTTTTGCCTTGGCCATTCTGGTGGATTTGGCTTCCATCACCGGCCCTCATTGTTTTTACGCGTTAGAGAGGCATGAATACGAATCTATGCCGTACGCTCCAATATCTATCCTCGGTTCGCCTGGCTGACAATATCCCCATAAGCTCATATAACGTCTGCGTATGAAAAAACTACATAGCGTCATGCTACTGGGCTTTTCCACTTCTATTTTGAGTGAAAAACAGTCATTTACAGTAAAAACCCTTAACGCCGGGAGGCAGCAATAAGTACTGCGCAAAACGCATACACAAAAGAATCAATACCTGGCGTTTGCTGAAACATTCTTTCGTTACTTTCTCCATTCTCAGATGAGACTTCCCCGCGAACTGCTAGCTCATGGCCAAGCCAAAGAAATACGTGTCCAACTCCCCGTAACGAAAGCGCGACAGGCATGAACATAATGCCTGGCGGATGCCCCTTTGCCATAGCGAGTACAACAGTGAGGCATGTTTCAATAACGGCCCAAATTATGTGTAGCGAACGAAAGATATTCCTAAACTTACTGATATCACAAAACTTATGCCCGCTTCGAGTTCAGTGATTCAGGATCACCCATTGCCAGAATTTTTTTGCTTAACGACATAATATTCTAGTCCACAACCCACGCACGCGCCTTGATTGCGAGTAATGCGGTCTTTACAGCGAGGGCATTTCCGAAAATACTGCAACATAAATGCCGATATGCCTACCATGCAGATCAGTACTCCGACACCTACTGTCATCACGGGAGCCACCTCCTCCGGCACTAAAAAAGTAATACTGGCCAAGCAGATCAAGATGACAAGAAGAATAAAGTGCGTATGCCTGGCCTTAGACATTTTGCCCAGTTTTTTTTGTTCGCGGTCAGTGGGCGCGGTGCTCACACCGAATCCTTAACTTTTAACATCAAATTCCATTTGCTTAGCAAACTGTTCGGCTATGCCATGTGATTGTGAATCAGCTGTAGACTTCAAACCTGCGATAACGCCGACCTTGTCCGCTTGAGATCGATTTTGATCCAACTTCCACTTGCCTCTAATTTCAGTCATTTCAATTTCTATACCAACAATACCTCCCACCAGCATATTGATGAAGTCCTCCGGTGCATCAGAAACTTTCCAAGGCGACGGTCGCTTGCCTTCGTGTGTATCCGTTAGCTCGTTCACGTGGTGCAGCAACCATTCGGGATCTTCAATTATCCTGGGAACTCCCTGAGCATGGACAACCATGTAACACCATGTTGGAACGCCTTTACCATCCTCATGTTTACTGGGATACCAGTTAGGACTCATATATGACTGATTCCCTTGAAAAATCACAAGCGAATTCCTTTCAGCTGAGAATTCCTGCCAAATATTATTTGCCCTGGCGACATGGCCGACTAATGTGCCTAGCTCACCCTCATTTTTGTGCAACAAGAAAGGGATGTGATTCGCAACAATGTTGTCGTCCACGATAGCTGTCCATGCACCCAGTGGATTCGACTCAATATGTGAATACAACTTGGAGACATCTTTTTCTTCGTTGAATTTTGGAATATACATAGAAAGACCTCAGTTTTAGAACGCTCAATAACGCCAAACCGAACCAGACCCGGGTGACTTGTTATGCACTTTTAGTGCCGCGAGCGGTTAACTGCGAATGGCGAAACAGCAGGTACAGCGCAAAGCCCACAGCCACACCGGGAACAACGCCTAACACCAGACAAATCCAGCCATGCCTGATAGCGAGGCTTGATGCCTCAAACCATACCCAGACCGCCAAAATGAGCCAACAAAATAGAACGTCCGTGGAATAACCGGCTGCAAATGGATTGACAAAACCTGCAGCGAACGCTCCTATGATGTCGAAATTCACGACTAGCGGCGGAATTACAAGGAAGCAGAATATAGTAGTAAATAATAATGCCGCTAGGAGAAGGCATGTTTTGAACACGACATCATTCATACGTTAAATCTCACTGGATAGAGTGTCGAGCACCACCGGCATTGAGCCTTACGGCGTCGCGTAACGGGACGTGCCAAATTTATGTCTGGCTACCATCACGAGTTGGCTGTGCATCTTATTTGTGAGCAATAGGTTTATCCGTAAACAGATAGTCCTTTAACTCTTTATCAAAGCGAGGGTCTTTTCGTCTAATCCATTCAAGAACCATTGCTGCATGCTCTTTTTCCTCATCTCTATTGTGAGCAAGGATCGCTTTCAAATCTTCGTCTTTACAGGCGTCAACTCGTTGATTGTACCAATCTACCGCTTCGAGCTCCTCCATCAACGATGTAATGGCTCTGTGCATGTCCCTTGTTTCATCCGTGAGTTCGTTTATCGGCTCGTGATAACCTTCATTTGACATTTTTTTCCCCTCGGAAGTGGACAGTTATGCGCAACGCTAAAATCAGACCTAGTAGAAAGCGTAACAGGCTTTTTTCGACTGCGTGTGTTTATTGGGCAATAGGCACGTACACCCTGATTGTACGCTAATAATTATCACTATGATGCTAAGGGGGGTCTCGCCTGACTTTTGGTAAACGGCGCTAGTATCAGGACTTGCCTGTTGCCTCAGCCATTATAGTGGTCTCAAATACAATAGCTTGCCCCGAACCTTATGGAATCCATACAACGGCGCTTTGCCCTTTATAATTCGGAATTAGGCGGCAAAGTGCGTTCATTGATCTTGCCACGGATATACGTTGCGCAACCAAGAACTGACAGCGCAACCAGTAAAATCAGCCCAAATATTCCAAATAACGTGTTCGGTAGAGGGGAGCCGAACCACTGCAAGTAATGGATCTGGTACAGAATATTTATTAGACGTGTATCTCTACCCTCTTGCCTGAGTGTCAATGAGTTCCAGTCTAATGTGATAATCACATCTGTATCTGTGATCGCAATATTATCTTGAACAGTTGAAATCGTTCCGTAACGGCCAGGACTTGCTTTAGTGGCATCCTGAATCAGTGCCTTTACCTGCTCAGGATTTGGCTGCGATTTCACCTCCAATGTGAATGGATCCAGATGTTTCCAACTACCGGCTTCCTGAACCAGTAGATGGTACCCCAAGACTGTTCTCAATAAGCGGATGTCGGTCCAGCTCGTTGCACCTGTGACCCGTGCTGTTTTGTCGAAATGATAGAGCGCTGGCGAAAGCTGTTCGTAGGCATTGTTGTAACCGGGCTTTGTTAGAAATATTAGTCCAGTGATAGCCCATAGAATTAGGGGGGCTATCATAATCAGGCCGAGAATTTTGTGAAGCGCGTTGAGTTTCATATAAGCATTCTACAGGGTCAGGTCTTGCCTTTTACATTGGCCAGTCTGGTGTGGGTGTCAGATGCGAGAGCAGGCCCCAAACGCTATAGCTGCGATCGAGCCTAAACCCGCTAGGACCAAGTTTACACGACTATTGAAATGAAAGCGGAGCACGCCAAAACTGCCAGAATGAAAAAACTAAACGTGAAAAAAGTAGGTCTCATTGGAACAAAGTTGGAGCCTGCACGTATCGCAGTATAAACAATACGACTGGCCTCAAATAACCAGAGTCCATAGCCTAGCGGCCTCTTGGCTCATGATTATCGCATTCTCCGTTGTTGTGTATCATCAGGCTTCGGCACGTCAATCTTGTTCACCTCCTGTTTTCCAGATATCTTTTTTCCACACATGTTCGTAGGTGCCAGCTTTTCGACTTTGTGTGTGGCACTTTGCGAAAGGGTAAACGAGAGTCTAGACAAGGAAGGAAAACGTAACAAACTTGAGGGGCCAAAGCCTATTACGTTTTAGCGGGCCTGCTTATTGGCTGCGGTCTCGCTGCCATCAACAGGAATATTTAGTGGGTTTTGACCCTTTCTTCTCTTTTCCTCTTTATTATTCAACCACACCACACACTAAGCGCGCACCGCCACCCCCGAGAGCTTTAGGGTGATCGGAATGATTGTCACCGCCAGCGTGCACCATTAATGCTCGTCTTGATAAATCAGAGAGTTTAACTCGAGGCGATAATACTGGCTGCACCGCCTTATTATCAATATCAACATGAATCGGTGGCAGATCACCTAAATGGTTCCCACTGGTCCACGGAAAACCGTGTAGGCCAGTTTTCAGTGGGTCATAGTGACCTCCAGCAGAGCCACCCAGGACGACTTTACCATTTTTTTCGGAAGCATCGCATGAAGGGTTTTCGTGAATATGGAATCCATGCAAGCCCTCTGGTAATCCTGACAAATTTGGCGTAAAAACCACACCATATTCAGTTTGCTCTACCGATACATAACCAACTGATCTCCCTGAGTCTAAGTCCTTCATATCAATTGAAAGGTTAGTTGCAGCAACGCCAACTGGTACCAAGAATAACGTGGAGAATACTAAATTTTTGATCATTGAAATGTTCCCAGTTTTACTTTTCGATGTATTTATAACACCGACTACAGCCACTAATAAGGAATAAAAAAACCACTTATCAATCACCTTTAATATATAAAAATACGTAGTTTAGATTAAAGTGGATTAAAGGCGTCGTAGCCCATTATCAGTTGGCGGGTAACATGGGAAAAACGTTTGGGGATGTCAAAAAGATTGGAGGCTCGGGTCGGAATCGAACCGGCGTTGACGGATTTGCAATCCGCTGCATGACCACTCTGCCACCGAGCCTCTATAAAATCGCGCCAAATTCGGCAACTCCGAGATCTGGAGGCGTGCATTGTATAGAGTTGCGGCGGAGTTTCAAGCCATTTGGGAGTGAATCAATTCGGGAGTTTCTGCATCGCAATTATCGCGTATTGGCGCAGCACAGGTTATCGGGCACCGAAGTGTTGATGGTGCCGACGATGTTGCCAGCACTGTCGATAAACAGCCTTGTCGGCGTGCCTTTGACGCCACAGAGCTCGGCTACCTGAACGCCCTTCAATAAGATTTTGAAACTGTGGGCACGCGCGGTGAGCGCTGCTTGCGGGTTTACACCTTCGTCTTCGCGGAAACTGACACCCAATAGCCCACAAGTGCAAGATGAGCGGGCGACCCTTATATTCGGTTAGGTTAACTCTCTTTCCGTCCGCGTTTAACACAGTGACACTTGGCGTCGTCTCTGCGACGACCAGGGCCGGAACAGAAAGAAAGGTGAGTCACAGTAAGAGGGGAAGTCCTGTCATCATATGCCATCACATATAATCTCTAACTAGATGATTTTATAGGGATTTGTTCTTAATAATCTCCCATGCTGCCTTCAAGTACACCACCATCGACCACAGAGTGAGCACCGCAGCGGCGTAGAGCATCACGTAGCACAAGGCCAACATCCAGCTCTCATCTCGGGCGGGATCAATGGCAAGCAGGCCAATAATGGCCACCATCTGGAAGGTGGTTTTCACTTTGCCGATATAGCTGACGGCGAGGGAAGTTTGCTGTCCCAGCTCTGCCATCCACTCCCGCAAGGCTGAAATGACAATTTCACGGCCAATAATTACGCAGGCGGCCAGGGTGAATAAAATGGTGTCGTGCCGCTCTACCAATAACACCAGCGCTATCGACACCATCAACTTATCCGCAACCGGATCCAGAAACGCACCGAAGGCGGTCATCTGGCCTAACCTGCGTGCAAGATAGCCATCAACCCAGTCAGTGAGTGCAGCGAACGTAAAAATTCCCGCCGCAACCAGCAGGTGGTTTTTAAAAGGTAAATAAAACACCACCACAAGCACAGGAATCAGGCAGATTCTCATGATAGTTAAAGTGTTTGGTATATTGATGGTCACTTTTTGCGTGGCCCCCTACTCTGCCGAATTATGCAGATGATCATATATCTGTTGGGCCATGGTTGCACTTATGCCGGTGATTTTTTTAAGCTCGTCGACATTGGCGTTCTCTACGCCTCGAGCACTGCCAAAGTGGCGTAGCAGTTCTCTGCGCCGCTTCGCTCCAACACCGGGGATGCTATCAAGTGATGAAGTTTGGCGAGCTTTATCCCGTCTGGCGCGGTGGCCGGTAATCGCAAAGCGGTGAGCTTCATCGCGAATATGCTGAATGAGGTGCAGCGCGGGGCTGTCACCCCGCAACTGCTTTTCCACACCGGTTCGGCCATTGACCAAAGTTTCAAAACCGGCTTTACGGGTAGTGCCCTTTGCTACGCCAATCACCTCAACACCCTCTATTTCGAGCGCTGCAAGCACACTCATGGCCTGCGAAACCTGACCCTTGCCACCGTCAATAAACAGAATGTCGGGCACCCTACCTTCACCAGATTTGAGCCGTTTGTAGCGCCGCTCAAGAGCTTGCTGCATGGCGGCGTAATCATCCCCACCCGTTATGCCTTCAATATTGAATTTGCGGTAGTCGCGTTTGAGTGGTCCACTCTCATCAAACACCACGCAGCTAGCTACTGTTGCTTCACCGGAGGAATGACTTATATCGAAACACTCCATACGCTGGGGCAACTCTGGGAGTTTGAGCAAATTCTGCAGCGCCTGTAGACGATCGGTGGCGGTCTGGCGGCCAGAGAGATGGGCCTCCAGGTTAGTTTGTGCGGTTTGCTGCGCCAACTTTAACCAACGCGCCCTGGCATCACGAACACGTTTCCGTAGTTTTATTTTCTTGCCCGCCGCGGCGCTAAAAGCTTCCACCAAGGTCTCCGAATCGGCAGGCAAGGCGTTCACAATCACTTCTTTGGGAATTGGCCGCACGCCGGCCAGGTAATACTGTGGCAGGAAGGCTGCAAGCACCTGCTCCGGACTCTCATCCAGCTTCAACGGCGGATAATAGGTTTTACTACCCAGTACTCTAGCCCCACGCACAAACAATACTTGCACACAGGCCCGACCGCCCGCCGCCACTGCAGCCATAATGTCTAGTTCGCCACTGGTGCCTTCAATACCCTGACTAGCTTGCACGTGCTGCAGCTGGCTTAACTGATCGCGGTAGGCAGCGGCCTTTTCATACTCCAGCTCGGCCGCGGCACGCTCCATATCATCCGCCAGCTGCACTATAAGCTGCTGTGACTTGCCCTTAAGAAAAAGAGCCGTGTTTTCCACCTGTTGCCGATACTCCTCAGGAGTAACCAGGTCTACGCAGGGAGCCGTGCAACGATTTATCTGGTGTTGTAAGCAGGGTCTTGATCGATTGTTAAAGTAACTGTCTTCACACTGCCGCACCTTGAACACTTTCTGCAGGAAATGCAGGGATTCTCGCACCGCACCCGCGCTGGGGTAAGGCCCAAAGTATTTGCCTTTGCGACGCTTCGCACCCCGGTGCAGGTCGATTCGGGGGAACTCATCTTCAGTGGAAAGGTAGATATACGGAAATGATTTGTCGTCTTTCAGTAAAATATTGTACGGTGGCTGCTGGGTTTTAATCAGGTTATGCTCGAGCAACAAGGCATCAACTTCGGTAGAGGTAACGGTAACTTCAATGCTGTGTATTTTTGCCACCAGCGCCATGGTTTTATCAGTGAGTCCGCTGGCACGAAAATAACTGCTGACACGGTTGCGCAGATTTTTTGCCTTACCTACATAGAGTAATCCGCCCTCGGAGTCATACATCTGATAGACACCGGGTCTCGGGGTCAGCGTTTTCAAATAAGCTTTGTGATCGAATCCTGTCATCAGTTACTGCCGTACACTCTGGGCTCGATCTCTAGCGCACAGCCAAAGCGCTTTGACACGGAATCCCTAATTTCGCTGGCCAGCGCAAGTAACGCCTTACCGCTATTACTGCTGTAATTAACCAGCACTAAAGCGTGAGCAGGATGTACGCCCAGCCCTAACTTCTTAACGCCCTTCCACTGACACTGATCTATCAACCACGCTGCCGACAGCTTCACTCTGCCATCGGCCTGGGGGTAGCGTGGCAACCCGGGAAACTGCAGCCCAAGATAGGCGCTGCGCTCATAGGCAATGATCGGGTTTTTAAAGAAGCTGCCCGCATTCGGCTCAACCTTTGGATCAGGTAAGCGGCGGCGGCGAATACTAACAACAGCACCGAACACCTGCTGTGGATCAACCTGCCCTTCAACGTCTTGTAGGTAAGTGGCCAAAGCCGGATAGGTCATATTAACGACCGGGACTTTTGACAGCTTGATATCGACAGCCGTAATTATCAGCTTATCGCGCAGGGCATGTTTAAAAACACTATCGCGGTAGGCGAATTGGCAGGCCTCGGCGTCTAATGAAAGAGCCTCACCATCCTCAGCCTGTAGACCATGCACAGCCACCACAAACTGTTCGAATTCTACGCCGTAAGCGCCGATATTTTGAATAGGTGCTGCGCCGACAGTTCCGGGTATCAGCGCCAAATTCTCCAGGCCATAGTAGCCTCGCGTGAGAGTCCACTGCACCAATTCATGCCAGTCGTTGCCGGCATTGATTCGCAGGATAACGCTCTCATTGCTCTCATCAAGCATCGCTATACCGCGACCCTGCTGCAGCACCACCAGGGCATCAATGTCACCTGCAAGCACCACGTTACTGCCCTGCCCCAGCGCAACCAGTGGCCGCTGATTATCGCGTGCCCAGAGAATAGCCTGTCGTAGTTCCGACTCGCTGTTCACCTTTGCCAGCGCGCTTACCTGAGCGTCCAATGCCAGCGCGTTATAGGCCTTGAGCGATTGGTCGCGCTCAATCTTCATTAACAAGCGTCCGCAACAGTCCCGTGCTGGCATCTTCGACAAGATCGAGCACCTGAGCAAAGCCGTCTATGCCGCCATAGTAAGGATCGGGTACTTCGTCGTAGTCATTATCCGAGCCATAATCCAGAAACAGCACCAACCTTGCCTTTGAGTTTTCGGGTTTTTCGCGGCGCAAGTCGTTCAAGTTAGCTCTATCCATCGCAATAATGTAATCGAATTCAAGGAAGTCACTGCTGCGTAATTGTCGTGCCCGTAAGTAAGCTATATCGTAACCACGCTGTGCCGCCTCGGCCGTGGCACGTGCATCTGGTGACATGCCCACATGCCAGCCGCCAGTACCGCAGGAATCCACTTTGATACGCGCTTGAAAGCCGGCGCGGTTAACCATTGCTTCGAAAATGCCATGCGCGGTGGGCGAGCGACAGATGTTACCCAAACATACAAACAATACCCGGATGGGTAACGTATCAGTCGACATCTCAGGATGCACCAAGCAACGCTCGAATGGCAGCCAGATCCTGTTCTGTATCCACGCCTGCCGGCACTGGCGCGCAGGCAGGCTCAACATGAATTCTCTTGCCGTTGTACAGAGCACGCAATTGTTCCAACTGCTCCAGTGCTTCCATCGGTGCAACCGGCCAGGTAACAAACTCATGTAAAAATCGAGTACGGTAGGCGTAGATCCCAATATGCCGTTGCCACTGTTCAAGATCCAACGAGTCTGCAGCGCTATTTGCAAAGGCCTGTCGGGGCCAAGGTATAGGCGCACGGCTAAAATACAGGGCCAGGCCGGAGGCATCGCTAACAACTTTTACCGCATTGGAATTACGCAATTCCTCTACGCTGGCAATGGGTTCACTCAGGGTCGCTATCGCCGCGGCAGATTCTCGGGCCAAGTTGGCTGCTACCTGATCGATAGCCGCTGGCGGAATCAATGGCTCATCGCCCTGTACATTTACGACAATATGCTCGTTCGAGTAGCCCATTTCTGTCGCCACTTGCTGCAGGCGATCAGTACCCGAGGGGTGGTCTTTGGACGTCATACAGGCGGTCGCGCCAAAGGCTTCAGCCGCGTCAAAGATCCGTTGATCATCCGTAGCGATCACCACCTGCTCAGCGTTACTCTTACGCGCCTGCTGCCACACTCTTTGAATCATCGACTGACCGCCAATGTCCAGCAATGGCTTGCCAGGAAGTCGACTGGAGCCATAGCGGGCCGGTATTACAACGGAATACGACATGAGGAAAGTATCCTGGTTTAACCTTTGGCCAGCGCAGAAACCGCATCGGTGACCACCGAGGGAATCTCAGCAGTGATCTTTAAATACCAGCAATTTTCCCCGGCGAACTCCCGGCATTTTACCGCATCCTTTTCGGTCATTAATACTGGCTTGTCGGACATGGGCGCAAAATCATCCGCGGTATAACGGTGATGATCCGCGAAGCAATGCTCAGTCGGTTCAAAACCTGCATTGCGCAGTGTGGAAAAAAACTGGGAAGGCTGACCGATACCCGCTACCGCGTGCACCACAGTAAGCTGTTCGCTAGTGCTGAACTCCCGCACTTCTCCTGTTTTCAGATTGACTAGACTATCACAGCGGTAAAGAACGCCGTTAATTGGGTCGCAACTCCCTCGATACAGAATGAACGCCATGTCAGCAAGGCGACTGCAAGGCTCACGCAGCGGCCCTGCTGGCAGGCAAAAACCATTACCCACGCCCCGCCTGGAATCGACAACGGCGATTTCCATATCCCTTTCCATTGAGTAATGTTGCAGGCCATCATCAGAGAGCAAGATATCCACGTTAAATTCGGACTCCAACTGACGCACAGCCGCGGGACGGTCTGGCGCCACTACCACGGGACACCCTGTGCGCTGATAAATTAGCAAAGCTTCGTCACCGCAATCGCCGGCTTTACTGTTCGCGCTCAAGGTATGAGGGAACTCCTCGGCAGTGGCGCCGTAACCCCGACTGACAACTCCCGGTCGCAGGCCACGTGCCTGCAAATATTCTACCAGGGCAATGACAACAGGCGTTTTGCCTGTACCACCAACAGTAATATTGCCGACAACAATGAGTGGCGCTTTGCCTCTTGAGGTAGATAAGACGCCAAAGCGATAACACGCTCGCCTGAAGACACTAATAAAACGGAAAAGGAATTCCACCGGGCGCAATAGCCAGAGCCACCAAACGCGCTCGTACCACGCCGCAACCAAGGTTTCGTGTGCAGACATTAGTCAGTAAACTCCTGATTATATAACTGGGCATACAGCCCCCCCTGGGCCAACAACTCTTGATGGCTGCCGGTAGCAACAATACTGCCCTGGTCCATTACCACAATCACATCAGCGCGCTCGACGGTAGACAGGCGATGGGCTATGACCACGGTAGTACGATCGGCCATAATTTCTTCCAACGCACGCTGTATGCGATGCTCCGATTCATTATCCAGAGCCGAAGTCGCTTCATCCAGTATGAGTATGGGGGCATCCTTGAGGATGGCCCGCGCAATCGCAATACGCTGTCGCTGGCCGCCGCTAAGGCCGGCGCCATCGTCACCCAGCATGGTCTGGTACCCGTTTGGTAGCTTTTCGATAAAATCAGTAGCGAACGCAGATTTGGCCGCACTTTCTACCTGCTCACGAGTAGCAAAAGAGAGCGAACCATACGCAATATTATTGTACACGGTATCGTGAAACAGAGTCACGCTCTGCGACACCATGGCCAACTGGTCGCGAAGATTTTTCAATTCGTAATCTTCAATGGAGATGCCATCGAGAAGAATATCCCCTTCCGCCAGAGGATAGAACCGCGATATGAGCTGCACCAGTGTGGTTTTGCCGCTGCCGGAACGACCGACTAGAGCAACCGTTTGTCCAGGTTCTACTTCCAAGGTGAAATTGCGCAGTACATCGGTGTCACCACCGGGATAGCGAAAACTGAGATCACGAATAGCTAACTTGCCTGCAGCTCGCGCTACAGTATGCTTTCCTAGATCTATTTCCGCCTCCTCGTCCAGTTGCTTAAAGATGTCTTCTGAAGCCGCCAGGCCGCGCTGAATGATCGCCTGTATACCACTCAGGGAGCGAATCGGTTTACTCAATTGTCCAGCGGCAGTCAAAAAGGCAACTAATGAACCGGCACTGAAACCGGCCAGAATATCCGGATTTAAAGCGAACCAGATTAACGCAGACAACGATCCTGCCAGTAAGGTCTGGATAACAGGCGTGCTGATCGCGTCTGCAAATTCCAATTTGAGGCTCTGTACCCGGTTGTATTCACTGGCCGTCCGGAAACGTTCGCTCTGCTGCTCCTGCCCGCCAAATACCCTTACCTCTTTATAAGCACCAATGGTTTCGTTGGATACCTGAGTAACATCTCCCATGGAGGCCTGTATACGTCGACTGTAACGACGAAAGTGTTTACCGACCACCGTCACGACAATCGCCAGCAGAGGTGCCACCGCAAAAAATATCAGCGACAGGCGCCAATTCAGGTACAGCATGTAGCTAAGGAGCGCTATTACGGTAAAGCCCTCACGCACGATAATTTTCAAAGCTTTGGTAACGGCACCACTGACCTGTTCCACGTTGTAGGTGATCTTGGAGATCAACACGCCCTGACTGTGGGTGTCGTAGTAGCTGCTTGGCGCCACCAGCATTTTGTCGAACAATTCACAGCGCAGTTTATGAATCAGTCCTCGGGCGACGTAATTCATGAAATAGGTGCCCATGAAAAAGCCAATGGCGCGCGTACAGGCCAGAGTAATGGCCGCCAGAGGCACAGCAATTCGAGCGAATTCGAGGGTGGTCATGTCGCTGGTGTCCACCAGTGAATAAGCAAAACCTCCAACAATGCCAGAGCTTGCCGTGTCAGAGTCATTCAGGGAATCGAGCAGGAACTGCATCATATCCGCGAGCAGAACGTTGCCCAGTGCATACACAATATAGCCGATCATACTGAGACCAAAGATATACCAGTAAGGCACGATGTAGCTCAACAAGCGCCCGTAAAGACGCCAGTCGCTTACTTTACCCGAGCGCCCGGGGAGATTTGCTGCTAGCTCGCGTTTACCCACCGCCGCTTTGCTCCGATAGTTCCTGGGTGGTAATGCTGAGGTGGACAAAGCCCATCTGGCCTGCAGCATCCATAGCGCGCACTACCGACTGATGGGAGGACTGAGCGTCGGCGGTAATGATCATTGGCAAAGTAGTGTCTCCTGAGGATATCTTGTAAATCGCAGCCTGCAGAGTCCGCATACGACCATCGACCAGCCCTTGTCCGTTCACTCGATAACTTCCGGTCTCGTCTATCAAAATTTCAATCTGCCGTTCCACCGCATCTTTTACCGTGCCGGTGGCTTCCGGTAGATCGATACTAAGTTGGGTTTCACGGGTGAAGGTGGTAGACACCATAAAAAATATCAGCAACAAAAACACCACGTCTATCAAAGGCGTCAAGTTAACCCCTACCTCGTCCGTGCGCTGGCGGCGAAACTTCAAATGTCGGTTTCCGTATTCTCTTCGCTGTGCAGGGCGTCAACCAGCTTTATGGTCTCCTGCTCCAATTCAATCACAATACCGTCGATGCGTCCGGTAAAATAACGGTGCATAACGAGTGCCGGGATCGCAACGCTGAGCCCGGCAGCGGTGGTAATAAGCGCCTGCGAAATGCCCCCCGCCAAAGCGCTGGCATTGCCGGTGCCCTGCGCCATGATTTCAGCGAACACGTCAATCATGCCCACCACCGTGCCCAACAGTCCGAGGAGCGGCGAGACGGCGGCAATGGTGCCAAGTGTATTAAGGTAGCGCTCCAGTTCATGGATAACGTGACTGGCAGCCTCCTGAATACTCTCTTTCATCACATCGCGGCCATGATAAGCATTGCTCAGGCCAGCAGCGAGGATTCGACCCAGAGGCGACGATTGCTTTAAGGTACGCCGCCGATTGGCATCCATTTCTCCCGCTTTTAATTGCCTCCATACTGAGGCGAGCAAGTGCGGCGGGGCTATTTTCTTGGGATTGAGGGTATATAGCCGCTCTATACAAATGGCCGCGGCCACGATTGAGCCAATAATAATAAACACCATCAACCAGCCACCGGCTGTTACCAATTCGAGCACATCTACGTCCTTTTACTGTTGATTGCTGGCATCATTATACGCGCACCGGGCGGAGGAGAAAGCCAGCAAAAATTACATCCAGTAACGCTGCTGACGTCGTCTCCAGAGCACCGGGGATACGGTACCATCCAGCCTAAATGTTAGCATTACAGCACCGTCTCTGGCCGTTGCATAGGCCTTTGCTCCCATGGCCTGCGTCCTGGCCAGAATCACAGGATGGGGATGTCCAAAGCGATTAGCATAGCCATAGGAGAAAACTACGGTATCCGGGGAAATATGTTTGAGCAAACCATAGGTGCTTGAAGTGCGGCTACCGTGATGACCAGCGAGCAGAACATCGCTATCCAGCGTAGCACCCCAGTATGCGAGGAGCTGCTTTTCCCGGCTGGCCTCAACATCGCCTGGGAGCAAGAGCCGCACGCCTCTAACCTCGATTAGCAGCACGCAGGACGCATTGTTGGACGCCAGACCAGATTCAACGGCTGGAGCGAGTAACTGGAAGCGCTCGCCGGTGGGCCACTGCCATGACTTACCCGCCACGCAGGGCTTGCCGCCTGCGACTCGAGGCACCGGCAAACCATAGAGATAGCGAGCGACGGGCACCTGGCCCAGCACTGTCTTGATGCCGGCGCTATGGTCATTGTCAGGGTGGCTGGCAATTAAGGTGTCCAGTTTTTTGACCCCGGAGTAACGTAAAAAAGGCAGTACAACCGACGACGCGAGATTATTACCCGCAGGATCTCCGCCCCCGGTATCGTATACCAGCGTTCGCTCGCCGCTTTGAAAAACCACCGCAGTGCCCTGCCCTATATCGAGTATCGATAATGTTGGCTCAGCTAAGAGCGGTTTCCGATCAACAAGAGACAGAGGTAAAAAGAGTGCAAGCACAAGTATCGCTGCTGCCCGCCCCAGAGGTAGCGCTAGCAGAGCCAAACCGATGACCGCCAGCATCAGCTCCGGCCACTGCGGGTAGAATGAGACGGTGAGCCAATCGTGGTGATCCTCGGCAATGCGCTGCGCCGGAGTGAGGAAAGTGCCAATGAATACGGCGGCCCAGTGCCAGAGGGTGTCAGCGTACCCAATTCCCAGTACATGCAGAAAAGTCGCGATCAAGGTTAGCGGAACCAGGATCAAGGTTACCAGCGGCACCAACACTAGATTGGCCACACCCGATACTACGCTGGCCGTACCAAACCAATAGCCACCCAGAGGCACCATCGCGATAGACATGTACCCATGTGTCATTAGCAGTCGTGCTGGCAAACTCCTGCCAGGCCGCCACATGCTTAGCCAAAGCAGACAGGCTACGGCGCCGAAGCTCAGCCAGAAGCCGCTGCCCAGTGCAGACATAGGGTTAACGGCAAGCACGATTACCCCCGCCAGTAGCAGATTGTTCCAGGCACTGCTGGCGCGCCCTACGCTGCTGGCCAGACAGAAGCACGCCAGCATGCACAAGGCGCGCTGACTGGCCAAACCAAATCCAGCGAGACTGGTGTAGCAAAGTGCAAACACCAACGCACATACTTCGGGCAGCAGTGAAAACAGGCGCTGACAGCTCGACAATGATGCGAGGCGACTGAACATGCTACCCAGTAAATAACCAAGACCGCCGATAAGACCAATATGAAGGCCGGAGATTACGATCAAATGATTTATCCCGTAAGACTGCAGCAGCTGCCACAGTGAGGCGTCGAGTCCGCTTCGATCTGCGACGGTAATGGCACGCAAAATCGCATCGGCTCCAGGCTCAAATCCATTGGCACTGATGGCCCTGGATATTTCCTGTCGCAAGCGATGATGGCCGGTAAACGGGGCATCACCGGCAACGAGAGCGTGGGGTTCGATTAGCCGGGCGGTACCTACGGCATCGATACCAGACTCTACGAACCAGGCCTGCATATTGAACGAACCCGGGTTCGCCAGGCCCCAGGGTTGATGAAGCTTGGCACTGAGTTTCAAGGTGTCGCCTGGTGCAACATCGTCACTCCCATAGTAGCTCAGTAATAGCGTTTTGGGGCCAACGCAGGACTCGTCGAGAAATCCCGCCACCGCAAACTCAAAACGCTGACGGCGCAGGTCTTTCCGGACATTGGTCGTGCGGGGTACGCTAGTCACCGTACCGAGAACACTCTGCGGCTGCATCTCGCAGGTGGCGTCCAGGCGGCGCTCCAGTATTTGGCTACCGTGGCTGTAGCCGAGTACAAGACCACATGCGACCCCGGATAAACCGGATGCCCGCCAACCGAATCGAAAGGTCGCAAGTAATGCCAATAACAGCAGAACAAGAGGAATACTGACTGGGGGCAAAACCGGCAGCCAGCCGCAAACAATAACCGCTGATACTGCGCCAATCATCCATGATCGCATCAGTAGAGAACCCACTTGATTAGGTGCATAATGGCGAACCTTCCATGCCGACGGACATAGAGCAGAGGCCAAGCACGAGTCAACCACATGTCGATTCTGCGTTACACGTCTAATTCATCCATTACAGATATGCCGAAGAAAACGCTCAAACAATTCATCCCCAGCCCGACGAAGCTGCGCGAGATAAGATCCCTGCAACTACTGGGCAGCTGGATCTATGAACCGAACCTCTGGCACCTGAACCGCTACGCCGCTTCGATGGCTTTTTTTGTCGGCCTGTTTGTGGCTTTTATACCCATTCCCGGGCAGATGATTCTGGCCGCAGTGTTGGCGGTGCGCCTGCGCTGTAATCTCCCCCTGTCAATTGGCCTGGTCTGGATTACCAACCCACTAACGATTCCGGCAACTTTTTATCTGTCCTATCGAGTGGGCGCGATGATCATCGACATTCCTGTACAACAGGTAGAGTTTGCATTAAGTTCGGCGTGGTTGAGAGACAGCTTGGCAACTATTTGGCAGCCTTTTTTGCTAGGTAGTTTTATTTGTGGCTTGTTCTTTGGCTCACTGGGCTACTTTGTAATCAGCATGCTCTGGCGGATGAAGGTAGCCAGGCACTGGGCCGAGCGCAAAAGATTAAGAGCAGGGAGAAAGGAGTCGGCCCGAAATTCTGCGCCACCCTAAAGCGCTAACCCTCTTCGTGTAGAACACTCGCTGGTGCCAAGCGGGAGGCACGCAGTGCGGGATAAATAGAGGCCAGCAGGCACATCACCAAGGCCACCGAGCCGACTTTCAGAACGTCGTCGAACAATATGTCTACCGGCAAAAAGGAAACGGGGTAGACGTCGGTATTAAGAAACTGTATCTCCAATAACGATTCCAGCCCGGCGACCGCACCTGGCACTGCCAGACTGGTAGCAACGCCCAGGACGCTTCCCAAGCCGACACCCACCGCGCCTATCATTGCGCCCTGCAACACAAATACGCTAGCGATATTTGCCGGAGACGCGCCCAGGGTTCGTAAAATCGCGATATCGCCACGCTTATCAAATACCACCAGCACCAACGAAGACACAACGTTAAAAGCTGCGACCGCTATAATCGAGAACAACAGAATACTGACAAGATCGCGGGATAGTTGAATAGCAGCGTAAAGATTGCCGTGGGTCATCATCCAGTTGGTGGCGTAATATCCAGGCGGCAATTGGGTGACCAACTCCCAGCCAATATCCGCAACCCTGAACAACTCACGGGTGCTTATTTGTAGACCACTAACCTGCCCCTCAATATTGGCAAGCTTCGCCGCAAGCGGTAGATGCACTACCGCTGCACTCTGATCCAACTCGGTGCCTGTATGCAAAACGGCGCTTAATCGAACCGTTTCAAAACGGGTTGCTCCGGGGCTGGCATTACCTCTAAGTGAAGGCACGACCAATGTCAGTTGATCTCCCGGCTGCACATCGAGCAGGCTAGCAATCCCGCTGCCCAGCAACAGGCCATCGTCTTGCCCCAAAAAATCCTGCCGTGACTCTAGCGGCAGCATCGCCAGTAACGGGCTATTTTGCGAAGCATGAAAATCAAGGCCTACACCACGAGCAGTTTCAATGTCGCTGCCGCGCATAAACAAGGCATCAAATTGAACGAACGGTATCACCGATGCAACGTCAGGGTGCTGCCCTACCACATGTGCCAGCGTAGGCCAGTCAGAAATTGCACTGTGCGACTGCACCGTAATGTGAGGAACGAGGCTTAATATCCGCTCTCGCATTTCTTTGTCGAAACCGTTCATTACGGAGAGCACTGTAATCAACAAGGTTATCGCCAGTACCAAACCGAGCATCGACAGGGAGGAAAGAAAACTTGAAAGATAGCCGCGGCCCAGTGCAAACGTATTGCGGCTGGCGATGCGCAGGATTTCGAGAAAGCTCACCTAACTATCATCATGAAGGGAGCCATCGCGAAGTACGACGGTACGGTGCATACGCGCCGCAATCGCTGGATCGTGAGTAACCACAACAAACGATGACTGTTCTTGACCCAACTCATCAATCAACTCTAAAACCTGAGAGGCTGAATGAGGATCAAGGTTGCCGGTAGGCTCGTCCATCAACACACAGTCCGGTGAATTGACCAATGCCCTGGCAATAGCAACACGTTGTCTCTCGCCGCCCGACAGCTGACCCGGACGATGGCGTAGTCGACTGGTCAGGCCTACACGACCCAGCAATGCCTCCGCACGCTGCCACGCCTGCTTGCGCGTTACGCCGCCAATCAGTAACGGCATGGCAACATTTTCCAAGGCATCAAACTCAGGCAGCAAATGATGAAACTGATAGACAAACCCCAGCCTCTGATTACGCCAGTGGCACAGCTCACGCTCGTTCAGGGTAGCCAGGTCTTTACCCGCAAGACTAACGGTGCCCTCGGTAGGAGCATCCAGGCCGCCAAGTAAATTCAGCAGGGTTGATTTACCTGAACCAGAGGCACCGACCACTGCGATTTTTTCGCCAGCCTTTAATATTAAGTCAACTCGCGACAGCACTGATACACAGTGATCACCATCAACGTAGGTTCGCCCCAGGTCTTGACATTGCAGTACCAGATCATTCATAACGCAACACCTCAGCAGGTGCTATCCTGGCGGCCCGCCAAGCAGGATAAGCGGTCGCCAACAGACTCAGCAACAATGAGGCTGTAACAACACCTATGACGTCGAGCCACTGCAAATCTGCCGGCAATTCGCTAATAAAATATACAGAGGGATCAAACAATTTGACTCCTAAAAAATTCTCAAAAACAGCAATTATTGCTGCAATATATGTTCCTAGAACAATGCCCAGCAGCGCACCCAGACCAATACCCACAGCCGCCAGCCCCATGCCATGAGCAACGAAGATCGCCATTATGCCGCTTGCTCTGGCGCCCATAGTTCTCAAAACCGCAATATCGCGACGCTTCTCGGCTACCGACATCACCAGAGTAGAGACAATGTTAAAGGCGGCGACGGCAACCACACTGAGCAGCAGAATGCTGACCATAATTTTTTCCATTTTAACAGCCCGGAATAAGGAACCTTGGGTCTGGCTCCAGTCGCGAACCTCTAAATTTCCCGGCAGCTGGCGCTTTAGCGCTGCCATTGTCTCTGGCGCGGTGAACAGATCCTTTGTCTTTACCTGTAGGCCACTGACCTTGCCCGCACCTCCCAACAATTTTTGCCCTGTGCGCAGTGACACGTAGACCTGAGTAGCGTCAGGCTGGGCACCGACTTCAAAAAAGCCGGTAACGACCAAGCGCTTACTGCGCGGAAATATTCCCAGTGGAGTTACGGTCAGCCTAGGCACTATCACTTCAATTCTATCGCCGGGCAACACGCCCAGAATACGCGCCAGTGAAGTCCCTATCACCACCGAAAAAGGCTGCTGATCAAGTGACTCTATAGTACCGAACACCATAGCACTCGGAATCCGGGAGGTTGCCCCCTCCAGCAGAGGGTCTATCGCAGTTAGCAGCGCACCGCGCAAAATTCGATCGCTACCCAGAATCACTTTGTCTGCTATATAGGGCGACACTGCAACCACACCCGGCTGCTCAACAATCGCATCGGCGAGATCACGCCACTGCGCAATATCACCATCGGCCTGCTGCACATAGCCGTGTGCCACGAGGGATAAAATACGTCCCCTGAGTTCTCCGGCGAAACCATTCATTACTGCAAGCACGGTGATGAGGCTGGCGACACCCAGCACCATACCGAGCATAGATATAAGGGCAATAACGGAGGTAAAACGATTTCGCTGGCGGCTAAAACTGTAACGCAGACCAATAAAAAATGCGTAGTTGCCAATATTGCCCGGAGATGAGCTCAACAGTACAGACTTCTCTACTTGGACGCAGGATAGTATAAGCCGGGATTCGCTTTACCTTCCCGGCCGTCACGGCTCCCTTCATCACAACTTTTGGGATCACCACCGCACAGTTCGCAGGCCTGATCGACACCCAGCGCGCCCAAACCGCCGCAAGAGCCTTTAATCGGGGGCCGGCCCATAATAACGCCGATCGCCATACCGGCAATCACCAGTCCAATGACTACTGCGCTGATAAAAAATAATGTCATGTTACCTCCTATGAGGTGTAGCTTATCATTCCGTGCTTGATGCAAAGGTTTTCATAAACGGCTCGAATGCAACCGTGTGGCTTGCCACAAAACCGTCTGGCGTACTCCGAATGAAATAAACCGCCAAGCTGTTTTCCTCGGCGAGCGCAAAGGCCTCTTCTGCGCCCAATACGGTAAGCGCTGTCGCCCAGGCATCTGCAAGCATTGTACTCTTATTTACTACCGTCACGGATACCAGATCGTGACGTACCGGGTAACCCGTTCGTGGGTCGATGGTATGAGAATAGCGCTCGCCATCCAGATCAAAATAATTGCGATAGTCACCCGAGGTCGCCACTGCCACGTCAGTGATTGATATGGCGCGTGCAACTTCACGACGCTCAGGATTTGGTTGTTCTATCGCAATACGCCACGGATCTTCACGCGGACTCATACCAGCGACCCGCATTTCGCCGCCAACTTCGACCATATACTGTGTCACGCCAACATGGACCAGTGTCTCTGCCACCAGATCCACAGCATACCCCTTGGCGATGGAGGAAAAGTCCAGAGACACATCCTTAATACGACGTGCTCGCAGGCCATCTCGTTCAACTTTGACCTGACCCACCTGCTCTTTGGCCTGCGCAACCGCAGCACGCGATGGAATCCCGGTACGGGGTTCGCCAGGGCCAAATCCCCAGAGATCGACTAGAGGACCCACGGTAATATCGTAGGCGCCATCAGTTGCAGTGCCAATGGCCAGTGCTGCATCCAGTACGGTTAAGAAATCCGCTGAAGGCTCTCGCCAGACGCCAACGGAAGACGCATTAAACAGACTGATTTCTGAGTCTGTCAGATAAGTGGACATACTTCGGTTGACCCGGTCGAGCTGACCCTGAACCAGAGCCCGCAAAGCAGCAGGATCAATTTCAGGCTGATCGCTGCTTCCAACTGTCACATGCCAGGTTGTACCCAGTGCATAGCCTGACAGCTGCAGCGGTGTTCTTGAATCGTCGGCGCAACCTGTCAGTAGCAGCACCACCCCCACGACAAAAAAAAGCCACTCCTTTGAGTGGCTTTGCAATCTATCCGCCGAAGTCATCTAACATAATATTGTCCGGTTCGACCCCCAGATCGGCCAGCATTTGCACGACCGCAGCGTTCATCATGGGGGGACCACACATATAGAACTCGCAATCTTCCGGTGCCGGATGGTCTTTGAGATAGTTCTCAAAGAGTACATTATGAATGAAACCCGTCATGCCGTCCCAATTGTCTTCCGGTTGCGGATCTGACAGAGCGACATGCCAGTCGAAGTTCTCGTTTTCAGCCGCCAGTTGATCATAGTCCTCTTGATAGAACATCTCGCGTAAAGACCGGGCGCCATACCAAAAAGAAATTTTACGCTTGGAGTGGAGCCTCTTAAATTGGTCAAACAAGTGTGAACGCATGGGCGCCATACCAGCACCGCCACCAATAAACACCATCTCTGCCCCAGTTTCCTTGGCAAAAAATTCACCAAAGGGCCCGTAGACATTTACCTTGTCACCCGGCTTAAGATTAAATGCCCAAGAAGACATTTCTCCCGCCGGTATACCCTCGCTGCCTGGTGGCGGCGTGGCGATACGAATATTAAATTTAACAATACCCTGCTCTTGCGGATAGTTGGCCATGGAGTAGGCGCGGATAACAGTTTCTTTAACTTCCGACTCAACTTTGAAGAAACCAAAGCGCTCCCAGTCCCCTCGATACTCTTCATCGATATCGAAATCACTGTACTTCACCAGGTGGGGCGGGCATTCGAGTTGCACATAACCACCGGCTTTGAAATCGACATTTTGACCCTCGGGAAGGCGCAGGGTCAGCTCTTTGATAAAGGTAGCGACGTTGGGATTCGACTCCACAGTACATTCCCACTGTTTAACACCGAAGACCTCCTCCGGCACTTCAATCTTCATGTCCTGCTTGACCGCAGTCTGGCAACTCAGTCGCCAGCCATCCTTCGCGTCTCGACGAGTAAAGTGCGACTCCTCGGTTGGCAACATGGAACCGCCGCCCTCAGAAATAATACACTTACACTGGGCACAGGTGCCGCCACCACCGCAGGCCGAGGGCAGAAACAGGTCGGCCTCTGACAGGGTCTGCAGAAGCTTCCCACCGGCGGGGACGGTGATAGTTCTCTCGCCGTTGATTAAAATAGTGACGGCGCCACTACTCACCATCTGTGAACGTGCAACCAGAATGACAAACACCAGTAGCAACACAATGGCGGTAAACATACCAACACCAAAGAAGATTGTAATATCCATATCTTTCTAGTTCCGTCTAAATATCGATGCCGCCGAAGGACATAAAGCCGAGCGACATAAGGCCTACCGTAATAAAAGTGATACCGAGCCCCTGCAAACCATCAGGGATATCACTGTACTTGAGTTTTTCGCGTATACCGGCCAAGGCAACGATCGCCAGTGCCCAACCAACGCCGGCGCCAGCGCCGTAAACCACGCTCTCGCCAAAGTTATAGTCGCGTTCGACCATAAACAAAGACGCCCCGAGAATGGCACAGTTCACCGTGATCAACGGCAAGAACACACCCAGTGCGGCGTAGAGTGCTGGCACGTATTTATCGAGAAACATCTCCAAAATTTGCACCAAAGCTGCTATCACCCCGATGTAGGTCAGCAAACCGAGGAAGCTTAAGTCCAGATCGGGATAACCCGCCCAGGCCAATGCGCCATCTGACAGCAGGTAAGTATAAAGCAAATTGTTAATCGGCACGGTGATTGTCAGTACCACCACAACAGCGACACCCAGACCAAAGGCGGCTTTTACTTTTTTGGAAACCGCTAGGAAGGTGCACATGCCTAAAAAGAACGCCAGCGCCATATTTTCAATAAATATAGAACGGATAAAGAGACTTAGATAATGTTCCATTTAAACGCCCTCTTCCACAGGTGTGTGCTTAGCCATTTTGAAATCAGGCGCTTCTACCTGATCGGTATTGACACTGCGCAGGCCCCAGATTAATAAACCAATAATGAAGAAAGCACTGGGCGGCAAAAGCAACATACCGTTGGGTTGATACCAACCGCCCTCAGTAACCAACGGTAAAATCTCGACGCCCATTAACTTGCCAGCACCGAACAATTCACGGATGACCGCGACACAAATAAGGACAATCGAATAACCCAAACCGTTACCAATGCCATCGACGAAACTGGCTAGGGGTGGGTTCTTCATGGCGAAGGCTTCGGCGCGTCCCATCACAATGCAGTTAGTGATAATCAGCCCAACAAAAACCGACAACTGCTTACTGATGTCGTAGGCCACCGCTTTCAATGTTTGATCCACCACGATCACCAACGAGGCAATGATGATCATTTGGACGATGATGCGGATACTGCCTGGGATGAGCTTACGTATCGCGGAAATAGACAGGTTCGAAAAGGCCGTTACCGCCGTCAATGCCACACACATTACCAGAGTAACCTGCAGCGATGAGGTCACAGCCAGCGCAGAACAGATGCCTAAAATCTGCAAGGCTATCGGGTTATCTTTAAAGATAGGACCGGTGAGGGTCTCTTTGATACTTGTCATGTCAGGCGTCTCCTTTCTTTAGATTACTCAGAAAGGGCTGAAAGCCATCTTCCCCGAGCCAAAAGTGCATCAGGTTGCTAACTCCTCTGGCAGTTATCGTCGCGCCAGAAAGCCCATCTATTTGCCAATCGGCGTCGGGACTAGCCACATCGACAGTGCCTTTTACAAGCCCGATACTGACTTCATTGTCACGGTACACTTGCTTGCCGGGCCACTGGCTCTTCCAACGGGGATTGTCAACTTCGCCGCCAAGTCCTGGCGTTTCCGCATGTTCATAAAAGCCCATGCCTGCCACGGTATTACCATCTGCCTCTAAAGCGAGAAAACCGTACAACGTAGACCACAGTCCATAACCGTGTACGGGCAAGATTATTTTATCGAGGTCGCCGCTATCAGTCTGCACCAAATAAATAATGGCGTAGTCTTCTCGTCGCGATATCTTTGCTAAATCAGCGTCGGAGCTGAGTTTTTTTGATTGCGAAGGATCCTTGGCCGACTTGCGCTGATTGAAGCGCTCCGGATCGACTTCATCAGTATATTTTCCGGTCCGCAAATCAACGACTTTCGCGGTTATCTGAGCGAACTGCTCATCTATGCTCAGGTCCGGTTGCAACATACCTGCGGCCTGCAAAATGTTACGCTTCTTATCGAGGGCCTTATTGGCTTCCTGAGCTGGCTTTAGGAGCACTGCCGCAGTAGAAACGACCACTGAGCAAACTAGACACAGTGACAAAGCGACCAATACAATTTTCTTGGTGCTGTCCTGACTAGACACGGGCGAGCCTCCTATTAACATTGGCCTGGACCACAAAGTGATCAAGCAGAGGAGCAAACAAGTTAGCGAACAGAATCGCCAACATAATCCCTTCAGGGAATGCAGGGTTAACCACCCTGATTAGCACCGTCATGACACCAATCAGAATCCCGTACGCCCATTTGCCGCCGTTGGTCATTGCCCCCGACACCGGATCGGTGGCCATAAAAATCATACCGAAAGCAAAACCACCGGTGACCAGATGCCAGTACCAGGGCATAGCGAACCCCGGATTGCTGTCTGAGCCGACCACATTGAACAGGGACGACAAGGCAACCATGCCAAGGAATACACCCAGCACAATCCGCCACGACGCAATCCGTGTGGCTAGCAACAATGCGCCGCCTAGCAAAATCGCCACGGTTGATGTCTCACCAATTGACCCTGGGATAGAGCCGTAAAACGCCGAAGTCCAACTGTAGGTAGACTGCATCGCTTCCATGCCCTGAGACGCCACTAGCGACAGCGCAGTCGCACCGGTATAACCGTCAACTGCAGTCCATACCGCATCGCCTGACAATTGTGCGGGATAGGCAAAGTACAAAAAGGCACGACCGGTCAACGCGGGGTTAAGGAAATTTTTACCAGTACCGCCAAAGACTTCTTTGCCGATCACTACACCAAAACTGATACCCAAGGCTGCCTGCCACAGAGGCAGATCCGGCGGGCAACACAAGGCAAAAAGAACGGAGGTGACGAAAAAGCCTTCGTTGACCTCGTGCCCTCTTTTTATGGCAAATAATATTTCCCAGGAAATACCGACAAGAAAAGTTACCGCATAAATTGGAATAAAATATACAGCGCCGAACCAGAGACAATGCCAGATACTGCTGGCGTCATAGCCACCGAAAGTAGAAATAAGAGAGCCGCGCCAGCCGTCCACAGCGCCACCGCTAACAGCAAGGATATCGTTGGCCTGAAAACCCAAGTTGTACATACCGTAAAACATAGCGGGAAAAGTCGCCATCCATACAGTAATCATGATGCGCTTAAGGTCTATCCCATCACGAACATGTGCAGTAGAGCGAGTTACCGATGAGGGCGAATAGAGGAAGGTGTCAAACACTTCAAAAATCGCATAATACTTTTCGAAACGCCCGCCCTCCTTGAAATGGTGTTCAAGATTGTCTAAAGATTTTCTCAACGCCACGTTCTAACCCTCCGTCTCAATTCGCGTCAGATTATCCCGCAAAATAGGGCCGTATTCGTATTTCCCGGGACACACATAACTGCACAATGCTAAGTCTTCCTCTTCCAGTTCAAGGCAGCCCAGAGACTGAGCCATTTCCGAGTCGCCAACAATCAATGACCGCAACAACTGCGTCGGCAATACATCAAGAGGCACCACTGTTTCATAGCTCCCCACCGGCACCATGGCTCTTTCGCTGCCGTTGGTATTGGTGGTCATAGGCAACGGTTTGTTTCCGAGTAAGCTGGTGACATAGATGCCAAGGTTTGAGTGCTTTTTAAAACCCGGCGAAATCCAACCCAATAAATCTCGGCCACGACCCTCAAGTAACACAGAGACTTGATTGTGATAGCGCCCAAGATATGCAGTGGATGCGTGCACCTGACGACCGCCAAGCACGGAACCCGAAATTACCCGATTATCGCCATCGCGCAACTCACCGGCGCACAAGGCCTGTAAATCTGCCCCCAGGTGTGTCCGAATCAGCCGGGGATTCTCAACCTGCGGGCCACCCAAAGAAATAACCCTCTGTGAGTAAAGGCGGCCGTCTAAAAACAAACGACCAATAGCGATGACATCCTGATAGCCGATAGACCAAGCCACCTTACCAATGCTGACACCTTCCAGTAAATGGATATGCGTACCTGCTAGACCCGCTGGATGCGGTCCGGCGAATTCCGCCAGTTCTATATTTGCGGCACTGCCCTGTGGCAAGTTGGCGCCGAACTGACCACACAGATACACCTTGCCGGCGGTGAGAGTTGCCAGCAGGTCTTGGCCTAGGGAGAAAGCGTCAGCTTGCTGAGCTATTATTGGGGCAGGATCCGCTGCTAACGGATGAGTATCGATGGCGGTGATGAAGATGGCAGTGCATTCGCTGTCTATTGCTGGCACTTTGGAAAACGGTCGCGTTCTGAGGGCAGTCCACTGCCCGCTCTCCACCAATTGTGCCCTGACGGTGGACCCATCCAGCTTTTTACAGGCAGCCACATCGCGCAGCCCAAAGGTCTCGGCCTCATCGCCAGCCACTTCGATAACCACGGACTGTAAGACCCGACGGGCTCCACGGTTAATCGCTGAGACGGTACCACTGGCGGGCGCCGTGTATCTCACCCCTTCGCTCTTCTTGTCACTGAACAGCAGCTGACCTAGCTTTACCTGATCGCCGACACTGACAGCCATTGTCGGCTTCATGCCGATATAATCGAAACCGACAAGAGCCACAGCTCTCGCCGGCGAAGCGTCTTCAACATTTTGGTCGGGAGCACCTTGGATAGGTATATCCAAACCCCGCTTAATTTTGATCATACGATATGCCTAAAGGTTAGCGACTAACTACGTACGGGTGGGCCGAAGAAATGCACACAGACCGATTGAAATAATGATCACCGCTCCACGTTGATATCGAGCGGCGCAAGAATCAAACGCTTGGCTCCGAGCCGAGCGTATTATACAGGATTGATTCCGCCAAAAACACTACAAGATTGATGAAGATACATGATTTTGAACAAGTTTTAGCTACGGACACGGATTTTAAGCCGGACCGTCGGCCACTAATTAATCAAGTCTTTTTTGGGAAGGTTGCGTATTCAATTCCTGCCATCTGCTCGACAATACGATGCACCTGGCAGCTATAACCGAACTCGTTGTCGTACCACAGGTAGATGACCGCATGAGCACCATTAACAATAGTCGCTTGCGCGTCGTAAACACAGGCCGTTCTAGAGCCCACAAAATCAGAGGACACCACCTCAGGCGAGTTGGAGTAATCGATCTGCTTGCGCATGGGCGAGTGCAGCGCCACGCTGCGCATATATTCATTTAGCTCGGCCACCGTTGTTTCACGCCCCAGAGTCAGGTTCAGGATAGCCATCGAAACATTGGGCGTGGGAACCCGAATTGCATTCCCGGTCAACTTGCCAGCGAGCTGCGGCAGTACTTTGGCAACAGCAAGGGCGGCGCCAGTTTCAGTGATTACCATATTAAGCGGTGCACTGCGGCCTCGCCGGTTGGCTTTGTGGTAGTTGTCGGTCAGATTCTGGTCGTTGGTATAGGCATGCACGGTCTCAACATGCCCCGTCACGATGCCGAACTCGTCATCCAGCGCCTTCAACGGCGGAGCAATCGCGTTGGTCGTGCAGGAAGCTGCCGAGATCATCGTATCCTGTGCGGAAATCATGTGGCTATTAATACCCGCTACCACGTTTTTCATATCGCCCTTGCCCGGCGCAGTCAGAATAACCTTGCTAGCACCTTTGGACTTCAGATGCAGCGACAAGCTGGCTTCGTCTCGCCAGACACCGGTATTATCAATTATCATGGCATTGTTAATGCCGTATGCGGTGTAATCGATATTGTCCGGGGAATCCGCGTAAATCACTTTGATCTCATTGCCATTAGCAACGAACGACTGGCGCTCCTCGTCGACCCGAATAGTGCCTTCGAACGCACCGTGCACCGAGTCCCGCCGCAGCAGGCTAGCCCTTTTCACCAGATCGTTATCGGCATTGCCTTTGCGCACCACAATAGCGCGCAGCCGCAGCGATGCTCCGCCATCGGTTTTGTCGATCAAAATGCGGGCCATCAGGCGGCCGATGCGGCCAAACCCGTAAAGAACGACATCGACAGGCTCATGGGCTGGCTCGCCCTGTTTACCAATCAAATCTGCAAGTTCACTGGCTACGTATTCATCGACACTCTGATCCTGACCCTCGCCCTTATCATAGTAGTGAACAGCGAGGCGACCGACATCGATGTGGGCAGGGCCTAAATTAAGTTCAGATATGGCCTTCAAAACAGGGAATGTCTCAAACTCCGACAGTTCATTCCCTTCGATCTGGCGGACATAGCGGTGATCTTTCATGATCTGTAGCACCGAGCGATTCACCAAGGAATGCCCGTAGATATAACATTTGACGTTATTTTCACGGGACATCTTACCGACCATGGGGATCATACCCTCTGCCAGGGCCTCCCGCTCTTTCCAATCGGCAAAATAGTCGGCAGGTCTAGTTCGTTTACGTTCGTTCACTAAGGCACCTTTGAGTTTGCGCGTGGGCTACGGTGCGCATTATCATACGATGAGGTAGCTGGGGCAAGCCAGCAACAAGACCGGACTTAAGACACTGGAGCCGCGACCTGCTAGACCTTACAATGGCCGCCCTGTTTGCTACCGAGTCGGCACACCCGCCACTATGTTCCCAGAACTGCTACAAAACACGCCCTGGCCCAAAAAAACCGGAACGAGAACGGCTATTGGCCCGTTTTATGGATCTGCAGAGAGTCGGGCTATTGCCGAGCTTGCGTCTGCCGACCAATTGCTGGTCGTTGTCACGGCTGACACCACAGCGGCTTTAACGCTGGAACGTGAGCTGCCGTTTTTCATCACCGATGATATCGAAATCCTGTCACTACCAGACTGGGAGACACTGCCTTACGATAACTTCTCGCCCCATCAGGACATCATTTCAGAGCGCCTGAGTACCTTACATCGGCTGCCCTCGGTGTCCGGCGGCGTGCTGATCGTCCCAATCCCGACATTGATGCATCGGTTGCCGCCTAAGGAATACATTGCTGGCTCTAGCCTGGTGCTGGCGCGAGGACAAACTCTGGACATCGCTGCGTTCCGCCAAAATTTGAGCCATAACGGGTACAACAACGTCGAAACTGTCTTTGAACACGGTGAATTTGCTTTTCGAGGTTCGCTGCTCGATATTTTTCCAATGGGTAGCGAGTTGCCATATCGAATTGATCTGCTTGATGATGAGGTGGACACTTTGCGGACTTTCGATGCAGAGAGTCAGCTCACCATCGAGAAGGTAGACGCTATCAATCTCCTGCCGGCACGAGAATTCCCGCTTAACTCTGAAGCGATACGTAGATTTCAGTTCAACTGGTACGACAGCTTTGACGTCGATCACGACGCTTGCACAGTCTACGCGGAGATCAGCGCCGGGCGCATTCCCGGGGGCAGCGAGTATTTTATCCCGCTGTTCTTTGACCATTGCGATTCGCTTTTTGACTACCTGCCTGCCGGTGCCGCCGTCATCACCAGTGGCGAGCATCACAGTGCCGCGCAGAGTTTTTGGCAGGATGTGCAGTCACGCTATGAAGAGTATGGTGTGGATCCACGACGCCCACTACTCCCGCCCCCACGCGGTTTTATACCGGTCGAAGATCTTTATAAAATGCTGGGCAAGCTTCCGGTCCTGGAACTGCGAAGCAATGCTGAAGCACCAGTGCACTGCGCCACCGACTGCCTGCAGCCACCCGTCATTGGCGTTCAGGACGGCCGCAAGCTAAACCCCATGGACCAGCTGGGTGCTTTTCTCGACGAGCACCTTTCACGTGTATTGTTGTGCGCCGAATCCGCTGGCCGCCGGCAGATCCTTCTGGAATCTCTTTCCGCACACGAACTCAAACCTGTACCGGTTGCGAACTGGCAGGATTTCCTGACATCGAGCGCCGAATTCTGCATCACTACCGCACCGCTGGACCGCGGCATGTATTTTGGCAGTGCTCAGGCAACCCTGGTGTGTGAGTCGCAATTGTTTGGCAACCGTGTCGCTCAGCGCAGGCGACGCAAAAAAGTCGACGAAACTGACACCGGCAACACTTTACGCAACCTTAACGAGTTGCGCGAAGGCGTACCCGTGGTTCACATAGAACACGGGGTGGGACGCTACCGAGGGCTGGAAACCCTCACAGTCAATGAACAGGAAACCGAATTTCTGACGGTCGAATATGCTCAGGAATCGAAGCTCTACGTACCCGTGTCTTCCTTACACCTGATCAGTCGCTATTCCGGCAGCGATCCCGAGACCGCGCCGCTACACCGGCTGGGCTCTGAGCAGTGGGAAAAAGCACGGCGTAAAGCCAGCGAGAAAGCCAGCGATGTAGCCGCGCAGCTTCTCGAAGTCTACGCTCGCCGAGAAGCGAGAGAGGGCTTTATGTTTTCACTGCCGACAACGGCTTACGAACAATTCAGTGCAAGCTTTCCGTTCGAAGAAACACCGGATCAACAAACAACGATTAACGCTGTGGTAACCGACATGACAAGCCCGCGGGTAATGGATCGCCTGGTTTGTGGCGACGTGGGCTTTGGCAAAACCGAGGTCGCTATGCGCGCGGCCTTCATAGCCGCGCAAAATGGCAAGCAGGTCGCCATACTGGTACCGACCACTCTGCTCGCCCAGCAGCATTACAATTCTTTCAGCGATCGCTTTGCCGACTGGCCAGTGGCCGTTGATATGGTTTCAAGATTCAAAAACTCCGCGGAACTGAAAGAAGTGACGACCAAAGTAAAATCGGGCGCAATTGATATTTTGGTCGGCACACACAAACTGTTGCAGTCCGATTTTAAGTTTCACGATCTAGGTCTGCTGATCATCGACGAGGAACACCGTTTCGGGGTTAAGCAAAAGGAAGCGATTAAAGCACTGCGAGCAGAAGTTGATATTCTCACGCTCACGGCTACGCCGATTCCCCGAACGCTTAATATGGCTCTGGGTGGCATGCGCGATCTGTCAATTATCGCCACACCACCCGCCAGGCGCCTGTCGATCAAAACCTTTGTGCGCGAGCACAATATTGGTCTGATAAAAGAAGCGGTACTGCGGGAAACCCTCAGGGGTGGCCAGGTTTACTACCTGCATAACGAGGTCAAGACCATTGAAGAAACTGCACGCAAATTGCGCGAGTTATTACCAGACCTGTCCATCGCCGTCGCTCACGGTCAGCTGCGGGAGAATCAACTTGAAAATGTCATGTCCTCTTTTTACCACCAACGGCATCATATATTGCTGTGTACAACAATTATTGAAACGGGAATCGACGTACCGAACGCAAACACGATCATCATAGAGCGCGCTGATCGTTTCGGCCTGGCACAACTTCATCAGCTCAGAGGAAGAGTGGGCCGCTCTCATCACCAGGCCTACGCCTACCTGTTGTGTCCGCCCCGCTCAGCCATTAGTTCAGACGCAAGCAAACGCCTGGAGGCGATAGAAGCCGCGGGGGACCTGGGCGCTGGGTATATGCTGGCTACTCAGGATTTGGAAATTCGTGGCGCTGGGGAGCTGCTGGGAGACGAACAAAGTGGACAGATTAACAGCGTCGGGTTTTCCCTATATATGGATATGCTGGAACAGGCAGTCGCGGCACTTAGGCGCGGCGAAATCCCAGATGTCGACGCGCCACTGGATGCAGGTACAGAGATCAATCTGCATACCCCGGCGCTGATTCCCGAAGACTATCTGCCGGACATCAATACCCGGTTGATATTGTACAAACGCATTGCGGCCGCGAAGAAAGATCGTGACCTACGGGATATTCAGGTAGAAATGATCGACCGGTTTGGCTTACTGCCAAGGCAGATCGGCAATCTTTTCGAACTGGCTAAACTGCGAATTCGCGCCCAGAGTCTCGGCATAAGCGGTATTGAGGTCGGCGCCGAGGGTGGTAACATCAATTTCAAACAAAGTACTCGGGTAAACCCTATGAGCCTGGTGACATTAGTACAGTCAGATCCAAAATCCTACCGTCTCACCGGGGCAACACGTTTGCGCTTCGAGCAGTCTCTGCCCGAAGCTGCCGACAGGCAGAAATTCATCGAAGATTTATTGATAAGCTTCGCCGCGGACGCCAGTGGAATAGCCGCCTGATGAAATTGATTCTTCGCCCTACTGCGCTGGGCGCACTGCTATTTATGATCCTCAGTGCAGCCCCCATTGCCTATGCGCAGCCTGAGGATGTCGATGCGGCGCGCTGGTATCGCGTTGAGCTGATGATATTCAGCCGCCCGGATGAAGCCACCAGCCGGGCGGAGATCTGGGAGCCGGAGCCAAACTTGGCGTATCCAGGCAGTTTTCGGTATTTGATTAATCCCGCAACGGTGACGGCAAACCTTGAAACAAACCCCGGAGAAAGCACGGTTGATACGCTGGGAGTGCAAACTATTTTATTAGCGGCAGAGATTCCTCCTGAAGAACAAACCCCCGATATTCCAGCACTGGAAGACCTGAGCACTTCAGAACAGGAGGCCCTGCCCGCTGAGGCTCTCAACGAACTGACGCAAGACCCCAACACGCCGGACCCAAATTCTCCGGCAGTGGAGCTAGATCTGGCTCCTCTGGAAGATGAAGAGCTGGAGCCCCTCACTCCCGCGCCCTTTACTATTCGCCCGTTGGCTGAATTAGAATTTCGCGGCAAAGCCGCCTATATGCAAAGAACGGGGCGCTTCCGCACCCTGTTTCACCAAACCTGGTTACAGCCGATAGCCAGCGCCGATGAGACCCTACCTATCATCATAGACCGCTCAGGTGATATTCAGGATTGGCCACTACTGCAAGGCAGTGTGAAGCTGTATGTATCACGCTTTCTCCACCTCGAAACCAACCTCTGGCTGAATACTCAAGGGCAGTACTATACCGAAAACTGGAGGATCCCGGCGCCACCACTAAGCCCAGCCTCGTTGATCTTGGTAACGCCGCCGCCCGTCCTTGAACTCGGCTTGGATCTCGCCATGGAAACGGAACCTGCCCTACCGATCGCTGCAATGCCGGTAGATCAATCTGGCAACGGAATAAGACCTGGTGCTGATAATTTCAACGGGGTCGAGGTGGATATTCCCCGCGCGGGTACGCCCGAGTTGGAGTCCCTTGAGCCGAAGAAACTGGAGCCCGAATATTCCTGGCGTCATGCGCTGCTAATGCAGCAAAAACGACGGATGCGCAGCAACGAAGTGCATTACATCGACCACCCGATGATGGGCGTGGTGATCAAAATTACCCCCTTGTCTGCGGAAGAACTCGAGGAGATGGTGTTGATCGAGCAGGCCGCTGCCGAAATCAAGGCCGCAGCCGAGGAAGATGCTGCTTAGCCTACGGAGTAGCTTGCAAGAAACTCCCGCAACAGTTCGCCCACCACCTGAGCCTCGCGCTGCAGGATGGCACGCATGAACTCTAAAGTCAGCGGCTGATCATCCAGACCAGCCGCCGCATTGACCACCATGCACACATTGGCGTAGGCCAGACCCGCCTCTTTGGCCAGCGCAGCCTCCGGCATGCAGGTCATACCCACGATGTCACAACCGTCCTGTGCCATACGCCGCACTTCCGCCGCTGTTTCCAATCGGGGACCCTGGGTGACCCCGTGAGTACCACTCTCCAGATGTTTGATTTTCCCACGCTCAGCTGCAGCAAGAAGGGCCAGCCTTAGCTTCCGATCATAAGGCTCGGTGAAGTCTATGTGCATCATCTCACCGGTGGCACCATCATCGAAGGTATGTTCTCGGCCCCAGGTATAATCGATCAGCTGATCCGGAATAATCAGGCGGCCGGGTTGCATCTCCGGACTGATTCCACCGACCGCATTAATCGATATAATGTCAGTCACTCCCAGTGACTTCAAGCTCCATATATTGGCACGATAGTTAATTTTGTGCGGAGGAATTGCCTCTGGGCTGCCATGGCGCTGCAGAAAAAACACGCGCTGACCATCCAGCTTGCCTTCCTCTACCGGCCTTGAGGGTCTGCCGAAGGCGGTGTCTATGGGATGGCTTGCGACTATTTCCAGACCCTCTAAGTGGTCTAGCCCGGTACCGCCGATGACTGCCACACAACTCATGGCGTTGGCTCCGCCGACGGCGACTCAAGGTGCAGGGTTCGGGTAGGAAATGCCACGTCGGCACCGTTGGCGTAAATAATCTCCAAGATTTTCAACATGACATCCTGCTTAATAGCGTGAAATTCGACCCAGTTCGTGGTCCGAGTAAAAGTGTAGACGAAAAAATCCAGCGACGAAGCGCCAAACGATACAAAATTGACGATGAGAGTGCGCTGCAGATCAATCGCTTCATGTTGCTCCAACATAGCGCGCACCTCGGTAACCACCTTGTCCATTTTATTCGCATCTTGATAGCGCAAACCGATAGTCTCGTAGATGCGCCGGTTGAACATACGTGAAGGGTTCTGAATGGAGATCTGACTGAACACCGAATTCGGCACGTACAGTGGGCGCTGATCAAAGGTGCGAATGCGGGTCACCCGCCAGCCAATATCTTCGACCGTGCCCTCTATTTCCTGATCTGGCGACCTGATCCAATCGCCAATAGTAAACGGCCTATCCAGGTAAATTCCCATGCCACCAAAAAAGTTGGCCAGCAGGTCTTTCGCGGCAAAGCCCACGGCAATACCGCCGATACCACCGAAGGCAAGGAGGCCCGAAATCGACAAACCCATTGATTGCAGCAGCATCAGCCCGGCCACGATCCATAGGCTAACCCGTAGCAATTTCGCCGTGGCAGTAATTGTGGCTCTATCGTTTGAGCCAGTACGACCGCGGTCGGCCACCAGCATCTCGGCCTCAACCCCACGAATAAGCCGGTGCACAAACCAAGCCAGTATCAGCACTACCGCTGTCCCCACAGCCTGCGACAAAAACACCTGTAAATCGTGTGTGGCTGGAAACACATCCAGGGCGAGATACACAACAAACACCCATACGATCACGCGCAGCGGGGCCTCCAGAGCTGTCATCAGCACGTCGTCCCAGCGCATCACGCTACCGGCAGCCAGATCATGGAGTCGACGGACTAACATCGCAATTAGAAAGTGAGCACAGACGCCCAGTAAAAGTAGCAATGCCAGAGCAAAAATGGCCGACGGTATTCCCAAGGCTTCCCCCATGCTCAACAATGCCTGACGAATACTTTCCATAAAATTAGAAACTCCAACAAGTAGATGCGCTTAGACGCAAAATTTTTTAGACAATTTTATTCTGTAAAGAGATGAGTATATACATAATTCGGGTATATAAAGCCCTCCCCGCCATCAAGTCAACTCTTGATAATCTCCGCAAGCGATTGATCCCTCTCAAGAAGTTTTACATCCAAGAATCATGGCATGTTAATCAACGTTTTTAGAACAATTTCACATAATGGACAGGGCCTCTCAGCATGATATTTTGGTTCACCAACGGCAAGTAGAGTAATCTGTAATGAAAATGCTACACCCGGTGGTTGGCGGATGGTACAAGGATCTGCAAACCAATATGTTGTTTGAAGTCGTTGCCTGGGAGCCTACCACCCTCTCAATTGACGCCCAGTACCTGGACGGCGAAATCACTGAGTACGATCTCGACGCCTGGCGTGAACTACTGTTGCAAAAAGCAGAAGCACCTGAAGATTGGCGAGCCCCCTATGAGTTGGTCGATGAAGACGGGCTGGACCCTGATCTACCTTTTCACCCCGAGGACTGGAACAATCCGCTGAACATGATTGAGCCAGACGCAATGTACGGCGTCGAGGACCTGTAAGCCCGAGAGCGGGCCCCGTGGAATACATTCCGGCCTAAATTAACTTCCCCAAGGGCATTGTAAGCGCCAAGCAATACTGTATATAATCACAGCTACTGTATATACATCAGGTACTGCTGAGATGGAAAAGCTCACTAATCGCCAACAACAGGTGCTGGACATTGTCCGCCAGCATATTGATCAGACCGGCTACCCACCCACTCGCGCCGATATCGCCAAAGAATTGGGCTTCAAGTCAGCCAATGCTGCGGAAGAACATCTGAAAGCCCTCGCTCGTAAAGGCGCTATTGAGATGATACCCGGCGCTTCCCGAGGCATTCGTTTACCGCAGACCATGGGCATTCCGATTATTGGCCGGGTTGCCGCTGGTAATCCAGTGCTGGCCGAGGAACATGTTGAGGACTATTGCGACCTCCCTCCCACTTTTTTCAAACCGGCAGCAGACTATTTCCTCAAGGTCAGCGGTGACAGTATGATCGATGTCGGCATTTTTGACGGCGATCTGCTGGCGGTGCACAGCACCAATCTCGCCAATAACGGCGATATTGTGGTGGCGCGAATTGACAATGAGGTTACTGTTAAAAGACTGCGCAAAACGTCTCAAGAGCATTTGCTGGAATTACTGCCAGAGAATGCCGCATACAAACCGATAAAGGTAGATTTGCGCGAGAGCGAATTTGAAATCGAGGGGCTTAGCGTCGGGGTCCTCAGACGCAGCAATTAAACCGGCGGCGATGCTGGGCAAGAGATCACCACGTTAATCAATGGATAATGCGTGAGCGAGTACCCTCTGTTGCCTGGATCTCCACCTCGTTCTGCTCTGCCAGTGTGGCAGCTGCCTGAATGCCAGCCTGAATCATGGCCTTAGCGACCTCCAGACTGTTGTCCATAAGATATATTTGAGACTCTTCAGAAAAACTGATCCGTACCAACGGCTCGGAGTCATCTTCCGCCCGCTGCAACACAAACTCACCATAACCCAAGTCTACGATTTCCAATAAGGAAGTGGCCACTAAATTTAACCTCTCTACGATTGCTTCTGCCCCATTATAACAGTAGCTGCGAAGGCCCACCACCAGAGACTAATACTCGTCTAAAGAATCGCTCATACGGTCGAACAGATTTTGCATTGCGTCACACCAGGCCAATGCCTGTGCCGGACTGGCGGAGGCCGCAGGCATCAGGGAGAGCGTCTGGGCAGCTGCTATGCCTGGAGAGCGGATCTTGATGTCCAGATCGACGGCTGCCAGCATGTCAGCCAACCAACCTTCGCGCTCCAATATCTGAAACTCGGCGACTTCAGGAGGTCGCATTATGCCATGAGGGATTTCGGGCAGGTCTGCAACGGTGCTCGGTAGGGAACTCTCTATCTGTGTCGCGCCCACCAGGGTCAACAGAAAATAGCCGTACGCTGTACGCAGGTGACTACCCGCTGCGGGCAGAAAAGCTTGGGCTAGCGTAGTGACGGGCACTTGCTCGTGCCCGCACTGATCCTGCCAGGCGGAGATTTGAATCCGCGCCAGGTATAATGCGTGGTTTGCCCTGGCTCGCAGTGAACTCACTTTTTCTTGCTGCGACGTCCGCCGGAAGCAGACTGCTCAACTTCCCACTTGCCGCTGCGATACCAGGCTTTCCAGCCAGTCGCCTTGCCCTCTTTTTCTGTCATTACATACTGCTCTTTGGTTTTTCGGCTGTAGCGAACTTGGCTGCGATTTTTGTCCGGATCTGCTACCGGGGCGGAAAAAAGGAATTTGTACTTGGGATCGATCTCGTCCTGATGTGGCAGTAACTCATCCATGAAAGGTGCACGGGTTTCACGATTGCGAGGAAACTGACTAGCGGCTAAAAACAGGCCTGCGGCACCGTCCCGCAAAATATAGGTATCCTCAACCTTCTGGCAAATCAACTCTGGCATGGGTACAGGGTCCATCTTCGGCGGCGCTGCTTCACCACTACGCAATAGCTTACGGGTGTTTTTACACGTCTCAGAGGTACAGCCGAAGTACTTGCCAAAACGCCCCGTTTTAAGCTGCATTTCTGCACTGCATTTATCGCAATCAAGCACTGGGCCGTCATATCCCTTGATCTTGAACTTGCCCTGCTCTACTTCAAATCCCGCACAATCGGGATTGTTACCGCAGACGTACAGCTTGCGCTGCTCGTCAATCAGATAACTGTCCATCGCGGTGTTGCAAATTTTGCAACGGTGCTTGGTGCGCAGCAGCCGAGACTCGGCCTCATCATCCGCATCGGCATCAATAGCTTCGTCACCGGGAGTCAGGTTTATGGTCTGCTTACAGCGCTCTTTGGGCGGAAGAGCATATCCAGAGCAGCCCAGGAACACGCCCGTGCTAGCGGTTCGCACCTGCATCTCACGGCCACAGTTCCCGCACTCGATGTCGGTCATAGTGGGCTCATTGCGCTGCATACCGTCGGGCTCTGGCTCCTCAGCCTTGGCCAACAGTCCACTAAAATCACTGTAGAAATTGTCCAGTAGCGTACGCCATTTCAGCTTACCGTCGGCCACCTCATCCAGGCGCTCTTCCATAGAGGCAGTAAAGCCGTAATCCAGCAGCTCCGAAAAGTTCTTGTCTAGCCGCTCGGTGACGATGTCGCCCATTTTCTCGGCATAAAAGCGCTTGTTTTCAAGGCGCGCATAGCCCCGATCCTGAATCGTGGAGATGATCGATGCGTAGGTTGACGGTCGCCCAATACCGCGTTTTTCGAGTTCACGCACCAGGCTGGCCTCGCCGAATCTCGGTGTCGGCTTAGTGAAATGCTGTGCTGGCTCAAGCGCCTTCAGTTCAAGGCCGTCGCCCTCCTTCACATCCGGCAATACCGCATCGTCGCCCTTGCGGCTTGCTGGCACCTGTACACGGGTAAAACCGTCGAAGCGCACAATGCGCCCCTTGGCATTCAGGCTGTACTCTCCCGCGCTAACGGTTATCACTGTTGCTGTGTATTCTGCTGCCGGCATTTGCCCTGCGACAAACTGTCGCCAGATCATCTCGTAGAGCCGCTCTGCATCGCGTTCCATACCTTTTAGCATAGCCTGCTGTATGTTGACGTCGGAGGGCCTGATTGCCTCGTGCGCCTCTTGAGCCCCTTCTTTAGCGGAGTAGGATTGCGGATTTTCGGGCAGATAGCGCGGCGGAAAATTGTTTCCGATGTAATCGCGACAGGCGGCAACCGCCTCGCCACTAAGGTTGGTCGAATCAGTACGCATGTAGGTGATGTAACCCGCTTCGTACAGACGCTGGGCCATCATCATGGTTTTCTTAACAGAGAAACCCAGCCGGGTGCTGGCGGACTGCTGCAGTGTAGAGGTTATAAAAGGTGCAGGCGGCTTGGAGCGAGTGGGCTTATCCTCTCGCTGGCTGACCACATAAGCGGCCTGCTCTAGAACAGAATTGGCCTGCATGGCATCGGTTTCATTGTCCGGACGGAATTTTTGACCCTGGTACTTTCGTACCTGGAAGCGAATCTGCTCGCCTGCCTTCGCCGCCAGCTCAGCATGAATTTCCCAATATTCCTCGGGATCGAAAGCGCGAATCTCACGCTCACGCTCGACAATGAGCTTCACCGCGACCGATTGGACTCGTCCTGCCGACAACCCGCGCGCCACCTTTGACCACAATAGCGGCGAAACCATGTAGCCGACTACGCGGTCCAAAAAGCGCCTGGCTTGCTGGGCGTTGACTCGATCCAAGTCGAGATATGACGGCTTTTCGAAGGCCGCAGTAATCGCCTTCTTGGTTATTTCGTTAAAGACCACGCGCTGATATCGCGAATCGTCGCCACCAATAGCTTCACGCAAATGCCAGGCTATCGCCTCTCCCTCGCGATCAAGGTCGGTTGCGAGATAGATGGTATCGCTGTTTTCCGCAATCTTGCGGAGCTCACTAACCACTTTTTCCTTGCCCGGCAAAATTTCGTAGTCGGCTTTCCAGTCGTTTTCCGGATCAATACCCATGCGGCGGATAAGCTGAGCTCTGGCCTTCTTTTTCTTGTAGGCCTCTTTTTTTCCAGGCGCCATTTTCCGCGTCTTCGCGGCCTGCGCTGCGCGTTCTTTGGGGTCGGTTTTAGCCGCGCTGCCGGCCGTAGGCAGATCGCGGATATGACCAACACTGGACTTGACGATAAAGCCAGGACCCAAATATTTGTTGATAGTCTTAGCCTTCGCCGGCGACTCCACAATAACGAGTGATTTACCCATAAAGGTTTAATCGATCCTTGAACATTCTATGTTTAACGCCGAACTTCTGCGCGAAAAAGTGGCATATATAAGTTGCTAACAGGCTGGGGTCAAGCAAAAACAGAAATCATTCTTCAACAATGTCTACGGACCATGTGCTCAAAGTGGCAATTATTTGATCGACTATTTCGGCTTCACCCTCCTCCCGCCAGTACAGGCCGCAGCTACTCTCGTCGATGCTGGCAGCCAGTATTTGTGGGGGCAAATCGTGCAGCCCAGCGGGTACTGACTTGCGTCTTACCACGCCTCTCCATGTTCCATCGACAGTCCGCCAGCTTCCTGAACGCGCATTTTTGCCCCGTGAAGGCGGCAGACGCCGACCATAATAGATCACCTGGCGAGTGGCAGTCGATGTCGCGCGGTGATCCAGTTCTGCTCCCGGCAGGTCGCGAAATTCGACGAACAAGCCAGCCACCGCAGCGCGCTCACGGAGCCCCGCCAGCGCGCGCTGCCGCTTACTGGGTGCAAAATGAAGCAACGGCGCAACCGCCGCCAACATTATCGCGGCGATAATCAAGTACGTCACTTTATGTTCTCACTGATCCACATCAACTATCTGCCTGACTTAGCGTGCTCTAGGACATTTACTGGAGCTAATTTTGTGCTATAAATAGCCCCATACTGATAACGAGTGTGGAGCCGAGCATGTCAGACTACAACAAAATCCTGGTGGCTGTTGACCTGAGCGAAGAATCTAACCAGATTGTCCGCCGTGCGCGCTCTGTCGCGTCCGGTACGGCCGCTAACCTGCACCTGATTCACGTCATCGAGCCACTGAGCTTCGCCTACGGTGGTGATATTCCCATGGACTTTTCCGGAATCCAGGATGAGATCCACCAGCAGGCCTCCAACCAGTTAAAGCGCTTCGGAGCCAGCCAAGACCTGGCAGAGGATCATCAGCATATCGTGTTGGGACGGCCGGAAGTTGAAATTCACGCGAAGGCCGAAGAACTGGGCGCCGATCTGATTGTAGTGGGCAGCCATGGCCGCTATGGTCTGGCACTACTCATGGGGTCCACCGCCAACGGTGTTCTGCATGGCGCCACCCGAGATGTACTCGCAGTCAGAGTGGGTACCGAATAGCTCAGACTTTTTTAGCAAGCCAGGCAGTAAGTCCAGCCGTCTGAAAGGGCCAGCCCAGCTCACGCCCTACTTCATCTCGTACGACAGGTATGCGCTCACCGTATCGTTCAAACAAGGCATCGGAATCACTGATGTCCACTTTCTCGTAAGCGAGCGGGATTCCACCCCCTTGACACTCAGTAAGCATTTGTTCTGCGATCTCACAGAGATGGCAGGCAGAGGTGCCGTATAAAGTCAGCTTCACATATCGAGCTCTTTAAAGGTTTAATCGCTTCTCTGTAGCAGTTAGACTCCCACTGGCGAGCTGGCCTGACACCTTGCTCGCTGTGCGGCGAGAGACTTGCGTTAGTGCCATATGTGGCGCTATTGTGTCTAAACAGAGTACAACAATCTATACTGCAATGTAACAGCATTCGAGGACAACTTTGTGGCTCTTTTTTCTCAGCCCACAGCGCGCGCGCTGGCAATTCTGGATTTGTTGATGGCAAACCCTCATCAGGCCTTCGGCCTGACCGAGATGACACGACGCCTGAATCTCAACAAGGCCACTTGCCATGCGATTTTAACTACCATGGCAAGTTACGGATTTCTGGCCCAAGATCCAAAGTCGAAAGCCTATCGCCTGGGCCCCTCTATTATCGCCGCAGGAAACGCAGCTTTTGCGCAATTTCCGGTACTGGAGTACGCCCGCCCGGAGCTTGAAAGCCTACAGAACGACCTTGATGTCGGGTTCGCGGTTACCGGTCGGTCCAAACTGCACATGGTATTGCTCGCCCTCTACGGTCGCGCCTCGCCACTGATAGACTCCTTCCAACTCGGACTGCGACTGCCCAACAGTGCTCCGATCGCTGCATGCTTCACCGCTTTTTCTCCGGCCAAGCAATTGGAAGATTGGCTGACACGGGCACATGAGGCGAGGGGCGGCTATAACGAAAAACTGGATCAAAAGCTGCGTGTTTCGGTGATCGGCATTCGAGCACGGGGCTTTGAAGTTGCCCTTAAAACCCGCGCTGAGGAAGAGCTTACTAAAGAATTAACCCGCATCCATGAATCCTGGAGCCTGAGTGAACTCGAAGCTGCAGCGAATACCTACCAGGAGCAACTGTGCGACGAGCAATATCATCTGGATCGCATCGATCCCAGAGGGCGCTACCAGGTAAGTACAATTTCAGTACCGGTTTTCGGCGAGCGGGACACTCCGGTGATGTGTTTCGTTGCGGGGTCATTCGACAACCCTGTTAGCGGTGCTCAGATCGAAGAAATTGCCGCACGCATGAAAGCGTCCGCAGAAAGAGTCACTGGCCTGGCCAGGGGCAGCGAAAAGATCTCCTAGACTAGCCAAGGCCGGCCAGACTAAAGCGTTCCCCCATGACTGACAATAAAACTGACGCGGCGAGCTATCGTGAAAAGAAGGCCTTTTTTCGCGGACTGTTGACTATCTACGGTAGAAAGAGTGTGCTGGAGGCACTGCAGAACAATTCGCTGCCTTGTTATGCCGTGCACATTGCCGACAGCAATCGCGAGGACGGCACCATCCGAGACATCCGAGCGACAGCTGAACGTCGCGAAATTCCAATACAGCAACACTCGCGAGCGGCTCTAGCGAGAATCTCCCGCAATGGCCGCCAGGATCAAGGCGTGGCAGCAGACATTATCTGTCCCGAGTTCAGTGATGCCATTGATTACCTCTCGGGTTTGGCAGGCATGTCGGGACGACGACTACTGGCACTAGACGGTATTACCAACCCGCAAAACCTGGGCATGATTATTCGCTCTGCCGCGGCTGGAGCAATAGACGGTATTATCTACCCCGAGCGCGGATGTGCCGCCCTCGGCCCACTGGTGATCAAGGCCAGCGCCGGCACAATTTACCGGGCTCCAATGCTAACGTGCCAATCGTTACCGGAAATATTGCAGGAATACCGCGCCAACAATGTCACCGTGTGCTCGTTAGAAGCCTCTGCCGAAACGTCACTATTTGAGTATGAATCGTCCGGGCATACCGTATTTGTATTGGGAAGTGAGAGCGAGGGCGTGTCAGAAGCGGTGCGCGCGCTCTGCAATCAAAGATTATCTATTCCGATGCGCAACGGGGTTGAATCGCTTAACGTGGCTGTAAGCGCGAGTCTGGTGGCCTACAGCGCGGCTCTGGCAAAATAATTATTTAGACAGGTACCGCATACCTTCCTCCAGACCCTTAAGGCTCAGAGGATACATTTTTTTATCCAGCAGCTGATTGGTAATGGCGATGGATTGGGTATATTCCCACTCCGCTTCCGGTACCGGATTAATCCAAATTACTTTTTCATAAGTTTCCCGCAGGCGCCGCATCCAGAGCTCACCCGGCTCTTCATTCCAGTGCTCCACCGACCCACCGGGCTGCATTATCTCGTAGGGTGACATAGAGGCATCACCGACGAAAATGATCTTGTAGTCATGGCTGTACTTATGCAATACATCCAGCAGCGGCATACTCTCATTGTGCCGCCGAACATTATTGCGCCACACATTCTCGTAGAGAAAGTTATGGAAATAAAAGTACTCCATATGTTTGAACTCGGTGCGGGCCGCCGAAAACAGCTCCTCACAGACTTTAACGTGGGGATCCATGGAGCCACCGACGTCAAAGAAAAGTAGGACCTTTACCGCGTTGTGCCGCTCGGGCACCATTTTAATATCCAGAAAGCCGGCGTTACGGGCTGTAGAACTGATTGTATCGTCCAGGTCCAGTTCATCTGCCGCGCCCGTGCGAGCAAATTTCCGCAGGCGTCGCATGGCCATTTTGATATTGCGGGTACCCAATTCCACCGAGTCATCCAGGTTTTTGAACTCTCGCTTGTCCCAGACCTTAACCGCTCGCTTATTTTTGCCATTGGGCCCTACCCGAATACCTTCAGGATGATAACCCTCCTGACCAAAAGGCGAGGTGCCGCCAGTGCCAACCCACTTGTTGCCACCCTGGTGACGTTTCTTCTGTTCTTCGAGTCGCTTTTTAAATTCCTCAATCAGTTTTTCCAAACCACCTAGGGACTCGATTTTTGCCTTTTCTTCCTCAGACAGATTTTTCATGAATTCGCTGCGCAACCAGTCGTCCGGGATCAACGCTTCTATGATGTCGTCGAGAGCCTCTAACTGCTGGAAATGCATACCAAACGCTTTGTCAAAACGGTCAAAGTACTTCTCATCCTTGACCATACAGGTACGGCTGAAATAGTAAAAATCGTCTATATCGCCAAACGCAATATGCTTTTCGAGACCGTCCATCAGGTCCAGCAGTTCGCGCGTAGTCACCGGCACTCCGGAATCCCGCAGACCGTGAAAGAAGTTAATTAACATGCTGTTAGCGAGTTTCCCGTCGATGCATAAAGGCAAGGCGTTCGAGCAAATGGACGTCCTGCTCATTTTTCAGCAGTGCCCCGTACAGTGGCGGAATGGCCTTGGTGTGGTCTCGCTCCTTGAGGATTTCGTCGGGAATATCATCGGCCATCAATAACTTAAGCCAATCGATCAATTCAGAGGTAGATGGTTTTTTCTTCAGGCCAGGAATGGCGCGAACATCAAAGAATACCTCCAGAGCCTCTTGCACCAGGTCTTGAGTGATATTCGGGTAGTGCACATCAATGATCTCTCGCATCGTATCGCGATCGGGGAAGGTGATGAAGTGAAAAAAGCAGCGGCGCAGGAAAGCGTCAGGCAGTTCCTTCTCATTGTTACTGGTGATTATTATGATTGGGCGATGCTTGGCCTTGATGGTCTCTCCAGTCTCGTAGACAAAGAACTCCATGCGATCGAGCTCCACCAGCAGATCATTGGGAAATTCTATATCCGCTTTATCTACCTCATCAATCAGCAATACAACCTGCTCATCAGCCGCAAAGGCATCCCAGAGCTTGCCGCGCTTGATGTAATTACCGATATCGTGAACTTTACCATCGCCAAGCTGGGAGTCACGCAAGCGTGACACTGCATCATATTCATACAGACCCTGCTGAGCTTTAGTAGTGGACTTGATGTGCCACTGGATGAGTCGCTTGCCCAAACCAAGCGCCACTTCCTCGGCGAGCATAGTCTTACCAGTACCGGGCTCACCCTTGATTAAGAGAGGACGCTCCAGTGTTACCGCGGCATTTACTGACATGCGTAAGTCGTCTGTGGCTACGTATCGTTCTGTTCCCTGGAATTTCATAGTCTGAAAAGTCACTCGTAGTTTATTCGAAAGCGCACAAGGGTACCGATTGGCGAGGGTTGAATCAAGAACGCTTATTGTCCCTTTTGACCTCGGCGCGAATACCCGGAAACAACCCACTGCGTCCCTTGCCTTCTGGATCGCTGAATCGCTGCTGCCAAAGCGCCAGTTTACGCTGTCTCCGCCGCCGCAGCACCATCAGCAGAACCGCCAGGGCGATCACTGTTAGCACGGCAAATCGAATTGCCGGTATTTTCAGGTCTACCTCCGGGACATCCTCCACGCGAGTAGAGATTATCTCGCGCGGATTAGCAGCGACTGCCGTTACATATACGGGTAATTCGCGCTGCACACCCTCCCCGCGCAAGCCAATTTTAAACACATGGCTACCGGCCTGTTTCAAGGCTGGCAGACTCAGCACATAGCCTGCTTCAGACACCTTCACGGCAACCAGATCCGCTGGTAAGGCCTCGATAACGCCAGTAGAATTAACAACCGCGAGTGAGACTTCAAATTGTGAGTACAGCGCCACAGAATCGAGCGTTTTTCCTGCGAGTACGAGTTGCAGTGTCAGCTCAGTTGTGACACCCACTGGGATTACACTGAGGGATGGGGCAATTTGCAACTGCAATGGAGACTGAACACGAACCTGAGCTTCTGCATCATCAGCTGCTTTGAATTTCCATAGGCCTACTTGAGGCTTACTGACAGTAATCAGCGTAAACAGGTCGTTGCCGAACCAGCGCATACCAGGCGGGCTCTGCTCCCGAGTCACTCTATCGCCATCTGGAGAATACAGAGCGATATGATTCAGCGTGGCACCACCCGTTAACAGCAGAGTAAAAACCTCAACACTTTCATCTACATTGAAACGACTTTTATCGATAGGTAAAGTAGACACAGGGGATATCGTCTGCAGCAATCGCAGCAGTGAGCTAGCAAGCTCCCCCGACGACCGCGCGCGCACAGCCAGCCCCCCCGTGAGCCGGGCTAAATTAGCAAGAAAAATCCTGTCGGCGTCTTTCGAAACCGCGATAGTGTGCACAGGAATACCTTGCGAGGCGAGTGCGGGAGCCCGTTTTTGAATCAGTTCGCGCGCGGCATTGGCATTAGTCATGGGCGAGGAAGACACCGCTAGCCGGCCGCTGGTAAGCAAGATAATACTGGTGTCATAATTCGCGTTAGGCGCGGGTAAAATTGCGCTGGCCGCTGCCAGGGCTGCGGGGATATCGCTGCCACTACCACGACTCTTCACCCTGACTAAGGCGAGGGCCGCAGCCTCTTTCCAGCTATCGTCTACCGCTTTAACCGGTGCCAACTGCTCAACGGTCTCGTCGAAGGTCCAAATCCCTACCTGGGACCCCTCAGGCAGAAGTCTCACCAATGCCGCCAGTGACTGTCCCAATCGTAAATCCTGCTCTGCACCCAGCGCTGTCTCGGAAATATCAATGATAAGCCGTAGATCAGGGGTACGGATACCTTCAGCAAATACAGGCACGGACAGTATTAGGCACAGCGCCGAAACCACCCCTTTAAGAAAGCCTGAGCAACGAGAACGATACATTTTAGTGGGGTTCAGATTTGCCGGTACCGGGGCTGACGAGCTGCTTCGATCCACGCGAGCGAAATACCGTAAAACGCAACAGTAATGCGACAACAACCGCCAAGCCCAGCATGAAAGTAAGCGGGCGCACGGCGTGTTCTGCCGCTTCCGGACCATGCGTTAAAATCTGAAAAGCAGCGACGATCAATGCTGGGGCGAGGGTGGAAACTCCCTCCTGAGGAAAAGCCGGTGTCAGTAACAAAGCAGCAGCAACCAGCGCGGCAAATGCCAACCAGGCTGGACGCCAACTGCGTCTGAGCCACCACAGCAGAAGCAGGATCGCCGCACATGCTGCGCCGCAATACAGGTTCATCGCGGTGAGATAAGAACTTGCATCCAGCACTAAGTATCCCCTATTCCACCCAAGAAATTACGTGCTCATCATAGCCGTCGGGATGAACATATTCATCTGAAATGGCGCGCCCCTTGATCGATATTCCGGCTCGGTGAACGGTGTCATTGGTGCCGCTGACCAATGGATGCCATTCGGGCAAAGGCTCGCCTTGCGACCGCAATCGATAGGCGCAAGTGCTGGGTAACCAGTCAAACTCGCGGGTATTTTCCGGGCTCAATGCTATGCAATTCGGCACCAGGATAGAACGGCGCGAGTAGTCGCTGCAGCGACAACTATCCTCATCGAGATAGCGGCAGCGAACTTTTGTATAATGAACTTCACCGCTGTCCACGTCTTCGAGCTTATGGAGGCAGCATTTGGCGCAGCCATCACACAATGACTCCCATTGCTGCTGATTCAGTTGTTCCAACGACAGCTCGTTAAACCAGTTATCCATCAGCAGAACGCTGCCACACATGGTCTTTCTCTCCCGGAGGCATTTGCAGGAAAAAACCGTGTTCGCGAATGCCATCCATAACGTCCTGAACCGAAACCCGAGCCAATTTTTGCTTCGGTGAGAGCAGCAGGGTCATCACCTCCTCTAGCTCACCAAACTGCTTTAGCAACAGCTCCGGCACGGCCTCCACGCCCTGCACCTTATCAACATATAAGTACGAGCCCGGTTTACGGGGGCCCTTAAAAATCTGGCATATTATTCTCATCAGCTTACATCCGCCAGATACTCGCGCAACGGCGTTACGACAAGCGTTTTACGCCAACCCTGCCAAGGTCGGGGCAACTCAATGTCCACGCCTTCAGCCTCACGCAACAGCGCCTCGTAATCTTTGGCTGCCATCAGAATTTGCGGCACTGTGGTCAGTGTTTTGGCAATTTGCTCGACTTTCTTTTTCAGTAATTTCACACGATTACGCTGAGTAGCAGACATCGGCTCTGGCAGACGTGCAGGCAGCGAATCCTCGGACAACTCTGATTGTTGACCCACAATATTAAGTAGGGTCTCTCCGTAGCGCCTAACTACCGCCGAGGGTAACTCACCTTGTAACTGTAAATCGGCGAGCGTTTCCGGTGCGAATTGGGCCAGTTGCAGACAAGCCTTATCGTCGATAATCCAGCTCCGCGGCTTATCACGACTGCGGGCAGTCTCTTCCCGCCACTCGCAAACGGCCATTAGTCTAGCCAACTGCCGGCTATTTAGTTTCCAGGCAGATTTAATTCGTTTGAAATAGCCATGGTCTTTGGACGCGAGCCCGGCGACCGCATCCTCGCCATCGGCGAGCACCCAGTCGAACTTATGGTGCTCTCGGCAGCGCCTGGCCAACTCCTGGTAGACCGTATGCAAATAGGTCACATCCTGGGCAGCATAGTGACACTGTGCCTCACGCAAGGGTCGCTGCAACCAGTCGGAACGGGTCTCCCCTTTTTCCAGTTCCACTTCACACACTGTATTGACCAATGCACCATAACCAAGACCAAAGCCCATATCGAGCATTGCAGCGGCCCGCTGAGTATCAAACAAGGGCGCTGGCATAACGCCTAGCCAACGCTGAAAGACTTCCAGATCTTCACTCACAGAATGCAGTACTTTAATAACAGATGGGTCTATCAAGAGCTTGGCCAGTGGCCCGGGATCGCTAATCAGTAATGGATCAATTAACCAGGCGGTGTCTCCGAATGAAAGTTGAACCAACGCCACCTGAGGAAAAAAGGTGTTGCGGCGCATAAACTCGGTATCGACCATCACGCTGTCCACTGGCCCCGCCTCAGTGATAACACGTGCCAGATCCTGGTCTGATTCAATCAGCTGCCATTCCATTACTATTCTCGCTCCATAGGTCGACGTCCAGTGAGTGCATGCGCCAAGGTGGTGCCATCCACATACTCCAGCTCACCGCCCAGTGGCACGCCATGGGCGATACGCGACATTTTTATGCCTTCCCGCGCGAGTTGCTCAGTGAGGTAATAGGCCGTAGCCTCACCCTCTACCGTCGGATTGGTCGCTAGAATCACCTCTTCGATCTCGTCAGAAATGACCCTGGCCTGAAATCTGTCCAGGCCAATTTCTTCGGGACCAATGCCATCGATAGGCGATAGATGCCCCATCAGCACAAAGTAGACTCCACGGTAGCTGCCGCTTTGTTCTATGGCCAATACATCGGCCGGGGTTTCCACCACGCAAATAGTTTTCTGGTCTCGACGCACATCTGAGCAAAGTTCGCAGACCTCCAACTCGGTAAAATTTCTGCACCTGACACAGTGATCAATGCGTTCGACAGCGACCTGGAGTGCCTGGGCAAGTTCGCTGGCGCCGTCCCGGTCACGCTCCAGCAAATGCAGGGTCATACGCTGGGCTGACTTTGGACCGACTCCAGGCAGGCACCGCAGTGCGTCCATGAGGTTTTCCAAAGAGGGGCTGAATTTCATGGGCAGATCTTAAACTTTCAAAACGGCAATTTAAAGCCGGCGGGGAGATTCAGACCGGAGGTCAGGCCAGACATAGCGTCTTTGTTGCTGGCCTCCACTTTGCGCACGGCATCGTTCACCGCTGCAGCCAACAGGTCTTCAAGCACCTCTTTGTCTTCGCCAAACACTGAATCGTCTATAGACACTCGCTTAATGTCATGCCGACCGGTCATGATCACCGTTACCAGGCCCGCCGCCGCCTGACCCTCGACTTCGGCAGATGCCAATTCTTCCTGAGCTTTTTGCATGTCAGCCTGCATTTGCTGCGCCTGCTGCATCAGGTCTGTGATATTTCCTTTCATGGTGTTACCTCAGTTATCCAGTGGCACGATCGACGCGCGATCCAGTTTGCCGTCGAAACGCTCAATCAAACTCTGCAACACCTGATCGCATTCGATATCGTCAACGGCCTGCTGCTGTCGCTCCAGAGCCAGCCGCGCCTTCTTCAGCGCTGGCGTCTCCACGGCTACCGTACCGGTGGTAATGTTAATTGTTATCGGGGCGTCACAGTAATTTTCCAGTGCCAGACGAATCTTTTCGACATGACCCTGATTAAATAGGGCTGCATTGGTCTCATCGAGAACAAATTCGAAACTATCCCCGCTAGTAGAGCGCAACTCACAGTTCGAGGCGACATTGGCAACACTACCAATCAGGCCCAGTGAATCCACGGTGTCAGCCCAGTTGTCGGGCGACAGCGAACTGCCAACGGCTGATGAGACCTCAGGCGGGTGCGCGGCGGGGACCCTTGGAGTTTCTGCCGGCGCAGCTTGTGATGCTTGCTCGATTGCAGCACCTGATACTGGCTCGGGCAATGGTTCTAATTCCGGCTCGGGAACGTGCTGTGGTTTGGTTTCCAACACTGCTTGCGTTATCTGTATGTCAGCGGTCGCTGTCGGCGCTGCAACAGGCAGCGCCTCAGGTGGCTTTTTTACAGGAGCACCGACCTCGACGGCACTGATGGGAGCTACTGCTTGCTCACCTTGTACCAGATCTTCAGGTTTCAGTGCTGAATCCAGCACTGCCACTGGCCTGAACGCGATCATTCGCAACAAAATCATCTCAAAACCGCTGCGAGGGTCCGCTGCAAACGCCAAGTCTCGCTTACCGTTGATCGCAGTCTGATAGAACAGTTGAGTATCTTCAGCGGTGAAGGACTGCGAGATGGCCTCTACTCGAGCTGCGTCTCCCCAGCTGTTGTCTATGGCAGAGGGCACTGTCTGGGCCACAGCAACCCGATGCAGTAGCGAAATCACCTCATTCAGACTACCTTCAAAATCGGGGGCATGCTCGGCCATTCTAGCGGCCACCTCAAGCGCTGCCTTGGGCTCTCCGGTCGCCACCGCTTCCAATAATTGATAAACGAAGTCCAGATCCACGGTACCCAGCATGGTGCGAACGTCCGCTTCACTGACTGCGCCTGAACCGAATGCAATTGCCTGATCGGTGAGGCTCAATGCGTCGCGCATGCTGCCCGCTGCAGCCCGACCAAGCAGCCAAAGCGCTGGCTCTTCGAACTTGATCATCTCCTTTCCAAGGACAAATCCCAGATGGCCGGAGATCTGCTCAGGCGGCATATTTTTCAGGTTGAACTGGAGGCAGCGCGACAATACGGTCGCCGGCAGCTTTTGCGGGTCGGTGGTAGCCAGCAGAAACTTTACATGCGGAGGTGGCTCTTCGAGGGTTTTCAACAGGGCGTTAAAGCTGTGCCCGGAGAGCATGTGCACCTCGTCGATCAGGTATACCTTATAGCGCCCTCGGGTAGGCAAATACTGTACGTTATCCAATAATTCCCGAGTTTGCTCTACCTTGGTCTGCGAAGCGGCATCCACTTCCAATAAATCGATACAACGCCCTTCGGCAACCTCAATACAGGAACCGCATACTCCGCAGGGCTCCGAGCTAACACCCGCTTCACAGTTAAGGCACTTGGCTAAAATTCGAGCAATAGTGGTTTTACCCACACCGCGAGTGCCAGTAAAAAGGTAGGCATGGTGCAGCCGGTCGTGATCCAACGCGTTTATCAAGGCCTGCAGTACATGTTCCTGGCCGACCATCTCGCGAAAACTCTTGGGTCGCCACTTTCGGGCTAGGACCTGATAGGACATTCTTGGCTGTACCCTGAGTGGATTAGATTCAATGGGCTAGGATACACCAGCACAGGATGCACCTAAAGCATACTGGTCTGAAAATGGAGGCGGCCCGAACAGCCACACACCGGCACACGAGTCGATAATTACCGTTGCTCCCTTCCAGGCCTGGCGGAATTCACTATCTATCGTTGCGGAGGGACCGCCCGGACCACCATAGCGGCGCACGAGCTGCGCAGAGGGCGCGTATTGTGTCGAAATCTGGCCCCGGCTGCAAGCCATCCCGGTGGGTAAATTTGATCTACTGTAAATATCTGTAATTAACGGGAATTGTACGTCCAAACAGCGATCTAATGGGGGTTAGGCATCCCCGTTAAACAGGTCCACCAGCCGTTTTGTATCAAAATAGAACGGCTTGATCTCTACGGCCAAGCCATCAGCATCAAATGTCCATATCTCGGCAATCTGCATAGTAAAGCGGGTGCCAGAGGACTTACTCTGTGCCGACATACTGGCCAGAACCACCACGCGATTGCCGTCTTCAATCAATTCTTCACTAATGATGCTGGTGTTGTTCCAGGTAGTGAACACCTTTTTGGTAAATTCCTTAAAATTCTCCCGACCTTCTGTAACACCGCCAAAAGGCAGAGACTCCGCCTCTATAATCTTCAGATCAGGGTGTAATACGGCGAGCATTGCTTCACTGTCATTTGCCGCCGCGGCCGCGAAAAATGTACGCACCCTCTCCTTGTTTGATGTCTGCATATTCTGGGCCTACTTAAACCGGTATTAGCGCTTTCTGCGATTCAGAACGAGCGCGGAAGGCCGAAACTCTCCGCAATCATATTTCTAGCCATTTCGTTGCTAACCGGGCCAATGCGCAGAAGCCGCGAGTCTCGCCAATAACGCTGCATATCGGTCTCTGCCGAGTAGCCCATACCACCAAGGATCTGGATACCCAGATCAGCGGCCTTGCCGACAGCTTCGGAGCAAAAAACCTTGGCCATGTTGGACTCCAGCGCGGAATCAATGTCGTTGGCCTGCAAGGTAGCCGTGTGAAGGAAGAGTAACTCCCCCTGCTTTTGCCACATAGCGATATCGGCAATGTAATGCTGTAGTGCCTGAAACTGACCAATGGGCTTACCAAAGGCATGGCGCGATTTCATGTGGTCGACGGCGTCTTCCAGCACAGCATCGAGCATACCAAGACACGTAGCGGCATTGACCAGCCTTTCGTTGTTCAAGGTTTTTGTCGATTGGTACCAGCCATTGCCCTCTTCTCCCAACAGGTATTCGTCGGCAACAAAAACATTCTCGAAAATAATAGAGCAGGAACTTACCGCCCGCATGCCGAGCTTGGGTAACTCGGTAATAGTGATACCTTTACTAGCTGCCGGTATAAAGAATATCGAGATCCCGTCCGCGCGCTTTTTAACGTCAGTACTGCTTCTGGCCATCGTAAAAAGGTAATCGGCCACATTCGCACAAGTGCTCCATATTTTCTCGCCGTTAATCAGCCAGCCGCCATCCACTTTCTTGGCCTTGGTTTTCATCCCACCCAGAAGATCCGTTCCGCCACCGGGTTCAGAGAAACTCATCGCGGTTTTGATTTCACCACTGGCGATCTTCGGCAAAAAATGTTCCTTTTGCGCTTCAGAGCCACAGCAGTTGATCGCTTTTGCGCCCGAAAATGAGGTAACGCCCCAAACCCAGCTCAAGCCGCCTGCCGTTCTAGACAATTCTCGAGCGAACAGTGCTTGATTGAGAATACTGCCGCCTTGGCCACCATATTGTTCAGGTATGCCGATACCGTGGGCACCAAATTCCACAAGTTTATCCCAGAATTCGTAGGGAAACTGGTGCTCCAGGGTCTCCAGTTTTCTACACCAATCCTTGGGAATCTCGCTATTGACCCATTTTCGGGTCATGTCACAAAAAAGCTGATCTTCCTCGTTCACAAATACATTCATAACTTAAACACTTTTTAACGGTATCAAATAGTTTGATGGAAGTGAGGGGCAAAAAAAAGCCCCAGCGACGATTAGTCGCCCGGGCTATATTCCGTGTCGCTCAAGAGCTACGGAACCAGGACCTAAAAAGTGACTGCCAACTCGACGCCATAGGTGCGTCCTCTGGTCTGCTGGCCGTAGGTAATGAGCGTTCCACTCGTACGGCTAACAAAGTTAGTTTCATCGGTCAGGTTATTTACGTACGCGGTAACCCTGTAGCTATCCCGCTCATAACCCAGATCGAAGTTGATCTTTCCGTAAGACTCCACCAGTGAAACTGGGTCGTTGTCTTCCTGAGTGTAAAAGTCGTCTGTCCAAGCATACATCGCGTTAGCGCCAATCAAACCACCCGCGAACTCAGTGCTATAATTGGCTGTCAGGCCCAGGGTCCATTCTGGCGCTTGCTTAGGTTCCAGATAACTATTATCTACGATTGTGCCCTGACCGGTAAGATCAGCATCGAAGGACTTGTAGGATGCATCAAGGTAACCGACTGCCGCACTGAGTTTAATATCAGAAGTCACTAGCCCACTAACCTCCAGTTCAATGCCCTGATACTCTACCTCACCGACATTAAAGGGGGATGAAACGGAAGTGCCATCCGCAGGGTTAAATACCGTGGTCACAGCTTGTAAATCGTCAACTGAGCTGTTGAAAGCAGCTAAGTTGAGTCGTAGTCGACGATCTAAAAGATCCATTTTTGCGCCTATTTCATAACTGGTAATTTCCTCGGGTGCGTAAGTAAGTGAGGCAGCGGACAAGGCCTGGTTCTTACCAAAGAAGCCGCCACTGTGGAAGCCGGTGGAGGCAGAGCCATAGAACAGAATGTCATCGTCCATTTGATAGCCAAAGCCCAGGCGACCGGTAGTCTTCGATTCAGTGAGGTTCCCGTCAAAGGTTCTGCCACTTGATTCGCCCGTTAATGCGGCAGTATTGACGCAGTTATCCCAGTTCTGCAGGTCTCGGTCCTGATCCGCTTTAATACAGAAATCACGGACGAAGAAATCCTTGTCATCCTTTATATATCGCGCACCTACGGTCAGTTCAAGCTTATCGGTTAGCCAATACTCCAATTGTCCGAACGCTGCCCGAGCAGTGGTGTCTTGGCTTTGAAAAATATTTTGGCCGAAGTCGCTACCCAAACGCGTAACCTGCTCTGGCGTAGCGCCGTAGAGGTCAACCAATGCCTCTGGACTACGAATCAACTCCCAAAAATCAAAAGTGAACCAGTCCTGAGAGTAGGAGTTTTCCATTTGATATAAACCCAGAACAACTGAGAAGGTATCGGTAGACTTGGCCCAGCGCAGCTCGTGGCTCTCCTGGTCATTTTCGTTCAGGTTGTCAACGGTAATAAAGTCACACGCGCTGCCGGAATAAGGCCAGAGAACATACTCCTCCGTATCTCTATAACCGTAAATGTAGGTCAGACTTGAGTCGTCGGTAATTTGCCAGTCGACCTGTAACGTAACAGCATCGGTATCCATCTCGCCTATATTTTCCTTGGATGCACTGGTTGTATCAGATCGTGAACCGGGGTCGTTAATTTCAAGACAACCCTCACCATTAACCTCGGGGAACGACGAATTCTCTGCGTAACGTGAGTTGCCCGTGATGGGCACAATCGCCGGTGAGTATGGCTCCCAGCCGCCGCTGAAGCCGTCTTGCAGCGCTATAACTCGGTTACCGCCTCGCCCTGCCAGATTTCGAAACGCTCCATTGTCACTGTCGTCATCCATTCCTTCCACGGTCAGTTTAGCGCGTAGGTCTTCATTTGGCGTCCACAAAAGCGCTAGGCCGTAGCTTAGATAATCCTGAGCTGCAACATCTTTGTCTAGAGTTACGTTTTTGATGTAGCCGTCATCTTTAAGGCTTGCAACAAAAAACTTCGCGGCCAATACGTCTTCTATTATCGGTGTGTTTACAACAGCTTTGACATCTGCGCGACCAAAGTTACCCACAGTAGCACTGACTTTGCCACCTAACTCTCCGGTGGGATCAGTACGGGTCACATTGATGACGCCTGCGATGGTGTTTTTGCCAAACAAAGTGCCCTGGGGGCCTCTCATAATCTCTACTTTTTCTATATCAAAGTTATCCAGCAGTGTGCCCGAAGAAGTGGTCATTGCTACACCGTCGATCACCACACCGACAGCAGGGTCAAAGCTCTTTTCATCATTGCTATAACCGATGCCCCTGATTGAAATAGCGTGCCCCGCTGTACGACCCATTGAATGGCGGATCTGAACATTGGGTGCAAGCCCTTCCAAGTCTCTTAGATTACGGATAGAAGGGTTCGCCAGCTCTGCGGTGATGGCTGTGACCGCGATGGGTACGTCCTGAATGGATTCTGCCCGGAATCTGGAGGTGACAATGACTTCCTCCAGCTGCATGTTAGTTTTTCCCGCGTCTTGGGCTTGTGCGAATGGACTGAGTCCTGCCGAAAGTGCCAAGCCCATGCAGGCTCTTACCGCTATCCTGAGTTTGTTGTTAACGGGACTGTTCAACCTGCTGTGATGATTGATCTTCATAACTTACGCACCTTGAAATTATAATTTTGTGTTTACCTCGCTCTGCAACGCATTTTACTTGAGAGCGGGTCGAGCTTTTGAGCGCTGGATAAACCCTTTATCGCCCTCTTCAGGGCAGGTCTCATCATCACATCGCTTATCACTGGGATTGCAAAGCAGTAAGCTTAAACAACCTCCAATCCATATTAGGACTGAGATCAAAGACAGTCTATTGAAGAATATTTAGTGTAATTAAAAAAAATTATTTGAATACTGTGTGAATTGCGTATAGCTTTTGAGCAGCATTTTTTTGGTGTTATAGCAGAGACTTCCTGTGTCAGGAGTGCTACCTCGGCTGCAAAAAATTGAGCCTACAAAAAAGATACAGGGGCCGAAGACAGTGACCAAATACGCAAGCAATTATGAAGATGTTACCAGCTACACCCTCGACCTGCAGGACGAGGAGCGGTTACTGCAGCTCCAAAAAGAGTGCGTGTTCATGTGGACTACACGAGCAGGCGAACCGGTGGGTGTAACGCAGAGCTTCATCGAGATCGACGGGCACATCTGGATGACTGCGGCAGAACAACGCAAGCGCATATTTGCTGTTAGGCGAGATCCCAGAACGTGCATCTGCATCACCAGCACCGGTACCGAGATGGGTGAAGGTAAGACCGTAACTTACAAAGGCACGACAACCGTTCACCCCAAGGATGACCGAAAAATAAAGGACATGTTTTACCGAACATTCGCCGAAAAGCGTTACGGTGAGCGCGGACCAGCCTACGTGGAACAGATGATTCAATATCTCGACTCACCAAATCGAGTCATCCTCGAATTTATTCCAGGTAAAAAAATCACCCATGACCGCGATAAAATGGAAGCGGCAACTACACCACTTTAGATCTTCATCCAGAACGCATTGGTAAAGAACTTTTGTTCACACATAAGAATTAGGGAATACATATGGCCAACCGTTTGGATGGTAAAGTTGCAGTCATCACAGGAGCGTCCAGCGGTATCGGTGCCGCCACCGCTCACCGGTTTGTCGCCGAGGGTTGTCGTGTTGTTTTAGGGGATATCCAAGAGGATCAAGGCCGGGAACTCGCCGAAACCCTGGGCAGCGGGGCTGTTTTTGCCGTTTGCAATGTCACCAATGAAGATGATGTTGCAACACTCGTAGACCTTGCTGTGAGCACCTTTGGACAGTTAGATATTATGTTCAATAACGCGGGCATTGTCGGCTCAAAAGGCCCAATTCACACAACACCGGCCGGGGAATGGATAGCAACGCTGAATATACTGATTAACGGAGTTTTTTACGGTGTGAAGCATGCCGCTCGAGTGATGCGGCCACAAGAATCAGGTTCAATTATTAATATGTCCAGCGTTGCGGGCGTGATCGGCGGGCTGGCACCGCATGCCTACACTGTTGCCAAACATGCTGTCGTTGGCCTGACAAAAAGTACCAGTTCAGAGCTGTGCACGAACGGCATACGAGTCAATGCCATCGCACCCTATTCAATGGCTACTCCGATGGTCGCTGATGCTCATTTGCAGGATCCTCAGGCGGTGGAACAAACAGCCAGAAATCTGGCTGAAAACTCACCTTTAACCAATCGCGCCGGTACCGCTGAAGATGTCGCCAATGCAGCTTTATGGCTGGCCAGTGATGAATCCGGCTTCACCAGCGGCCTCACCTTAACAACCGATGCAGGCGTGACTTCGGGTTCTTTGATGCGAGCATCTCGATACGCAGAATATAGCCCTATGCAGAAAGAAGCAGGGAAAAAAGGCTTGTAACTTACACCGTAGAAACTAACGATTCCTGCGCCCCAAGTTGGCAGCACAACCGACTGAAGATACAGTATTACGCTGTCTCCTCTCATCCCTAGTAGTAATTATAACAGTAGCCCGATATGAATAATCACGCCCTACAGCCCTCCTCTGCCAGTGACAAAGAGATATTTCATCAAGGATATTTGCGAGTCGGCGGACCCTATGCCAAATATGTACTGGGACTGCTGATTATTGTCTATACGATGAACTTGCTAGACCGGCAAATTCTGGCGATTCTGGCTGAAGAAATAAAAGCAGATCTGGGTATCAGCGATTCGCAAATGGGGTTCTTGTACGGCACTTCTTTTGCCGTGTTCTACGCTGTTTTTGGCTTACCGCTTGGACGCCTCGCCGATCTTTGGGTGCGTAAAAGCTTGATTGCTCTGGGACTGATAGTTTGGAGTAGTATGACGATGCTGTCGGGCACGGCCGGCGGTATTGGCAGCCTGACATTCTATCGTTTCGGTGTCGGTGTCGGCGAGGCCAGCGCAACTCCTTCCGCGTATTCACTACTGTCTGACTGGTTCCTTCCTGAACAGCGAGCAACCGTGTTGGCACTTTATACAAGTGGAGCCTACATCGGAATGGGACTCAGCATGTTTCTGGGAGGCTGGATTGTTGATAGCTGGAACTTAAGCTATCCGCAAATTGCTGATGCACCGTTTGCCCTCGAGGGCTGGCAGGTAACCTTCCTGATAATTGGCGTCCCCGGAGTACTGCTGGGAATCTTGTTCACTACGGTCAAAGAGCCACAGCGTGGCTTCAGTGAAGGCATAAAAAGTCAGCAGAATCACCCGCACCCGTTCAGGGAGAGTTGGCAAGAGCTCATGTCGATCATCCCGCCATTTTCTATGTATGGTTTATATAAAAGGGATTCGAGCGGACGCAGCTTCACTACTAATGCCGTGGTTGCTTGCGGACTAATCGCCAGTGTTAGCGGAATGATTTACTCAACCGGAAGTGTTTCGCAATGGATAGTCATGGGGGTCGGTATCTATGCGCTATTTAGCTGGGCACAATCGTTAAAGTTACGAGATGCCCCTACTTTCGCCCTCATCTTTCGCTGCCGCTCCATGATCTACGCCAATCTGGCTTTTCCCATAGTCACTTTCATCACTTACGGCTACGCCCTGTGGATGGCTCCGTATCTCATCCGAAAATATGGGGTAGACCTTTCTGAAGTCGGGATGATTCTCGGCGCATCAACCGCTATTTGCGGCGGAGTTGGGGTAGCGTTTGGCGGATGGATGGCAGACTTTCTGCGGCGTCGCGTTAGTCAGGACGCCCACGCCTATATGGCCATCATTACCGCAGTGTTGACCTCGGCACTAGCGCTGGTGATCTTGAATACAGATGATTTGAAAACCGTTTATATAGCCAACGCCGCAATGCAATTTGTCGCTGTTCTATGGAGTGGAGCCGGCTCCGGCATTATTACAAGTCTGGTGTTACCGCGCATGCGAGCTGCCGCATCAGCATTTTACCTAGCCATGGTGACCTTTCTGGGCCTTGCAATGGGCCCGTATCTTATTGGCTATCTTAGTGACACGTTTACCGCGGATGGCATGAGCAGTGCCGATGCTCTGGAGAGCAGTTTAGGGTACGGCTTGCTAGTTTTCATTCTCGTTATCGTTTTCTCACTATTAATGAAACGGCATTTATTGGAAGACCTGCAAAGCAAAGAGGAGCGCGCCAGAGCCTATGGCGAGCCGACTTAGCTACATGATCGATTCCCCTTTTACTACCCAGCCATTAATAGAAGTAACAACGGTTGGGGACCTGCTGCTTGGTGCTGCGCGACAGTGGCCCAACAACCAGCTGTTGCATGTAGATGAACACTGCATTAGCTATGTGGAGATGTCAGATCGCGCAATAACCAAAGCCCGCGCATTACAGGGAATGGGTGTTAAAGCGGGCGACCATGTTGGCATATTGGCACCCAATCTGGTTGAAGTCATCGAGATGCTGTTTGCAATATCCCTTAGCGGCGCTGTTGGCGTATTACTTAATGCACGGTACAAAGCCACTGAGCTGACTTATGTTATTGAAAATGCCGACCTGAAATGGCTTTTTACCACCGATCGGGCCTCGGAGCATGTCAGCTATATTCAGCTGCTTTACGACGCACTAGACGGGCTGAGTACGGCGGAAGATCCATTTTCTCTCTCATTACCCTCTGCGCCAAAACTAAATGGCATCGTGTTAATGGAGCAGACCAGCCCTCGGGGCTTTCTCAACGATGGTCAATTCCAACAATTTGCCACACTAGTAACGCAACAAGATGCATGGCGACGACGCAGCGAGGTTAAGCTCTCTGACCCCTGCCTGATGATGTACACATCAGGCACTACATCTCTTCCTAAAGGTTGCCGAATAAGCCACGAATCGCTGGTGCGCACTGCCATCGGAGCTGCATCACGATTTACGCTCACGGAAGACGACAGGATGTGGAACCCCTTACCCATGTTTCATATGGGCTTTATCCTGCCTTTTTTAGCGATGCTGTATAGAGGAGGACACTCAATTTCTTCAATCCACTTTGAAGCCGGCGCGTCGATTAACGTGATTGAAAAAGAAAACGTTTCCTTTTTGTTTGTCGCATTCCCAACAATTATGTCAGCACTACTCAACCATCAAAATTTTTCGTTGGACAAATTCGCCAAAGTCCGTCTGATCAACAATGTGGGGGCCCCCGATCAGTTGAAAAACAATATGACGGCAATACCCAATGCCGTCCACGTTACCGCCTATGGATCGACAGAGGTTAGCGGCGTTGTCGGCTTCAGCCACCCTGAGGATAACAGCGACATAAGGGCCCATCGGGCTGGCAGGCCCTTCGCTGGCATAAGAGTAAAGATAGTCAACCCTGAAACCGCCCAGGAAGTGGTGCCCGAAGAGCACGGTGAAATCATAGTCGCCGGCTACTCCGTTTTCGAAGGGTATTATAAATCGCCAGAAAAAGACGCCGAAGCTTTTGATGAGGATGGCTGGTTTCACACAGGTGACATAGGCTCTATGGATACGCTAGGCCGCATTGCCTATCACGGGCGCCTGAAGGATATGCTAAAAGTTGGGGGCGAAAACGTGGCTGCGGTCGAGATTGAATCGTATCTATCAAAGCATCCGGCAGTGGCTTTGGTGCAGGTGGTTGGAGTGCCCGATGATAAGCTTCTGGAGGTGGCAGCTGCCTTCGTGGAACTGAAACCCGGGGTAAGATGCACGGAGGAAGAGTTAATCGGCTTTTGCAAGAATCAAATCGCCAGCTTCAAAGTCCCTCGTTACATCCGATTCGTCGATGAATGGCCCATGTCTTCTACCAAAATCCAAAAATACAGGTTGCGTGATGATTTAGTCGACGAGTTGGCTCCTAATAGATGACGTATTTATAAAAGGTGACGTGTCAACACTCATAGGCCTTGCCATAGCATCCCTGGGCAGCTGAATATTATGTTCAATAATCCAAGTGTTGTCAGCTCACGATGTGACCAATGCAGATATCACTCACGGTTCTCTGCACCAGACTCCTCGATATGCCGAGTATAGACACCTATGACTAATCTCACCCCACCACCCCCAGCGACCCGTGACAAGGAACCATTCCATCAAGGAGTTTTCAGAGTGGGAGGGCCCTATGCAAAGTATGTACTGGGGCTACTCATTGTTGTCTATGCGATGAATTTGCTAGACCGGCAAATTCTCGCAATTCTGGCTGAAGAAATAAAAGCAGATCTGGGTATCAGCGATTCACAAATGGGGTTCTTGTATGGCACTTCGTTTGCGGTGTTCTATGCTGTTTTTGGCTTGCCGCTGGGGCGCCTCGCCGATCTTTGGGTGCGTAAAAGCCTGATTGCCTTGGGACTGGTAGTGTGGAGTAGCATGACGATGCTATCCGGCACTGCCGGCGGTATTGGCAGCCTGACATTCTATCGCTTCGGCGTGGGTGTCGGCGAGGCCAGCGCCACCCCCTCCGCGTATTCTCTGCTCTCAGACTGGTTCCTTCCTGAACAGCGAGCAACCGTGTTGTCGCTATATTCGAGCGGAGCCTTCATTGGAATGGGGTTCAGCATGTTTCTGGGAGGCTGGATCGTCGACAGCTGGAACTTAAGCTATCCGCAAATCGCGGATGCGCCGTTCGGCCTAAAAGGCTGGCAGGTAACCTTCCTGATAATTGGCGTCCCCGGTGTGCTGCTAGGCATATTATTCAGTACGGTGAAAGAGCCACAACGTGGGTTCAGTGAAGGTATAAAAAGTCAGCAGAATCACCCACACCCGTTCAGGGAAAGCTGGCAAGAACTCATGGCGATCATCCCACCATTTTCAATGTATGGTTTATATAAAAGGGATCCAGATGGGCGCAGCTTCCTAACTAATTTTGTGGTTGCTTGCGGACTAATCGCTGGCGTTAGCCTACTGATTTACTCAACCGGGAGTATCTCGCAATGGATCGTCATGGGGATTGGCATCTACGCCCTGTTTAGCTGGGCGCAATCGCTAAGGCTACGAGATGCCCCTACTTTCGCCCTTATTTTTCGCAGCCGCTCTATGATCTACGCCAATATTGCTTTTCCCACAATCACTTTTATCACCTACGGCTACGCCCTGTGGATGGCACCGTACCTCATCCGAAAATTTGGCGTAGATCTCTCTGAAGTCGGGATGATTCTCGGCGCCTCAACCGCTATTTGCGGTGGATTTGGGGTAGCATTTGGCGGCTGGATGGCCGATTTTCTTCGGCGTCGCGTTAGTGAGGATGCTCATGCGTATATGGGCATCCTCACCGCGGTACTGACCTCGTCACTCGCACTTGTGGTCTTGAATACAGATAATTTGAAAACTGTTTATATTGCGAATGCCGCGCTGCAATTTGTAGCAGTTTTATGGAGTGGGGCCGCCTCCGGCATTATTACAAGTTTGGTTTTACCCCGAATGCGAGCAGCTGCATCCGCGTTTTACTTAGCCATGGCGACGTTCCTGGGGCTGGCAATGGGGCCCTACCTTATCGGCTACCTTAGTGACACCTTTGTAGCGGACGGCATGGGCAGTGCAGAAGCCCTGGAGCAGAGCCTGGAGTTAGGCTTATTAGTATTTATTATTGTTATCGTTTTCTCCCTGTTAATGAAGAGGCATTTGTTGGATGACCTGCGGAGCAGAGAAGAGCGGGCCAGAGCCTACGGCGAGCCGATTTAGCCGCGCAACCGTTTAGTCTGCGAGTTGGCGTTGAATTAACTTAAAGTTTCTTTTAATCGCATTAAATATTAAATCGTTGATAGAGCGCTTGCTGAGCACGTAAGGTAATACCACTCGGGTGAATTTATCCAGTGGCCGTATGACCCCTAGCGCGCCTGCCCAATAACCATAAAAAGGACGACGTCCCATGAAATTTCAGCCCAAAGACTGCAACACCAACCGGCACGTATCCCGCACGGCTCAACTACTTCTGGCATCATCGTCCGCTCTATTACTGGCTGGTGTGGCACAAGTTGCAGTGGCACAGCCTTCCAGTTCATCAGGCAAGCTGGAGGAAGTGGTAGTAACCGCTCAGAAACGTGGAGTTGTGGAGAACGCGCAGGACGTACCAATCGCCATTTATGGTTTTAGCGCTGACACACTCGACAAAGCGATGGTTTACAGCATGGCGGACCTGGGCCTGTTAGTACCAGCGGCCGATCTACCCCCAACAGCGCCGATAATCGGCTTCGCAAATTTTACTATTCGGGGCATGGGTACCATAGGCACCCTGATGACCGAAGATCCAACAGTTTCGGTCGTAGTGGACAGTATGCCCCTAGGCATTTCCGCCGGGGGCGTTCTGGACATCTACGATCTAGAGTCGGCGGAGGTGCTTGCCGGCCCGCAGGGCACCCTTTTTGGTCGTAACAGTACCGGTGGAGCGGTTGTTCTTCGCACGCGGCGAGCAAGCGGCGAACCCGGCGGCAACCGGATAGACGTTGGTGTAGGTAACTTCGGTCACCAGGAAATAGCAGCTGCACTGGAAACCGCCACAGATGATGGCGCCTTTGCTGGGCGCCTTGCTTTCCAGTATAAGGAAAACGGCGACATTTTCGATAACGTGGCCGGTGACGACATCGGCGAGCGCGAGTTTTACATCGTTCGCCCGTCTGTGCGCTGGAACCCGACCGACAGCGTAACTGTTGATTTGGTGGCTGAGTTTGGTAAGGACCAAGGCGATGGGCCCGCTTCCCGCAATATATATGACGAGCGAACCCGGGTAACAGCCGACGGTTTTGTGCCGCCAAGAGACGATTTCGATCTGGCGCTTAATACAACTCCGACCAACGACATGGAATGGTCGCATCTGATTGCCGAGGTGAACTGGGAAGTAGCCGGCGGTGTACTGACTTCTGTTACCGGCTTACGTGGGCTTGAGCAGGACAGCTTGGTGGACACAGACGGTTCCTCCTTGTCAATTTTTGACTTCAATCCATTCATAGACCAGGAACAGTTCTCACAGGAGATTCGCTGGTCAGGCATGGTTGGCGAGTCACTCAATTTGACCACCGGAGCCTACTTCTTTTCACAGGAGCTTGATTATAAAGAACGCAGGGTCATTTTTGGCGGTGCCGTGACTCCCGCCCTGACCGCTGAGCAAAACCACGATCAATGGGCTTTTTTCGCGCAGGGAACCTACGACATCAACAGCAGCGTGGCGCTGATCGCTGGCTTGCGCTACACCCAGGAGAGCAAGGACATCGAGGTTGCCAGTTTCGGCAATTGCGACTTTGAATTCACCAACTGTACGATCGACCAGGACCTCGATGAGACCTGGGACAACGTCGGAGCAAAGCTCGGCGTTAACTGGCGTGTCTCCGATGACTTACTCACTTGGATGTCCTGGACCCGCAGTTTTCGTAGTGGCGGCTTTAACGGCCGTAACGGGTCGCCGGAACTTTCTGCAGGTCCTTTCGATGAGGAAACTGTCGATGCTTTTGAGCTTGGCTCCAAGTGGGAGTTCCTGGATGGTGCCGCGCGACTGAATGCGGCACTTTACCGCAATGAGTACGATGATCTGCAACGCACGGTGCTTGGCGCAGATAACTTACAGACCATAGACAATGCAGCAGCGGCAACGATTTCTGGCGCTGAATTGGACTTCGCCTGGTCGGCCACCGATCAGCTGACAATTTACGGAGGTTTCAGTTACGTAGACGCCGACTATGATGAATTCGACAACTTTGAGCCCAACATCTTCTTTCCACCGGACGACTCCCGCCCGGATGGTGCCGAGGACTTAGACTTTTTTAATGTCGCAAAGTACACCGCCAGTGGCAGCGTCACTTACGACGGCATTGATCTCGGCTCGATGGGGTCACTCTCTTTGCGCGCTGCAGGATACTGGAGAGATGAATTTCCGGCGGACATTCGCAACTACATCATCTACGATACAACCTTGCTGGTTCAGGCTAGCGCCACGCTTCGACTGCCCGGTGACAAACTCACACTCACTTTATGGGGCAAGAATCTCACTGACGAGCAGTTCGGCCAAGGCGCAGTGCCTACAAGCCTTTTCTTCGTCGACTTTATCGCTCCTCCACGTACCTATGGCGCGCGCTTGAGCTATCAATTCTAGCAGGCTCTGTTAGGACATTGCTTGTGCATCTATCTGTAGGTAGGTGCACAAGTAGCTGCATTCCTGTCACGTATACCATCAACTAACTTGCTCTAGCTAAGCCTTATCAGTCCACACAGTGACTGTGTAACCTCTGTGTGTGTTGGTGTCACTGTCGAAAATAGCTCTATTTCAGCTTGCATGGAATATATGAACCATATTATCCCGAAATTGGGCTACAGTGGTGCTATCTGGATAATTTGACAACCAGTAAGGCTTTTTACGCCCTGCGGGAATCAAGTACGGGAAATCGCGGACACTACCTATGCAAATTCGTAAACCCACCAAGCCGAAGGGCACCAAAACAAAACAAGATATTCTTGAAGCTTTCACAGCATGTGTGCGCAAACAAGGCTACGCGAAGACATCGATGGTTGATGTCGCAAAAGAAGCGAAGCTTTTCCCGAGTAACCTGTTCTACTATTTCGAAAGCAAAGATGAGCTGCTACGGGTCTGTTTTAAAAGACAGTGTGACATTATTGTTCGCGGTCTCGAGAAAACTGGAGACTATGATCTAGAAGGAAAAATTGACTACATTGCCGACTTTCTATTTAGCGAAAGTGCGTCGGTAAATCAATTTACAACGGGCTTTATGTACGAGGCTATCGGAGTTTCTGTCAGCGATTCAATTTTAAAAAAGAATAAAAGTGAAATGGACCGTTGTTGTAAAAATTTACTAGCAGATGTATTTATCGGTATTGATGCGAGTGAATCCATAAGAAATGAGAAAGCTGACATCTTGTATTCTCTGCTGGCCGGCTCAAAGTTAAACGGCTATTTTGATACCGACTACAACCCTAAAAATGGTCAAAAGGCGTTCACGAAGGTATTCCGTATATTTTGTGATCGGAGTTTAACGTGGCCTGCCAGCTAGCCATACAGATTCATTACTAAACAGAAGCATCCGCATTCGCACCCTTTCACTGATACAAAAATCTTCGCAGCGTCAGATTATTTAACTTTATTAAAAAAATAGTTTTTGAATAATATCTGCAATCGGTTTAGCTTAGCGCCATCAAGATTTTCGTGTGGCGCGTAGTGACGTTAAAAAAATAAAACATTGCTATTGCCACTTCTCGTCGAGTGCGGCGACGTCAATCTTCCGTTTCTCCAAGGGGGTCATTAATGGCGTTCGCCAGTCAATCAACAGTCTATTCAATGTTTCGTTCCACCGCCAAATGGCGAGCTGAATTTTTAGCTATCGAATGTGGTAAACGTCGTTGGAGCTACAGCCAGTTACTTGACGTGGTAGACCGACTGGCGTCCGTGCTTCTATCAGAGAACGTCGAGCCGGGCGATCGCATAGTAATACTGTCGGAAAATCGTGCCGAGTACACAATGCTGCAACTCGCCTGTGCCAGAAGCGGCGCAATCGCTTCATGCCTCAACTGGCGCTTGGCAGTCGAGGAGCTTCAGCACTGTATTGAACTCGTTGAGCCTCAGTTAATTTTTGCATCATCGCGATTTCAATCTCTCCTCAATCAAGTAGCCATCCCCGCAACAAGACAAATCGCAATGGAAAGCTGCCTGTCACTTGCGCAAGCTGCCGAGCCAGATCAACGCCCCTGCCTTGTAGATCCTGAGCAGGGGCTACTTTTGCTCAACACTTCGGGTACCACCGGCTTGCCCAAAGCAGCTTTGATTAGCCACCGTGCCGAAATCGCACGGATGACAACCCTTCGCATGGACCTCAATATTGATTCAGGGGATGCATATCTAGCCTGGTCTCCGATGAATCATATCGGTGGCACTGAACACAGCCTCTCCAGCTTGATGATGGGGTCAACGGTTATCATCACGGATGGTCTCGACGTGGACGCCATTTGCTCGGCCATTGGCCGTCACAAATTGGGATGGTTGCTGCTTATGCCAGCCACCATCGCGCCCGTTCTGGCCCGTTTAAAAGAAACCAACACACAGGTTCGCGGCGTGAAAGTGGTCGGCTGCATGGCAGACTTGGTGCCTGTGGCGCAGATTGCTGAAATAACCGAATTTCTGGACGCACCTTTTGTCAACAGCTTTGGTTCTACAGAAACCGGGCTGCCACCCGCCACCGGCCATTTGATTCCAGTCGCAGAAGTGCCAACAGACTTATCGAAACGGTTGAGCTCCCTTTGCGAGTTTCGACTCGTCGACGAGCATGATAATGACGTTGCGCGTGGTGAAATAGGTGAGGCCCTGCTTCGAGGTCCGACCTTGTTTAGCGGCTATTGGAATGCACCTGAGGTCAATGCTAAAGAATTTCGGGATGGTTGGTTTCGAATGGGCGACTTGCTCAGACAGACTGAGAGTGGTGGCTTTGAATTTGTAGGGCGTTCAAAATATATGATTAAGTCAGGGGGTGAGAACATTTATCCCGCTGAAATTGAGCGGGTGCTGCTCGCCGACCAACGTATTGCAGAGGCAGCCGTTGTCTCCAAGAAGGACCCTATATGGGGAGAGATCGTGGTCGCTTTCATCGCAAAAATTTCTGATAAACTGACAGAAAAAGATGTTGAGCAAATCTGCAGAGCACGATTGGCAGGCTACAAGCGTCCACGCGAGGTGCATTTTATCCCCATAGAACAGTTCCCTCGCAGTAATAGCGGAAAAATAATTAGAACAGCGCTCGAACACCGCCTTGAAGAGTTACCCGGGACCTTACAGTGAACATGTGCATTCAATATCTCTCAGTCCCCTAGTTAACTTGAGCTACAATTAATCTGGCTCCTCTTGCCGCCTAGACTCGGTGACGCTACAGTATCGTCTTTGCTATTCACATCATTAAAGAAATCAGAGGATTCACAATGAGCAAAGAAGCCTTATATGACATCGTAATCTATGGCGCTACTGGCTTTACCGGTCGACTTGTGGCCGAGTACATGGTCGCCCGCAACGGCCATGGGCTGACCTGGGCCATGGCCGGCCGCAATCTTGAAAAGCTCGCTGCTGTGCGTGATGAAATTGGCGCAGCCGCGGACACACCGCTGGTTGTGGCTGATGCTGCAAACCCCGAATCTGTCAGGGCAATGGTCTCTTCGGCCAAGTGTATTTGCACCACCGTTGGCCCCTATCAGCTCTATGGATCGGACCTCGTGGCTACCTGTGCTGAAGTGGGTACAGACTATGTAGACCTGTGTGGAGAGCCCGCCTGGATGCACGAAATGATCAACGCACACGGCTCCGCCGCGGCCGCAAGCGGTGCCAGAATCGTATTCAGCTGTGGTTTCGACTCCATTCCCTTCGACCTCGGAGTCCTTTTCTTACAAACAGCAGCCAAACAGAAATTCGGCAAAGCCTGCTCACGGGTTCGCGGACGAGTCCGAGCTATGAACGGTGAATGGTCGGGAGGCACCGCGGCATCCCTGGGAGCAACCATGGAAGCACTAGGAAAGAATCCCGAACTCTTTAAAGTCTTGGTTAATCCGTTTTCCCTCGCCAATGGTTTTAACGGCCCAGATCAGCCCAGGGACAACAAGGTCTATGAGGATGACGTGGTCGGGCAATGGGTTACCCCCTTTATGATGGCGGCTATTAACACCAAAAATATCCATCGCTCGAATGCGCTGATGGGACATCCCTATGGCACTGATTTTCTCTACGACGAAATGATGATGACCGGTGCTGGAGATAAAGGCAAAGCAGTAGCCGAGGCTGTAGCCTCTTCCAAGCCGCTAGAGGGTGATAACGTACCACAGCCCGGTGAAGGCCCTTCTCGCGAATCCAGAGAGTCCGGCAACTACGACCTGTTGTTTGTCGGCACTACCAGTGACGGCCAGGAATTACGCGCCTCCGTGCAAGGCGATATGGATCCGGGATACGGCTCCACTGCCAAGATGATAGCTGAGAGCGCCGTTTGTCTAATCGAAGATTGTCCGGATCTCACTGGCGGCTTCTACACCAGTGCACCTGCCATGGGTGGGCGCCTGACTGAACGACTGGTTCAGTACGCAGGTCTGACATTCTCTATGGAATAATCTTTATGGGCTGGCAAGAGACTTCTTGGTGTTCACTGCAAGCTCTTGCCGTCATTTTTACCAGTGCGGGCTCTGAGGGCCTATGGAATTAACCTCTGGCACACTCAGCAAGGTTCCGTACTGTTAAAACTTATAAACGATACCCATGTTGTAGACCCAAGGATCAATATCAACGTCGAGTTTAACGCGCCCTACGTCAGTGTTTATTATCGCGGTCGTATCGATATACCAGACCGCCTCGCTATCTGACACGGACCGCCTGCAGCAGGGCTTGTGACGGCGCCTCAACTAAGTTCTGGTATAAACTGGCGACACCGGTTTCACTGACTTAACAAAATTATGCCGACCAAGATTATGATCTGGGATATACCTACACGGCTTTTTCACTGGGCTTTAGTGGCCGCCATTGGTTACTCGTGGTACGCGATCGAGATTAAAGAGGATCTCGAGCAGCATATTCTGTCGGGGTACTGCATTCTAAGCTTGGTGCTGTTCCGCGTTATTTGGGGTTTTGTTGGCAACCGCTACGCTCGATTCCGCAGTTTTATCTATCCCGTCTCTGAAACGCTTTCTTATGCCAAATCGCTCCCGACTAAAGTGGGCAAGAAATATTCGGGTCATAACCCAATGGGCGGACTGTCTGTACTAGCAATGTTATTATTTATCGTGATTCAGATATCAACTGGCCTCTTTAGCACAGACGACTACTATTCCGGTCCGTTGAACGCACTGGTTAGTGACGCCGTTGCCGCGACTCTCACCGAACTACATCACCTCAACTTCGATATCGTTACAGGCCTGTTGGTGCTGCACATTGGTGCCATTATTTTCTACAGGTTATACAAGAAGGAAAAATTAGTTGCGGCGATGTTTTCAGGGAGGAAAGACGCTACTGCTTACCAAAAATCTGTCAGCAGCTCCAGATTAATGTTGGCAGCCATTATTTTCACGGTGTGCGCTGCCAGCGTCTATATTCTGGCAAACATTTCCTTCGAAACGGAGCAGAACACCAATGACTATGATTTCTATTAAGAGATCTCTTACGCGGTGACCTTATCTACTCCTTTACTTTAAAGTCTCGATGGCAACCGCCACAGTTTTTGCTGCCGAAATCTTTCGGGTCAAAACTCTCTATTGCACCCTCTTCGGTCAAACCCGCTACGGCCGTCCGCAGCGTCGTGGCTCTTTCTTCGAATTTATCAAAGTCGTCCCAAATTTCCGCCTTTGCCGCCGTGCCATCCGGCAAGCTGTATTTAATCTGAAAGCCTTCTTCAAGCATCACCGTCAGGTTCTGTAAGTCAGTCGCGTGTTTGTTAAACCCTGCACTGTCATTGGCTATTTTCGCGCCCACCAAGCCGCCCATTTTCCAGGCAAAGGTCTGAAACAACGAAGTGCGGAACTCATAAGCCCGCTCTTCCGGTGTTGGTTTCTTTTCGTCGGCATGGGCGTGTCCCACAGTCAGTAGGCTCGCTATGAGGGCACAGGCAGTGTGTTGAATGGTGCTCATCTATTCTTATCCACTAAGTTTCTCACTAGGTCGTTAGTCAAAAACTGTATCATCTTAGCGGCTGCTCAGCCAAGGTTTACTTGTGCGCGGGGTCGACCCAGGAACCGATCAATTCAACGCGAGGTGGATGAGCCACATACCAGATAGTACGAATCCAAAGGTACTAATTGTAACGCCTGCGGCAAAAAGAACGGAACCCAGCGGTTCTTGCATCCACTCAACAAAGGCTTGGGATACCGGGCGGGTGCCGACTTGGGTGGACTCGTTTTCTCGTGCAATAGTCGGATTAGTCATCGGATTGTTTCCTGTCAGCTATGAATGAGTTCAAAAATGAGTCTGAACGAATCCGCGCAGGAAACAATCTGGTTTTAGCGTCGAGACAACTCGGGTAAATCATACAGTGGTCGGCCCACCTCCAGGCCAGCACAGGCATGAGATTTCAAGCACATCGATTTCCTTCGCATCAGGGTGAGGTCAGGTAGGCCAACCAACCGTTCATGCGCATCACCACTTTGCTGATAACGTGGACAGGCGTCCCGTGCTGCGTGTATACCGCGGCACTGCCGGCTGTGCCCTGAGGAAGGCTATCGGCGACCTGCTCGTCGTCAAATTCGAATCTGACGAACCAGCGATCTGGCGCGGCACCAGGGTTTAACCCTTGCAAATCACCGGTGGCCTGAACCTGCGCCGACGGGCTGATACCAACGATGTCGATTACTGAGCCACCGTAGACCTGCCCGGGCCGATGGGGAAAGGTGAACTCAGCCTTATCGCCCTTGGCGATATTGCGAATGGCACTCTGACTGAACGACGCCAGTATTTCACTCCTTGCTGAAGAGACATAAGGCAGGGTTGAGGAGACGCCCACCGCTCCGGCAAAAGTGCCTGGCTGAATAACCACCTTGAGAGCGTAACCATCGGCGGGCGCGCGCACCACAGTTTCCTCAAGCTCCCACTGGGCGCTGGCCAATTGTGCCTCACCACCAGCAACTGCCGCCTTCGCTGCATCACGCTCCGCAACCCAACGGTCCAGATCAACTTGAGCCGCGGCCTGAGTTTTCAGAAGTTTCTGAGCTCGCTTTACCTGAAATTGCGCCAGCGCCAACTGCGCTTCAAACTGAGCAATCGACGCCTTTGCTTTGGCTACGGAAAATTCATAAGGCGTGGGATCAATGCGAAACAACACAGCTCCCTTTTTCATCGGCGTATTAGGCTGAACTTCAACCGATACAATTAAGCCCTTCACGTTTGGCACAACAGAAACAATATTGCGATAGAGCTTTGCATCTTGAGCGACGGGTGCAAAGGCGTACCAGGCAAACACAATGCTGCCTAGCAATACGACGCCAACGCCGACAAAAGTCGAAATTGCGCCGGCGGTTTTGGGAATTAGTTTGAATTTATTAAACAGCAAAACGTATAGCAGACTGTAGCAAATACCCAGAAAAGCAATCATAGCGGTGTTCCCCTGCGTTGTAATTCAGCGACTGTCTGTTCAAGTTCATCTATACGCTGTTGCAAGCGGCCGTCTCCGCCGATTGGCTTGCTATATGCCCAAACGATCGCCACGAACCACCCTACACCAAGAGTAACAATACCGATCCAGCCTAGTACATTTATAGCAGCAGCCTGTGGATGCTGTTTTTGAACGGCGATTTTACCGGGCATGGCGCCCAGCGTAACCACGATCCAGATAACCACGGCCAAGATGACTAACAGTACGATCAACGCAAAGATCTTCATCGAGATAATTCCTTCTTATAATGACGAGAGCTGCTAAGTGTAGTCAGAATCTCAAGACATAGTAACTGTCTAAACAGATTCTGCTAAAGCCCAAGGCGATCATGCTGAAGGTCAAAGAGAATTGAGTCGGAGAGCCGCCTTGCGATAAGCTACGCTGATAACACTGAGGGGTTCCATATCCATGCCAACAATGGGCAGCTCGCATTATTGATCTTGTTCAGAACAATTATTTTCGGTCATTGCGGTGTCTCCCTGGCTCACAGCCACGGGACCTGGCTAGGTCCAGCAAAGATTTGGGGGTCGCTCTGCCCTGGGGGCATAAAGCATGCATCAGATACATACGGTGGGAATTTGGTGCGCCAGGAAGGATTCGAACCCTCGACCGATGCCTTAGAAGGGCATTGCTCTATCCAGCTGAGCTACTGGCGCGTGAGGCGCATATTACCCAAAACCATCTAATTGTTCTACGGGGAGTTAAAGAAGGTTGTTGGATGCAAATATTGGAGTGATTTGCGGGATTGGGGTGGCCGACGGGTCTCGAACCCGCCACCTCCGGAGTCACAATCCGGTGCTCTACCTGATGAGCTACGGCCACCATCTTGAGGTGCTAAAAACCGGATTGACCAGACGATTCCTGAGAGATGGAAAAGTTGGTCGGGGTAGAGAGATTCGAACTCCCGACATCCTGCTCCCAAAGCAGGCGCGCTACCAGGCTGCGCTATACCCCGAACTTATCCCGCCTTGAGGCGAGTTGTGACCCTGTTTTCAGGATCGGGGATCATACTCACCCACTCTCTAGGCGTCAACGATAATAGTGTCAATTTACTGGAGTTTTTGTCCCGGCCCTCTTCCGCGAGGGGAGCCAGCCATGGGACAATGCTCCGCTTTTAGGGATTGGTGGACTATCGGTCCCGTCGCGTCGTTTTTCGAAGGAGAAGTCATGTCTGCATTGGTTCTGGATGGCAAGAGCTTGGCGGCTCAAACTGAGGCCGCACTACTTACACGGGTTGAGCAACTAAAGACGGAATCAGGCGGTAAAACCCCTATATTGGCGACAATTCTGGTGGGTGATGATCCCGCCTCCGCCACCTATGTGAAAATGAAGGGCAATGCCTGCCGTCGCGTTGGCATGGAATCCATGGCGGTGGAACTCCCGGCTTCCACCAGCACGAAAGAACTGCTGGCCAAAATTAATGAATTGAACGGCAACCCCGATGTTCACGGTATCTTGCTGCAACACCCGGTTCCTGAGCAGATCGACGAGCGGGCCTGTTTCGACGCAATTGCGCTGAGCAAAGACGTTGATGGCGTCACCTGTCTAGGTTTCGGCCGCATGGCAATGGGCGAAGACGCCTACGGGTGTGCCACTCCGCAGGGCATTATGCGCATTCTGGAGCATTATAAAGTCGATATTGAGGGCAAACACGCCGTTGTGATCGGCCGCAGTCCGATTCTGGGAAAGCCCATGGCGATGATGCTACTGGAGAAGAACGCCACCGTGACCATTTGCCATTCGCGAACTCAAAATTTACCGGCATTAGTCGCCCAGGCAGACATTCTTGTTGGCGCCGTCGGCAAACGCGAGTTTATTAAAGCAGAATGGGTAAAAGACGGTGCGGTTGTCGTTGATGCAGGCTACCACCCAGGCGGTGTAGGCGATATTGAGTTGGCGCCGCTACTGGATCGGGTCGCCGCCTATACGCCGGTTCCGGGTGGGGTTGGACCGATGACTATTAACACGCTGATTATGCAGAGTGTTGAGTCTGCAGAGAAAAGTCTTAAGTAGCTTACTGCCGGGATTTGCTACATTTTATTGTAGGACCGCCTTTCGATGGGCGGCCTACATCTCGTTGGCGCGGCGCCATTTAGTGCCTTCGCGAGAATCCTCAAGCACAATACCCTGGGCCAGTAGCTGCGCCCTCACCTCATCGGCTCTACTGTAGTCTTTGGCCAGCTTGGCGTTGTTCCGTTGGACGATTAACGCCTCCACCTCGTCGCCAGAAATACTCTCATCACCCACTTCTCCCTGTAGCCATACTTCCGGGTCTTGGCCTAAAATCCCCAGCAAGTCACCCGCCGCAAGCATGCGGGCTTTAAGTGCTGGTTTTTCTTCGTCACAGGACTTGTTAAGTTGTTTGGCCAGAGCGTGAATTTCAGCAATAGCCAGCGGGGTATTCAGATCATCACACAAGGCCCTATAAAACGGTTCTTCTGCCAGTTCGACTTTCATATCGACAGGCACAGGCACGTCATGAACTTCTCTTAGCGTGCCATAGAGGCTAGCCAGCGTTGCTTCAGCCTGTTCCAATAGGTCGGCCGAAAAATTCAGCGGCGAGCGATACTGGGCACTAAGCAGGGCAAACCGTAATACTTCACCACGAAACTTCTTTAACAGGTCGCGAACGGAACGCATATTGCCCAAAGACTTCGACATTTTCTCGCCATCAATATCCAGGTAAGCGTTATGCATCCAATAGCGCACATAATCACCGCCGTGAGCACAGCGACTCTGGGCAATTTCGTTCTCGTGGTGGGGGAAGATAAGGTCTCTCCCACCACCGTGAATATCAATGGTATCGCCCAGGTGTTCACGGATCATTGCCGAGCATTCCAGGTGCCAACCAGGGCGCCCTCTTCCCCAGGGGCTATCCCAGCCCGGATCACCTTCCAGCGCAGGCTTCCACAGAATAAAATCACCGGGGTGTCTTTTATAGCCCGCCACCTCTACCCTGGCGCCGGCTAACATATCTTCCAGCTTGCGATTGGAAAGCTTGCCATAATCTTCCATGGACTCCACAGCGAAAAGCACATGCCCCTGAGACTCGTAAGCGTGCCCCTTGCTGATCAATATCTCGGTCATCTCGATCATCGGTTTGATATTGTGGGTCGCGTGCGGCTCCAGTGTTGGCGCCAAGGCATTTAACTCAGCCATATCTTCACGATATTTCAGGGTAAACTCTGCAGTGACCTCTTCAATACTGCGCTGCCCTTCCTTGGCAGCGGCAATAATCTTGTCGTCAACATCGGTAATGTTTCTGGCGTATGTCACCTGGGTGAATTGAGTTTGCAAGAGTCTGAACAGGGTATCGAACACAATAACCGGGCGCGCGTTGCCAATGTGGGCAAGGTTGTAAACCGTGGGACCACATACGTACATTGTCACACTGTCTTCCACTAGCGGAGTAAACAGTTGTTTCTCACCTGCCAGCGTATTGTATAAAGTGATGTTCATCGCAGTTTGCTTCCCTTGTTCTATCCCTGGCCCCAGGTGTCGCGCAGTCCAATAGTACGATTGAATACAGGCGCCCCGCGCTGATGATCCAAACGGTCAGCGACGAAATACCCCTGACGTTCAAATTGAACCCTGTGCTCGGGCTCTACCAGTGCCAATCCGGGCTCTATCCAGGCGCCAGTTATCACCGCAAGAGAATCCGGATTGAGTTGATCGGTAAGTTCGCCCTCGGCCCTGTCGGGTTCTTCCACGCTGAATAAACGATCGTAAAGTCGCACCGTAGCCTGCACACCTTTCGCTGCCGATACCCAATGAATTACGCCTTTAGGCTTAATTCCATCAGGGGCGTCCTCACCTAATGAACCAGAAATGGTGTGCGCCAGAATTTCAATGATATTGCCCTCAGCGTCTTTGACTGCCTCATCGGCTTCAATAATGTAAGCATTGCGCAGGCGCACGCGCTTGCCCAACACCAGGCGCTTGTATTTCTTATTGGCTTCCTCCCGGAAGTCTTCGCGCTCTATATAGATCTCACGGCTAAAAGGTAGGATTCGCTGGCCCATGTCTTCCCGATTGGGATGCGCCGCCGCCACAATGTCCTCACCTTCCTGCTCGGGATAGTCTGTCAACGTGACCTTAATAGGGTCCAAAACGCACATAGCCCGCGGCGCATTTTCATTCAGGTCATCCCGTATAGCGTGCTCGAGCATGGCAACATCCACCAAACCACCGGTACGGGTCGTACCCATCATCTCGCAAAATTTGCGGATTGCAGCAGGCGTAAATCCACGCCTGCGCATTCCTGAAATCGTTGGCATACGGGGATCATCCCAACCCGCCACCGCCTTCTCATCAATCAGCGACTTCAGTTTACGCTTACTGGTCACGGTATAACTGGTGTTCAGTCGACCAAATTCAAACTGACGCGGCGCATTACTAACCGGAAGCTTCGCCAGAAACCATTCATACAGAGGTCGATGATCCTCGAACTCCAGCGTGCAAATAGAGTGGGTAACGCCTTCCAGTGCATCCTCTTGACCATGGGCAAAATCGTAGGTTGGATATATAACCCAATCATTGCCGGTTTGATGGTGGATGATTTTACGGATCCGGTAAATAATCGGGTCACGCAGATTCATATTAGGCGAAGCCATATCGATTTTGGCACGCAACACTTTCGCACCCTCGTCGAAATCTCCGCGCTTCATCCCCTCAAGCAGTTCAAGGTTCTCTGCCACCGTGCGGTCGCGATGAGGGCTATTACGACCCGGTCCAGTCAAGGACCCGCGATAATCTCTCGCCTCATCGGCACTCAAATCACAGACATAGGCGTTACCGTGCTCTACCAGGTGTATTGCCCAATCATACAATTGTTGAAAATAGGACGAGGCAAATTTGACTTCACCATCCCACTCGTACCCAAGCCAGCGAACATCTTCCTGAATAGAGTCGATGTACTCCTGACTTTCCTTAGCGGGGTTGGTGTCGTCAAAGCGCAGGTTACAGCGACCACCAAAAGCTTCGGCCAAGCCAAAGTTAACGCTGATTGCCTTGGCATGGCCCAGGTGTAGATAACCGTTGGGCTCCGGTGGGAAACGAGTGACCACCTGCTGGACACGACCTGCGTCGATATCTTCAGCGATGAGGGTACTGAGAAAATTACTGGCTGGCTTGTCGTCCATGGTGTGATCGGGTCTGCGCTACTAAAATGGGCGCGTATTGTAGCCAGTTACGCGACAAAACCCCATACACCAGCGCTATACAGGTGACATAATGACTAAAGCACCCGTCGCTTTAAATGCGCGGAGTGCAAGGTTAGTCGAATAAGCTGGAATTGGACAGGACTTTGGCTTCGTTCTTATTTGCCTGTGCCCCAAAAGGCCGTATCATTGGTTGCCTTACAAAAAATCATCGCAAGGAATCACCATGGTTATTATCCGCACGACTTTCGGAGAACTAAAACTCGAATTGGACGCCGAAAAAGCCCCCAAAACAGTCGACAACTTTCTCAAGTATGCCGGTGAAGGTTATTACGACGGTACTATTTTTCACCGGGTGATCGACAACTTTATGATTCAGGGCGGTGGTTTCGACACTGACATGAGCGAGAAGCAGTCTGGCGAGTCGATCGAGAACGAGGCGGACAATGGCCTCAGAAATGATTTTGGCACCGTTGCCATGGCCAGAACTATGGAGCCTCACTCCGCCACCGCGCAATTTTTCATCAACGTCAAAGACAACGATTTCCTCAACCACAGCGGTAAAAATATGCAGGGCTGGGGCTATACCGTATTTGGAAAAATAATCGACGGCGCTGAAGTGCTCGATAAGATCCGCGCTGTACCGACCACGAGCCGCGGTGGCCATCAAGATGTACCCAAAGATCCAGTGATCATCGAATCTGTTGAGGTTGTCGACAGCTAAATCTTGCGGCGGCCTTGCTGAATGTCCCGCACGCTGTTTATTTCCGATCTACACTTAGACACCTCGCGCCCGGCTACTTTACAGGCGTTCGAGCGGTTCCTACTGAATGCGCGGGACTGCGAATCCCTTTATATACTCGGCGATCTGGTGGAAGCGTGGGTCGGGGATGACGACGACACCCCTTTGGTGCAGCAAATCACTGCCCTGCTCCATGATTTCTCGGAATCGGGTCCACAGCTATTTATCATGCAGGGCAATCGCGATTTTTTACTGGGCGCCGCGTTCTGTGAGAGTGTAGGCGCTCAGTTGCTTGCCGACCCCACCGTATGCAACCTGTATGGCACTCAAACCCTGCTAATGCATGGGGACAGCCTGTGCACGGACGACGAGGAGTACCAAAACTTCCGAAAAATGGCCCGAGATCCTGCCTGGCAAGCCCAAATGATGACGCAATCGCTGGATCAGCGGCGTGAACTGGCGATACAGCTGCGCACCATGAGTAAAGATGCGGGCAGTAACAAAGCCGAGGACATCATGGATGTGACCGAGCGGGAGGTCACCAGAGTGATGACTGAACACAAGGTCGATAGGCTTATACACGGCCATACTCACCGGCCAGCTATTCATCAGGTAGAGCAGGGATATCGTTGGGTACTGGGGGACTGGGATATATTAGGCTGGTACATCGAGATTAGAGATAACGCAATAGATCTAAATAATTTCCATATAAAGCAATAGTCTATATAGCTAAAATAAAGTTAATATTACGTTTTTGGTACGCCACTGTGGAAGCGAAACTCAGTATCGCCTGATTCAATCAATACCTTCTCGACGGCCAATATACTCTGCAGGCGATCTTCCACCTCCGCCGAACCTGCCACGCCCTTCGCCAGGTTCAGGTAATCGGCGAAATGGCGGGACTCCGACTTTAATAAAGAAGCGTAGAAGTCGGACAATTCCTCATCCAGGACGGGAGCCAGCGCCGCAAAACGTTCACAGGACCGCGCTTCTATCACTGCACCCACTATTAAAGTGTCTACCAGCCGACCGGGCTCAGTGGTTCGAACTTCATCCCGCAAGCGACCGGAGTAGCGCGATGCCGTGATCTGCTGATAATCAATATCGCGCTTACGCATCAACGCGACCACCTGTTCAAAGTGCCGCAGCTCCTCGCGCGCCAGTCGCGAAAGCTGGGTGAGCAGACTGTAGTCCACACCAAAGCCACTGCGGGTGCCTGCCATGCCACTGTTGGCTATACCGGGAATGCCACCTCTGTACCTTTTCATCGCTGTCATTGCTGATTGACCGGCTGCATGCTCACAGTTTGCATGGTCGATCAGCATAAGAGTTTGGTTTTCCAAAGCACACTGCACCCAGTCAGCCGGTGTTTGGCAGTGCAAAAATTCGTGAATGTGGCTGATATCAGTGCTGCTCATGAGTCGACCGTAGCCGCAAAAAGGTCTGCGGTACGCATATAGCGGTCATAGTGCGCCTGTGACAGAGTGAAAAACTCAGTATCGATCTTTTCGCGCAGTTCCAGTAAGGAAATACCCCTGAAAGCCAGGTCGACCTCAAACCCGTATTCCTTCGGTGTTTTAATCTGGCTGGCGCCGGCTTTTATCAAGCTATAAGCCCAGCAAAATTGGTCGTGATGATGAATAAACGCTATCTGCTGTACCTCCAGCTGCCACCGAAGCAGCGCCTCATCAGTAACCCGTATCTTATTGCTCACACACTGGGATAAAAAACCTGACACGCGCTGATCAACAGCCCGCTTTTGAGCCTCGGAATAACTGTTCCAGTGAATCACCTCGTGCTCGAAACGCTTGCAGCCACGACACACTGTGTCGCCGATGCCGGTTGAGCAGACACCGATACAGGGAGTTTTTACAGCTTGATCTAACATAGAGAACAGGACTTACAGAAATGCGACGAGACGCCTTCAGTGTACGTTATCAACTTTATGAATGCACGATATAAGCGGTTGATTTATTTATCTTATTCTACAGCTGAGCTATACTTCCCGGCCGATGAATAGTGACCCCCAATCGCCCTGCGCATTCGGCTCAGGACGAACCAGTCAACAAGAGGAACTCGACGTGCTTGAAGCTTATCGCGAACACGTGGCAGAACGCGCCAGCCAGAATATACCCCCGAAACCCCTCAACGCCGAGCAAACTGCCGGCCTGATCGAATTATTAAACGAACCGCCCACAGGCGAAGAAGAATTTCTGTTGGACCTTATCAGCACCCGTGTACCGCCCGGTGTTGACGAAGCCGCCTACGTCAAAGCGGTGTTTCTCTCAGCCATCGCCAGAGGCGATTCCACCTGCCCCCTGGTAGACCGCCCGAAAGCCATAGAACTGTTGGGCAATATGCACGGCGGTTACAATATCGAAACGCTGGTTGCCCTACTGCCAGACAGTGAGCTTGGCGAGCGTGCCGGCGCAGAATTGAAGCACACCCTGCTGATGTTTGAAGCGTTCCATGACGTTGCTGAACTCGCAGAGCAAGGCAACGCCAATGCTAAAGACGTGATGCAGTCATGGGCAGATGCCGAATGGTTCACTAACCGCAACGCAGTGCCGGAGTCCATCAAAGTGGCGGTCTTCAAGGTGACTGGCGAAACTAATACCGACGACCTCTCTCCTGCTCCAGACGCCTGGTCGCGCCCTGACATTCCGCTGCATGCTTTAGCCATGTATAAAATGACCCGGGACGGCTTGACGCCAGAAGAGCACGGCGTAACAGGTCCGATGAAGCAAGTGACAGATCTTCAGGACCAGGGTCTACCGGTTGCCTTTGTAGGCGACGTAGTCGGTACCGGATCTTCTCGGAAGTCTGCAGCCAACTCTGTGTTGTGGTTTTTTGGTGATGATATCGCCGGCGTTCCCAATAAAAGAGGTGGAGGCATTTGCATCGGCAATAAGGTCGCGCCAATTTTTTACAACACGATGGAAGACGCCGGGGCGCTTGTCTTTGAAGCACCGGTAGATGACCTGGGCATGGGCGACGTGATCGAAATCCGCCCCTACGACGGCAAAATTTTGTCTGAATCGGGCGAAGTAATAAGCGAGTTCGAACTCAAGTCCGACGTACTGCTTGATGAAGTTCGCGCTGGCGGACGGATCAACCTTATTATCGGACGCGGCCTGACCACGCGTGCGCGAGAGGCCCTCGGTCTCGGTGCTCCCGATCAATTCCGCACTCCGGCTACGCCCCACGACAGTGGCAAAGGATTCACCCTGGCGCAAAAAATGGTGGGCCGTGCCTGCGGTACGGACGGTATCCGCGCCGGCACTTACTGTGAACCGCGTATGACCACAGTGGGCTCCCAGGACACCACCGGGCCAATGACCCGCGACGAACTAAAAGATCTCGCCTGCCTCGGATTCTCCGCCGACCTGACCATGCAGTCTTTTTGTCACACCGCGGCCTATCCCAAACCCATAGATATTGACACCCAGCACTCGCTGCCGGATTTCATTATGACCCGAGGCGGGGTTTCCCTGCGCCCCGGAGACGGCATCATCCACTCCTGGTTGAACCGTATGCTGCTACCCGACACGGTGGGCACCGGCGGTGATTCGCACACCCGTTTTCCCATGGGCATCTCGTTTCCCGCCGGGTCCGGTCTGGTAGCTTTTGCTGCTGCCACCGGTGTCATGCCTTTGGATATGCCGGAGTCAGTACTGGTGCGCTTTAAAGGCGAGATGCAGCCTGGAATAACCCTGCGCGATCTGGTGCACGCAATCCCCTATTATGGAATTCAGCAAGGTTTATTGACGGTTGAGAAAAGGGGCAAGAAGAATATTTTCTCTGGCCGTGTTCTGGAAATTGAAGGGCTACCCGACTTAACTCTGGAGCAGGCTTTTGAACTTTCCGACGCGTCAGCGGAACGCTCAGCTGCCGGCTGTACTATCGACCTGAACGAAGACACAGTAGCCGAGTACCTGCGGTCCAATGTGGTTCTGCTGCGCTCGATGATTGCCGAGGGTTACGGCGATTCTCGAACACTGGAGCGTCGTGCCCGCAAGATGGAGGAATGGCTGGCGGATCCACAGTTGCTGAAAGCCGATGCAGACGCTGAATACGCCGCCGTTATCGAAATCGACTTGGCCGAAATCACCGAGCCTATTGTTTGCGCGCCCAATGATCCAGATGACGCTCGCATGCTGTCACAGGTCGCCGGAGATAAGGTTGACGAAGTCTTTATCGGCAGCTGCATGACCAACATCGGTCATTTCCGCGCCGCGGGTAAGCTTCTGGAACAGCACAAGGGCACGATTTCCACCCGCATGTGGATTGTTCCACCCACGCGGATGGATGAGCACTTGTTGATGCAAGAAGGCTACTACAACATCTTTGGCAAGGCCGGTGCACGCACCGAGATGCCGGGCTGTTCTTTGTGCATGGGCAACCAGGCGCGAGTGGCGGCAAATTCGACCGTGCTTTCTACCTCTACGCGTAACTTCCCTAATCGCCTGGGTGATGGCGCCAATGTCTACCTGTGCTCTGCGGAGCTTGCTTCGGTAGGTGCGATACTGGGCAAGCTGCCAACGCCTGCTGAGTACATGGAATACGCGAAGAACCTAGACGCAATGTCGGACGAAATTTACCGCTACATGAATTTCGACCAAATCGTAGAGTTCCAGAAGTCTGCGGAGGAAGGCGCGCGGATTGCTGCGGTGGAGATCACCCAAATCAGCGCTTGAGGCCAATGCTCTTTTTACCTCTTAACCCCGCTTTCGCGGGGTTTTTTATGTCTTCAGTGAGCGCTGTAATTTAAACCGCTTGACCGCCTTTTTGAATAAGTCAAAGTCCCCTGAAGAGAATGTTGCTGCACCGGCGTAGGCCAGCTGATCATACTGCTTGCTGATGTCCTGCACGGACTCAGCCAGAAGAGGCAACTTCTGTGACGCTCGACGCGCGTAATCCCCCGGGGCCTCCCCGGGATCACGGGCGACACCCATGTGCGCAACTGTGTCGCAGAATTCGAGATACAGTTTATCCTGAGGCGCTAGCGGGTGAATCCGCTTGCGGCGCAATAGGGAAAAGCCAACCGGCAGTAATACCAGCACCCAGGTACCGATAACAACCAATACAAACTTGGCTGCCGTAAGTTGACCGAAGACATCGTTGAGCAGTTTCAACTGCTGATCGCCGTTAAACCCTACTACCCAGGCCTGCCACTGATAGGTGATCGCGTCGTAGCGCAGTCGCATAGAATTGATCCACTCTATATTGCGGTAGCGCAGCGGGGACAGCGGCGAAGAAGACAGAAATGACCCCTCCTCCGCCATCGCCTGTTCCAAGCCGAACTCAATGCGATCTGGTGAAACTGCGGAGGTGGGGTCCACCCTCACCCATCCCTGGCTCGCTATCCAGACTTCGGCCCAGGCATGAGCATCGAATTGATGCACAATAACAGTGCCGTTCACCGGGTTGACCTCACCGCCCAAGTAGCCAGCAACAATTCTTGCAGGTACCCCCGCCGCTCGCATCATCATCACAAAAGCGTAGGCATAGTGCTCACAAAATCCCCGACGCGTTTGCAGCAGGAACTGATCCATCGGGTTCTCACCCAGCAAGGGTGGCTGCAGGGTATAAACGAAAGGCTGCTCGCGAAAATAACTCAGCACCATATTTACATAGTCCCAATCGCTGTCAACGCCATTGCGCAGTTGTCGGGCAAGCTCACGGGTCAGCGGATCGCCTTCTTCGGGCAGGATCAACTCTGTGTCCCGCCGCCAACTGGATAGTTCTGTTTCCAGTAGTGCGGTTGGCCAGCTCTCTACCTCATAGCGATACTCGTCCTCCAGCTGCACCAGGGTAAAGAGTCTGTAATCACGAGTCTCCATGACTCCGCCATCGCTGGACCTCGCGTAGCGTATGCCATACAACCAGCGCTGCTGTGTGGGTTCCATAAGAATATCGTAGCGAAGCGGTTCTCCCACTCTCTCGACCGGGATAGGACTGCGCTCACTGGCAGGCTGGTCGTAATAGGGAAGCGTCTGCCACGCCCCGTCCTCCAATTTACTCATCACCAGACCACGCCAGTACAAATCGGACTGCCTTGGAATGTCGCCGTCAAAGCTAACTCGAAAAGCGACCTCGGTAGATTGGCTAAGGCTGGAAATATCACCAGGCTTCAGAAAATCGCTAACCCCCGTTTTCGCGCTATGGCTCTTGACCGGCACCGTCCACAGCGGGCCAATCCGTGGAAACAGAAAAAACAGCACAACCATCAGCGGGAAGGCCTGCGCCAGCATCAGGCTGGCCCGCTTTAATGGACGCCGGTTAAATTGGTGTTCACCAGGCTGGTGCAGCGCCACCAGGGCGGTAGTGACAAGGACTATATTCAATACGGAGTAAAGAACAATCGGTAAACCCTGACTGAACAAGAACCCGGTGACACAGGTAAAGTAACCGAGGAACAGCAATACATACGCATCTTTGCGAGTAATCAGTTC